>NZ_JBFTST010000002.1:0-538592 GCF_056400165.1 Rhizobium sp. 01L410
TTGTTAGGAAGAAGCGGCTGGATAATGCTCCATTCGAAATCAGTCAGGTCGAACCGGCGACGGGTCATCTGAGGCCTCCAAATCAAAGCCTCATTGAATCAAAGCCATGCCCGCGTGTGAACCCCGTTTATGAGTGCAGGGCCTAGTTCGACAGCGGCCCGCCGGACAAGATCGAAAAAGAAGCGGTATTTCCAGCCAGCAACGTTGGCGACAAGTTCCACCCTAAAGGTCAAAGCGTCTTTCTTCGTCCTTCGAGTGGCCAATCCATTTCTTTGAGCAATTAGCTGGATGGTCCGCCGGAGAAGGGGATCATGCATGGGATGCGACTGTAGAGATAGAAGCTGTAGTTCCTTGACTGCCTTTAATCGCCGCTCTTCAAGCTCCCCCTTATCTTCAACTTCCTCCGGCTCTGGCTCATAGAGATCACCACCCGCGAAATAGTTGGCTCGTGCCACGTAGGTGTTTGAGAACCAGTCTATGACGATCTTCTCAATTTCATCGGCAGAAAGGTCGTCCAGCTTTCGGCTATTTTCCGGTGGATAAAGCCGTCCAGAAGCCGCATCCAATAGCTTCTGGTGGTCTGCGTTGATGAATGTCGCCAGTCGGGAGGCTTGTTTGAAGTCCGATGTCTTCAAACTGGTGATTAGAAACTCCTTCCCGATGGCGTTCCTAAGTTCCGTTGGGACCCTTCTCCGCACGTAAAAACAGCGTCCACGAAGGTATAGGTACTTGTCGGGAGAAATTGACTTCCAAGCCATATGTGTAACACTTGTGTGTAACAGTACGTTTCAAAAACCACCATAAACTCAAAAAGTTAGAAAAATCAAACTCTGATAAGGTCGATGGTGGGCCCGGAGGGACTCGAACCCCCAACCAAGCGGTTATGAGCCGCCGGCTCTAACCATTGAGCTACAGGCCCTGGCGCAGGTGTCTGCGCTGCTTTGGGGCAATGGTTCCCCGCAGCGGTTTCGCTCTAGCGTAATTCGGATGCAGCGACAAGACGTTGCCGCAATAGCTTCACAATCAAACGCCAAAGAAGGGAAAGGGGTAGCGACAACCAAGGAGTGAATCATGGCGCTGCGGAATTCCACAAAGCTTGTGCTTGGCCTTTTGATGACGGCAGCGGCCGTTTTGCCGGTGACGGCGGCGGCTCTGGCCGATGATTCAAAGCCGCGCGAGGCTGTTATCACCGTGTCGGGGGATGGGCAGTCTTCGGTGGCGCCCGACATGGCGGTTATCAATCTCTCGGTCGTCAAACAGGCGAAGACGGCGCGCGAGGCGCTCGACGAGAACAACAAGGCGATGACAGACGTGCTTACCGCCTTGAAGAAGGGCGGGATCGCCGAGAAGGACCTGCAGACATCGGGCTTTTCGGTGCAGCCGCAATATAAGTATCCGCAGAGCAGCGACGGCCAGCCGAAGCAGCCGGAGTTGATCGGCTACCAGGTGTCGAACGGCATCACGGTGCGGGTTCGCGATCTTTCGAAACTCGGTGCCATCATCGACCAGTCGGTGACGCTCGGCATCAATCAGGGCGGCGATATCTCCTTCACCAACGACAAGCCCGAGGGCGTGATCGATGAGGCGCGCAAGGATGCTGTCGCCTCGGCGCTGAAGAAGGCGAAGACGCTGACGCAGGCGGCTGGTGTGAAGCTCGGCCGGATCATCGAAATCACGGAAAACAGCGGCCGGCCGATGCCGCAGCCGGTCTATCGCGCGGCAATGATGAAGGAAGCGGCCGATTCCTCGGTGCCGGTTCAGGGTGGCGAAAATACCTATAATGTCAGTGTCAGCGTCACCTTCGCGCTCGAGCAGTAAGCGCTAACATCGCTTTCCGATGTCAAAAAATGGCCGTTGGTATCCTGAGCGATATCAACGGCTTGTCTGTTTCCGGCAGGCGCTTGCAGAGAGCCCCGGGCATAAATAGCTTTATCACGCGACTGTTACACTATAAAATCGATCGTGTTATTCGGCCGTGCGAGGGAACCCGAGTTCTGTTTTCCGCATTATACCCGGCCGATGAGGAGGAAATGGCTTCATCCCTGCCAAGAGGAGACAGACATGACGAATGCCTTGCCGCCACTTCACAACGGACACGCCCCGTTCACCCTTCAGGAACTCTTTCGCGAGGCGCTCTATGCCTTCGAAGAATGGGATACGGAACTCACGGAACCGATCGTGACCTTCGAGGGGAAGGTCCTGCCGATCAGCATGGTGTTCGAAGCCATGCGCGAATGCGATGACATCGTGCCGCGGAATATCGTCGGCGCCGTCACCGAACGGCTCACCAAGCCCTGGGAAGGCGAGGGGCCGCTCGACCAGATGACGTTTTCGACGGCGGCGCGCGTCATGCGCGTTCTCGTCCGCAAACGGCTTCTCGCCAATGGCGTGACCGATGTCGTCGCCATCGAGGGACGCGCAGCGCGCGAATCCTGCGAATAGCCTTTAAGGCTCGGGATCGCTGCCTCGCGGCGATCCCATCTCTGCAACGGGAACCGCTCACGCTTCCAGCCGTTGATGGTGATAGGAAGGACGGGCATCATGCTGAAATCATTCGTACGGGAAATCATGGGAACGGCGCCGCATAAACTGCCGGCGCCGCGATGCCTCAGGCAGTTCGCCGGCAAGAAACGTGTTCTCCTGGTGTTTGCCGATGCCGAGGACGACCGCGCCAGCAGGCAGGACGATCTGCTGCGCAAGGCGCATATGCGCTTCATCGAGGAAGACATCGAGGTTTTCAATGTCGCCGGCGGCGGGGTATTTCCGCTGTTCGACGATCCGCACGATCTCGATGCCGACGAACTGCGCGAGGATCTCGATGGTCCGCAGCCGGGCGAGTTCGGGCTGATCCTGATCGACCGCGACGGCAAGGTTAAGCTGCGCGCCAGCGAGCCGATGCGGCCGGAAGAGATCATCGGGGCGCTTGTAACGATGCCGCATTGACGAAGGGCTTCCATGTGGCAGCGGCTGATGCCGCGCCAGCCACTATCGCCGATGCCGCACCAACAGCTATCACTACGATTTCGCTTTACTTTTTTCCGCGGCCTGCGGATGTTCTCTTCCGGTTGCTTGTTTCGGAAGAGGATTGCTTGTCATGACCATCGAGGACGATCTGGTTCGCATTGCCGAGCAGGAGAAGGTGCTGGCCTTCGACAGTTTCGACCTGACGACTGCCTGGCAGCTCGGCAAGCTCCTGCAGGAGCTGGCGACAGAGCGCGGCCTCGGCGTGGCGATCGATGTGTCGCTGCATTCCATGCCGGTGTTCTATGCGGCGCTGCCGGGCGTCACTCCTGACAACGTCCAGTGGGTGAGGCGCAAGCGCAATATGGTCTTCCGCTATTCGAAGAGCAGTTATGCCTCTGGCCTGAAGCTGAAATCGGACGGCAAGACGATCGAGACCAACGGGCTTTCGAGCGCCGATTACGCCGCCCATGGCGGCAGCTTTCCGATTACTGTGAAAGGCACCGGCTGTATCGGTGCGGTGACGGTTTCGGGCCTGCCGCAGCGCGATGACCATAATCTCGCGGTCGAGGCTCTGGCGCTGATGCTCGCCAAGGACCTGGATTCGCTGCGGCTTGCCTGAAGCCGGAAAGCCATTCCCGCCGGAGCGGGAATGGCAGATGCCGTTCAAATCTTGCCGCCGGCCTCGATGATGCCCTTGGTGATGCTGCCGGTTGCCGGGAAGAGCGGGATCAGGCAGGCCTGCAGGGCGTGGTAGATATCGCCCTTGCCGGGGAAGAGGCTGTGCGAGGGCACGAGGTCTTCCGTCAGTTCTTCGTGCCAGCCGCCGTTCTTGTGGTCGATGAAGCGGCGCTCGATGAGGTTCCAGACCTTGCGGTAGCTTTCCTCGTGGAAATCGCTCGGCTGATGCTCGTTGAGGAAATGTGCCGCAGCGGCTGCCTCGCAGACCGGCCACCAGAGCTTGTTGCGCTTGGCGGGCTTGTCGTCCCAGTCGAGCGTATAGAAGAAGCCGCCCTTGTCGTTGTCCCAGCCGAGTGCGATCGACTGTGAGAACAGGCCGCGTGCGGCTTCCGGCATCCAGTCCTGCTTCTTGCCGCCGAGCACCCAGAGCTGCAGGATGAGGCGGCACCATTCCAGCGAATGGCCGGGCGTGGTGCCGGCAGGGCGGAACATCTCGTTCGGGTGGTAGTAATTCTTGTCGAGCTGCCAATCGGCGCCGAAATGCTCGGCAACGCGCCAGCCTACGGAACCGGCAGCGCGGCGGATGACGAGATCGGCGATGCTTTCGGCCTTGGTCAGGTATTCGCGGTCGCCGGTCGCCTCGAAGGCGGCCATCAGCGCTTCGGTCAGATGCATGTTGGAATTCTGGCCGCGGTAGTTGCCGCCATCGAGCGGCTGCCAGTCGGCGGTGAACTCTTCGGCGATGGCGCCGTGCTTGGCTTCCCAGAAGCGGGTGTTCAGTACCTCGGTGATATCGGCGATCATGCCGTCGGCGAGCGGATGGCTGATGGTCTTGGCGGCGGAGGCGGCGAGCAGCACGAAGGCGTGGCCATAGCCCTGCTTGTTGGAATCGACAGGGCCGTTGTTGTCCAAAGACCAGAAATAGCCGCCGTTCTTGCGGTCGCGGTGGTGGTTCCAGAGATAATCCATGCCGTGGTCGACGGCATCGGATGCGCCGGGGCGGCCTAACAGCGCGCCGAGGGTAAAGCAATGCACGGAGCGGGCGGCGATGTGGATGCTGCGCACCTGTCCTTCGGCATCCAGCGGCTTGCCCTGATCATCGAGATCGTAGAAGCCGCCCTTCGGGTTAATGGAATTGTGCTGGAAGAAGTCGAAAAGGCCGTTTGCCTGGGCGAGAAGCCAGTTCCGGTGATAGGCGCGGTTCGTCCAATTGCCGAGGGCGGTGCCGCCAGTTGCGAGTGCCATGCTACTCCTCCGAATTCGTGCACAAAGCTTTGCGGAACGCCTATATAGGGGTCCGCCGAGTCTGTCATCCGCCGGGGCTTGCAAATGGCGGAATCGCGCTGCATATATTGACATAAAGATATCTTTATGTGATTTGATCGCCCTGTTATTAGCGACGTCAAGGAGTCCGCCCGTGTTCGACAATCTTTTTGGCCCCGATGGGGTAAAACGCGACGGCAGTGAGGTGTTCGCAGCGCTGAAGAAAGCTGCCAGCGAACGCATCCTCGTTCTCGACGGCGCCATGGGCACGCAGATCCAGGGGCTCGGTTATGACGAGGACCAGTTCCGCGGCGACCGGTTCATCGGCTGCGCCTGCCACCAGAAGGGCAATAACGATCTTCTGATCCTCAGCCAGCCGGATGCGATCGAAGAGATCCATTATAAATATGCCAAGGCCGGCGCCGACATTCTCGAAACCAACACCTTCTCCTCGACCCGCATCGCGCAGGCCGATTACGAGATGGAAGGCGAGGTTTATGCGCTGAACAAGGAAGGTGCCGAGATCGTCCGTCGCGCGGCCATCCGCGCCGAACGCGAAGATGGCCGCCGCCGTTTCGTGGCCGGTGCCATCGGCCCGACCAACCGCACCGCCTCGATTTCGCCCGACGTCAACAATCCGGGCTATCGCGCCGTTTCTTTCGACGATCTGCGCATCGCCTATGGCGAACAGATCGACGGATTGATCGACGGCGGCGCCGATATCATTCTGATCGAAACGATCTTCGATACGCTGAACGCCAAGGCGGCGATCTTTGCCTGCGAAGAGCGCTTCGAGGCCAAGGGCATCCGTCTGCCCGTCATGATCTCCGGCACGATCACCGACCTTTCCGGCCGCACGCTGTCGGGCCAGACGCCGTCGGCCTTCTGGAACTCGGTGCGCCACGCCAATCCATTCACTATCGGTCTCAACTGCGCGCTCGGCGCCAATGCGATGCGTCCGCATCTGCAGGAGCTGTCGGGCGTTGCCGACACCTTCATCTGCGCCTATCCGAATGCCGGCCTGCCGAACGAGTTCGGCCAGTATGACGAAACGCCGGAGCTGATGGCGGCGCAGATCGAGGGCTTTGCCCACGAAGGCCTGGTCAATATCG
Organism: Rhizobium sp. 01L410; assembly: GCF_056400165.1. Taxonomy (NCBI): domain Bacteria; kingdom Pseudomonadati; phylum Pseudomonadota; class Alphaproteobacteria; order Hyphomicrobiales; family Rhizobiaceae; genus Rhizobium; species Rhizobium sp. 01L410. Next base: position 6,018 of record NZ_JBFTST010000002.1, read on the forward strand.
TCGGCGGCTGCTGTGGCTCGACGCCGGAACATATCCGCGTCATCGCCGAGACCGTTGCCGAGTACAAGCCGCGGCCGATCCCGGAGCATCGCCCCTTCATGTCGCTGTCGGGCCTCGAGCCCTTCGAGCTGACCAAGGACATTCCGTTCGTCAATGTCGGCGAGCGCACCAACGTCACGGGTTCGGCCAAGTTCCGCAAGCTGATCACCAATGCCGATTACACCGCAGCGCTCGACGTGGCCCGCGACCAGGTCGAGAACGGCGCGCAGGTTATCGACATCAACATGGACGAAGGCCTGATCGATTCCGAAAAGGCGATGGTCGAGTTCCTGAACCTGATCGCCGCGGAGCCGGATATCGCGCGCGTGCCGGTGATGATCGACAGTTCGAAGTTCCAGATCATCGAGTCGGGCCTGAAATGCGTTCAGGGCAAGCCGATCGTCAATTCGATCTCGCTGAAGGAAGGCGAAGAGAATTTCCTGGCGCAGGCGAAGCTGCTGCATCGCTACGGTGCTGCCGTCGTTGTCATGGCGTTCGACGAAACCGGGCAGGCCGATAGCTACGACCGCAAGGTCGAAATCTGCCGCCGCGCCTACAAGCTGCTGACCGAAGAGGCGGGGCTCTCGCCCGAGGACATCATCTTCGATCCGAACATCTTCGCTGTCGCGACCGGCATCGAGGAGCACAACAATTACGGCGTCGATTTCATCGAGGCGACACGGACGATCCGCAAGGAAATGCCGCTGGTGCATATTTCGGGCGGCGTCTCGAACCTGTCCTTCTCGTTCCGCGGCAACGAGCCGGTGCGCGAGGCGATGCATGCCGTGTTCCTCTATCACGCCATCCAGGCGGGCATGGACATGGGCATCGTCAATGCCGGTCAGCTGGCCGTCTATGACAATATCGATGCCGAGCTGCGCGAAGCCTGCGAAGACGTGGTGCTGAACCGCCGGTCTGACAGCACCGAGCGCCTGCTTGAGGTGGCCGAGAAGTTCCGGGGCGGGGCTGCGCGCGAAGGCCGTGTGCAGGATCTCTCCTGGCGTGAATGGCCGGTCGAGAAGCGTCTTGAGCATTCGCTGGTCAACGGCATTACCGAATATATCGAGGCCGACACCGAAGAAGCGCGACTAAAGGCTGCGCGTCCGCTGCATGTCATCGAAGGCCCGCTGATGGCCGGGATGAATGTCGTCGGCGATCTCTTCGGCTCGGGCAAGATGTTCCTGCCGCAGGTGGTGAAATCCGCCCGCGTCATGAAGCAGGCCGTTGCCGTACTGCTTCCCTTCATGGAGGAAGAGAAGCGGCTGAATGGGGGCAGCGAGCAGAAGTCGGCCGGCAAGATCCTGATGGCGACCGTCAAGGGCGACGTGCACGATATTGGCAAGAACATCGTTGGTGTCGTGCTCGCCTGCAACAATTACGAGATCATCGATCTCGGCGTCATGGTGCCGGCCACGAAGATCCTGGAGACTGCGATTGCCGAGAAGGTCGATGTCATCGGCCTCTCCGGGCTGATCACGCCTTCGCTCGACGAGATGGTGCATGTGGCGGCCGAAATGGAGCGCCAGGGCTTCGAGATCCCGCTGCTGATCGGCGGCGCGACGACGAGCCGTGTGCACACCGCGGTGAAGATCCATCCGGGCTATAACAAGGGCCAGGCGATCTACGTGACGGATGCCAGCCGCGCAGTCGGCGTGGTGTCGTCGCTGTTGTCACCTGACAACCGGGACGGCTACGTGGCCGATATCCGCACCGAATATGCCAAGGTCGCGGCCGCGCATGCGCGCAGCGAAGCCGAGAAGGTGCGCCTGCCGCTGTCGCGTGCCCGTGAAAATGCTCACAAGGTCGACTGGACCGGTTACAAGCCAACCAAGCCGAGCTTCCTGGGAACCAAGGTTTTCGAAGACTTCGATCTTGCCGATATCGCCCGCTATATTGACTGGACGCCGTTCTTCCAGACCTGGGAATTGCGCGGCCGCTACCCCGCCATTCTCGAGGACGAGAAGCAGGGCGAGGCGGCGCGGGCGCTCTGGAATGACGCCCAGGCTATGCTGAAGAAGATCATCGACGAGAAATGGTTCCGGCCGCGCGCGGTGATCGGCTTCTGGCCGGCAAATGCCGTCGGCGACGATATCCGTCTCTTCACCGGCGAGGGCCGCAAGCAAGAGCTCGCGACCTTCTACACGCTGCGCCAGCAGCTGTCGAAGCGGGACGGCCGTCCGAATGTGGCGCTGTCGGATTTCGTCGCGCCCGAAGCAACCGGTCTCGAGGAATATGTCGGCGGTTTCGTCGTGACCGCCGGTATCGAGGAAGTGGCGATCGCCGAGCGTTTCGAGCGGGCGAACGACGACTACTCGTCGATCCTCGTCAAGGCGCTGGCAGACCGCTTCGCGGAAGCCTTTGCCGAGCGCATGCATGAGCAGGTTCGCCGCGAGTACTGGGGTTACGCCAAGGACGAGACGCTCTCCAACGACGAGCTGATCACCGAGCAGTACGCCGGTATCCGCCCGGCGCCCGGCTATCCGGCGCAGCCCGATCATACCGAGAAGAAGACGCTGTTCGAACTGCTCGACGCTGAGAAGACCGCGGGCGTGACGCTGACGGAAAGCTACGCGATGTGGCCGGGTTCTTCGGTATCAGGCATCTATATCGGCCATCCCGACTCCTACTATTTCGGCGTTGCCAAGGTGGAGCGGGATCAGGTGGAAGACTACGCCGCCCGCAAGGGCATGGAGGTCGCCGAGGTCGAACGCTGGCTCGGCCCGGTGCTGAACTATGTGCCTGCCAAGGTCAGCGACGAGATCGAGAACGCGGCCTGATCTCAGGGCGGCAAGTTCAGAGATTGAATCAAGAAGGGCGGAAAGTGATTCACTTTTCGCCCTTATCGTTTTGAAATAATGATGTTTTTGGTCCCCACGTATCAGTGCTCTGGAAAATTGCTGCAGTTTCGCGTATCTTAGCTAAGTTAGCTAAGGAGCTGTGCGATGCGCGTGACCGTCCATGCCGCGAAGACCAATCTCTCGAAACTTATCGACGCCGCCTTGTCGGGCGAAGAGGTGGTTATCGCCAAGGGCCAGAAGCCCGCGGTCAAGCTCGTGCCGATCCCGCAAAACACATTTCAGATCGGTCTGCTGAAAGGCGAGATCGCCGGCGGCGGTCCGGATTTCTTCGAGCCGCTTGATGAGGCCACCCTCGCGGATTGGGAAGGCGGCAATTGACTGCCATCCTGCTCGATACCCATGCCTGGGCCTGGTCGCTGACCGGCGACGAGCGGCTGAGCCGGAAGGCCATCCATGTCATCGGTCAAGCGGACGCAGTCTTCGTCTCGCCGATTTCCCTGTTTGAAATCGGTCAGAAGGTGCGGATCGGCAAATGGCCGGAGATGGAGCCCCAGGTTCTGAAGCTGGCCGATATCCTCGAACGCCAGGGCGGCAGCAGCGCTTCGCTGACGCCTGAAATCTGCCTGCATGCATCGACGATGGCTTGGCAGCATCGCGATCCCTTCGATCGGCTGATCGCGGCAACGGCTATGGCCGAGGGGCTTCCGCTTGTTTCCGCGGACACGGTTTTCGACGAACTGTCAGGTCACAGCCGGTGGCTGGCGCGGCTCTGGTAGGGAATGCCGCGCGGCTAGGCTCTGAGCTCTGCCAATATCGCCGTCGTATCATCGCTCTGCTTGAAGCGGGGATAGTGGAGACCTTCGGGGTCGATCTCCCGTTCCAATTGGCGGAGTTCTTCGATCATCGGGCGCAGTCCCTTGTCGAGTGCCGTCCGGACCAGGCTTGCCGCGTCGTGACGTGCGTAGAGCACGACGAGGTCGGCCAGGCCGTCGCTGCAGACGATGGCGTGCGCCCGGGTTTTGACCGGTAGTTGCTGATAGACAAGATGGTCGGCTGCCTCGGGAACGAGGCCGAGCGTCCAGATGCCGCCCGGCGTGTTCTGGCTTTCGCGGTGCCGCCGAAGTGCGGCGAGCGTCTCGGTGTCACCGAGCGCGCCGCCGCCTTTGTTGATGCCGCCGGTGCGGGCGATGTGGCTGCGCGCGTGCTCCTGCTCGCGCGCATAGGCACCCGGTATCGCCGTGTGGAGGCTTGCCGAGCCGTCGTCTTGAAGCAGGAATACGCAGGAGTCGCCGAGACCATAGAAGTCGAAGGCCTCATCCGTCGCATGAATCATGGCGAAGGCCGAGAGCGGCCAGGCATAGCGGGGGACGCCTGGGTGGCTGTCGGTGAAGTCCTTGCGGGCGCCCTCGGATATAGCGCGGGCGATATCCGATATTGCCGTCTTGCGCGCAATGCCGCGCTGAAAACCATCCGCGAAACGTGCGGTGATCCAGGCGGCATCACTGCCATCAGCATCGATATATTGGCGATCGCCGAGACCAGTTGCGCCGTCGATGACGAAGGCGCAGGCCTCGTTGTGACCGAGGCGGTCTTCGTTTGCCTTTGCCGGATTGCCCGGGTCGGAAACCGCGTCGAGAACGGATATTCTGGGTCCTGTGATCATGATCTCAAGGAATAGCGCCAGGCGAGCGGCTCTTCAATGTGATCTGCATGACTACGAGGCGATCGTCAGCTCCGCGACGAAATCATAGGCATCGCCACGGTAGAGCGAGCGAGTGAATTCCACGGCGCGGCCGGAGGCGAGATAGGAGATACGCTCGATCGACAGGCCCGCGGCGCCGACCGCGACGCCGAGGAGGTGGGCGTCGGCTTCCTTCATGTTGGTGGCCGAGATGCGCTGGACGGCGCGGGTCGGGCGGACCTGGCGGCGTTCGAGTTCGGCATAGAGCGAGGTGGTGACCACCGAAGGGTCGGGCAGGAACTCGCCTGACACACTGGCGTTTTCGATCGCCAGCGGCTGGTCGTCGGCGATGCGCAGGCGTGACAGGCGCGAGACCTTGATGTCGGTGCCGAGGCCGAGGATCATCATTTCGTCAGGCGAGGGCGTGTGGATGCCCTTGTGCAGCCATTCGGAGCGAGAGGTCATGCCGCGCCGCGCCATGTCTTCGGTAAACGAGGTCAGTTGCGACAGGCGCTGTTCGACCTTGGAAACCGGTTTGGTGACGAAGGTGCCCGAGCCGTGGCGGCGCACCAGCAGGCCATCGGCGACGAGATCATCGATCGCCTTGCGGACGGTGACGCGGCTGACGGCGGCGAATTCGGCAATGTCACGTTCCGGGGGCAGGGCATCGCCGTGTCCCAGCGTGCCGCTGCGAACGGCCTCTTCCAGCGTGCGGCGAAGCTTGACGTAGAGCGGCCCGGTGCCGCCGGCCTGGACGCGTTCGGGCGAGAGGATGGCGGAGAGATCTTCGGTCATGCCGCCCCCCGAGTCTCGATGGCAAGGCGTTTGACGGCCAGTTCGACCGCCCCCTGCAGGACGTCGCCTTTCGGCTCGGCCAGCAGCGCGGCATGACGCTTCGCGAGCCAGGGGCGATAGGCTTTTGCCAGGCCACCCAGCAGGCAGATCGCCGGGCATTCCGGCCAGATCAGCGCATCGAGATTTTCGCCGATCGCGGCTGCGGCTTCGCTGACGATGGCTGCTGCGACTTCGTCATTGTTGTTCGCATGATCGAAGATCACTGGCGCGTAGCGCGCGAAATCCTTGGGCTTGGAGATATGGGCGAATTCGACGAGCTTTTCCGGATCGTTTCCGAACTCGGCCATGATCTTCTCGGTCAAGGCCGAACCGGGCCGCACTTTGTCATAAGCGAGAAGCGAGCGCTCCAGCAGGTCGCGGCCGAGGCGGGCGCCGCTCGCCTGGTCGCCGACGATGAAGCCCCAGCCGCCGATGCCGCTGATCGTGCCGTTGCGCCGCGCGTTATAGACAGAGCCGGTGCCGAAGGCGCCGATGACGCCGTCGGAATCGCCGAGCGCTCCCTGCAGCGCGATCAGGGCGTCGGTCACGACCTTGCCATCGGCAAAGGGAAGGGCCTTTTCGATGCGGCTGCCGTAGTCGCCGACATTGGCGCCTGCGACGCCGACGACGGCGGAGACACTGGAAACGGTTTCAGGCGGCAATGCGGCATCGCGCAATGCTTCTTTTGCGGCGAGAATGATGTTTTCCAGGGATCCCTGGAGATTGGACAGGATATTGGCGGAGCCTGCGGTGCCGCGGCCCAGAATCTTGCCGCTCCGGTCTGCGACCGCGGCGCGGCAGCTTGACCCGCCGCCATCAATGCCGATTGCCAGTTCCGTCATCGGACCCCCGGATAACGCTGTTCCCGTCGTTTTTTATTACCATACCAAAAAAATACCATTTACCAAGCAAAATTGGCTTTGAAATTTCATATTTCTATCATGTTGATATTTAATGATAAAAATTTTTTATGAAAATTCGGACTGCCAAAAGTTAAATTCGGCTGGACAATTGGTATTTTTTTGGCCTTAATTCTGAAAAAGGGAACAGCAAACAGGGGCAAATTTACACCGGCGCCAAAATCAAATGCCGGGACGCTCCTGAAAGTGATTGGGTTTGACACGGAACTGCCCGTTCAGGCAATCCGCCGGCTCGTCATCATCAGCTTTTTCCTCATGAAAACACCGCGCCCCGCTTGTGTATGGGAGGGTGCAGTCCGGCCCGGGGGCTCCAAGCCTTCATGCCGGTTCGAGCTTAAGGGACCGCCAGCACTGGCGATCCTCCAAAGGGGCGTTGGGTGTTTCCTCAGACACTCCGATTGCTTGTTTCAGAACCAAAGACGCGCCTGATGGCGCTTAAAAACAGGAGAGGGAAATGAAAAACACTGCTCTGAAAAGCTTCCTGCTGGCGTCGAGCCTGCTGACGTCGGCCGGTTTTGCCTATGGCGCCGACGTGACGCTAACGGTCGAAAGCTGGCGTAACGACGACCTGCAGATCTGGCAGGAAAAGATCATCCCGGCTTTCGAAGCCAAGAATCCGGGCATCAAGATCGTCTTCTCGCCGACCGCTCCGACTGAATACAATGCTTCGCTGAACGCCAAGCTCGATGCCGGTTCCGCTGGCGACATCATCACCTGCCGTCCGTTCGACGCATCGCTCGAGCTCTTCAACAAGAAGCAGCTGGCCGACCTGACGAGCCTGCCGGGCATGGAGAACTTCACGCCGGTCGCCAAGGCTGCCTGGTCGACCGACGACGGCAAGTCGACCTTCTGCGTGCCGATGGCCTCTGTCATCCACGGCTTCATCTACAACAAGGATGCCTTCGACAAGCTGGGTATTGCCATTCCGAAGACGGAAGACGAGTTCTTCGCGGCCCTCGACAAGATCAAGGCTGACGGCACCTATATCCCGCTCGCCATGGGCACGAAGGATCTCTGGGAAGCCGCAACCATGGGCTACCAGAACATCGGTCCGAACTACTGGAAGGGTGAAGACGGCCGCGCCGCTCTGATCTCCGGCAAGCAGAAGCTGACGGATGCCGACTGGGTCAAGCCGTATGAAGAGCTTGCCAAGTGGAAGCCTTACCTCGGCGACGGTTTCGAAGCCCAGACCTACTCGGACAGCCAGAACCTCTTCACGCTCGGCCGCGCAGCGATCTATCCTGCCGGTTCGTGGGAAATCGCGCTGTTCAACACGCAGGCACAGTTCAAGATGGGCGCATTCCCGCCGCCGGTTCCGAAGGCTGGCGACCAGGGCTACATCTCGGATCATCCGGATATCGGCGTTGCCCTGAACGCCAAGAGCGCCCATGCCGAGGAAGCCAAGAAGTTCCTGTCGTGGGTTGCTTCCAGCGAATTCGCCGACATCTACGCGAACTCGCTGCCGGGCTTCTTCAGCCTGAACTCCAACCCGGTGAAGATGAGCGATCCGCTGGCTCAGGAATTCGTTTCCTGGCGCGGCCCGTACAAATCGACCGTCCGCTCGACCTACCAGATCCTGTCGCGCGGCACCCCGAACCTCGAAAACGAGACCTGGGTTGAATCGGCCAACGTCATCAACGGCACCGATACGCCGGCCGTTGCCGGCGAGAAGCTCCAGAAGGGCCTCGACAGCTGGTACAAGCCGGGCAAGTAACGCGAAAACCCCTCCCCAACCCCTCCCCATAAGGGGGAGGGGTTTTTGCCGCATCCAGTCTGCGGCAATTGGCAGGGAGGGACGCATGCCGCGAGTCTTCTTCCCCCTTGTGGGGAAGATGGCCGGCAGGCCAGAAGGGGTCTTTCGTCATGCCGCAGGCGTGACGCACAAGAGAGCACCTGACCGTCCCCGAGATTCATCTGCGCTGCGCTTTGACGTCAGCCAATAGCAATAAGGCGAGGGCCAATGAGCGAAGCCGCAAACAGTCTTGACGTGATACCGATCAAACGCCCCATACGCTGGCATATCGGCGTCTTTCTCTTTCCGGCATTCGTCGTCTATTCGGCGATCATGATCCTGCCGCTGATCGAAACGCTCAGGCTTTCGTTCTACAATCTCGTCGACGGTCAGCCGGCCTTCGTTGGGCTGGCGAATTACAAGGTGCTGTTCGGAGACGCGCGCTGGGCGCGGGATTTCTGGAACGCGCTGGTCAACAACCTGATCTTCTTCGTCATTCATATGTGCGTGCAGAACCCGATCGGCATTGCGCTGGCAGCCCTGCTGTCGACGCCGCGGCTGCGGTTCGTGGCCTTTTACCGCACCGCCATGTTCCTGCCGACGCTGCTGTCCTTCGTCATCGTCGGTTTCATCTGGAAGCTGATCCTGTCGCCGATCTGGGGGGTAGCGCCTTGGCTGATGGGCCTTGTCGGGTTGAAGGGGCTTTTCGCGCCCTGGCTCGGCCAGTCCGGTCCGGCGCTGATCGCCGTGTCGCTGATTTCCAACTGGCAGTATATCGGCATACCGATGATGCTGATCTACGCGGCGCTGCTGTCGATCCCCGAAGAGGTGATCGAGGCTGCCGAATGCGACGGCATTACCGGCTGGGCGCAGTTCTGGAAGATCAAGCTGCCGCTGATCCTGCCTGCCATCGGCATCATCTCGATCCTGACCTTCGTCGGCAATTTCAACGCCTTCGACCTTGTCTACACCGTGCAGGGCGCTCTCGCCGGGCCAGATATGTCCACCGATATTCTCGGCACGCTGCTCTACCGCACCTTCTTCGGTTTCCAGCTGCAGCTCGGCGACCGCTCGATGGGGGCGACGATCGCCGCCGTGATGTTCGTCATCATTCTCGCCGGCGTCTCCTTCTATCTCTTTGCCATCCAGCGGCGCATGCGCCGGTACCAGTTCTGAGGAGCGCGACATGTCCAACAAAGCACGCACGTCTCCTCTGCGCACCGGCCTCGTCCACCTGGCGCTCCTCGGCTACACGCTGATTGCCATCTTCCCGGTGTTCCTGACGATCATCAACTCGTTCAAGGACCGCAACGCGATCTTCCGCTCGCCGCTGCAGATCCCGACGCCGTCGACTTTCAGCCTTGTCGGCTATCAGACGGTGCTGGGGCAGGGCGATTTTGCGCTCTACTTCCAGAACAGCTTTATCGTCACGGTGGTGGCGATCTTCCTGGTGCTGCTGTTCGGTGCCATGGCGGCTTTCGCGCTGTCGGAATACCGCTTCAGGGGCAATACGCTCGTCGGCCTCTACATGGCGATCGGCATCATGATCCCGATCCGTCTTGGTACGGTCGCCATCCTGCAGGGCATGGTCGCTGCCGGTCTCGTCAACACGCTGACGGCGCTTGTTCTCGTCTATACGGCGCAAGGCATTCCGCTCGCGATCTTCATTCTCTCTGAGTTCATGCGCACAGTCTCCGACGATCTGAAGAATGCCGGGCGCATCGACGGCCTCTCGGAATACGCCATCTTCTTCCGCCTGGTGCTGCCGCTGGTGCGGCCTGCGATGGCGACGGTTGCCGTCTTCACCATGATCCCGATCTGGAACGACCTCTGGTTCCCGCTGATCCTGGCCCCGGCGGAAGCCACCAAGACCGTGACGCTCGGTTCGCAGATCTTCATCGGCCAGTTCGTCACCAACTGGAATGCGGTTCTGGCGGCGCTGTCGCTGGCGATCCTGCCGATCCTCGTTCTCTACGTCATCTTCTCGCGGCAGCTGATCCGCGGCATTACTTCCGGAGCAGTGAAATGACCAGTTCACAGAAGCCCGTCCGCGTCCTTGTTGCCGGTCTCGGCAATATGGGCCGCAGCCATGCGCTCGCCTATCACAACAATCCCGGCTACGAGATCGTCGGCCTCGTCAACCGCTCGGCGCCGAAGCTCGATCCGGCGCTCGCGGGCTACAAGATCCATGCGGATTTCTATGCGGCCCTTGCCGAGCTGAAGCCAGATCTCTGCGCTGTCTGCACCTATTCCGACAGCCATGCAGACTACGCCGTTGCGGCATTCGAAGCGGGCTGCGATGTCTTCGTCGAAAAGCCGCTGGCGACCACCGTTGTCGACGCCGAGCGCGTCGTGGCGGCTGCGAAGAAGGCCGGGCGCAAGCTTGTCATCGGCTATATCCTTCGCCATCACCCGTCCTGGATCAAGCTGATCGAGGAAGCGCGCAAGCTCGGCGGCCCCTATGTTTTCCGCATGAACCTCAATCAGCAGTCCAGCGGCCCGACCTGGGAAACCCACAAGTCGCTGATGCAGACGACGTCGCCGATCGTCGATTGTGGCGTGCATTATGTCGATGTCATGTGCCAGATCACCGACGCCAAGCCGGTTGAAGTGCGCGGCATGGGCCTGCGCCTCTCCAATGAGATCGCGCCTGACATGTACAACTACGGCCAGCTGCAGGTGCTGTTCGAAGACGGTTCGGTCGGCTGGTACGAAGCGGGCTGGGGTCCGATGATTTCCGAGACGGCCTTCTTCGTGAAGGACGTGATGTCGCCGAACGGCGCGGTCTCGATCGTCATGGATCCGAACGCCAAGTCCGACGATATCGACACGCATACGAAGACATCCGTCATCCGTCTGCATACCGCCGAGACCGGTCCTACCGGCAAGTTCATCACGCCGGATCAGGACATGACGATGGCGGGCGAGCCTGGCCATCAGGAACTCTGCGATTTCGAGCAGGCCTTCATGCTGAAGGCCATCCGCGAGGATATCGACCTTAACAGGCATATGGGCGATGCGGTGGCTTCGCTGCGCATCTGCCTTGCCGCCGACGAGAGCGTACGCACCGGCCAGCCGGTCAAACTGTAAGGAATTCGACCCTTGGGATCGCTTCAACTGAAATCCATTCGCAAGACCTACGGCACGCACGAAGTGCTGAAGGGCATCGACCTCGAGGTCAAGGACGGCGAGTTCGTCATCTTCGTCGGCCCGTCCGGTTGCGGGAAATCGACCCTGCTGCGCAGCATCGCCGGCCTTGAGGACGTGACCTCCGGTACGGTTCTGATCAATGGCCGCGATGAAACGCTGACGCCGCCTGCCAAGCGCGGCATCGCCATGGTCTTCCAGTCTTACGCGCTCTATCCGCACCTGACCGTCAAGGACAATATGGGCCTCGGCCTGAAGCAGGCGGGCAAGCCGAAGGACGAGATCGAGAAGCGGGTGACGGAGGCCTCCGGCATGCTGTCGCTGGCGCCCTATCTCGCCCGCCGCCCTGCGGAGCTCTCCGGCGGCCAGCGCCAGCGCGTCGCCATCGGCCGCGCCATCGTGCGCGAGCCTGAACTCTTCCTGTTCGACGAGCCGCTGTCGAACCTCGATGCCGCCTTGCGCGTACAGACGCGTCTGGAGATCGCCAAGCTGCACCGTCAGCTGAAGGCGACGATGATTTACGTCACCCACGACCAGGTCGAAGCGATGACGCTGGCCGACAAGATCGTCGTCCTGAATGCCGGCGCGATCGAGCAGGTCGGTTCGCCGATGGAGCTCTATAACCGCCCGGCTAATGTCTTCGTCGCCGGCTTCATCGGCTCGCCGATGATGAACTTCATTGCCGCGGACAAGCTCGGTGACGCGCAAGCCAAGACCATCGGCGTGCGTCCCGAGCATTTGACGCTGTCGCGCGACAGCGGCACCTGGAAGGCGAAGATCGTCCATGTCGAGCATCTCGGCGCTGACACGATCGTCTATCTGGAATCCGACCAATGCGGGCTGCTGACGGCGCGGCTTTTCGGCGAGCATCAGTATGCTCCTGACGAGATCGTCTACGCAACGCCGGACCGGGCGCATATGCACCGCTTCGACGCGAACGATCAGGCGATCCGGTAGGGTTTGAAGGGGTGAGGGCGCTTGCCGCCCTTCTCCGGGCCGAAGCATTTGAGAATAGAAGGCGGTGTTGCTTCGCAATGCCGCCCTTTTTGCGCCAGCCGATGGGATTCCCGCCGTGCATCGCGGAAATTGCACAAAGAAAAAAGGCGCCGCTGAGAGCGGCGCCTGGCAGGAGGGTATGCTTGTCCGGTCAGTCGCGGATGACGAGAAGATCCGCCGCCATGAAGCGCAGCGTGACGCTTTCGCCCGACTGGGGCGGGGTGACGCCCGGGTTGTTGAACATGTCGAAGGAAATGATGTTGCCGCCGACATTCATGCGGGTGCGGATGACCGAGCCCAGGAAGTGGGCGGAAACGACTTCGCCGGTGAGTGCCGTGTCGCTCTTGACGCCTTCGGCGAGCGATCCGGCTTCCGGGCGCAGCGCCAGCTGCACGGTATCGCCGGCCTTGTAGGTCTGCACCGACTGCTTCAGCGTCACGCCCTGATCGCCGATCTGGATGCGGTTGGCGGCGGGGTCGACGACCTTCGCTTCGATCAGGTTAAGCGTGCCGACGAAGGAGGCGACGAAGCGGGTCGACGGCGTGTTGTAGATCTCGAAAGGCGTGCCGATCTGGTCGGCCTTGCCGGCGTTCATGACGACGATGCGGTCGGAGATCGACAGCGCCTCTTCCTGGTCATGGGTGACGAAGACGGTGGTGATGCCGAGCTGGCGCTGGATGGCGCGGATTTCTTCGCGCAGCGATACGCGGATCTTGGCGTCGAGAGCCGAGAGCGGTTCGTCGAGAAGCAGGACCTGCGGCTTGACGGCGAGCGCGCGGGCGAGAGCCACGCGCTGCTGCTGGCCGCCCGACATCTGGTAGGGGTAGCGTTCCGCCAGGTGGTCGAGGCGGATCAGGCCGAGCATTTCCTTGACGCGCGCGTCGATCTCGGCCTTCGGCTTGCCGGCAACCTTCATGCCGAAGGCGACGTTGTCGTGCACCGTCATGTTCGGGAACAGCGCGTAGGCCTGGAACACCATGCCGATATTGCGCTGGTTCGGCTTCAGCGGGCTCTGGTCCTTGCCGTTGATCGTCAGCGAGCCGCCGGTCGGCGTTTCGAAACCGGCGATCATACGCAGGATGGTGGTCTTGCCACAGCCCGATGGGCCGAGGAAGGAGACGAACTCTCCCTTCTCGATATTCATGTTGAAGTTCTTGACGACCTGAACCTGGCCGAAGGACTTCTGAATGTTGGTCAGCGTGAGAAATGACATGAGACGGATACCTTAAGCCTTGGCCGGACGGGCTTTGCCGAAGCGGGAGACGAGATTGAGCAAGCCCATGCTGAGCCAGGTGATGGAGAAGGCGATCACGGCGAGCGCCGACGGCTCATAGGCCTTGTTGGCACCGACGAGCTGCAGGTAGGGACCGAAGGCCGGACGGTTCAGCAGGGCGGCAAAGGTGAATTCGCCCATGACGATCGCCAGTGTGATGAAGGCGCCCGAGAGCACACCGCTCATGACGTTCGGGAAGATGCACTTGAACATGATCGTCGGCCACTTGGCGCCGAGGCTTTCGGCGGCTTCCGTCAGCGTCCGCACATCGATGGCGCGCATCGCCGTATCGACGGAGCGGTACATGTAAGGCAGCGACAGCGTGATGTAGGCGAAGACCAGCAGCACGTTGGTCCCCATGGTCGAGCCGGTCAGCGGCAAGATCGACGAGGAATTATACAGACGCAGATAGCCGAAGACGATGACGATCGCCGGGATAACCAGCGGCAACAGCGTGATGAACTCGATGATCTGGCGCATCTGCGGCACGCGCAAGCGAACCCAATAGGCTGTCGGCACGACGAGCAGCATGCCGAAGATGATGGTCATCAGCGCCATCAGCATCGAATAGCCGAAAGTCTGCTGGAACTGGGCATCGGAGAAGACCGACTTGTAGGCATCGAAGCTGTAGCCGTCGCGGCGCATGCGCAGCGAGAACTCGAGCGTGCCGAGAAGCGGAACGATGAAGTAGGTCGCACCAATGATGATGGCGAACCAGGCGCCGATACGAGAACCCTTCATTTCTGCCACCGTTCAGCGCGCATGCGCAGCATGAGGTAAAGAACGTTCGACACACCTGTGATGACGATCATGCCGAGCGCGATCGCGTAGCCGAGGTTGGCGTTGTGCAGCACGTCGCCGCGGATCTGTGCGTAGAGCAGGATCGGCACGATGTTTAGCGAGGAGCCGGTCAGCGCATAGGCCGTGGCGATGGCGCCGAAGGCGTTGGCGAACAAGAGCAGCGTGGTGCCGAGCAGGCTCGGCCACAGGATCGGCAGGGCGACCATCGTCCAGTACTGGCGATTGGTGGCGCCGAGGATTTCGGAGGCCTCGCGCCATTCCTTCTTCATGCCGTCGAGGGCCGGCGTCAGGATCAGCACCATCAGCGGGATCTGGAAATACATGTAGGTGATGGTCAGGCCGAAGAAGGACAGCAGGTTGAAGCCCGTGCCGTAGAGATTGAAGCCGAACCAGTCACGCAGGAAGATGGTGACAAGGCCGGTGCGGCCGAGCGTCGCCAGGAACGAGAAGGCGAGCGGGATGCCGGCGAAATTGGAGGCAACGCCCGAGAAGGTCAGCAGCGTGCCGCGCACCCAGGAGGGCAGGCCGCCGAGCACCACGGCCCAGGCAAGGAAGAAACCGATGAGCGCGCCGCCGAGAGCCGATGCGACGGAAACCCGGATACTGATCCAGTAGGCGTTCATGATCGAGGGCGTGAAGAGATCCGAGATGTTCTTCAGCGTGAACTGACCATCCGGAGTGAAAAAGGCGCCGATGACCAGATAGAGCGTCGGGATGATCAAAAACAGCAGCGCGAAGATGATGAAGGGCGCAATGCCGAGCCAATCCACCACGCGATCGCGGTTGAAGAATGGGGCAGTGCTTGCCACAGGCGCAGTCACAGTGCTCATGGAAGCTATCCGGGGGCGTCGAGGTGAAAAAGAGCCTCCCCGCCGGATGGGCGGGGAGGCGTGGCAGATATTACTGAACGTTGGCGCCGACGACGCTATCCCACTTCGTGGTGATAGCAGCCTTGCCCTTGTCCTGCTCGTCGAGCGTCGGGAAGACGGCCTTTGCATAGCCTTCAGCCGGCGGCAGCTTGTCGAGCAGTTCCTTCGGAACCTTGCCCTTTTCGGCGAGGTCGTTGAAGCGGATCGGGTGGCAATAGCCCTTCAGCCATCCGAGCTGACCTTCGTCCGAATAGAGGTATTCCATCCAGAGCTTGGCAGCATTCGGGTGCGGAGCGAAAGCCGAGATCGCCTGAACGTAAACGCCGGCGACAACGCCAGACGTCGGAACGACGACTTCAACCGGCGGGTTGCCGTTCAGGCTGTCGCGCCAGGAGAGACCGTTGTAGTCCCATGCGACGACGATCGGGGTCGAACCCTGAGCGAGCGAAGCGGACTTGCCGATAACCGGAACGAGGTTGCCGGCCTTGTTGAGTTCTGCGAAGTAGGAGAGACCTGCTTCACCAGCCTTCGTTGCGTCCTTTTCGCCGGCAGCGAGGCCAGCAGCGTAGACGGCCTGAACAGCCTGGTTCGAAGCGCGCGGGTCACCAGCGAGCGAAACCGAGTTGGCGTATTCCGGCTTCTTCAGGTCGGCCCAATCCTTCGGGACGTTCTTGACGATGTCGGTGTTCACGACGAACGAGAGAACGCCGTAGTAATCGCCGTACCAGTAGCCGTCAGCGTCCTTTGCGGAGTCCGGAATGGAATCCCAGGTGGAGACCTTGTAGGGCTGGATCAGGCCATCGGCCTTGGCAGACGGGCCGAAGGAGAGACCGACGTCGATGACGTCAGGAGCCTGCGGGCCAGTGTTGCCCTTGTTGGCCTTGATGGCTTCGATTTCGTCGCCCGAACCAGCGTCCGGGTTCAGTTCGTTGACTTCGATGCCGTACTTGGCCTTGAAGCCTGCGATGACGTCGCCGTAACCGCACCAGTTGTGCGGGAGAGCGATGGTCGTCAGCGTGCCTTCCTTCTTGGCGGCAGCGATGAGGTCGGCGCTCGGTTCAGCCGCGGCAATCGCAGTCGAAGCTACGACGATCGCAGTAGAAAGCGAAAGCAGTCGAGAAATGTTAGAGATCACTGTTGTTCTCCTTCGGTTTTCAGTGGTCTGGCGAAGCTGTTACTGACGTTGCATGAAGCTTGTATGACAGCCGCGTGACGTTAATTTTTCTTATGATTGCAGGTGCTTGCGGCCGCTGTCTTGTTTGCGACGCGCTATTCTATTTTATCTACGCCCTCATTGATTTCGTTTAGTCTTGCCCCTTTCCCTCTCAACCCAGCTTGCGGAAGAGCCTGGTCTGTTCAAACAGGCCCTCCAGCGTTTTCATGCGCCCCTTCGTTTCGTCCCATGTCGAGCTCTGGACGGCTTCGATCAGGGCCTCGACGATGAAAAGGGTAACGACGGAAGAGTCCCAGGCCGACGGTGCCTCGATCTGGACGCGGAACGCGTGCCTTGCGAGCTTGGCGGCGGGAGATCCCCATTGGTCCGTGAAGACGATGATTTCAGCACCGCGCTTGCGGGCGGCCTGCGCCAGGCTCACCATCTCCTGCTCGTAGCGGCGGATATCGAAGATGATCAGCAGGTCGCCGGCATTCATGTTGAGCACGTATTGCGGCCAGCTCGACGAATTCGAGGAGAGCAGGGCGGTGTTCGGCCGGATGACCTGCATGTGAGTGAAAAAGTACTCGGCCAGCGCGCCGGTGATGCGGCCGCCGACGAAATAGAGGCCGCGCTTGCGGTCAGACAGCAGCGACGCGACGTTCTCGAAGGTTGCCGTGTCGAGATCGGTCAAGGTCTGGCGCAGGTTGCCGATGATGGCATCGGCGAAGCGGTTGAGGATATGCGTGCCCGGCGCATTCGAGGCCCAGCGGTCGTGCTTGGCGATCGGGTTGGAGATCGTCGCTTCGACCTCCTGATGCAGATGTGCCTGGAAATCCGGATAGCCCTTGAAGCCGAGCTTCTGCACCATGCGCACCACCGTCGGCGTCGAGACGCCGGCATTTTCCGCAATGGTGGTGATGCTGCCCAGCCCGGAGACTGGGTAGTTGTCCAGCAGACTTTCAGCCAACTGCTTCTCGGCGCGCGTCAGCGCGTCGAAATGCGAGTGGATGACGTCCGAGACCGTCTTCGACGCGGCGTTCACTCGATCATGCTCCCCGGGAATGGCTTGTTTTGATCCCGACGCTTTCCCTTTGCGTCAGGTGCCACTTTCCCACTCAAAGTTAACAACGCTGTCACAATCCATGTCAACTACTGTCATGAAAAGAAATTTTCAGGATGCGCTTGACAGTGTGGAGAACCTGAAGAATTCTTTTCTTATTAATTTTTTATAAAGCCATCTGGCGAGGCGTTGCCCCCGTGCTCACTGAACTGAAGGTGCTAAACGAAGCAGAAGGAAGTTGCGTCAGCATCGAGCGGCGCGACGGCAAGAGCGCGCTGCTGATCATCTGCGAGCATGCGTCGCGAACGCTGCCTGAACGCTATGGCGATCTCGGCCTTTCGAAGGATGCGCGGGAGAGCCACATCGCCTGGGATCCGGGGGCTTTGGCGGTTGCGCGCGGTATTTCCGCCGCACTTGACGCAACGCTCGTCTCGCAGCGTTTTTCCCGCCTGATCTACGATTGCAACCGCCCGCCGGAAGCGCCGGGCGCGATGCCGGAGAAGAGCGAGATCTATCCCATTCCGGGCAACCAGAATCTCGGCGCGGAAGAGCGCAAGGCTCGCACCGAAGCGCTGTACATTCCTTTTCACGATGCCGTGCGCAGGCTGATCGCGGAGCGAAAGGCGAGGGGGCAGGAGACCGTCGTCGTCACAATCCACAGCTTTACGCCTGTTTTCAACGGCAAGCCGCGTGCAGTCGAGCTCGGCATCCTGCACGATGCCGACAGCCGCCTGGCAGACGATATGCTTTCAGCTTCGGCTGACGCGCCGCTCTACAAGACAGAACGCAACGAGCCCTACGGCCCTCAAGACGGCGTGACGCATACGCTGATCCTGCACGGGGTTTCCAACGGGTTCCGCAATGTAATGATCGAGGTCCGAAACGACCTCATCAAGGACGATGCCGGTCAAGGGGTCATGGCCGACTATCTCTCAGGGCTTCTCCAGCACTGTCTGGAAGGCTCGCACTAAAAAAGAAAACGGCCCCAGGGAGCAGCTTTGCTGCGGACCGCCCGATGGCAAATGCCACGGGCAATTTGGCACAAGATCGACCGCAATCCCGCGGCCGATCGGGAACAGGGGGAAGTCATGTCTGACTATACCGATCTGGATAAGAAGCAGGACATGAGTGTCTTGCATTCCATGGGCTATGCCCAAGAACTTGAACGACGCATGAGCTCGTTCTCGAACTTCGCAGTCTCGTTTTCGATCATTTGCATTCTCTCCGGCGGCATCAACTCGCTGGCTCAGGCAACGGCAGGTGCCGGTGGCGCGGCAATCGGCATCGGCTGGCCGATCGGTTGCTTCGTCTCGCTCGTCTTCGCCGTGGCGATGGCGCAGATCAGCTCTGCCTATCCGACGGCCGGCGGCCTCTATCACTGGGGTTCGATCCTCGGCAACCGCTTCACCGGCTGGCTGACCGCCTGGTTCAACCTGCTCGGTCTGGTCACCGTTCTCGGCGCCATCAATGTCGGTACCTATTACTTCTTCATGGGTTCCTTCGGCACCAGCTATTTCGGCCTGACCGATACGACTGTCGTGCGTATCGTCTTCCTGATCATCATCACCGGCGCACAGGCTCTCGTGAACCACATGGGTATCGGCCTCACCGCCAAGCTCACGGACTTCTCGGGCTATCTGATCTTCGCAACGGCCATCGTGCTTTCGGCCGTCTGCCTTTTTGCAGCCCCGTCCTACGAAATCGGCCGCCTGTTCACCTTCGCCAACTATTCCGGCGAAGCTGGCGGCAATGTCTGGCCGGCGACATCGGGCACCTGGGTGTTCCTGCTCGGCCTGCTGCTGCCGATCTACACGATCACCGGCTATGACGCTTCGGCGCATACGTCCGAAGAAACCGTCAAGGCGGCACATTCCGTGCCGCGCGGCATGGTTTCCTCGGTGCTGTGGTCGGCGCTGTTCGGTTACATCATGCTGTGCTCGTTCGTCCTCATGCTGCCGAACATGGACGATGCCGCAAAGCAGGGCTGGAACGTATTCTTCTGGGCGATGGACGCGCAGGTGAATCCTCTCGTCAAGGACATCCTGTACTTCGCAATTCTCGTCAGCCAGTGGCTGTGCGGTCTTGCAACGGTCACCTCGGTGTCGCGCATGATTTTCGCCTTCTCGCGTGACGGCGGTCTGCCGACTTCCAAGGCGCTTGCCAAGGTCAGCCCGAAATACCGTACGCCGGTTGCTGCGATCTGGACGGGTTCGATCCTCTCGGTCCTCTTCGTCTGGGGCTCTTCGCTCGTCTCGATCGGCGATACGCCGGTCTATACGATCGTCGTCTCGTGCACGGTCATCTTCCTGTTCTTCTCCTTCGCAATCCCGATCACGCTCGGCCTCTTTGCCTGGGGTACGTCGAAGTGGGACAAGATGGGCCCGTGGAACATCGGCGAGGGCGCCTTCAAGCTGTTCGCGGTGCTGACGGTCCTGGCGATGATCCTGATCTTCGTTCTCGGTGTTCAGCCGCCGAACGGCCCGGCTCTCTACGTTACGGTCGGCTTCCTTGTCCTGGCCGGTATCGTCTGGTTCGGCTTCGAGCAGCGCCGCTTCAAGGGTCCGCCGATCGGCGACGAAGTGGCACGCCGTCAGGCAGAAATCGCTGCTGCCGAAAAGGCCGTGGGCGAACACTAAGGCCAGAGGCTTCCCTCTCGAATGGCGGGGCCGCGGCGCACGCGGCCCCATCCCCGGTTCAATGAAAAAGCATCAGGCGGGCTTCGTCTCGCCGCTGCATGCCCTTTCGTTGTTCCGAAATCGCAAAATCAAAAATTCAGGCGGGTAAATCATGACCACCAGCTACACTCTCGACGATCTCAAGAAGGACGTGGCCGAGGGCCGCATCGATACCGTTCTGGCGTGCCAGATCGACATGCAGGGCCGCTTGATGGGCAAGCGCTTCCAGGCCGAGTATTTCCTCGACAGCGCCTGGAAGGAAACCCACAGCTGCAACTATCTCGTCGCCACCGACATGGAGATGGAAACCGTCTCCGGTTACAAAGCGACCAGCTGGGAGAAGGGTTACGGCGACTATACGATGAAGCCTGACCTTTCGACGCTGCGGCGCATTCCGTGGCTCGAAGGTACGGCCCTGGTGCTCTGCGATCTGCTCGATCATCATACGCATGAGGAAGTGGCACATTCGCCGCGCGCCATCCTGAAGAAGCAGGTGAAGCGTCTGGAAGCGATGGGCATGAAGCCGTTCATGGCCTCGGAACTGGAATTCTTCCTGTTCGACCAGACCTATGAATCCGCGCATGCCTCGGGCTATCGCAACCTGAAGCTCGCCAGCGCCTATAACGAGGACTACCACATCTTCCAGACCACCAAGGAAGAAGAGGTGATGCGGGCGATCCGTACCGGTCTGCAGGGCGCCGAAATCCCCGTCGAGAATTCGAAGGGCGAGGCCTCCGCCGGACAGGAAGAGATCAACGTTCGCTATGCCGAAGCTTTGACGATGGCCGACCGCCATACGATCATCAAGAACGGCTGCAAGGAAATCGCCTGGTCGAAGGGCAAGGCCATCACCTTCCTTGCCAAGTGGCATTACAATGCCGCCGGTAGCTCGTCGCATATCCACCAGTCGCTCTGGAGCCTCGATGGCAAGAAGGCGCTGTTCTTCGACGAGAAGGGCAGATACGGCATGTCGCCGTTGATGGAAAACTACGTCGCCGGTCTTCTCGCCCATGCAAGCGAGATCACCTATTTCCTGGCGCCCTACATCAATTCATACAAGCGCTTTATGGCCGGCACCTTCGCGCCGACCAAGGCGATCTGGAGCAAAGACAACCGCACCGCCGGCTACCGCCTCTGCGGCGATGGCAGCAAGGCGATCCGCATCGAATGCCGCGTCGGCGGCTCCGACCTCAATCCCTATCTCGCCTTCGCGGCGCTGATTGCCGCAGGCATCGATGGCATCGAGAACAAGCTTGAACTCGAAGCACCCTTCGTGGGAGATGCCTACGGCGCCCGCAAGGTTCGCGAGATCCCGCGGACGCTGCGAGCGGCGACGACGGTGATGACCAAGTCAAAGATGCTGCGCAGCGCTTTCGGCGACGATGTCATCGACCACTACACGCGCGCTGCGGAGTGGGAGCAGGAAGAATATGATCGCCGCATCACCGATTGGGAAGTGGCGCGCGGTTTCGAGAGAGCATAAGAGGCGTATCGAAGGCGGATGCAATAAACGCCACATGATCTCCATATATCCGGAGATGGTGGTGGCTGCGTCCGCCATAAGGTCGCGAAAAACATAGGATGAAGATCATGGCAATGATCCAATGCATATCACCGGTGGACGGATCGGTTTACGCGGAGCGTCCGGCGCTTTCGCTGGAAGCGGCGAAAGAAGCCGTGGCGCGGGCGCGCAAGGCGCAGAAGACCTGGGCGAAGCGCCCGCTCGAAGACCGCGTTCAGCTGGTGCTGAAGGGTGTCGCGCGTCTCAACGAGATGTCGGACGTCGTCGTGCCCGAGATCGCCTGGCAGATGGGCCGTCCCATCCGTTATGGCGGCGAGTACAAGGGCTTCAACGAGCGCTCCAATTACGTGGCCTCGATCGCTGCCGAGGCGCTGGCACCGCTGGTGGTCGAAGAGAGCGACAAGTTCGAGCGCCGCATCGAGCGCGAAGCCCATGGCGTCGTTTTCGTCGTGGCCCCCTGGAACTATCCCTATATGACGGCGATCAACACGATCGCTCCGGCGCTGATGGCCGGCAACACCGTCGTTTTGAAGCATGCGTCGCAGACGCTGCTGGTTGGCGAGCGCCTCGTGCAGGCTTTCGTCGAGGCTGGTGTCCCTGAAGATGTCTTCCAGAATGTCTTCCTCGATCACCAGACGACCTCGGCGCTGATCGCGGCCGGCAGCTTCAATTTCGTCAACTTCACCGGTTCGGTCGAAGGTGGACGTTCGATGGAGCGCGCGGCAGCCGGCACCTTCACCGGTCTCGGCCTTGAGCTCGGCGGCAAGGATCCGGGCTATGTCATGGAAGATGCCGATCTCGACGCTGCCGTCGATACGCTGATGGATGGCGCGACCTACAATTCCGGTCAGTGCTGCTGTGGTATCGAGCGCATCTATGTGCACGAGTCGCTCTACGACAGCTTCGTCGAGAAGTCGGTCGCCTGGGTCTCGAACTACAAGCTCGGCAATCCGCTCGATCCTGAAGCCTCGCTCGGCCCGATGGCGCATAAGCGCTTTGCCAAGGTGGTGCGCGATCAGATCGCCGATGCGATTTCCAAGGGCGCCAAAGCGCTGGTCGATCCGAAACTCTTCCCGCAGGATGATGGCGGCGCCTATCTCGCGCCGCAGGTTCTCGTCAATGTCGACCACTCGATGGCCTTCATGCGCGAAGAAACCTTCGGTCCGGCTGTCGGCATCATGAAGGTCAAGAGCGACGAGGAAGCGTTGGCGCTGATGAACGACAGCCAGTACGGCCTGACGGCCTCGCTCTGGACCAAGGACGCGGAACGGGCAGGGCGGCTCGGCCGCGAAATCGAAACCGGCACGGTGTTCATGAACCGCGCCGACTATCTCGATCCGGCGCTTTGCTGGACCGGCGTCAAGGAAACCGGCCGCGGCGGCTCGCTGTCGATCATCGGCTTCCAGAACCTGACGCGTCCGAAATCCTACCATCTGAAGAAAGTCACAGCATGAGCAGCAATATCACAGCCAACTGGAGCTATCCGACAGCGGTCAAGCTCGGCCGCGGCCGCATCAAGGAGCTCGCCGACGCCTGCAAGAGCCTCGGCATGAAGAAGCCGTTGCTGGTCACCGACCGTGGCCTGGCCTCGATGGCAATCACCAAGAACGCGCTCGACATTCTCGAAGACGCCGGTCTCGGCCGCGCCATCTTTGCCGATGTCGATCCGAACCCGAACGAGAAGAACCTCGAAGCCGGTGTGAAGGCGTTCAAGGATGGCGGTCATGACGGTGTCGTCGCTTTCGGCGGCGGCTCCGGTCTCGATCTCGGCAAGTGCGTCGCCTTCATGGCAGGCCAGACGCGCCCGGTCTGGGATTTCGAGGATATCGGCGACTGGTGGACGCGCGCGAGCATCGAAGGCATTGCGCCGATCGTTGCCGTACCGACGACAGCGGGCACCGGCTCGGAAGTCGGCCGCGCCAGCGTCATCACCAACTCGGCGACGCATGTGAAGAAGATCATCTTCCATCCGAAGTTCCTGCCCGGCGTCGTGATCTCCGATCCGGAACTGACCGTCGGGATGCCGAAGATCATCACCGCCGGCACCGGCATGGATGCTTTCGCGCATTGCCTGGAAGCCTATTCCTCGCCGTTCTACCATCCGATGTCGGCCGGCATCGCGCTTGAAGGCATGCGCCTCGTCAAGGAATTCCTGCCGCGCGCCTACAAGGAGGGCACGGACCTCGAAGCCCGCGCCAACATGATGGCTGCTGCCGCCATGGGCGCCGTCGCGTTCCAGAAAGGCCTCGGCGCTATCCATGCGCTGTCGCACCCGATCGGCGCCGTCTACAACACCCATCACGGCATGACCAATGCCGTCGTGATGCCGGCCGTGCTGCGTTTCAATCGCGCTGTGATCGAAGAGAAGATCGCCCGTGCGGCGGCTTATCTCGGCATCGCCGGAGGTTTCGACGGCTTCTATGATTACGTGCTGAAGCTGCGCTCCGAACTCGGCGTTCCCGAAAGCCTCTCGGCGATGGGAATCGCACCTGACAGGATCGACGAATTGTCAGCGATGGCGATCGAAGACCCGAGCGCCGGTGGCAATCCTGTCACGATGACGCTCGAAAACACCAAGGCTTTGTTCAAGGATTGCTTCTGAGTTAACCAAGGCGGACCAACCAGCTGGCCCGGAAAGCACAGGCTTTCCGGGCTTTTTTTGTCTGCAAACATCCCAAATTCTTGGGATGTAAAAAATCCGGGCTGCAATTTCGGGTCGTCCGTTTAGATTTTGTTAACCACGATTGGAAAGGATGCATTAACCGCACGATGAATCGAAAAGTGCGTATGAGAGCGATAACCGGCTCGCCACTTTTCCCTTCGAGGACCTGATATGCCAGTCATTACTTTTGCAAATACCAAGGGCGGCGCCGGCAAGACTACGGCCGTGCTGCTGCTGGCGACCGAGCTTGCGCGCAAGGGGTATCGCGTCACCATTCTGGACGCCGATCCCCAGCATTGGATTTCCCGCTGGCATGAGATTTCCGGCAACGTGAAGAACGTCTCTGTCATCGACTTCGTCACCTCGGCATCGCTGCCGCTGCATATCAGCGAGAACAAGGCCAATACCGACTATTTCATCATCGATCTGCCGGGCGCGCGCAATCCGCTGCTTGCCACTGCCGTCGGTCTTTCCGACCACGTGCTGATCCCGATCCAGGGCTGTGCCATGGATGCCCGCGGCGGCGCGCAGGTTCTGGAACTGCTCCAGTATCTGGATGAGAAGGCAGGCATCAAGATCGGTCATTCCGTCGTCCTGACCCGCGTCAACTCGATGGTCACGACCCGCGCGCTGCAGCTGGTCAAGGCGCTGCTCAATGAGCGTCACGTGCCGGTTCTCGACACGGCGATCATCGAACGCTCGGCTTTCCGCGACATCTTCGATTGCGGCGGCACGCTCGCCACCATGGATGCGACCCGGGTCTCGAACCTCGAAAAGGCCCGCGAAAATGCTCTCTGTTTCGCCGAGGAAATGATGCGCAAGCTGCCGGTCAAGCTTCCGGTTGCGGCACGTCTTTCCGGCCTGCTGATGCGTGACGCGGCCTGATTTCACAAGCCGAAACAAAAAAGCCGCCGGGAGACCGGCGGCTTTTTTGTTTCAATGCATGGCGATCAATCGACGAATTCGACCGTGACGCCGGGCTTGACCATCTTGGCCAGTTCCGTCGCGTCCCAGTTGGTCAGGCGGATACAGCCGTGGCTCTGGGTGCGGCCGATCTTCGAGGGCTCTGGGGTACCGTGAATGCCGTAGGTCGGCTTGGAGAGTGCGATCCAGACAGTGCCAACCGGGCCGTTCGGGCCTGGCGGGATGTTCAGGACCTTGTCGTTGGCGCCCTGTTGGAAGTTGATCTTAGGATTGTAGGTGTAGCCCGGGTTCAGCGCGACGCGATCGACCTGAACCGTTCCCGACGGCGAGGGCGTGTCGTTGGAACCGATCGAGGCCGGGTAAGCGGCGATCAGGTTGCCCGCATCGTCATAGGCGAAGACCTGCTTCTTGGCCTTGTCCGCCAGGATCTTGGCGACCGTACCGGTCTTCGGGTCGCCCGGATTGACAACCTTGATGATGGTGCCGGGGACGGTGAAGTCGTCGCCGGGGTTCATTTCCTTCAGGAAGGCCTCGTCCATATGGAAACGCTCGGCCAGCATCTCGGTCGTGGACGTATAGGCGAGCGACGGCAGAAGCGCCTTGTGTGCGTAGTCTTCCGGAATCTCGGCGACATAGGGGCCAGCCGCGTCTGCAGGGGTGATGGTATAGCTGATAACAGGCAGGCCGCCCGACAGGCGCAGCTGTTCAAGGATCGCGTCGGTATTGTTCGGATCGAGATTTTCGCCGGTCATCTGGTTGTAGGCATAGATCGCCTTGGTGACGTTCGAGCCCATGTGTCCGTCGATGACACCTGGCGAGATGCCGGAGCGGTCGAGGAACACCTGCAGTGCGACGATCTCCGGCTTCGACTTGCCCTTCAGGGTGATCGCGGGCTCTTCGGGTGCCCTTGGCTGCTGTGCCTGAGGTGCCTGCTGATCGGGATCGATCGCGGCATAGTCACCGTTATCAGGATAGGGCTGATCGAGCGGCTGACGCTCGATGCTTCCGTCACGCGGGATCGCGCCGGTGACTGCGCCGCGCTCCATGTAGCGGGTGCTGCCATAGCGCGTCTGATCGCCGCTCTCGGCATTATAGGGGTCGTTGTTATAGGGATCGCGCGAGGGAGCCGCGGGATAATAGCCCTTGGAGCGCATTTCGGTGGCGACGACATTGCCATAGCTGTCGACGAGAACGCGATTGCCGTTACGGTCACGCGAATAATAGACGTCGGCGCCCGGCGGGATATAGTTAACGATCTGGCCATCCGGCGTGACCATGACGACGTCGCGCTGGCGGCGGCCATATTGCTGCGCGTCCGCGACCGGCGCGACGGATGTGACGGCCAGAACGACAGCGGCGAGCGAAAGGCCGTATTTCAGAATGCGATTCACGTCTTGCACCTCAAGCAGGGACTGGGCCGACACACACCCGCGAATTTTGACGCTAGTGTGGAATTTATGAATTCGTACTGAACAAATTATGAAAATATCCGTGATCACTTGCGTGAAGCTAAACGTTTGGTTTGCCACGGTGGTTCCTCAGCGGATCGCCGGTTGCGGGCAATCATGCGCGACGTGATTGACGAAACCTTGCGCTGCCCCTAACGCTACGGCAGTTTTGAGACAGGGGGAGGGATTGAAATGATCGAGTTTGCAGCCGCCAAGGGGCCGCGCCTGATGCTGGACGAAACGTCGGTGATGGATATCGGTGCCTGCGTCGTCGATGGCGTCGACATTTCGCCCAAGCGCGCCATTCCGGATGACGGCGATCCCCGCATCGACCATTCGCTCGAAGGCTTCCTGTTCACCTGCGGCCCCGACCATATCCGTCACCGCGAGCCGATCCCGGGCCGCACCGACGGCGCGATCTATCCGCTGCATGGCTCGGTTTCCGGCCACAAGGCGAAGGTGCTGTGGACCAAGTTCGAAAACGGCAATGCCGAATGCCGCGCCGATATCGACCTCGTCACTGTCGAGGGACTGCCGCAGCGCATCGAGCGCCTTTGGAAGATCGATGGCGCAACGGGCGAAGTCTCGCTCGAGGACAAGGTCATCAATACCAGCGACCAGACCGTCCCGACCTTCCTGATGTATCATATGAATGTCGGCGGCAAATGGTTCGACGAGGGCACCCGGCTTGAAGGCAAGATGCTGGAAGACGGCGGCTTCCCCTGGACCTTCGGCGACGAACTCGGCGGGTTGTTCTGCGTCGAGGCACCGGCGACCGAAGGTGGCTTTGCCGAAGTACGCCTCGGGCCGATGAAGGCCGTGCACGGCAAGACGCTGAGGGTGCGCACGCGCTCCGATACGCTGCCGCACCTGCAGGTCTGGCGCAACCAGAATGCACCGGCGCATATTCTCGGCATCGAGCCGGTCTCGCATCGCTGGGTGCTGCGCAGCGAGCTGGAGGCGGCGGGCGAATTCAACATGCTGAAGCCCGGCGAAAGCCGCAGCTATGCGCTGACCTTCGCCTTTGTATGAGCTAACAATTGTTGACGCTCGCGGTCGCGCATCGTAGAGCTTCTGCCGTTCATTTTCAGGAGGTACGCGTGATGGACATCCGCCAGATCGACGACGACTATTCGGTATCCGGCCAGATTGCGGTCGAGGATCTCGACCAGATCAAGGCTCTGGGTTTCAAGTCGATCGTCTGCCATCGCCCGGACCAGGAAAGCCCCGACCAGACGCCGTTTTCCGTGATTGCGGCACGCGCCAAGGAGCTTGGCCTGGAGATCGCGCATGTGCCTGTCGGCACCATGGGCGTCACCGAAGAAGCCGTGACCGGCATGGTCGACGCGCTTGACGAATTCCCGCGCCCGATGCTCGGCTATTGCCGCTCCGGCGCCCGTTCCACCGCGATCTATCAGAAGACCCATCATATTCGCGGCTGACCCTGCGGCGCGGTTTTGTCCGCGCCCTTCATTCCATAAGAAACTCAGGAGAAAACCATGAGCATCAAGCGCATCGGCCCCGGTCCCCGCATGAGCGGCGCCGTCGTCCACGGCAACACCGTTTACCTCGCCGGCCAGGTTGCCGAAGGCGAGAGCGTTACGGATCAGTGCAAGGCTGCTCTTGCCGAAGTCGACCGCCTGCTGGCGGCTGCCGGCTCCAGCAAGTCGAAGATCCTGCAGACACTGATCTATCTCTCCGACATTTCCGACTTCGCCGAAATGAACGCTGCCTGGGAAGCCTGGGTCGATCCGGCCAACACCCCGGCGCGCGCCACCAGCGAAGCCAAGCTCGCTGCACCGAAATACAAGGTCGAGTTCATCGTCACGGCGGCGATCGACTGATTTTCCGGAATTACCGAAACCGGAAGCCGGTGGGTTCGCTCACCGGCTTTTTTGTTTGGAGCCCTTAGCTCTTCGTCCTGATCTGCGTCAGCGTGCGGGCCGGTGTGATGGCTTCAGGATCGAGCTTGATCTCGATGATCGCCGGCTTGCGGCTGGCACGGGCGCGCTCGAAGGCGGGCACGAACTCTGCGGTCGTCTCGACCGTTTCGCCATGGCCGCCATAGGCGCGGGCGAGGGCGGCAAAATCGGGGTTGGTGAGATCGGTACCGCTGACGCGGCCCGGATATTCCCGCTCCTGATGCATGCGGATCGTGCCGTAGATGCCGTTGTTGATGACAAGCACAATGATCGGCAGGTTATAGCGCACAGCGGTGGCGAATTCCTGACCATGCATCATGAAGCAGCCGTCTCCGGCAAAGCAGATCACCTCGCGCTCCGGAAAGAGCTGCTTGGCGGCAACGGCGGCGGGCAGGCCGTAGCCCATTGAGCCTGAGGTCGGGGCCGCCTGCGTATTGAACTGCCGGAAGCGGTGGAAACGGTGCAGCCAGGTGGCGTAGTTTCCGGCGCCATTGGTGAAGATCGCATCGGCTCTGGTATTGCCTTCGATCCAGTCCATGATCGGCCCCATCTGTACCGCGCCGGGGCCGGTTTGGGGCGGCTTCGACCATGTGAGATAGGCTTGGTGCATGCGCTCGGTACGCTCCGCCCAGCGTGGTTCTCCCGGCGCTTCGAGATCGGCAAGCGCATCGACGAAATCCTGCGGCGAGGCGCAGATGGCGAGATCCGGGCGATAGATGCGGCCGAGCTCGGATGCATCGGGATAGATATGGACGAGCTGCTGCTGGGGATAGGGGATATCGATCAGCGTATAGCCTGACGACGGCATTTCCGACATGCGGCTGCCGAGCAGGATCAGCAGGTCGCTTTCCTTGATCTCTCTCGCCAGAGCCGGGTTGATGCCGATGCCGACATCGCCGGCATAGCTCGGATGCAGATGATCGAACAGCATCTGGCGGCGGAAGGAACAGCCGACCGGCAGCTTGAAGCGCTCGGCGAAGGCGCGGAAATCGGCGACCGCATCGGCATCCCAGCGGGTGCCGCCGAGGATTACCAGAGGACGCTCGGCCTTCAGCAGGCGCATGTAGAAATCATCCACCTGACGGCGGCCGGGATAGGCGGCAACGCGGACATAGGGCTTGGCGCGGGATGCCTCGACCTCGTCGCGCAACATGTCTTCTGGCAGTGACAGGACGACGGGGCCGGGGCGGCCGGATGTGGCGATGGAAAAGGCGCGGGTGACGAATTCCGGGATGCGTGCGGCATCGTCGATCTCGCCGACCCATTTGGCATATTCCGTCAGCGCCCTGCGGAACTCGACCTCCTGGAAGGCTTCGCGCTCGCGGGCATCGCGCTGGACCTGGCCGATGAACAGGATCATCGGGATCGAATCCTGGCGGGCGATGTGGAGACCGGCCGAGGCATTGGTGGCGCCGGGGCCGCGGGTGATCATGCAGATGCCGGGCTCGCCGGTCAGGCGGCCCCAGCAATCGGCCATCATCGCAGCACCACCTTCCTGGCGGCAGACGATGACTTCGATGTCGCTGTCGTGAAGGGCATCGAGGACCGCGAGGAAGCTTTCGCCGGGCACGCAGGAAAGGCGGGTGACGCCATTTGCCTTCAATGCCTCGACGATCAATTCTCCGCCGGTCTTTCTCATGATGCCTGTTCCCTCCCTTGTGCCTTCCGTTCCAGCGCTTCGAGTTCGGCCAGCACCTCCTCCTGGTGCTCGCCGAGGCGCGGGCTCGGTCTTTCGTAGCGTAGCGGTGTTTCCGAGAGAACCACAGGGGTTCGAACCGTCGGGATCAGTGTTCCGGCGGCATCGGCGAGATCGAGCCGCAGGCCGCGGGCAATGACCTGCGGATCGGCGAACATCTCCTCGATCGTATTGATGGCGCCGGCCGGCACGGCATTGTCCTCGCAGGCCTTCAGGAGATCGGCCTTCTGCCAGCCCAATGTCTTGCCGGAAACCAGGCGGCGGACCTCGTCGCGGTTGGCAACGCGCGCCTTGTTGGTGGCGAAACGCTCGTCCTCGCCGATGCCGTCGAGGCCGAGGATGGTGCAGAGGCGGCGGAACTGGCCGTCATTGCCGACGGCGAGAATGAGATAGCCATCGGCGGCCGGAATGACTTCGTAAGGCGAGATGTTCGGATGCGCGTTGCCGAGCCGCACCGGCGCCTTGCCCGAGACCAAATAGTTCATGTTCTGGTTCGCAAGAATGGCGGACTGCACATCGAGCAGCGCCATATCGACCAGCTGGCCTTCGCCGGTCTTCAGCGCGTGGATCAGTGCCGCTTCGATGGCGGAGACCGCATAGATGCCGGTGAAGATATCGGCGATGGCGACGCCGGCCTTCATCGGCTGCCCGTCTGGTTCGCCTGTCACGGACATGAAACCCGACATGCCCTGGACGATGTAATCGTAGCCGGCGAGATTGGCATAGGGGCCGGTCTGGCCGAAACCGGTGATCGAGCAATAGACGAGTTTGGGATTGATCTGGCGCAGGCTCTCGTAATCGAGACCGTATTTGACGAGGCCGCCGAGCTTGAAGTTCTCGATCAGCACATCGGCTGTTGCAGCCAGACGGCGGACCAGCGCCTGGCCTTCCTCTGTCTTGAGGTCGGCGGTGATCGAGCGCTTGTTGCGGTTGGTGGAATGGTAATAGGCGGCGGAAAGATTTTCGCCGTCGGCGCCCTCGACGAAGGGCGGCCCCCATTGCCTCGTATCGTCGCCGCCATCGGGATTTTCGACCTTGATGACGTCGGCTCCGAGATCGGCCAACATCTGCCCGGCCCAGGGACCGGCAAGCACGCGGGCCAGTTCGATGACCCTGATGCCCGCAAGCGGCGGCTTTTTGCTGCTGACCGTCATGTTGCTCCCGCGGGCGGATTACGGCGCCCGTGTTGCCTCAGATGTATCGGATACGGGCTTCGATGCAAAGCGCCGCTCGCGCCAGATGATGTAGAGGCCCGAAGCGATGATGATCAGGATACCGAGCCATTTGATGGCATCCGGGAAGTCGCCAAAGACCAGCCAGGCGAAGATCGTCGCCGAGACGATCTCGAAATATTGCAGCGGCGCCAGCGTCGATGCCGGAGCGGCGCGATAGGCATAGACGCCGAGAATGCCGGCGATCGCCGCCATGACGCCGACGCCCGCAAGATAGGCGAAGGCGATCGAAGAGGGCATGACCGGATCGAAGACATCGGAGCCGCTTCCTTCGCCGACATAGAGAATGATGGCGCAGAAAAGCAGGCCCCAGAGGCCCATCTGGAACTGCATGACCCAGGGGTCTTCGCGCTGCGCCAGGGCCCGGTTCATCATCGCCGAAATGGCGATGCAGACGGCGCTGACGACGGGAAGCAGCGCCACGAAGCCGACTTCCTGGAAGCTCGGCTGGATGATCAGGATGGCGCCGAAGAAGCCGACGCCGCAGGCTGTGTAGCGCCGCCAGCCGATGGCTTCGCCGAGGAAAATGCTGCTGAGGATCGTCAGGATGATCGGCTCGACGAAGAAGATGGCGATGGCATCGGCGACCGACATGTATTTCAGCGTCGCGACGAAGGAGATCATCGAGATGGTCATGATGATCCCGCGGATCGCGTGATAGAAGGTCTGCTTCCACGACAGGTCGGCGAGGTTCTTGCGCCAGATGACGACGGGCAGCATGCAGATCGCCTGGACGGCGAAACGCGCGGCGGTAATCTCGGCCGAGGGGACGGTGGCGATCGCCAGCTTGGCGAAGATGTCGATCAGCGGTGAAAACAGCACCGACAGAAGCATGAGCGCCAGGCCCATGGTAACTTCGGAGGAGGTGTTCGTCTTCATTGCCGCGCCTGCCATGTGGAATGTTCCCGTCAGGACCGCATGACCGCGCCGTCGCACCAATCGGCGAAGGCCGAGATGGCATCTGCTGCGCCGGTCTCGTTCAAGGTCTCGTGCCTGAAGTCCTGATATATTTCAGTGGTGATACGGGAGAAGCCCTGCCGTTTCAAATGGTTTGAGAGCCACAGAACGGCTTTTCCGCGCTCCGTTGCCGGATCCTGCCCACCGCCGACAAGATGGATCGGACGATCCTTCGGAAGCCGGTCGAGCTGTTCCTTTTTCATCGCCCGGAATGTCAGTTCGAAAACGTCGAGCCACATCGATACAGAGGCATCGAAGCCGCACAGAGGATCGGCGATATATTTCGCGACCTCCGCCGGATCGCGCGACAGCCAGTCGAATTCCGTTGTGTGGCCGGGAATGGACTTGCCCCAGGCGGCGAAGGTCAATCGCGGCAGCATGCCGCTTGGCACATCCGAGCCCTTCAGCGCCTTTTCGGCGCGCAGGATCATTTGCGCGGCGCGGCCGGAGAGGCCAACGGCGAAATTCGAATTCCAGACGGCAACCGCATCGAATTTCTCCGGATAGGTCTCCGCGGCGTTGAGCGCGATCAGCCCGCCCATCGAATGGCCGAAGAGGATGACGGGGAGCCCCGGGTGCAGGCTCGCTGCATGATCGCGCATGGCGGCGACGTCATCGATGACGCGGGATACACCGTCGCGCCTCGCGAACTGCCCGACCGGCGCATCCGGCGCCTTGGTCTCGCCGTGGCCGCGATGATCGTGCACAAAGACATGATAGCCGCGCGCGGCCATGGCCTCTGCGAAGCGCTGATAGCGTTTCGAATGCTCGGCAAGGCCGTGGCAGACGACGAGGATACCGCGTGGCGCGCCCGCGGCCGTCTCGCTGTGAAAAGCGAGCGACGCTTCTGTCACGTTAAGCCATTGTGTTTGCGAAAACATCCGATCCTCCCGGCGCGCAGAAGATCAGATCGGCCGTCAAATGCAAGCGGGCCTGCGGCGATTTGCAGGGGAAAATGCTGCGATTCAGGGTTGCGGAACGTTGCGCTTCGTGCTTACTTGTTCTTGTATTGTTCTGTCTAGGGGATGGAGATGAGCAGGTTCTTTCTGAATGCGGCAATCGTGGCTTTGTCAGGCCTGTTGGCGGCTTCGGCTTTCGCACAGGAAGGGCAGGGGCGCACGCGCTTCATCCTCGCTGCAAGCTGGCAACCGGCCTTTTGCCAGACGAACCAGAAGAAGCCGGAATGCGCCAGCCAGAGGCGGGATCGCTTCGACGCGACCAATTTTACCCTCCATGGTCTCTGGCCGATGCGGCAGAATTATTGCGGCGTCTCGAAGGAGGAGCAGGCGGCGGACAAGGATGGCGACTGGCGGTCGTTGCCTGAGGTCAAGCTGACGCCGGAGAATGCGGCGGCGCTGGCAAAAGCGATGCCGGGCACGCAATCGGCGCTCGAGCGTCACGAGTGGACCAAGCACGGCACCTGTACGAAACTCTCGGCCGACGCCTATTTCGGCACGGCCGTGCGGCTGATCGGCGATCTCAATGCATCGGCGGTGCGCGAGCTGTTCGCCGCCAATATCGGCAAGTCTGTCAGCGCCGATCAGATCAAGGCCGCCTTCGACAAGAGTTTTGGAGCAGGCGCTGCCGACCGGGTCAAGATGAGCTGCCGCAGGGCCGGCGGTGTGCGGGTTATCAGCGAGCTGACGATCGGCTTGTCTGAGGATGCGGTGGCACCAGGCTCTGCCGATAATCTCGGCACGCTGATCCAGGGGGCGGGACGAACCTCCTTCGGATGCGACCAGGGTGTGGTAGACGCGGCCGGTTTCTGAGGCAAAGACTGCTGCAAAGCGTAAGAGAGGCCGGTTTCGGCGTTGCCCGGGAGCCGGGTTTCGCCTACATAGCGGCCACGGATTTACACGTTTGCGCGCGGAGCAGTTTAAAGATGGCACGTCAGTTCATTTATCACATGTCGGGACTCAACAAGTCTTACGGCGCCAAGAAAATTCTCGAGAACGTCAACCTGTCGTTCTACCCGGATGCCAAGATCGGTATTCTTGGCCCGAACGGCGCCGGTAAGTCGACGGTGCTGCGCATCATCGCCGGTCAGGACAAGGAATACACAGGCGAAGCCTGGCTCGCCGACGGTGCGACCGTTGGCTACCTTGAGCAGGAGCCGCATCTCGATCCGACAAAGACCGCCTTCGAGAACGTCATGATGGGCGTTGCCGACAAGACGGCGATCATCGACCGCTACAACGAGCTGATGATGAACTATTCCGACGAGACGGCGGACGAGGGCGCCAAGCTCCAGGACATCATCGACAGCCAGAATCTCTGGGATCTGGAACAGCA
Source organism: Rhizobium sp. 01L410 (assembly GCF_056400165.1). Lineage (NCBI taxonomy): Bacteria > Pseudomonadati > Pseudomonadota > Alphaproteobacteria > Hyphomicrobiales > Rhizobiaceae > Rhizobium > Rhizobium sp. 01L410. The sequence goes on from NZ_JBFTST010000002.1 coordinate 40,654, forward strand.
GGTCGAAATGGCGATGGAAGCGCTGCGCTGCCCGCCGAAGGATTCCGACGTCACCATTCTCTCGGGCGGTGAACGCCGCCGTATCGCACTCTGCCGCCTGCTCCTGTCGCAGCCGGACCTGCTGCTGCTCGACGAACCGACCAACCACCTCGACGCAGAAACCATCGCGTGGCTCGAAAAGCACCTGCGCGATTATCCGGGCGCCGTGATGATGATCACCCACGACCGCTACTTCCTCGACAACGTAACGGGCTGGATCCTCGAGCTCGACCGCGGCCGCGGCATTCCGTACGAAGGCAACTACTCTGCCTACCTGACGGCCAAGGCCAAGCGCATGCTGCAGGAAAACCGCGAAGAAGCCGGCCGCCAGAAGGCGCTGTCGCGCGAACAGGAATGGATCGCCTCCAGCCCGAAGGCCCGTCAGGCGAAGTCCAAGGCCCGTATCAAGGCCTACGAACAGCTGGTCGATGCCGCCGAAGGCATCCGTCCCGGCGATGCGCAGATCATCATCCCGGTCTCCGAGCGTCTCGGCAATGTCGTCATCGAGATGGAAGGCATCACCAAGGGCTTCGAAGGCCGCACGCTGATCAACGACCTGTCGATCAAGCTGCCGCCGGGCGGCATCGTCGGCATCATCGGTCCGAACGGCGCCGGCAAGACGACGCTGTTCAAGATGATCACCGGCCAGGAAAAGCCGGATGCCGGTTCGGTGCGCATCGGTGACACCGTGCATCTCGGCTATGTCGACCAGAGCCGCGATGCGCTGGATGGCAACAAGACGGTCTGGGAAGAAATCTCCGGCGGTGCCGAAGTCATCAAGCTCGGCAAGTTCGACATGAACTCCCGCGCCTATTGCGGCGCCTTCAACTTCAAGGGCGGCGACCAGCAGCAGAAGGTCGGCAACCTCTCGGGTGGCCAGCGCAACCGCGTTCACCTTGCCAAGATGCTGAAGGCCGGCGGCAACGTGCTGCTGCTCGACGAACCGACCAACGACCTTGATACGGAAACGCTGGGTGCGCTGGAAACGGCGCTAGAAAACTTCGCCGGCTGCGCCATCATCATCAGCCACGATCGCATGTTCCTCGACCGTCTGGCGACGCATATCCTCGCCTTCGAAGGCGACGGCCATGTCGAATGGTTCGAAGGCAACTTCGAAGACTACGAGCAGGACAAGGTCCGCCGCCTCGGCCCCGACGCCCTCAACCCGGGCAGCCAAGCCTACAAGCGCCTGACTCGCTGATATCTGCCTTTATGCCTTTGGAAAGCCCCGGTCATGGCCGGGGCTTTTGCATGTCTGCGGCGTCGTGATCTGGCCAATGAATTTCGTGATTATCTGAATTGAAGCTTGCTACCGCTACGCAAATCACATAAAGATATCTTTATATCTTGATTGGGCGGAATATGGCTGAACCGGTAAAGCTTGGATTGGATGCGATCGTGGACGTCTTGAAGGCGGCCGGCGAGCCGACCCGTCTGCGATTGCTGGCGCTTCTGGCGGCCGGAGACCTGACCGTCACCGACCTTACCGAAATTCTCGGCCAGTCCCAACCCCGCATTTCCCGTCACCTGAAGCTGCTTGGTGAGGCCGATCTCATCGATCGCTACCAGGAAGGCGCCTGGGCCTATTTCCGGCTGAAGCAGGAGGGTAAGGCTGCGGCGCTGGTGCGCGTGCTCCTGCAGCATTCCTCGGAGAACGATCCGGTCGTCCAGCGCGACGGCGAGCGCCTGTCTTCGGTCAAGCGCCAGCGCGCCGAGCGGGCACAGGCCTATTTCAGCCGCAATGCGGCCGAGTGGGACGAGTTGCGCCGCCTGCATGCCGCCGACGAAGAGGTCGATGCGGCGGTCATCAAGCTTCTCGGCAGCCAGCCGGTCTATTCGCTTCTCGATCTCGGCACCGGGACCGGCCGTATCCTGCAGCTGTTGTCAGGGCTCTACCGCCGGGCGATCGGCGTCGATGCCAGCCGCGACATGCTGAGCGTGGCGCGCTCCAATCTCGACAAGTCAGGGATCAACAAGGCGTCGGTGCGCCATGCCGATATCCTGAACCTGCCGTTCGACGGGCAGGATTTCGACCTGGTGACCATCCATCAGGTGCTGCATTTCTTCGATCAGCCCGAGATCGCTATCAATGAGGCGGCGCGCATGCTGGCGCCCGGCGGGCGGCTGCTGGTCATCGATCTGGCCCCGCACGGGCTCGAATATCTCAGGGACGAGCATGCCCATGTCCGTCTCGGTTTCTCGCACCAGTCGATGTCCGACTGGCTGCGCAAGGCGGGGCTCGATGTCGAGCAGGCCGTCGATCTTCATCCGGGTCAGGCCGGCGAGCAGGGCCTCACGGTCACGATCTGGCTCGCCCGCGACCCGCGGCGCCTGATGGCATCCGAAGGCGCCGGAACAATATTGGCAGCGGAGGTTTGATTTATGACTTTGAACACTAGTGGCCGCCGCGATATCGGCATTTCCTTCGAATTCTTCCCGCCCAAGTCGGAAGAGATGGAAGGCCAGCTCTGGAAAGCCGTCAGTGAGCTACAGGACTGGAATCCGGATTTCGTTTCCGTCACCTATGGCGCCGGCGGCACGACCAAGGCGCCGACGCTGACGGCCGTCACGCGGTTTCTGAACGAGACGCCGCTTGCCACCGCCTCGCATCTCACCTGCGTCGGCGCGACGAAGGAAGAGACGCATCAGGTGATCGACAATTTCCGCAAGGCGGGCGTGAAGCATTTCGTGGCGCTGCGCGGTGACGCGCCTGGCGGTGCCGGGGCGCCCTATCAGCCGCATCCGGGCGGCTATGCCAATGCCTCCGAGCTGGTGGCGGGGCTGCGCGAAATCGGCGATTTCGAGATTTCCGTGTCGGCCTATCCGGAGAAGCATCCGGAGAGCAAGGATGTGACCGCCGATATCGACATGCTGAAGCGCAAGGCCAATAATGGCGCCAACCGTGCGCTGACGCAGTTCTTCTTCGACAACGACAATTTCGAGCGCTACCTGGAGAAGGTGCGGGCGGCGGGCGTGACGATGCCCATCGTTCCGGGCATCATGCCGATCCTTAATCTGACGCAGCTGAAGCGCTTTGCCGGCGCCTGCGGTACGGTCATCCCGGCTTTCCTCGACGAGCGCTTCGCTGGTCTCGATGACAAGCCGGAAGAGCGCGCCAAGGTGGCGGCGGATGTCGCAGCCGAACAGATCGAGGATCTTGTGGCCCGCGGGCTCCACGAATTCCATCTCTATACGATGAACCGTTCGCCGCTGGTCTCGGCTGTGCTCACCAATCTCGGCCTGCGCCGAGGTGAGACGAAGGCAGCGGCAGCCGGCGCTGCCGCCTGATCAGGCAGCTCTTCGAACGCAATAAAAAAGCGCATGTCAGGCGGGACATGCGCTTTTTTAATTGGCTGAACTGTTAGTTACTCAGGAGTCCGGTATTCCAGTCATAGGGTCCGTTTGCTGCTCAGATGAAGAGCATAGACAAGACGAACGCGAACGCTGCACTGACCAACAGGACATTCAAGGATCGTGTGATACCCATGTCTGCCTCCTTGCGTTAACGAGCCGATACTATGTCCGAAATGTGTCGGCTGAAAAGCGAATTCAATGTTGCATTGCAGCAACAGCCGGTGGATAACTGCTGCACAACGTAGCCACGGCATTGAAATCATTCGAAAAAGCGCGGTGAAATTTTATTCACACATTTTAACGGTGCGTTAAAGTCGGCGATTGGGCGTTAAGGCCTGCGCCCATATCAAGGCTTCGCCGGAAGCTGCTGAAATCCTGAGCTAAAACGAAAATCGCGTCCGGCCTGACGGACGGACGCGATGGGATTGCTTGTGAATGGCCGGTTATGGCGACTCAGAGCGCGCCGAGAAGACCGGGGGTCGCCCAGCCGTCGGCCGGCATGCCGAGGCGCTGCTGTTCCTTCTGGATGGCAACGCGGGTGCCGGATCCAAGGATACCGTCGATCTCGCCGACATCGTGGCCGAGCGACTGCAGCTTGGTCTGCAGCTGCTTCATCTCGTCGTTGGCAAGGCCCTGTTCCGGCGTGCCCTTCTGATAGGGCTGGGCGCCGGAGAGGCGGGTACCGAAATAGGCTGCTGACGTCGTGTAGATGAAGGACTTGTTCCACTCGAGATAGATCTTGAAGTTCGGATAGGCGATGAATGCCGGTCCGAGGCGGCCCTGCGGCAGAACGAGATCGCCTTCGAGCTCGCCGAAATTGGTGTTGCCATCGCGCGGCTTGACGCCGAGCGCAAACCAGTCGCCCGCCTTCATCGTGCCGCCGAGGCCCGACTTTTCCCACGGAAGGTTATCGGGAAGGGTGACTTCCTGCAGCCAGGGCTGGCCGCGCTCGAAACCGAGATGCTGGATGAACTTGGCGGCCGTCAGGATGGCGTCCGGGCCGCTCTGCTTCAGGCGGACGTGGCCGTCGCCATCGCCGTCCATGCCGTAGGCGATGATGTCGCGTGGCAGCATCTGAACCTGGCCGATTTCGCCGGCCCATGCGCCGGTGTTGGTGGCCGGGTCGAGGTCGCCGTGCTGGACCATCTCGATCAGCGCGATCAGCTGCGGACGGAAGAGCTCGGGGCGGCGGCAATCATGGGCGAGCGTCACCAGCGCGTTGCGGGTGTTGAAATCGCCCTGTACGGCGCCGAAGTCGGTTTCCATCGCCCAGAAGGCGGTGATGACGCCGGCCGGTACGCCGTAATCCTGCTCGGCCTTGGCGAACACGTCGGCATATTGCTTCATCTTCTGGCGGCCGATGTCGAGACGCGCCTGGCTGACGGTGCGCTGCGAGAATTCGAGGAAGGTCTGCTTGAAGACGCCCTGGGCGCGGTCGCGGCTCAGAACCTTGGGGTCGATCTCGGCGCCTGCAAGCGCCTGGTCGGTGGCCTCGGCGGTGGCGCCGGCTGCAATCGCATCGGCCTTCACGCCTGCCAGGAACTGCGAGAGGTCACCGTCGCAGGCAACAGCCGGCGCCTGCGGAGTGGCGGGAGCCGCCGGGGCAGGGGCTGCCGCCTGCTGCGCAAATACCGTGGTTGCTGAGGTGACGGCAAACAGAAGAGCAAGTGCAGAGCGGCTTGCGAGCGAGCGGTGCATGGGTTCGTCCTTATATCCGAAATATGTCCGCCGCTTTCACAGATGAATGTGACGGAAGCAAGAAAGTTCGGTGGACGTTACTAAGAATTTCTATCCTTGGAAACCGCAGCGACCCAATTGTTCCAGTTCTTCTGGTTGCCCGCGAAGACATTGATGTCCGTCGGCCCCTGAATGCCTGGAATGACGCCCGTCGAGGTGTATTGCCAGAAGGCCCAGCGGCGGTCCGCATAGGTGACTTCGGGGTGTTTTGCGGTGGAACGGACCCAGAAATGGTAGTCCTGGAAATAGCCCTGCAGATTCTCGCGATGGAAATCGACGGAGGTGTAGATGATCGGTCGCTTGCCGTAATAGGCTTCCAGCCGATCCATGAAGCGCTTCATCTCGGAGCGCACGGTGGCCGGATCCGGGCGAAGGCGGCATGTCTTGGATTCGCCGTTCCACTCGACGTCGAGAACCGGCGGCAGCCGCATCGCCTCCTTCGGCACATTCTGGATGAACCAGTCGGCCTGTTCGTCTGCCGAGGAGCAGAAATAGTAGAAGTGATAGGGCGCATGCGGAATGCCGACGGCGCGGGCGCGCTGCCAGTATTCGCTGAAGCGCGGATCGACGCGGTCCTTGCCTTCGGTCGCCTTGATGAAGGCGAAGGACACGCCGGAGGATTTCACCGTCTGCCAGTCGATATCGCCCTGCCACTTGGAGATGTCGATGCCGTGGATATCGTTTTGATGCGGGGTCTTGGCGCCGAAATCCTGCGGATCGGTGTCCTGGAAACGGCTCTTCTTTATCGAAGCTGTTTCGAGATAGTCATAGCCCGTGGAGCTGCAACCGGCGAGCATAAGAGCCAGCGGCAAAACGCAAAACAACAGCCTGCGCATGGTTATCCCGTCATGTAACGAATGATCTACTTGCCCCACAGCATGACCTTCGAAGACGAATTCAGCCGAGGAATAATCCTCTTTTCACCATATCAACGTAAAAAATCGGTTAGTTTCAAGCGAATTATGCGCGCTTGGCGGATATGACGGCCTGCCAGGCATAGCCGCCGCCGATCGTCTCGAAGGCCAATCCTGCACCGTTTTCATGGGCTTGGGCTTCCAGAACCTCACGCAGATTGGCGCGCGGCGTGACGTGGAATTTTGTCAGCCATCCCTGCAGCAGGGCTCTGAACCAGCCGGGAAGACCCTCCTGCTGGCCGAAATCGACGATATGCAGCTGGCCGCCCGGATTGAGCGCGGCGATCGCAGCGTCGATGGCGCGTTCCCAATCGGGGATCATCGACAGGGCATAGGAGATGAGGATGCGATCGAAACCGGCGGCGCCGAATTCGCGCGGGGTGAAGGCGGTGGCGTCGGCAACGCGGAAGTCGGGCAGGGTGGCCTTCGTCGCGAAGGTCTTGCGGGCCGAGATCAGCATCTCCTGCGAGATGTCGAGGCCGTAGAGCCGGGCATCCGGAAAGCGCTTGTGGGCGAGCGCCAGGTTGCGGCCGGTGCCGCAGCCGACTTCGAGCAGCGTGCCGCCCTTGGGTACATCGAGGCCGCGGATCGTCTTGTCGCGGCCAAGCAGATAGTATTTGCGCGTCAGATCGTAGATATGGCGCTGGTAACGGTACATCCCGTCCATCAGGCCGGCATGCGCCTCGGAGCGATCGTCCGGAAGCGTGCGGATCTCTGTCACGCCTTCTTCCCGTAGATGTGGAAGCCGCCGTAAATCGCCGAGCGATCGAGCGCCGTCATATCGCGCGACCTGTCTTCGAAGTAGTCCCACTGATCGCGGATCGCCGGCGACAGACGTCCCTCGATGATGCTCTTCTCCGCAGCCGTGCGGAAGATGACGCGGGCGCCGGGGCGGGCGGTGCGGCTGATCTCGGCCCAGAGGCCGTTCAGCTGCTCGTCGGTCATCCAATCCTGTGCATCGAGCAGGATGTAGCGGTCGCGCGATGCGGCAGGCTCGCCAGCCAGCAGCTCGGTGAAGTTCGCATGGTGAACAGTGACGCGATCGACATTCGCGCGGATCACATCATGATGCTCCGGCTTCAGATAGGTCGGCAGCGGACCTTCGTCGCCGGCGGCGTAGCGGCGCGCGAAGGCCTGCCAGGCGAAATAGTTGTCGCGCATCGGGAAATGACAGGCGAGCTTCTCGAGACGGTGGCGGAGAACCGGAGCGATCGAGTGATCGGCAGCCAGGCTTGCCAGCTCGTCATATTGCTGCGGCGGGATGCCGAGGCCGAACAGCGAGCTCTTGCGGCCGGTGATCCAGCGCACGACGGGCTTTTCGAAGAGGGGAGCGACCTGCTGGTCGAAGAAGGCGCGCTGCTCCTCCAGCGACTGCGTCTTGGTGATCTGCTTCAGATCGACGCCGTGCAGGCGGGCTAGCAGATGGGCGGCGCCGATGAAGCGTCCAAGCAGGCCCGTCTCATAGATGTTGCGATCGAAGACGGTGACGCGGCGGCGGCCGAACTTGCGGCCGTTCCAGTAGCTGCGCGTCGCATCATCGAGAACCGGAGAGAGGTAACGGTCGAAGGCGCGGCTGTTCGACGCTTCGTTCGGCATGGCGAGGAAGCGAACGAGATCGGCATGACCAGGCAGATGCTTGAAGGCGGCAAGCTTCAGACGGTTCAGCGCGATGTGATGCGGGTTCAGATCGACGACGTCGATCGAGGCCGGGCCCTTGGAGAGGTAGGCGAGCATATTGCAGCCGCCGGAGCCGATGGTGACGATACGGTGATGCGGCTGCAGCTCCATGGCCTGCATGTCGAGATCCGGATCTTCCCAGATCTGCGGATAGACGAGGCCGGAGAAAAGCAAGCCAAAAAGCCGCTCGGAAAGGCCCTCCTTGGAGAATGCCTTGTGGCGGAGGAGTGCGTCCTTGAGTTTCCGGTTCTTGCGGAAGCCGGCATCCGGTGCAAATTCGGTCATCTGATTCCATCACCGTTTTTAGCGTTCAGGGCGTTTAACGCGGCGCTGCTACAGTTTGATGACGCGGGCTGTGGGCAGCCTTTTGCGGGCAATAGCGTGGATGAAACGGCACTCTCGCTTTTGTGCCCTTTTCTATGGTGGCATTTGCTGCTTCTCTCTACCTGTGGAGGAAGAAACATGCGAGTAGTTCTGCGTATCCTGAAGGTGCTTCTGGCGCTGGTGATCGTCGCGGTCATCGGCGGGGCGCTGTGGCTCTATATTCGCCCACCGGAACTGCTGCGCGTCGGCGACAACTATGCTGCAAAGATCGTCTGCTCGAATGTGTTCATGGCCGGGCGCGATCCGGATACCGTTCTTGCAGAGGACGTTCAAGCGCCCGGAAACCCGCTGCTGCGGCTGATCCGCGTATCCGTCAACCGTGAGGAGGGGAAAGTATCGGCCCGCATCCTCGGCCTGTTTGCGCCGGGCCATGCGCTCTACCGCGGCGCCTTTGGCTGCACCAGCGTTCCTGATGGCGACTTCAACGCTGCGATGAACGCTGCGCCCGAAGAGGATCTCGCTGTGCCGCCACCAAGCGACGACCTCTGGCCCGAGGGCGAGCGGGTCGCTGCCGCCAATAACGGCAAGCTTGCGCCGCTGCTTGCCGACGAGGCGCTGGCCGGGCCGGAGATGCGGGCGATCGTCGTCGTCCACAATGGCCGCATCGTCGCCGAGCGCTATGGCGACGGATTTGATGCGCGCACACCGCTGCTCGGCTGGTCGATGACCAAGACCGTCAATGCGGCGCTAGTCGGCCGGGTGATGCTGTCGGGCAAGCTCAATTTCGACGACGCCAAGCTGTTTGCCGCCTGGCATGGCGACGAGCGGGCGGCCATCACGCTTGCCGATCTGCTCGGCATGGAAAGCGGCCTGGCGTTCAACGAGGATTACGGCGCCGTCGCCGATGTGACGCGCATGCTCTATCTCGACCCCGATATGGTGACACTACCGGTAAATGCGGCGCTGGAAGACAAGCCCGGCCAGCGCTTCCGCTATTCGAGCGGCACGGCGGTGCTTCTGTCCCGCATCTGGATGGACAGGCTCGGCGATCCGCAGAGTGCATTCGACTATCCACGCGATGCGCTGTTCGGGCCGCTCGGCATGTCCAGCGCCGTGCTGGAGGTCGATGCGCGCGGCACCTTCGCCGGAAGCTCCTATCTCTACGCGACGGCGCGGGACTGGGCGCGCTTCGGGCAGTTCCTGATCCAGGATGGCGTCTGGAACGGCCAGCGGCTGCTACCGGAAGGGTTCGTGGCGACAATGCGGACGCCGACGCAGTCGTCGGGCGGCAAATATACGCAGGCGCAGGCCTGGCTTGCGGCCCCGGGCGGCGATCTGAGCGCGGCTGCGGGGCTTCCGGGCGATACGTTCTGGCTGGAGGGGCATGACGGGCAGAGCGTGGCAATCGTGCCATCCGCCGGTCTCATCGTTGTCCGCATGGGGCTGACGCCGAGCCGGCTCGGTTACAGGCCGCAGGTGCTGGTCAAGCAGATCGTCGGGGCGCTGTCGGCGCCCTGACCATTCGGTTCACGGATGGTGAGGCTCAGTAGTTGCCCTGGGCAACGTCGTCCATGCCCTTGCGCTTGGCATCGTAATAATAGCCGCGAGCATAGAGTCGAACGGCATCGTCTTCCTTGTTGTCGGACACGAGCCAGGCGCCGCGCAGATATTTCGCGGCATATTTGATGTTGGTCTCGGCATCGAGCAGACCGGACGGCTGGCCGTCGTAGCCCATAGACTTCGCGGTGTTGTACTTGATCTGCATCAGGCCGAAATAGCCGCGCTTGTTATAGGCGCGCGGATTGTAGCGGCTTTCGCGGTGAACGACGCGATGCAACAGCGATTCCGGCATCTCGTAGAGCTTTGCGTATTTGGCGATCAGCTTGCTGACGAAGCCCTTTTCTGCGGTCGGCGCATCGTCGGCATCGTTGTCGCTGAACATCGGCGGTGCCGTCGGCGGATCCATCGGGGCCGACTCGTCGAAGGAGAAGTCCGACATCGAGCGCGGCGCGCTGGCCTGAACGGCGAGCGCTGCAAGCGCGCCGTTCTGCGGCGTCGTTGCCGCGAAGGCAAGCTGCGTCGAGGGCGAGGCCGGGGTTGCGGGACGCGGCGTCGGGATCACCGACTGCATCGCGGTCATCTCTGGCGTCAGCGGAATTTCGGTGGCAACGCTGGCGCCGGCCACGGGCTGGAACGCCGCATCGGCAGGCGAAACGGCCATCGGCAGGACGGCTGTCTGTGCCGAAAGGGCGGGCGTTGCCTGTGGATTGGCGGAGGCAAATGCCATCGGGGTCTGCGGAGCGGAGCCGTCGGCAGCCGGAACGGCGGCCATCATCATCGCGTCTTCACCCGGCTTCGGCGTCGGAACGACGGTCTGCACCGCGCTCAACTCAGCCTGAGAGGTGTACTCGACGGTCGAGCATCCGGTCATGATCCCGCAGAGCATCGTCGAAACGACCAGACTGCGTTTCAGGCCGGAAAATCCGTTCGCTACCATTCTGTCACTTTCGGGAATCGCGCCGCCCAGGCAGCGTTTAAAAAGTTACTGAGAAGCTAAGCACTGATTTTTCCCATTAACCTATTCGACTGGGCGTCGCAACCCGCTGAAAATTGCGATTGCACTCAGGCCGCGATGCGGCGGTAGCCGGCAGTGACCGCGCCGGCGGCAATCAGCAACGTTCCGCCCGTGCGGTTGACGGCGCGCTGGACGCTTGCCTTGCGGATCAGGCCGCGGGCGGCATGGGCAAGCAGAGCATAGCTGGAGGCGTTGATCGTGGCCAGCACCAGGAAGGTGAGTTCCATGATCAGCATCTGCTCGAAGAAGGGAGCGGCAGGGTTGAGGAACTGAGGGACGAAGGCGACGAAAAAGACGATGCTCTTCGGATTGAGAGCAGTCACCACATAGGCGTGAAGAAAGATCTTCAGCGACTTTTCTTCCGGCAGATTGTCGTTGTCGGCGACAGGGCCGGGGATGATCGGGGCGCGCCAGAGCTTGATGCCGAGCCAGATCAGATAGGCGCCGCCCACCCATTTCAAAACGGTAAAGAGAGTCGCGGACGCCGCGAGCAGGGCGCCGAGACCGAAGAGAGAGGCGGTCATGGCGGTGAAATCGCCGAGCGCCACGCCCGATACGGTCGCCAATGCCGTCTTGCGGCCATGGCCGAGCGCATAGGAGACGACGAGCAGGATCGTCGGCCCCGGAATGGCCAGCATAATGGCGGAAGCAGCGGCAAAAGCGAGCCAGGCTTCGAGCGACATGGAATCTCCTCCTATTCCCCAGGAAACAAGCAAAGACACCATATCAACCCTGCGTCAATCATGCGGCGCGGTATTTTTGGCCGATCTTATTCATCAGTTCGGCGAACCACTTGGTCGAGGTGTCGAAGGCCTTGCCGCCCTTGATGCGGGGAAATTCGATGGTGCGCAGCTTGCCGTTCTGGTCCTCGTCGTGGCCGGTGACGCCGGAGATCCTGTTCAGCGCGCTTTCGACCGCAAGATCGGTCATGCTTTGAATCAGGCGCAGGTCGTCGCCGTTGGCAGGAGCCGAGCGGGCGAAATAGCCGGACTTCTGAACGAGCGAGCGTTCGGCATTCAAAAGGCTCGCGAACTGCTTCTGGAACCAGCCGCCGACATTGATCGTATCGATCTTCACATGGCCGAAAGCGTCGCGCTTGATGGTCTCGCCGGCAGCTTCGCGCTCGGCGACGATGGCATCGAGGCAGGCGCCTTCCGAGACGAAGACGGTGGCGTGGCCGGTGCGGTCCATCACTTCCTTAAGACGGGCGGCTTCGGCCTGCAGGTCGAAGGCCATCTCGGGCAGGTAGACGGCGTCGATGCTCTTCATGCCGGCATTCATCAGCATGCCGTCGACATATTCATTGTGCTTCGTGCGGCGCAGATAGGCATCGGCGGTTGCAGCCGTCAGCCAGCCGCAGTGGCGGCCCATGACCTCGTGGATGACGAGGGTGCGCGGGGCAGCACTCTGCTCGTTGCTGACATTGTCGAAGAAATGCGCGCCGACTTCGGCAGCCGTCCATGCGCCAAGCGACTGGCGGATCGGCACGACGTCGTTGTCGACGGTCTTCGGTAGCCCGACGACGGTCAGGTTATAGTTGTTGGCTGCGAGATAGGCCGCGAGATCGGCTGCCGTGGTGTTGGTGTCATCGCCACCGATCGTGTGCAGGATGGTGATGCCGTCAGCGGCGAGCCGTTCGGCCGCGACGCGCAGCGGGTTTTCGCCTTCCTTGACCAGGCCGCGCTTGACGCAATCGGCAGCGTTGGTGAGCTTGACGCGGCTGTTGCCGATCGGCGAGCCGCCGTAGCGGTGGAGCAGCGGCGCCTTGTCGCGCATGTCCTTGGTGATCTTGATGCTGTCGCCGAGGAGTACGCCCTGATAGCCGGATTTGTAGGCGATCAGCTCGATATCGGGAGCGACATCGCTATAGCGTTCGATGAGGCCGCCGACGGCTGATGACAGACAGGGGGCAAGGCCTCCGGCGGTCAGCATTGCGACTTTCTGTTTGGCCATAATCCCTCCTAGACGGCTTCGATGCGCGATTGCACGCGCTTAGCTAATGCATGCATGCGGCAGGGAAAGAGGCCTGTAAAGTAAAGAATTGACGAAAAATCAGTGCTCCAGGCGAAGGGTCTGTGGAAGCGGCGATATAATCGGTTCAGGCGGCGAAACTGTATCGCCGAGATCTGTGGAAACTGTCTCAGACGAGACGCAAATTGCGGCACCAGATCGGCGCACAATTACCGAATTGTGAAAAGTGTTTTCAACCCTACGACTAATCGCTGCCTTGCATTAGCAACGATTATTTGGTCATGGTGTTGTCAGATATTGCGATGCGAGAAACTTCGATGTCCTTCTGGGAAAAACTGCTGAACGCCATTGGCAATACCGCGGGCAACGTGCTCTCCGCGGTTGTCGAGGCTGTCCGCACGGTTTTCGAAGGCGACCCGGAGACGCGCCGGAAGGTGGCTTTCTCTGTGGCGGTGATCGCGCTTTCCGCCAAGATGGCGAAAGCCGATGGCATCGTCAGCGAGAAGGAAGTCCAGGCTTTTCGCGACATCTTCGAATTTCCGCAGGATCAGGCGAAGAATGTCGCCCGTCTCTATAATCTGGCGCGTCAGGACGTGGCCGGTTACGAGGCCTATGCCGAGAAGCTGTCGTCGCTCTGCGTCACCTGCGCGGCCAACTGCCCGGTGCTGGAAGATGTGCTCGATGGTCTGTTCCACATCGCCAAGGCTGACGGGTTGATCCATGAGAAGGAAATGAACTTCCTTCGCCACATCGCCGAAATCTTCCAGATGAGTGAGCAGCGCTTCGAGCAGATCGCCGCCCGTCACGTCTCGATCGGCCGTGACCCCTATAAGGTTCTCGGCGTTTCCTCGGCTGACGATTTCCCGACGATCCGCCGCCGCTACCTGGCGCTGGTCAGCGAAAATCATCCTGACCGGCTGGTCTCGCGCGGTGTGCCGGAAGAGTTTCATGCCATCGCCAATGAGCGGATGGCAGCCCTCAACGACGCCTATGCGGCGATCGAAAAGGAACGCCGGGCAGCATGACCTCCTTCGAGGCCGATTACCGAAAGGCCACCGTCAAGCCGTCGCCGAACCATGGCGAACGTGCGGATGGACGCAAGCCGGATATCATTCTTCTCCATTATACGGGCATGTCGACGCCAGACTCGGCTCTCGACTGGCTCTGTCGCGAGGAAAGCCAGGTCTCGTCGCACTACTTCGTGCACGAGAATGGCGAGGTCGTGCAGATGGTGCCGGAGACGCGCCGTGCCTGGCATGCGGGCAAGAGCAGCTGGCACGGCCAGGACGACGTAAATTCGGCGTCGATCGGCATCGAGATCGCCAATGCTGGCCATCCCGGCGGGCTGCCCGAATTCCCGAACGAGCAGATTGCGGCGGTGATCGAACTGTGTCGGGATTGTGGCGAACGTTGGTCCATCGTGCCCGAAAGGGTGCTTGGACATTCCGATGTGGCGCCGGTTCGCAAGGTCGATCCGGGCGAGAGATTCCCCTGGGGAGAGCTGCATAAAGCAGGGGTCGGGCACTGGGTCGAACCGGCGCCGATCACCGGCGGGCGGTTCTTTCAGCGAGGCGACCGGGGGCAGCCGATCGAGGCACTGCAATCGATGCTGTCGCTTTATGGTTACGGCACGGAAATCACGGGTGAATTCTCCGACAAGATGGCCGGCGAACTGGAGGCTTTTCAGCGCCATTTCCGCCCTGAGCGGGTGGATGGGATAGCCGATTTCTCGACGATCGATACGCTGCATCGCCTGCTTGCCGCGCTGCCCCGCTATTCCTAAGCGGCGTGCCGGTGCCTTCACCGGCGAATTTGCCGATTCACACTTGAATTGTGCAGTGCCACATCATTTCCCTATTATCTCCTCATTGCGATGGTCTAACCCCTGCCGCTGAACAGCGTCCGCCGCCTTGGGTATAGTGTAGCGGAAGGGCGCCAACTGAAAAGATAAGAATTGCTGCGGCATGCAGTCATTCCTTGGCTGCGTGTTACCGTGAGACGGCGAGGCGCGCAGTCCGGCAATTCTTTGGGTCGGAGTATCAAGACTACATGAGAAATGCGATTATTGGTGCTGCGGCATGCGTGGGCGTGCTGCTGGCAGGGTATAACTGTGCCTTCGCAGGCGAAGCAGATAATAAAACTGATAAGACTGAGACCGTTAAATTCAAGACCGTCGATCGTGGTAGCGGCTACGCCATGCCAGACTTTGCGACCAACAAATATTCGGTGCTGATCGCAAAATACGCAAAGCAATACGATGTCCCCGTAGCGCTGGCGTCCGCCGTGGTGCGGGTCGAAAGCAACTTCAATCCGAATGCCCGCGGCAGCGCAGGCGAAGTCGGCCTGATGCAGATCAAGCCGGCAACCGCACGGATGATGGGCTATGCCGGTACGAAGAAGGGGCTCTTCGATCCCGAGACCAACATCAAATACGGCATGAAGTATCTCTCCATGGCGCATGAGCTCGGCGGCGGCGAAACCTGCGGCACGATCCTGAAATACAATGCCGGTCATGCCGCCAAGCGCATGAACCCGGTCTCCAAGGCCTATTGCGGCAAGGTTCTGGCGCTTCTCTAAGGGCGCCCGTAACCTGTTGATGCGGAATCCCTTTCCGCCTGCACTTCAGAAAATGATTCAACTTGCCGGCCTTGGTGTCTGACGTCGCGAAGCGAGGTGAGGCACGGCCCGGTTGACAACGGTTCGGCCGCCTTGCCGCTCACCTCGCAGGCGGCTATCCCTATCCCCGAATTTTCTGGAATCGTATTCCGGCAGGCAGGGAAGGCAGCCATGGCAGCAGACTTCAAGTATATCGTGGTTGGCCGGGGCATGATGGGTGCGGCTGCGGCCAAGCATCTTGCAATGCAGGCGGGTGGTGTGGCTGTCATCGGCCCCGACGAACCGGAGAATCGCAAGGCGCATCAAGGCGTCTTTGCCAGCCATTACGACGAGGGCCGCATCACCCGCACGGTCGATCCGGACCGGGACTGGGCGCTTCTCGCCAACCGCTCGATCGCCCGTTACGCGGAGATTTCGTCCGAAAGCGGTGTGGATTTCTATACCGAAGCAGGCTGTGTCGTGATCGCTCCCGCCGGTGGTGATTATGTTGGCGATACCAGGGCAGCGGCGGATTCGCTCAAAGTCGATGTCCAGACGCTGGATGCTGCAGCACTTGCGCAGACCTTTCCGTATTTCTCCCTGCCGCAGGGCTGCGAGGGTGTCTTTCAGCCGAAGGACGCTGGCTACATCAGCCCGCGGCGGCTGGTGAAGGCGCAGTCGATCATCGCTGAAAAGCGGGGCGCCACCGTGATCCGCGACTATGTCACGGCGATCCGGGAAGAGGGCGATGCGGTTACCGTCACGACAGCGGCCGGCGGGACGGTCACGGCCGAAAAAGTCCTCCTCGCCGCCGGCGGTTTTTCGATCAGCGAGAGTCTCTTGGCGGAAACCGTTGATATGGCAGTTTATGGACGGACGGTGACGCTGTTCGAGATCAGCGAGGAGCAGGCAGAGGCTTTTGCCGGCATGCCGTCGCTCATTCTGGATGCGCCTGGTATCGACATCTACTTGCTGCCGCCGATCCGCTACCCTGATGGCAAGCTCTACCTGAAGATCGGTGGCGACCCTGATGATTATCAGCTGAAGACCGACGCCGAACTGCGGGCGTGGTTTCGCACCGACGGCAGGCCGCGGGCGCGCGATCACCTGATGCTGATTACCAGACGTCTGATTCCGGAACTGAAGCCGCTTTCGGTTTCCACGACCTCCTGCGTGGTGTCGAAGACATCCAGCAAGCATCCGATGATCGGCCTCACCTCGTCGCCCAATATTGCCGTCCTGACCGGTTGCGCCGGGACCTCGGCAAAGAGCTCGGACGAGATAGGGCGGCTCGGGGCGGAGCTGTTGCTGACCGGCCAGATTGCTCCTCAGGGCTATCGGACGGATTTCAAACCGTCTTTCCGGTAACTGGCGGCGATATTTGCTGTGGCAATTCGCTGACGGCTCCGCTAAGGGAGCGCTGCCAGTTGGCCGGGCAGCCGCGCTTTACAATGCC
This sequence comes from Rhizobium sp. 01L410, assembly GCF_056400165.1. Taxonomy (NCBI): domain Bacteria; kingdom Pseudomonadati; phylum Pseudomonadota; class Alphaproteobacteria; order Hyphomicrobiales; family Rhizobiaceae; genus Rhizobium; species Rhizobium sp. 01L410. The sequence goes on from NZ_JBFTST010000002.1 coordinate 57,296, forward strand.
GAAAGGTGGTAAGGTGAGGAAAGTCCGGGCTCCACGGAAATACGGTGCCGGATAACGTCCGGCGAGGGCGACCTCAGGGAAAGTGCCACAGAAAGCAAACCGCCTGCGCTTGCGCAGGTAAGGGTGAAAGGGTGGGGTAAGAGCCCACCGCGTCTCCGGCAACGGCGATGGCAAGGTAAACCCCACCGGGAGCAAGACCGAATAGGGATGACGTGGTTGGCGCAAGCCTTCCGGCCGGTTTCCAGGCCAGTCATCCGGGTGGGTTGCGAGAGGCGGCGTGCAAACGCCGTCCCAGAGGAATGGCTGCCACGTTCCGGGTCAAACCGGAGCCATACAGAACCCGGCTTACAGGCCAACTGGCGATTACACTTTCTGTCTCTCAGCACATTCGGCGCAAAAGCCGAAGGTGTTGTTATCGCCTGATTTTCGCGGAGCGAAATCGGGCCTCCAGTCTATATTTCCATTTTCTTACGGATGCTTTTCCGGGTGCCGGAAAATGCCGATCCTAACCCTTTGTTAAACTTAACAGCTTATAAATTTTCGATACTGCGCTCATCGCGAGAAGGGCGTTTCCCATTGACGCCCATATGGTCCCATGGTATCCCATAAGAGCACTGCACAAGGGCAATCATCTGCCCATCAATCGCAAAGCCAAGGCGCCTTCCGTTCCGGAAGCGCCGGATGGAATTCCATTCATCCGGCTAGCGAAGCTGTGTCTGATTTTGGGAGTTTTGGGCGCGTTGTTTCTGTCCGGGCTCTTTCGGGAACGGATGTTTCGTGTCATGAGCCGCTTCCTCTCAAATGCGACCAACAGGATCGATTCCAAGGGCAGGGTTTCCGTGCCGGCGGTGTTTCGTTCCGTGCTGGCGCAGCGCAATATCCAGGAGCTGTATTGCTTCCAGGATTTTGTGTTTCCGGCGATCAGCGTCGGCGGTCCGGATCTTCTCGAAAGGTTCGAACGGCAGATTGCTGCGGAGGATCCGTTTTCGCCGGTTGCGAACGAGATGTCGCTTCTCATTCATGGGGGCGGGGTCTTCATGAAGCTCGACGCCGAGGGGCGTTTGATGGTCACGGATTTCATGCGGGATTTCACGGGGATCTCGGACGAAGTGACTTTCGTTGGTCGGGCAGATCATTTTCAGCTGTGGCAGCCGCAGGCATTTCAGGCGGCCCAGCTTCAGGCACGAGGGGAGCGCGCGCTGGCGGGCAAGCGCTCCTGAGCAAGCGAGGGCGCGGAATGGTGACGAATCCTGGCGGAGATTCTTCTGATGCCAGTGGCGGACCGGTTCGTCACATTCCGGTTCTTCTGCGCGAAGTCCTTGATGCGCTTGCACCTTCATCCGGCAAGATCGTTCTCGATGGCACGTTCGGGGCTGGCGGCTATACGTCGGCAATCCTTTCGGCTGGCGCCAATGTGATCGCGCTCGATCGCGATCCGACGGCAATCGCTGCCGGTCAGGCGCTGGTCGCGGACCATGCCGGTCATCTGCGGCTCGTTCATTCGCAATTTTCCCATCTTGCCGATCATGCGCCTGATGCGGGTCTCGACGGTGTCGTGCTCGATATCGGTGTCTCCTCGATGCAGATCGACGAGGCGGAGCGCGGCTTTTCGTTCTCGAAGAACGGTCCGCTCGACATGCGCATGTCGGCTGTCGGGGTTTCCGCTGCCGATGTCGTCAATCGCGCCAAGGTCGCCGAACTCATCCGCATCTTCCATTTCCTCGGCGAAGAAGATCAGGCGCCGCGCATCGCGCACGCGATCGAAAAGCGCCGCGCCGAAAAGCTGTTCGAAACGACCCGCGATCTTGCCGGTCTCATCGAGCTGGTGACGCCGCGCAAGATGAAGGACAAGATCCATCCGGCAACGCAGGTGTTCCAGGCGCTGCGCATCTTCGTCAATGACGAGCTTGGCGAGCTGGCGCAGGCGCTGTTTGCCGCCGAGCGGGCGCTGAAGCCCGGCGGGCGGCTCGTCGTCGTCACCTTCCATTCGCTGGAAGACCGGATCGTCAAGAAATTCTTCTCCGACCGCGCAGGCAAGGCCTCGGGCTCGCGTCACCTGCCGGTGGCGCACGAGCGCGCCGCGACCTTTACTGCAGTCGGGAAGTCTATGGTTGCTGCCAGTCAGGCGGAAGCCGAAGTGAATCCACGGGCACGTTCCGCCAAACTGCGCGCTGGGGAGCGCACATCGGCTCCGGCCGAAGCGGCGGACATGTCCATCTTCGGTCTGCCTAGTCTGGCCAGTCTCGGAAAACTTGGGGGTTGATGTGCTGAGAACGTTCGACTTCGTCTTGATTGGTGTGATGACGGCCGCGGCGGCCGTGACATACACGATCAAGCATCGCGCCGAGCTGAAACTCGAGGAGGTTCACCGCCTCGAATCCGAGATCAAGCTCGAGAAGGATACGATCGAGCTGTTGAAGGCCGACTGGGCGCTGCAATCGCAGCCGAACCGGCTGGAGCGCCTCGTCAACACCTATAATGACGAACTCAAGCTGCAGCCGACCGATTCCACCGCTCTCGTTCATGCCCGCGAACTGCCGATGCTGAAGGCGGAGGTTCCGGTTCCGGATGTGACCGAGGCCAAGGCGGACCAGAAGCATGCGACGGGTGCTGTGGCGTCCGCCGCAAAGCCTGCCGCCGGTGCCAAGGTTGCCGCAAAGGTAACGCCGAAGCCGGTGCCGCGGGTCGAAGAGCCTGAGGACGATACGGATCAGATCGCAACCGGATCGGTGGAGTAGGCCATGTCGTTTCTCTCCCGCATCATGGTGTTGAAGAGCCAGGCGCATTTCTCGTCCGGCGTTTATAACCGCTTCGGCGGTCCGTCGGGCAGCATTCCGCTGGAAGGTTCGCGCAAGAAAAAGGCCGGCCAGGCGAAAAGCCGCGTCGGCCTGCTGATCTTGGGCTTCACGGCGCTCTACGGCGTCATCGGTGGCCGTCTGGTCGAGTATGCGATGAAGGATCAGGAGATCGTTTCCTCGATCCTGCCGCCCGATCGTCTCATGGCATCGCGCCCCGATATTCTCGACCGCAACGGCGAGGTGCTGGCGACCGACATCCGCACCGTCTCGCTGTTTGCCGAGCCGAACAAGATTGTCGACGTTGACGAAGCGATCGAGAAGCTGGCGACCGTGCTGCCCGATCTCGACGCCAAGGGCACCTACAAGAAACTGTCGGTAAAGACCTCGCACTTCGCCTGGCTGCGCCGTCAGCTGACGCCGAAGCAGCAGAGCCAGATCCTGGCGCTCGGCATTCCCGGCATCGGCTTCCGTCCGGAAAAGCGCCGCTTCTATCCGGGTGGCCCGACCGCTTCTCACATTCTCGGTTACGTCAACATCGACAACCGCGGCGTCTCCGGCATGGAGAAATATATCGACGACCAGGGCCTCGCCGATCTCGCCTCCGTCGGCATGACCAGCGACCAGCCGCTCGAGCCGGTGAAGCTGTCGATCGATATCCGTGTCCAGAACATTGTTCGCGACGTCGTCACCAGCGCCGTCACCAATTATGAAGCCAAGGGTGCCGGTGCCGTCGTCCTCGACATCCATACCGGCGAAGTGCTCGGCATGGCCTCCGCGCCCGATTTCGATCCGAACAATCCGGAAGAGGGCGCCAAGGAAGGCTGGCTGAACCGCATGTCGAACGGCACGTTCGAAATGGGCTCGACCTTCAAGACATTCTCGACGGCCATGGCGCTCGACAGCGGCAAGGTCAGCATCAACGACAGCTTCGATGCCAGCCGCCCGATCCGCATCGGGGGGTTCACCATCAACGACTTTCACGGCCAGCGCCGCTGGCTGACCGTGCCTGAAATCTTCGAATATTCGTCGAATATCGGTACGGCGAAGATGATCGATATCGTCGGCATGGAGATGCAGAAGGATTACCTGACGCGCTTCGGCCTGCTGACGCGGATGAAGACCGAGCTTCCCGAAGTCAAGATGCCGAGCCAGCCAAAGGTCTGGAAGAAGATCAACTCGATCACGATCTCCTTCGGCCACGGCGTCTCGACGACGCCGATGCAGACGGCGGTTGCCGGTGCGGCGCTCGTCAACGGCGGCAAGCTGATCGAGCCGACCTTCCTGCCGCGTACCCGCGAGCAGGCTGACGAAACCGCCGAAGTCGTCGTCAAGAAAAGCACCAGCGACGCGATCCGCTATCTCTTCAAGCTGAATGGCCTGAAGGGCTCGGGCCGTAACGCCGATGTGGCGGGCTTCAATGTCGGCGGCAAGACGGGGACGGCCGACAAGGTCGTCAATGGCCGATACGCCCATAACCTCAATTTCAACGCCTTCCTGGCGGCCTTCCCGATCGACAATCCACGTTATGTGGTGCTGACCTTCTGCGACGAGCCGCATAACGGCGAGAAGGGCCAGAACATCGCGGCCTACACCGCCGCGCCGATGGTCAAGAACATTATCCGCCGCGCTGCCCCCATTCTCGGCGTCGAGCCGCAATTCGGCGAAGACGGATCGGCCTTGTTGGTGTCTTATTGAGTCTGAATGAATACGGCGCCGATTCGCGTGGGGTGAACGGCGCCAGAGAGAAAAGACGTTCGATGAAACTGCGGGACATTGCCGGAAGCGCATTTCCGGAAATCAAGGATCAACTCGACGGACCGGTGGGCGCGCTGGAGATATCGGGCCTCACGGCTGACAGCCGCAAGGCCGGGCACGGCGCGGCCTTCGTCGCCGTCGCTGGCACCAAGGCCGACGGTGCGAGCTTCATCGCCGATGCGGCGAAGAACGGTGCCGCCGTCGCCATCACCTCGCAGCCGGTCGAAGCCTCCATTCCCGTTCTCGCCGTCAAGGAACCGCGCCGCTTCCTGTCGCTGGCTGCCGCCAATTTCTACGGCAAGCAGCCCGCTACCATGGTTGCCGTGACAGGCACTGCGGGGAAGACCTCCGTCGCCTCCTTCACGCGCCAGATCTGGGCGCATGCCGGTCACCCAGCGGCGATGATCGGCACGACGGGCGTCGTCTCGCCCACGCGCAACGATTACGGTTCGCTGACGACGCCGGATCCGGTTTCGCTGCACAAGCTGCTGGCGGAACTCGCCGATGAAGGCGTCACCCATGCCTCGATGGAAGCCTCAAGCCACGGTCTCGACCAGAGCCGTCTCGACGGCGTGAAGCTTTCCGCCGCCGCTTTCACCAATCTCGGCCGCGATCACATGGATTATCATCCGACGATCGAGGATTACATGGCTGCCAAGATGCGGCTGTTCGATACGCTGCTGCCGAAGGGCGCGCCGGCGATCATTTTCGCCGACGATGCCTGGTCGGCGCAGGCGATCAAGGCGGCGACCGATGCCGGTCACGACGTCCGCACTGTCGGCCGAAAGGGCGATTACCTTACCCTGAAGCGCGTCGAGCATTTCCGTCACAAGCAGGTGGCCGAAGTGCATGTCGGCGGTGAGATCTTCGAGGTCGATATTCCGTTGGCCGGCGATTTCCAGATTGCTAATGCGCTGGTTGCCGCGGGTCTTGCGATGTCGACGGGCGTGCCGGCCAAGGTGGCGATGGCGGCTCTCGAAAAGCTGCAGGGCGCTTCCGGGCGTCTGGAGCTGGTTGGCCATACCCACGATGGCGCGCTCGCCTATGTCGATTACGCCCACAAGCCGGATGCGCTTGAAAACGTTCTGAATTCCGTCCGCCCGTTCACCACCGGCCGTGTCGTCGTGGTGTTCGGCTGCGGCGGCGACCGCGACAAGGGCAAGCGGCCGATCATGGGCGAGATCGCCTGCCGTCTGGCCGATGTGGTGATCGTCACCGACGACAATCCGCGCTCGGAAGACGCGGCGACGATCCGCGCCGAGATCATGGCGGCCGCGACCTGCGCCACCGAGATCGCCGACCGCTCGCTGGCGATCAGCAAGGCGGTAGCGATGCTGAAGGCTGGCGACACGCTGATCGTTGCGGGCAAGGGGCATGAAGAGGGGCAGACCATCGGGAGTGTGACGCTGCCTTTCTCCGACCACGCCGAAGTGCGTGAAGCCTTGGAGGAGGCGAAACCTTGAACTGGCTTTGGACCACTGAAGACATGATTGCCGCCATGGCGGGGCGTCCTTTCGGGACGCTTCCCCAGGGCATAACAGGCATTTCCATCGACAGCCGCTCGATTGCTTCAGGCGAAGCCTTCTTCGCCATCAAGGGCGATCGCGTCGACGGTCACGACTACGCCTCGATGGCGATGGCCAATGGCGCGTCGCTGCTTGTCGTCAGTGAGGCGCGGCTTGCGGGTCTCGGCCGTCTGACAGTGCCGATGATCGTCGTCGAGGATGTGCTGGCGGCGCTCGAGCGTCTCGCCGTCGCATCGCGCCAGCGGTCGCGGGCGCAGATCATCGCCGTCACCGGTTCGGTCGGCAAGACGACGACCAAGGAAATGCTGCGCCATGTGCTGTCGCCATCCGGCAAGGTGCATGCGTCGGTGGCGTCCTTCAACAATCACTGGGGCGTGCCGCTGACTTTGGCGCGCATGCCGCTCGACACGCATTTCGGCGTGTTCGAAGTCGGCATGAACCACCCGGGCGAAATCCGTCCGCTGGTGCAGATGATCCGCCCGCATGTCGCCGTCATCACCACGATCGCACCGGCGCATCTCGGCAACTTCAAGAGCATCAAGGAAATCGCCACCGCCAAGGCCGAGATCTTCGAAGGTCTGGTGCCCGGCGGTCATGTCGTTCTCAACCGCGACAACGACCAGTATAATTTCCTGGAGCGCACGGCGCAGGCGCTTGGGATCAGCAACATCCATTCCTTCGGCCAGCACGCCAAGGCCGAGTACCGTCTCGCCGAATTCAACGGCTCGGACGAGAGCTCGGCGCTGTGGCTGACGATCGACGGCGATACGCTGGAAGTGGCGATCGGTGCGCCCGGCCGACACATTGCCGAAAATGCGCTTGCCGCCCTCGGCGTCGTGACGCTCGTCGGTGCCGATCTCGACAAGGCGATCGATGCACTGGCGAGCCTGCAGCCCGAAAAGGGCAGGGGGCAGCGCCACAAGCTGCGGCTCGGCGCAGGCAGCCTGACGCTGATCGACGAAAGCTACAATGCCAATCCGGCCTCGATGCGCGCGGCGATCGCGCTGCTCGCGGCTGCCGTACCCTCGGGCTACGGACGCCGGATCGCCGTTCTCGGCGACATGCTGGAGATGGGGGAATTTGCCGAACGGGTGCATGCCGATCTGGCCGGTCCGCTTCTGGCGGCCGGTATCGAACATGTTTGGCTGGCAGGCAAGGATATGCAGGCGCTGAGGGAATCGCTTCCTGACAGTGTCGCCGTCGAGTATCGCGAGACGACGGCAGAACTCAAAGATTATGTACTGAACTCGGTCGAGCCGGGCGATGTCTTGATGGTCAAATCGTCATTGGGGATAGGTTTCGGCAAGATCGTTGCCGCGCTCCTTGACAAGTTTGCGCCATTTGCGGACACGCAGCGCGAGATTTGACCGGGTAAACAAGGGGCCCTGAATGCTGATTTGGCTAGTCGAACTGTCGGAACATTTTAAATTTCTGAACCTGTTCAGATACATTACCTTCCGCACAGGGGCCTCCCTCTTTACCTCCGCACTGATCGTCTTCCTGTTCGGGCCGGTGATCATCCGTTCGCTGCGCATCCGCCAGGGCAAGGGTCAGCCGATCCGTGCAGACGGGCCGCAGACGCATTTCAAGAAGGCCGGGACGCCGACCATGGGCGGTCTGATGATCCTGGCGGGCATCGTCGGGGCATCGCTGCTCTGGGCCGACCTTTCGAACGTCTATGTCGTGGCGACGCTGCTGGTGACGCTCGGCTTCGGCGCGATCGGCTTCTATGACGACTATCTCAAGGTGACGAAGCAGAGCGACAAGGGCTTTTCCGGTAAGGCCCGCCTCGGCATCGAATTCATCATCGCCGGCATTGCCGTCTATTTCATGATGCGCACGTCGCTGGCGTCGGGTCCTGCAGGCTCGACCTTCGGTTCGTCAGTCGCATTTCCGTTCTTCAAAGATTTCCTGATCAATCTCGGGATCATGTTCGTGGTCTTCGGCGGTTTCGTCATCGTTGCTGCGGGCAATGCCGTGAACCTGACCGATGGTCTCGACGGTCTGGCGATCGTGCCTGTAATGATCGCAGCCGCCTCCTTCGGCATCATCTCCTATCTCGCCGGTAACGCGGTGTTCGCGGGCTATCTGCAGATCAATTTCGTGCCCGGCACCGGCGAGCTCGCTGTGGTTCTCGGCGCCGTCATCGGCGCCGGTCTCGGCTTCCTCTGGTTCAACGCGCCGCCCGCCGCAATCTTCATGGGCGATACCGGTTCGCTGGCGCTCGGCGGCACGATCGGCACCGTTGCCGTTGCCACCAAGCACGAGATCGTCATGGCGATCATCGGCGGTCTGTTCGTCATGGAAACGCTGTCTGTCATCATCCAGGTCGGCTTTTTCAAGATGACCGGACGGCGCGTCTTCCTGATGGCGCCGATCCACCACCATTTCGAGAAGAAGGGCTGGACGGAAAGCCAGGTCGTCATCCGTTTCTGGATCGTCGCGGTCGGCCTTGCGATGCTCGGCCTCTCGACCCTCAAGCTGCGGTAAGCGGACGATGATCCCGGTCACCACACTTGCTGGCAAAAAGGTCGCGCTCTTCGGGCTCGGCGGGTCCGGCCTTGCGACGGCGCGGGCGCTGGTCGCGGGCGGGGCTGATGTCATTGCCTGGGACGACAATCCTGACAGCGTTGCAAAAGCCGGCGCCGAGGGGATTGCCACGGCGGACCTGCGTAGCATCGACTGGGCGTCGCAATCGCTTTTCGTGCTCTCTCCCGGCGTGCCGCTGACCCATCCGAAGCCGCACTGGACCGTCGATCTGGCGCGTGGCGCCGGTGTCGACATCGTCGGTGACGTCGAGCTCTTCGTCCGCGAGCGCCGGGCGCATGCGCCGGATTGCCCGTTCATCGCCATCACCGGCACTAACGGCAAATCGACCACCACGGCGCTGATCGCCCATATCCTGAAGTCATCAGGCCGCGACACGCAGCTCGGCGGCAATATCGGTACCGCGGTGCTGACCCTCGACCCGCCGAAAGCCCAGCGTTTCTACGTCGTCGAATGCTCGTCCTACCAGATCGATCTGGCACCGACGCTGAACCCGTCAGCCGGTATCCTGCTCAACCTGACGCCCGACCATCTCGATCGCCACGGAACGATGCAGCACTATGCCGACGTCAAGGAGCGGCTGGTGGCGGGCAGCGATACGGCGATCGTCGGTGTGGATGACAGCCATTGCGAGATGATCGCCGACCGCGTCGAGCGGGCGGGCACCAAGGTGGTGCGCATTTCGCGCCGTCATCCGCTGGCCGACGGCATCTATGCCGAGGGTACGAAACTCATTCACGCAACCAATGGCGCGGCGCTTCCGCTGGCCGATCTCGACGGCATCCAGACGCTGCGCGGCAGCCACAACGCGCAGAATGCGGCGGCAGCCGTCGCGGCCTGCCTTGCTGTCGGCGTCTCTGCCGATGAGATCCGTGCGGGGCTTGCCTCGTTCCCCGGCCTCAAGCATCGCATGCAGCCGGTCGGCAAGCGCGGCAATGCCGTCTTCGTCAACGATTCGAAGGCGACCAATGCGGATGCGGCGGCACCGGCACTATCGAGCTACGACCGGATCTATTGGATCGCCGGCGGCCTGCCGAAATCCGGTGGCATCACGACGCTTGCGCCGTTCTTTCCGCGCATCGCCAAGGCCTATCTGATCGGCGAGGCGGCAGCGGAGTTTGCGGCAACGCTTGGCGAGGCCGTTCCCTACGAGATATCGGGCACGCTGGAACGCGCCGTCGCGCATGCGGCTGCCGATGCGGAAAAAGATGAAACTGGCCCTGTCGCGGTGATGTTATCCCCGGCTTGCGCAAGCTTCGACCAATATAAGAACTTTGAAGTCAGGGGCGATGCATTTGTCAGCCATGTGGCAGCGCTCGACGGAATCACCATGCTGATCGGTTCGGCAACAGGAGATAAATGACATGGTAAGCCGTGCGGAACGTGGGCCTCTGGCCGATTGGTTTTGGACCATCGACCGCTTTTTCCTGGCGATGTTCGTCTTCCTGATGGGCATCGGCTTCATGCTGTCGTTTGCCGCATCGCCCGCGGTGGCGGAGCGCATCGGGCTTGAGCCCTTCCATTTCGTCAAGCGCCACGCGGCCTTCATGATCCCGTCGCTGATGGTCATGATCGGGCTGTCGTTCCTGACGCCGCGCCAGGTGAGGCGCACGGCGATCCTGCTTTTGATCGTCGCGATCGCGATGATGCTGCTGGCGCTGTTTTTCGGTGTCGAGGTCAAGGGCTCCAGGCGCTGGGTGACGCTGGCCGGCATCTCGATCCAGCCGTCGGAATTCATGAAGCCGGCATTCGTGGTCGTCTGCGCCTGGCTGTTTGCCGAGCATGCGCGCCAGCCTGAGATCCCGGGCAATCTCTTCGCCATCATCCTGTTCGGCATGGTCGCCTCGCTGCTGGTGGCCCAGCCCGACCTTGGCCAGACGATCCTGACGACTGCTGTCTGGGGCGGCATGTTCTTCATGGCGGGAATGCCGTGGCTGTGGATCATCGTGCTCGGCGTCGGCGGGGCGGGCGGCCTTGTCTCGGCCTATTATGTGTTCCCGCACGTGGCGGGACGAATAGACAAGTTCATGACCGGCGAGGGCGACACGTTCCAGATCGATACCGCCCGCGAGGCGATCATTCGCGGCGACTGGTTCGGCCAGGGGCCGGGCGAGGGCATCGTCAAGCGGATCATTCCGGACGCCCATACCGACTTCATCTTCTCGGTCGCCGCCGAAGAGTTCGGCATCATCTTCTGCATCGCCCTTGTTGCGCTGTTCACGGCCCTTGTCTTGAGGGGGCTGTCGCACGCATATAAGGAGAAGAACGATTTCAACCGGTTTGCCGTTGCCGGCCTCGTGCTGCAGATGGGCATCCAGTCGATCATCAATATCGGCGTCAATCTCGAACTGCTGCCGGCAAAGGGCATGACGCTGCCGCTGATTTCCTACGGCGGTTCGTCGATGGTGGCGATCTGCGTCACCGCCGGTTTCATTCTCGCGCTGACGCGCCATCGCCCGGAAAAACGTGCGCAGGAGCGGAGCCTCTTCCGCGTGCCGCACGGAATGCCGGCGGAGTAAAAGAACTATGAGTCAAGGCATCGTCCTTCTTGCCGCCGGGGGAACCGGCGGCCACGTCTTTCCCGCGGAAGCCTTGGCCTATGAGCTGAAGGCCCGCGGTTATTCCGTTCATCTGGTCACCGACAGCCGCGCCGAGCGCTATGCCGGCAAGTTCCCGGCCGAGCAGATCCATGTCGTGCCGTCTGCGACGATCGGTTCGAAGAACCCGATCGCGGTCGCCCGTTCGCTGTGGACGCTGTGGAGTGGCATGCGGGCGGCGAAGAAGCTGATCCAGCGCCTGAAGCCTGCCGTTGTCGTCGGTTTCGGCGGCTATCCGACCGTGCCGCCGCTGCTGGCCGCAACGCGCCTCGGCGTGCCCGCCATGATCCACGAACAGAACGCGGTGATGGGTCGCGCCAACAAGGCGCTGGCGGCGCGTGTCCAGGCGATCGCCGGTGGCTTCCTGCCGGAGAATGGCGGCGTCTATCCCGAAAAGACGGTGACGACAGGCAATCCGGTTCGCCCGGCGATCATCGAGGCCGCCAAGGTTCCCTATGCGCCGTCGCATCCGGGCGAGCCGTTCAATCTCGTTGTGTTCGGCGGCAGCCAGGGCGCGCAATATTTCTCCAAGGCGATGCCGACGGCGATCAGTCTGCTCGATGACGATCTCCGGGCGCGGCTGCGGATCACCCAGCAGGTGCGGCCCGAGGATATGGAGATGGTCGGCGGCTGCGTCGCGAAGCTGAAGATGGGGGCGGATATCGCGCCGTTCTTCACCGATATGGCCGAACGTCTCGCAAAAGCGCATCTCGTCATCTGCCGTTCGGGCGCCTCGACGGTTTCGGAGATCGCGGTCATCGGCCGTCCTGCCGTTCTCGTGCCCTATCCGCATGCGCTGGATCATGACCAGGCGGCGAATGCCGCAGCACTTGCCGCGACCGGTGGCGCAAAGGTCATCGTCCAGGCGGAGCTTTCCTCCGAGAAGATCGCCGCGATCCTGACGCATGCGATGAACGACCCGGAAAAGCTGGCGCGCATGGCGGCGGCGGCAAAGCAGACCGGGAAACCGGATGCTGCGAACTTGCTTGCCGGCATGGTAGAGGCTATTGCCGCCGGACGTACAATTGCAGAGTTCAAGGGGGCACAGTCATGAAACTGCCGAAGGCTATAGGCCTCGTCCATTTCATCGGCATCGGCGGCATCGGCATGAGCGGCATTGCCGAAGTGCTGCACAATCTCGGCCACAAGGTCCAGGGATCCGATCAGTCCGACAGTGCAAACGTTCAGCGTCTGCGCGAAAAGGGCATTGAGGTCTTCGTTGGTCACAAGGCCGAAAACCTCGGTGATGCCGAAGTCGTCGTCGTTTCCACGGCGATCAAGAAGAGCAATCCGGAACTGATCGCGGCGCGCGAAAAGCTGCTGCCCGTCGTTCGCCGCGCCGAAATGCTCGCCGAGCTCATGCGCTTCCGCAATGCGATCGCCATCGGCGGCACGCACGGCAAGACGACCACCACCTCGCTGGTGGCGACGCTGCTCGAGGCCGGCGGGCTCGATCCGACCGTCATCAATGGCGGCATCATCAATGCCTATGGCACCAACGCCCGCATGGGCGAGGGCGAGTGGATGGTGGTCGAGGCCGACGAGTCCGACGGTACCTTCCTGAAGCTGCCTGCCGACGTTGCCGTCGTCACCAATATCGATCCTGAACATCTCGACCACTACGGCAATTTCGATGCCGTGCGCGCTGCGTTCCGGCAGTTCGTCGAGAACGTGCCGTTCTACGGCTTTGGCGTCATGTGCCTCGATCATCCCGAAGTGCAGGCGCTGGTCGGCCGTATCGAGGACCGCAAGGTCGTGACTTACGGCGAGAATCCGCAAGCCGACGTGCGCTTCACCAATGTGCGTATCGACGGGCCGCGCTCGATCTTCGACGTCGAGATCCGCCGCCGCCGCACGGGCAAGGTCTTCAAGCTCGACAATCTCGTCATGCCGATGCCTGGCCGTCACAACATTTCCAATGCGACAGCTGCGATTGCCGTTGCCAACCGCCTCGGCATTTCCAACGAGGACATCGCCAAGGGCCTCGCGTCCTTCAGCGGCGTCAAGCGGCGCTTTACGCTGACCGGCGAATGGAACGGCGTGCAGGTGTTCGACGATTACGGTCACCACCCGGTCGAGATCAAGGCTGTGCTCAGGGCCGCGCGCGAGGCCTGCAAGGGCCGCGTCATCGCCGTTCATCAGCCGCACCGTTATTCGCGCCTTTCGAGCCTCTTCGAAGAGTTCGCCAACTGCTTCAACGATGCCGACAGCATCTTCCTGGCGCCTGTCTATGCCGCCGGTGAGGACCCGATCGAGGGCGCCGATTCCGAGACGCTGGTCTCGCGCATCAAGGCTGGCGGCCATCGCGACGCACGCTATCTTCCGTCGCAAGACGTACTACCGGAGATGGTTGGAGAGATTGCAAAGCCGGGCGACTTTGTGGTTCTCTTGGGGGCTGGAAGTATCACCTACTGGGCAGCGGCCCTGCCAAAACAACTGGAAGGCCTTTCGGGAAAGTCGGCATGAAACAGGTAAATGGGGAAAAGCTTCTCGAAACTCTCGGAGAAGGCGTCAAGGACATCCGCGGCCGTATCACGCCGGATGCCCCCATGGACCGCGTGACCTGGTTCCGTGCCGGCGGCCTCGCCGAGCTGATGTTCCAGCCGCATGACGAAGACGATCTCATCGCTTTCATGAAGCTTCTGCCTGAGGACGTGCCTGTCACCGTTGTCGGTGTCGGCTCCAACCTTCTGGTGCGCGACGGCGGCATTCCGGGTGTGGTTCTGCGCCTGTCGGCCAAGGGCTTCGGCGGGCTGGAGATTGCCGGTGAAAACCGCATCCGCGCCGGTGCGATCTGCCCGGACAAGCACGTTGCGGCCATGGCGATGGACAATGGTATCGGTGGCTTCCATTTCTACTACGGCATTCCCGGTAGCATCGGTGGCGCGGCACGCATGAATGCCGGCGCCAATGGCGGCGAGACCCGCGAGCGGCTCGTCGAACTGACGGCGATCGACCGCAAGGGCAACAAGGTCGTGCTCTCGAATGCCGAGATGGGTTATTCCTACCGTCATTCCGCTGCTGCATCCGATCTGATCTTCACCTCGGTGTTGTTCGAAGGCTATGCGGAAGACCGCGCCAAGATCCGCGCCGACATGGATGCCGTGCGCAACCATCGCGAGACGGTGCAGCCGATCCGCGAGAAGACCGGCGGCTCGACCTTCAAGAACCCCGAGGGACATTCGGCCTGGAAGCTGATCGATGAAGCGGGCTGCCGCGGTCTGGTCATCGGCGGCGCGCAGATGTCGTCGCTGCATTGCAACTTCATGATCAACATGGGCCAGGCTACCGGCTACGATCTGGAATATCTTGGTGAACAGGTTCGCCGCGAAGTGTTCGAAAATTCCGGCGTCAAGCTGGAATGGGAAATCAAGCGTCTCGGCGTGTTCATGCCGGGCCGCGAAGTCCGCCCGTTCCAGGGCGTGACCAGCGACTGATTGCTTCCTATCGAAGAGCTTTGCTGAAGGCGGTGTCGAAGATGACGCCGCCTTTGTCGTCTGCGGCTTCGCCGATCGCCACGTCCATGCGGCCGTTGGCAACGCGCACCAGCGTGAAGCCGCCCATGAAGGCGGCCTTGGCCTTGAAGACGTCGATACCGTTGACCTTGTAGGCCATCGCCGTGTCGTGTTCGTGGCCGTGGAAGATGCCGATTACGTTGTAGCCGCTGAGGGTTGCAAGCAGATCCTGACGTTCTGATTCATCCCACCAATGCGGCGTTCCGGTGCCAGTGTCGTCGAAGGTGCTCTTGGCCGGATCCCAGCGTTCGGTGGAGAAATGATCCCAGCCGTAGTGCTGGAAGATCACCACAGGGCGCCCGTCGGACGCATAGGTCTTCAGGTCCTGTTTCATCCAGTCGAGGCTGCTGGCGGTTCCCTTGCTGTTATCGCCGCCATAGCGCTGCGCCTGGATCAGATGCAACCCGCCCCAGTTCCAGGAGTAATTGTCGGAGGCTTCGTCGTAATTATCGACGGGGACGGCCGGTTTGAAGAAGACGCTCGGCTTGTGGTTCATCTGCACGTAGTCGCGCAGTTCGTCGCGATACCAGTCGACCTGCGGCGGGCGGCCGTCCTGATCGAGATCGTGATTGCCGAGGCCGACATAGACAGGGAAATGCACATGGTCAGGGCCGCGGCCCTCCTGGTAGCGGTGCGAGAACTGCAGGAGCTGTGATCCCTCGGCAAACTCCGCCATCTGGCCGCCGCCATCGTCGGTGACGTCGCCGCAGACGATGATGCCTTGAGGCCGGGCAATCGTCTGGCCGGCAACGCTGAGGCCGCTCGGCTTTCCAGCGATCTGCTCGGGCCATGTCTGGTGATGGATGTTGTTGAGCGCCAGGATATGGCGCAGCAGATTGGCGTCGGTCTTGCCTTCCTGCTGGCAATTGGGGCTGAGCCCATCGCCGATGCGGCAGGCATGGACGTCGTTGATGACGAGGAAGGTGACGTTGACGTCGGGGACGGCGGCGCGTGTCAACGACGGCAGCGAAAGGGCCATTCCGGCGCCGAGGCCCTGTGTCAACAGCGATCGTCTTGTCAGCATCGTGGTCTCCCGTCTCTCTGAAATGGAAGAGTAGGAGCAAGCCGTTAACAGACAAGAATCAAAAAAGGCCGCGGCGTCTCCGCCGCGGCCTTGGATCGATTGAACCCGAAGTCCTCAGACTTCTTCGCGGCCTGACAGCAGGATGCAGACCAGCGAGATCACTGCTGCGCCGGAAAGATAATAGCCGACATAGGAGAGGTCGTAGGTCGTTGCCAGCCAGCTGGCGATGTTAGGCGCCAGCGAGGCGCCGAAGATGCCGCCGAGGTTGAAGGTCATCGAGGCGCCGGTATAGCGCACCGTGGTCGGGAAGGGGGCTGCAAGTGCTGCACCGATCGGACCATAGGTGAAGCCCATCAGCGCGAGGCCGATGATCGAGCACAGGAAGGCGCCCGTCAGGCCTGCAGTCAGCAGCGAGGCGTAGAAGAAGCCGAAGATCGCGATGCCGATCGTCACCAGGATCAGAATCAGGCGGCGCGAGTAGCGGTCCGAAAGCAGGCCGGAGATCGGGATCGTCAGGCCGAAGAACACGACGCCGACGAGCTGGATGACCAGGAACTGCTCACGCGAATAGCCGAGCTTCGACGTGCCCCAGGACAGCGTGAAGACCGTCATCAGGTAGAATAGCACGAAGGTGGCGACGGCGATGAAGGTGCCGAGAACCAGGCTGCGGAAATGCTTGCGGAAGACGACGGCAACCGGAACGGCGACGCGCTCGTGCTTCTCGACGGCCTTCTGGAACTCCGGCGTTTCGGCGATCTTCAGGCGGACATAGAGGCCGACGGCGACGAGTGCCAGGCTGGCGACGAAGGGAATGCGCCAGCCGAAAGCCAGGAAGTCCTCGTTGGTCATCGTCTCGGTCAGGATCAGGAAGAAGCCGGACGAGAGGATGAAGCCGATCGGCGCGCCGAGCTGCGGGAACATCGCGTACCAGCTGCGCTTGCCGGGAGGGGCGTTTTCGGTGGCGAGCAGCACGGCGCCGCCCCATTCTCCGCCGAGGCCGAGGCCCTGGCCGAAACGGCACAGCGCGAGAAGCAGAGGCGCGACGATGCCGATCGAATCATAGCCCGGCAGCATGCCGATCGCCACGGTCGACAGACCCATGGTCATCAGCGCTGCGACGAGCGTCGCCTTGCGGCCGATACGGTCACCGAAATGGCCGAAAAGGATGCCGCCAAGCGGGCGGGCGAAGAAGGCGATCGAGAAGGTGGCGAAGGACTGCAGCTGCGCAGACGCCGGATCGCTCGTGGGGAAAAAGAGGTGCGGGAAGACCAGCACGGCGGCTGTGGCGTAGACGTAGAAGTCGAAGAATTCGATGGTGGTGCCGACGAGGCTCGCGATCAGAACACGCGCCGGCGAATTGACTTGCGCTTTGTTCGATGAGGAGGGCGTCGGCGATACCGGAGATATCGCGTCAGACATTGTCATTCCAATCAGGATTGCTGTTTGCCTTGGGAGGCAATCGGCTCATAGCGCAATTTTCGGTCTCAGCAAACGCTAAATGAGCAATAAACTGATGAAATCCCTGGCCGGTGTTGGGAGCGTTTCCGGACGGGCCAATCCGCGTTTCTAGCAAAATTACCAGATTGACGAGACTCGATTTGAGGTGACTTGCTGTTCTCGCTCTGGTTGAGAGCCTCGGAGGGGAAATCATGCAAAGAAATCTTATTGCAGAGTTTTTGGGTACGTTCTGGCTCGTTTTCGGCGGATGCGGCAGTGCTGTGCTGGCGGCGGCATTTCCGGCGCTCGGAATTGGCTTTGCCGGTGTCGCCCTTGCATTCGGACTGACAGTGCTGACGATGGCCTATGCGGTCGGCGGCATTTCCGGCGGACATTTCAATCCGGCGGTCTCCGTGGGTCTCGCGGTTGCCGGGCGGTTTCCGGCGGGCCGCGTCATTCCCTACATCATCGTGCAGGTCATCGGTGCCGTTGCGGCAGCGGCACTTCTCTATCTGGTTGCCAGCGGAAAAGCCGGTTTCGAACTCGGCGGCTTTGCCTCGAACGGTTATGGCGAGCATTCGCCGGGCGGTTATTCGCTGACGTCGGCGCTAATCATCGAGGTCCTGCTGACGATGTTCTTCCTGATCGTCATCCTGGGCTCCACGCATGGGCGCGTGCCTGCCGGGTTCGCGCCGCTGGCGATCGGCCTGGCACTGACGCTGATTCATCTGATCTCGATCCCGGTTACCAACACATCGGTCAATCCGGCGCGTTCGACAGGGCAGGCGCTCTTTGCCGGCGGCTGGGCTCTGCAGCAACTTTGGCTCTTCTGGCTGGCGCCGATCGTGGGTGGCGCGCTCGGCGGGACGGTCTGGAAACTGCTTGAGAAAGACGACTAAGCGCCGTCGTAATCACGCTGCGCATGCCAACCCGCACAGCTCGTCTGTGCGGGTTTTTTCATCCTCCGAGCGAACTTCCGGATGCCGGTGCAAGCCACTGATTTCGAGTCGAAACGGCACAGGTTTGCCGCGCTGTTGGGCGGCCTGGAGGCGGCAGGTTAACAAAAGTAAACGCTTCGTTAACCATATTGTTGTCAAACTGCCATCAAGCCTGAGTGGGCAAGATTCGGTGGGCGAAAGCCTCGCGCAAGCGTCGGAATTCATGCCGTAAGTTATTTTGGGGGTACGTATGAGTCGCAAGCATGTCGCTGTCCTGATGGGCGGATTTTCCTCGGAGAGGCCGGTAAGCCTGTCTTCGGGGAAGGCATGTGCCGACGCGCTGGAAGCCGAAGGTTTTCAGGTGACCCGTATTGATGTCGACCGCGATGTGTCGGCCAAGCTCGTTGCTGCCCGCCCGGATGTCGCGTTCAATGCTCTGCATGGCCCGTTCGGCGAGGATGGCACGATCCAGGGCATTCTCGAATATCTCGAAATTCCCTACACGCATTCCGGCGTTCTTGCCTCGGCTCTCGCTATGGACAAGAGCAAGGCGAAGGGTGTTGCTGCTGCTGCCGGTATTCCGGTGGCGCAATCCGAAGTCATCAACCGCTTCGCCTTTCCGGCCGAGCATCCGATGAAACCGCCTTATGTGGTGAAGCCGGTTCGTGAGGGGTCGAGCTTCGGTGTGCTGATCGTGCAAGAGGATCAGTCGCATCCGCCGCAGGTGATCAGTTCTTCGGAGTGGCGCTATGGGGAAGAAGTTCTCGTCGAGCGCTATATCCATGGCCGAGAGCTGACATGCGGCGTGATGGGCGATACGGCGCTGGGTGTCACGGAAGTGGTGCCGCAGGGCCACAACTTTTATGACTATGACGCCAAGTATGCGGCTGGCGGTTCAAAACACGTCATTCCGGCGAAAATTTCACCGAAAATTTACCAAAAAATACAATCATTGGCACTAAGGGCGCATCAAGCAATTGGTTGCCGTGGCGTCAGCCGGTCTGACTTTCGCTACGACGATCGCTTCTCCGAAGATGGCGAAATCATCTGGCTCGAGGTCAATACTCAGCCGGGAATGACTCCAACCTCTCTGGTGCCCGAAATGGCCGGTTATGCCGGTTATTCCTTTGGTGAGTTTCTGCGCTGGATGGTGGAGGACGCTTCTTGTTCTCGTTGACGGTCAAAAGGATGGGGCGCCCGAGCCATCGCGACGATATTGCCTTCCCGGAAGGCGATAGCCGCATGGTGCTGCCGCGTCCGCTGCGCCGCGCCGTTCGCTTTCTCGTCAGCCTCGGCACTGGCCGCATCTATATTCCTGCGCATACCGGCACTGTTTCGGCTCTGGCGTTTCTGGCTGCGACCGGCCTCTACGGCATGTCGCTCGGCGGTCACACGGAAGCTGTCGCTCAGGCGACGACCACGGCTGCAGGCTTTGCCATCGAAGACGTGAAAGTGTCTGGCAATCTGGCGACCTCGGAAATCGAGATCCTCGATCTCCTCGGTCTCGACGGCACGACCTCGCTGGTCGCTCTGGACGTCGATACGGCGCGCCAGAAGATCGCCAAACTTCCCTGGGTCGAAAGCGCCGAAGTTCGCAAGATCTATCCGAAGACGATCGAGGTGAAGCTCAAGGAGCGCCAGGCCTATGCGATCTGGCAGCACGGCCAGGAGCTTTCGCTGATCGAGCGCAATGGCAGCGTCATCGCGCCGCTGCGCGACAACAAGTTTTCCAACCTGCCGCTGGTCGTCGGCCGCGACGCCGAGACGGCTGCTGTTGCGCTTGAAGGCGAATTCGCCAACTGGCCCGACATCAAGGCGCGGGTGAAGGCCTATGTCTGGGTTTCCAGCCGCCGTTGGGATCTGCATCTCGACAACGGTGTCGTCGTGAAGCTGCCGGCTGACGATGTCGATCAGGCGCTGGCGACGCTGTCGAAGCTCAACAAGGAACAGGATCTTCTGGCGCGCGACATCGCAGCCGTCGATCTCAGATTGGCAGATCGGACCGCAATCCAGCTCACCCCCGAGGCCATGGCCCGGCGGCAAGTGGTGCTCGACCAGCGGACGAAGGATTTGAAAAAGGCGGGGCAAAATATATGAGCTTGTTCGGTTCATCCCATTTCGGATTGCCGCGCCTGAAGCCGCTTTCGTCGAAGCGGTCGCATATCGTTTCGGTGCTCGACATCGGATCGACCAAGGTCGTCTGCATGATCGGCCGGCTGACGCCGCGTGAGGAGAGCGAGATTCTCCCGGGCCGCACGCATGACATCGAGATCATCGGCATTGGCCATCAGCGTTCCCGCGGTATCAAGACCGGCGTCATTGCCGATCTCGATGCGCTCGAAAGCGTCATTCGTCTCGCGGTCGATGCCGCCGAGCGCATGGCTGGCCTCACCGTCGAAAGCCTGATCGTCAACCTGACGGCCGGCCGTCTCGGTAGCGATGTCTATACGGCGACGATCGATCTCGGCGGTCAGGAAGTCGAACTCAACGACCTGAAGAAGGTTCTTTCCGCAGCCTGCCAGCAGTCGCTGCGGCAGGATCGCGCCGTGCTCCATTCGCTGGCAACCGGATTCTCGCTGGATGGCGAACGCGGTATCCGCGATCCCTTGTCCATGTACGGTGACATGCTCGGCGTCGACATGCATGTCGTCACCGCCGAGCGCGCTGCACTCAAGAACCTCGAGCTCAGCGTCAACCGTGCGCATCTCTCCGTCGAAGGCATCGTCGCGACGCCTTACGCTTCCGGTCTTGCTGCTCTTGTCGATGACGAAGTCGAGCTTGGCTGTGCGGCGATCGACATGGGCGGCGGCACGACGACGATTTCCGTCTTCGCCGAAGGCAAGCTTGTCCATACCGACGCCGTCGGCCTTGGCGGTCATCACGTGACCACCGATCTGGCCCGCGGCCTTTCGACCCGCATCGAAGATGCCGAGCGTCTCAAGGTGGTTCACGCTTCGGCGATGGCGAATTCGTCCGACGAGCGCGAACTGATCTCGATCCCGCCGATCGGCGAAGATGAGCGTGATCTGCCGACGCAGGTGCCGCGTGCGCTGGTGTCGCGCATCGTCGGCGCCCGTATCGAGGAAACGATGGAATTGATCCGCGACCGGATCCAGCGCTCGGGCTTCAGCCCGATCGTCGGCAAGCGCGTCGTGCTGACGGGCGGCGCAAGCCAGCTCACCGGCCTTGCAGACGTTGCCCGCAAGATTCTGGCTCGCAACGTTCGTATCGGCCGCCCGATGGGCGTCTCTGGGCTGCCGACGGCAGCCAAGGGCCCGGCCTTTTCGACGGCAGTCGGCCTGATGATCTATCCGCAGGTCGCGGACATGGAAACACATGCGTCACAGAGCGGGCTGCTCTTGTCGCTTGGGGGAAATAACAGCCGCATAGCCCGGATGGGCCAGTGGCTGAAGGAAAGCTTCTGAACATTGAGTGAATTGGCCGGCGTGGCGATGCGGCCATAAAGAGAAGGAACGGGTACCATGACTATCAAGCTGCAAAAGCCTGACATCACAGAGCTGAAGCCGCGTATCACCGTATTCGGTGTCGGCGGCGGCGGCGGCAATGCTGTCAACAACATGATCTCCGCTGGCCTCCAGGGCGTCGACTTCGTCGTTGCCAACACGGATGCGCAGGCTCTGACGATGACCAAGGCAGAGCGGATCATCCAGCTCGGCGCCAACGTCACCGAAGGCCTCGGTGCAGGTTCGCAGCCGGAAGTCGGCCGTGCGGCCGCCGAAGAGTGCATCGATGAGATCATCGATCACCTGAACGGCACGCATATGTGCTTCGTCACCGCCGGCATGGGCGGCGGTACCGGGACCGGTGCTGCTCCTGTCGTCGCACAGGCCGCCCGCAACAAGGGCATCCTGACCGTCGGCGTCGTCACCAAGCCGTTCCAGTTCGAAGGCGGCCGCCGCATGCGTCTGGCCGAAGCCGGTATCGAAGAGCTGCAGAAGTCGGTCGATACGCTGATCGTCATTCCGAACCAGAACCTCTTCCGGATCGCCAACGACAAGACGACCTTTGCCGACGCTTTCGCGATGGCCGACCAGGTTCTCTACTCGGGCGTTGCCTGCATCACCGACCTGATGGTGAAGGAAGGTCTCATCAACCTCGACTTCGCCGATGTCCGTTCGGTCATGCGCGAAATGGGCCGCGCGATGATGGGTACCGGCGAAGCTTCGGGCCAGGGCCGTGCAATGCAGGCTGCCGAAGCCGCAATCGCCAACCCGCTGCTCGACGAAACCTCGATGCGCGGTGCGCAGGGCCTCTTGATCTCGATCACCGGTGGCCGTGACCTGACGCTCTTTGAAGTCGACGAAGCCGCAACCCGCATCCGCGAAGAAGTCGATCCGGACGCCAACATCATCCTTGGCGCCACGTTCGACGAATCGCTCGAAGGCATCATCCGCGTATCGGTCGTTGCGACCGGTATCGATCGCGCTGCCGCCGAAGCCTCCACCAAGACCTTCCAGCCGGCCGCAAAGCCGATCATCCGTCCTTCGGCGGCCGTTGCTCCGGCTCCGGCCGCAGTTCAGCCTGCTCCGGTCATGCAGGCACCGAAGCCGGTTGATACCGTTGCGCAGACGATCCGCATGGCAGAAGCCCAGATGGAACGTGAACTCGACATCGTTGCTCCCCGCGCTCCGGCTCCGGTACAGCAGCCTGTCGCACAGGAAACCTTCCGTCCGCAGAGCCGCATCTTCGCAGCAGCACCGGAAGCTCCTGTTGCCCGTCCGGCACCGATGCAGATGCAGCCCGCTCCGGCTCCGGTCATGAGCCAGCCTGCTCCGCAGCCTGTCATGATGCAGCAGCCTGCACCGGTGGCGCCACAGCCGGTCCGCCAGGAACCTGCCATGCAGCAGCCGACGCGCATGCCGAAGGTCGAGGACTTCCCGCCGGTCGTTCAGGCCGAGATCGACCACCGCTCGCAGCCTGTCGCAGCACAGGCTCACGAAGAGCGCGGCCCGATGGGTCTGCTCAAGCGGATCACGAACTCGCTGAACCGCCGCGAAGAGGAAGTTGCTCCTGAGATGACGTCTGCTCCGGCAGCCGCTTCGCAGCAGCGCCGTCCGCTGTCGCCGGAAGCCAGCCTTTACGCACCACGCCGCGGCAACCTCGACGACCAGGGCCGTGCCGTTCCGCAGGCTCGCATGATGCAGGAAGACGACCAGCTCGAAATCCCCGCATTCCTGCGCCGCCAGTCGAACTGAGACGACACAGAATCGCCACGCCGAGCGCCCGGGATCACAGTCCCGGGCGCTTCTGTTTCAAAGCCTCGCGTGAGGGCTAAATTAACAAGTCATTTCAATTGCATGGTTTCGTAACAATCCGAAACGAACAGTGATTTGGAATGCAGAGCGGGCACACGTATGTATGAGGTCAAACGACCGTTCCTTGACGCATTTTGGCGACAATTCAGCGGTGTGGACAAAAGAACTTCGTGGTTTGATTCCGGCGCCTTGAGCGCTACGAACCTTGAAGGGCAATGAAGGCAGATTTTATGGTTATTGGCATGCTTGGCTTCCAGACGACGGTTTCTCGCCCGGTAACGCTTTCGGGTACCGGCGTACATTCTGGCGCGGAAGTCTCGATCACCTTCAATCCGGCCGAGACCGATACGGGCGTTGTTTTCCATCGCATGCATGACAACGGTTCTGTCACCGAGCTGCGCGCGGTTTCCTCGCAGGTCGGCAATACGGATCTCTGCACCGTTCTCGGTTTCTCTCCTGCACATTCGGTCGCGACGATCGAGCATGTGATGGCCGCCGTTTACGCGCTTGGCCTCGACAACGTGCTGATCGAAGTTCACGGCGCCGAAATGCCGATCATGGATGGCAGCTCTGCTCCGTTCATCGATGCGATCGAGCAGGTCGGTCTGGTTTCTCTTGGCGTCAAGCGCCGCTATATCCGCATCACCAAGCCTGTTCGTATCGAGCATGGCGGTTCGTGGAGCGAATTCCGCCCCTATGACGGCACGCGCTTCGAAGTCGAGATCGATTTCGACTGCCCGCTGATCGGCCGCCAGAAGTGGGAAGGCGACCTGACAGCCCAGACCTTCAAGACCGAACTGTCGCGGGCCCGCACCTTCGGCTTCATGCGCGACGTCGAGCGTCTCTGGGCGTCCGGCCACGCTCTCGGTTCCTCGCTGGAGAACTCTGTCGTCATCTCCGACGACAACACCGTGATCAATGTCGAAGGCCTGCGCTACGCCAAGGACGAGTTCGTGCGTCACAAGACGCTCGATGCCGTCGGCGACCTGTCGCTGGCGGGCGCGCCGTTCATCGGGTGCTACCGTTCGTATCGTGGCGGTCACAAGATGAATGCCAATGCGCTCAAGGCACTGCTCAGCGATCCCAGCGCCTATGAGGTCGTCGAGACCTCTGCCGCCCGTCCGCGCGTTGCTGCGCGTGATTTCATTGCCGTGAATGCTCCCGGATTCGCCCCCTGGTCGGCGTGACCTCCAGAACGATTTCCTAGACCAGGACCGCCTCTTTCGGGAGGCGGTTTTTTTATGCGGATTTTCCGGCCGATAGTGTTTTCGGCGCAGATGCTTAGCTGCAACACGGGGAATCAAAGATGAAAACCCGGATATTCTCTGGGCCTATGCCACAAAAATGCGTTAATGCGTCATCATTGCGTTGCTCTCGCCTCGCATTTGTGGCTAGAAACGCCAGCGAGGTGTGGCTGCCGTTAAGAGTGGGTAGCGGGAGTCGGGATTAATCTATGGGTTATGCAAGGTCTGAAGGTATGATGAAGACAGCGCGCGCTTTGCTCGCATCGCTCGTGGTGCTGAGCGCAGGCGCCTTGATTTCCGGTTGCCAGTCGGATCCGGACATCGACATCACCAAACTCGGCCTCGACAATGACCCGCCGGATGTTCTCTACAATCAGGCGCTTGCCAACATGAAGGCAGGCAACATGGCCGAGGCAGCGCGCAAGTTCGACGCCATCGACCGTGAGAACCCGTTCTCGGAATGGGCCCGCAAGGCGCTCGTCATGAGCACCTTCGTCAAGTACCGCCAGGGCAAGATCGACGAAGCGCTGGCATCGGGCAACCGCTACATGGCGCAGTATCCGCAGTCCAAGGACGCGGCCTATGTCCAGTATCTGGTCGGCCTAAGCTATTCGAAGCAGATTTCCGACGTGACGCAGGACCAGCGCGCCTCATCGAAGACCATCGAGGCGATGCAGGCCGTCATCGACAAGTATCCGGACTCCGAATATGTCGACGACGCGCAGGCCAAGATCCGCTTCGCCCGCGACCAGCTCGCCGGCAAGGAAATGCAGATCGGCCGCTACTATCTGGAGCGCAAGGAGTATCTTGCGGCTATCTCCCGTTTCCGTATCGTGGTTGAAAAGTACCCGAATACGAATCAGGTCGAGGAAGCGCTCTCGCGTCTGGTGGAAGCCTATTATGCGATGGGTATCGTCGAAGAGGCACAGACCGCCGCTGCCGTTCTCGGCCACAACTATCCGGATAGCCAGTGGTACGCCGATTCCTACAAGCTGCTGAAGAGCGGCGGCGCAGAGCCTCGGGAGAACAAGGGTTCCTGGCTCTCCGAAGCGGGCAAGAAGCTGCTCCTCGGCTCGTGAGGCCAGTAACGCAATGCTGATCCAGCTTTCGATCCGCGATATCGTTCTGATCGAGCGGCTGGATCTCTCGTTCGAGGCCGGGCTTTCTGTGCTCACAGGCGAAACTGGCGCCGGCAAATCCATTCTTCTCGACAGTCTTTCGCTGGCGCTCGGCGGGCGCGGCGATGGCGGGCTTGTGCGCCATGGCGAAGACAAGGGGCAGGTGACGGCCGCTTTCGACGTGCCGATGAACCACGGCGCCCGCAAACTGCTGCGCGAAAACGGCATTGACGACGATGGCGACCTGATTTTCCGCCGTCAGCAATCCGCCGACGGCCGCACCAAAGCCTATGTTAACGACCAGCCCGTCAGTGTGCAGTTGATGCGCCAGGCGGGCCAGATGCTGGTGGAAATCCACGGCCAGCACGACGACCGTGCGCTTGTCGATACCAATGCCCACCGCATCCTGCTCGACGCCTTTGCCGGTATCACCGAGGATGTCTCAGGCGTGTCCGAGCTTTACAGAATCTGGCGCGATGCCGAGCGGACGCTGAAGAAGCACCGCGAGAAGGTGGAGAACGCCGCCCGCGAGGCCGATTATCTGCGCGCCTCCGTCGAGGAACTCGAAAAGCTTTCTCCGCGTGACGGCGAGGAGGAAGAGCTTGCCGACCGCCGCCAGAAGATGATGAAGGCGGAGCGGATCGCCGGCGATATCGCCGAGGCGTCCGAGTTTTTGAACGGCAATGCCTCTCCCGTGCCCCATATCGCCTCGCTGGTGCGCCGGCTGGAGCGCAAGAGCCATGAGGCGCCGGGATTGCTCGAAGACACTGTGGCGCTTCTGGACGCCGCGCTGGACCAGCTTTCCAACGCGCAAATGGAAGTCGAGGCGGCGCTGCGCAAGACCGAATACGATCCGAAGGAGCTGGAGCGCGTCGAAGAGCGGCTGTTTGCGCTGCGCGCCGCATCCCGCAAATATTCGGTGCCCGTCGTCGAGCTCCCGGCCCTTGCCGTCAGGATGATCGCCGATCTCGCCGATGTCGATGCCGGCGAGGAGAAGCTCGTCAAGCTCGACGCCGAGGTTGGTCGCGCCAGGGCCGCCTATGGCGAAGCTGCCCGTTCGCTGTCCGAAAAGCGTCACCATGCCGGTAATTCGCTGGCGGAGGCCGTGATGGCCGAACTTCCGGCGCTGAAGCTGGAGCGCGCCCGTTTCATGGTGGAAATCACCACGGATGCCGAGCAGGCTGCGGCCGAAGGCATCGACGTCGTCGAATTCCATGTGCAGACCAATCCGGGCACGCGTCCGGGCTCGATCATGAAGGTCGCCTCGGGCGGCGAACTTTCGCGCTTCCTGCTGGCGCTGAAGGTGGCGCTTGCCGATCGCGGCTCGGCGCCGACGCTTGTCTTCGACGAGATCGATACCGGTGTGGGCGGGGCGGTGGCCGATGCCATCGGCCAGCGGCTGAAGCGGCTGTCGGACAAGGTGCAGGTGCTCTCCGTCACCCACGCGCCGCAGGTGGCGGCGAGGGCGGCGACGCATCTCTTGATCTCCAAGGGACCGGTGGATGCCGGATCCGAAAAGATCGCCACCCGTGTGGCAACCATGGAGCCGAAGGACCGCACCGAGGAAATCGCCCGGATGCTCGCCGGTGCTTCGGTCACCGACGAGGCGCGGGCTGCGGCCGCCAAGCTGTTGTCGGGAAACGGGTAGGGGCTGTTGAGGGCGCCGCCCTCGTCCTTCGAGGCTACGCCTTCGGCTTCGCACCTCAGGATGAGGGCTCTGGGGAAGGCTGCGATTAGCAACCCTCGAGGCTGACCAATCCGAGCACAGCTCCCTCCACCCTCATCCTGAGGCGCGACCGCAGGGAGCCTCGAAGGACGAGGGTGGCCACCTTGCTCGGCTTCGAACCCTCGGGGCTCCTAGGGCGGGCGCGATCTGTCGCTCATGAAACTTGGTGCACTGCATTTTCACTTGCCGGTATATTGCGGCTCCGCTGCGGTGCCGCCGCCCTCGTCCTTCGAGGCTACGCCTTCGGCTTCGCACCTCAGGATGAGGTGCTCCCCGGGAGGGCTGCGATTGGCAGTCATCAAGGCCTACCACTCCGAGCACTTTCCCTCCACCCTCATCCTGAGGTGCGACCGCAGGGAGCCTCGAAGGACGAGGGCGGCCACCACCCCGCCACTTCCCATCCGGACAATTTGCGCTAAAAACAACTCCAGATTCTCCGGAGTGATCATGCATGTCGAGCGAAGTTGAAACCCTGACGATCGAAGAGGCCGCAGCCGAGCTGGAGCGTCTGGCGAAAGAGATCGCCCATCACGACGCGCTCTATCACGGCAAGGACCAGCCGGAGATTTCGGACGGCGACTATGATGCGCTGAAGCGGCGGAACGATGCGATCGAGGCGCGGTTTCCCGAGCTCGTCCGCGAGGACAGCCCGTCGCGGCGCGTGGGTGCCGAGCCGTCCGTCACCTTTGCGCAGATCACCCATGCAAGGCCGATGCTCTCGCTTGACAACACCTTCTCGCAGGACGACGTGCAGGATTTCGTCGGCAGCGTCTACCGCTTCCTGGGGCGCCTGCCGGATCAGTCGATCGCGTTTACCGCCGAGCCGAAGATCGACGGCCTGTCGATGTCGATCCGCTACCAGAACGGCAAGCTCGTCAGCGCCGCAACGCGCGGCGACGGCACGACCGGCGAGAATGTCACGGCCAATATCCGCACCATCAAGGAAATCCCGCAGGTGCTGCCGAAGGGCGTTCCAGATGTCGTCGAGGTGCGCGGCGAGGTCTATATGGCCAAGAGCGACTTCCTGGCGCTGAACAAGCAGATGGAGGCCGAGGGCAAGCAGACCTATGTCAACCCGCGCAACACGGCGGCGGGATCGTTGCGCCAGCTCGATGCCAAGGTGACGGAGAGCCGCAAACTGAAATTCTTCGCCTATGCATGGGGCGAAATCTCCGAGCCCAACGACCTGCCGAAGACACAGTTCGATATGGTGCAGACCTTCAAGGACTGGGGTTTTCCGGTCAATCCGCTGATGAAGCGGCTGAACTCGGTGGCCGATATCCTGGCGCATTACGACGATATCGGCCTGAAGCGCCCTGATCTCGACTACGACATCGACGGCGTCGTCTACAAGGTTGACAGCCTCGAACTGCAGCAGCGCCTCGGCTTCCGCTCGCGCAGCCCGCGCTGGGCGACGGCGCACAAGTTCCCGGCCGAGCAGGCGTTCACCGTCGTCGAGAATATCGACATCCAGGTCGGTAGGACTGGCGCGCTGACGCCGGTGGCGCGCCTGACACCGGTCACCGTCGGCGGCGTCGTCGTCACCAATGCGACGCTGCATAACGCGGACTATATCAAGGGCATCGGCAATTCCGGCGAACGCATCCGCGAGGAAGAGCATGATATCCGCATCGGCGATACCGTGATCGTCCAGCGGGCAGGCGACGTCATCCCGCAGGTGCTCGATGTGGTGATGGAGAAGCGGCCGGAGAGGGCCGCGGCCTATACATTCCCGAAGACATGTCCGGTCTGCGGTTCGCATGCCGTTCGCGAAGTCAACGAGAAGACCGGCAAGGTCGATGCCGTGACGCGCTGCACCGGCGGCTTCATCTGCCGCGCCCAGGCAACCGAGCATCTGAAGCATTTCGTCTCGCGCAACGCCTTCGATATCGAGGGCTTCGGCACCAAGCAGGTCGATTTCTTCTTCGAGAGCGACGACGCATCGCTGCAGATCCGGACGGCGCCCGATATCTTCACGCTGGAGAAACGCCAGCAGGCCTCGACGCTGACGAAGCTCGAGAATATCGACGGCTTCGGCAGGGTCAGTGTCGGCAAGCTCTACACGGCGATCAACGAGCGCCGCAACATCGCGCTGCACCGCTTCATCTACGCGCTCGGCATCCGCCATGTCGGTGAGACCACCGCCAAGCTGCTTGCCCGCTCCTACGGTACCTATGAGGCCTTTGCCGCGGCCATGCAGGATGCGGCGCCCTTGTCCGGTGATGGCTGGAACGAGTTGAACGCCATCGACGGCATCGGCGAGATCGTCGCCCGCGCCATCGTCGAGTTCTACAAGGAGCCGCGCAATGTCGAGGTCATCAGCCGTCTGCTGGAAGAGGTTGTGCCTGAGAAGGCCGAGCAGCCGGTAACATCGGGAAGCCCGGTCGCCGGGAAGACCGTGGTCTTCACCGGCTCGCTGGAAAAATTCACCCGCGACGAAGCCAAGGCCCGCGCCGAAAGCCTCGGCGCCAAGGTTGCCGGATCGGTCTCCAAGAAGACCGACATCCTCGTTGCCGGCCCGGGCGCCGGCTCCAAGCTCGACAAGGCCAAAGAACTCGGCGTCCAGACGATGGATGAGGACGAGTGGCTGGCGTTGATCGGTGGGTGATTTCAACGCCTAAACCCTGACCCGCGCCATCGTATAGGCGTCGACATAGTCCCCGGCGCGATAGGCGAAGGCTTTCAGCAGGCCTTCCTGTTCGAAGCCGAACTTTCGGTAGAGGGCAAGGGCGGCCGGGTTGTCGGTATAGACGGTCAGTTCCAACCGTCTGATATCGAGCCAGTTGTCGGCGGTATCGACAAGGGCCGCCATCAGCGCACTGCCGATGCCCTTGCCGGCATAGTCTTCGTGGACGCCCATGCCGATGCTGGCGGCGTGGGCGCGGCGGCCCTGGTTGCGCATCAGGTGGGCGTCGCCGACCAGCGTGCCGTCGAGTTCGGCGACGATGCTGATATTGCCCTGCGGCATGGTCTCGATGCGCTTTCGCGTTTCCTCCAGGGTCTGGTAGGGAAGGCGAAGCGTGCCGTAGCGAAAGGCAGGCAGATTGACGAGGGTGGTGACGGCCTCGGCATCGCTGACGCGCATGGCGCGGATGGTGAGACCTGCGGCCGATCGCTTGGGTGGATTGTCTCCCGGGATTCTCAAAATGCTCTCCTTTGAAATGATGGAGGAGAGCCGGTTTGAAAACCCTGCTCACCTCGGCAGGGTCTTCGGGACAGATCGCACGCTTAACGCGCCAATGCCTCCCCGAGCCCTGCAGGGGCCGTGGTGAGATGCATGGTGGCAAGATGCGCGTTCGATACGATCATGACGGGAAAAGTCGTTGATCACAGGTGCGAAGTCAACTGCCGCGTTTGCCTGAGCCTGCGCGCGCCGCTAAGCCTGAGTCATCACCAGCGAATCACGGGCCTACCTTGAAGACCATTGCCATCGATTTCGAAACGGCCAACGAACAGCGCGGCAGCGCCTGCTCGGTCGGGCTTGCCTGGATCGAGGACGGCAGGGTGACCCGCGTCGAGGAGCGGTTGATCCGTCCGAAGGATATGCGCTTTTCGGGCATGAACACCGCGATCCACGGTATTCGCCCTGAGCATGTCGAGGATGCGCCGGAGTTCCCTGAGGTCATGGACGAGTTTCATGACGATTTCCGCGGCGCGACGATGATCGCCCATAATGCAGCCTTCGATTTCAGCGTCTGGCGGGCCTCACTCGATCTCTACCGGCAGGCCTATCCCGAACTCACCTATCTCTGCAGCCTGAAGATGGCGCAGCGCATCTGGCCGCAGTTCCTGTCGCACCGGCTGAACATCATCGCCGAGCATCTCGGCCTGCGGTTCGTCCATCACAACGCAGCCGAGGATGCCGTCGTCTGCGCCCAGGCGGCGATCGAGATGGCCAAGGCGGTGAAGGCGGCGGCGGTGCATGCGATCCCGGCTGCGATCGGCATGAAGCCCGGGCGGCTGCTCGCCACCGGCTATGAACCTTGCACCTGCAAGCGCGCCTGATTTATCAGCGGTTTCTTGCATTGTCCCTCGTGCTGCTTATCTACAAAGCGGGCCAACCAGGGAGCTTCCATCTATGTTTCGTAAGATCGTTCTTGCCGCTGCCTCAGCTGCCACGCTTTGTGCGGGTGCGGCTTCTGCCGAAGTGGTCGGCAAGGTCGGGGTCGACTGGATCGGCAACGATATCATCGTCGATGCCATTCCCGATCCCGAGGTGAAGGGCGTGACCTGCCATGTCACCTATTTCGACCGCAGCCTGATCGACCGGGTGAAGAACGGCAACTGGTTCGAGGATCCGTCCAACAATTCGATTTCCTGCCGCCAGACGGGGCCGATCGAGATCGGCGACATCAACCTGTCGAAGGACGGCGACGAGGTGTTCAAG
Organism: Rhizobium sp. 01L410; assembly: GCF_056400165.1. NCBI lineage: Bacteria > Pseudomonadati > Pseudomonadota > Alphaproteobacteria > Hyphomicrobiales > Rhizobiaceae > Rhizobium > Rhizobium sp. 01L410. Next base: position 89,184 of record NZ_JBFTST010000002.1, read on the forward strand.
GCGGGCATGTCGCTTATCTGGAAGAAGCTGGTCGTCAACCGGATCTACGACAAGACCAACGACACGCTGATCTATCTGGCGCATTCGCGCGAGCTGACGGATGGCTCGGCGAAGATGTCGATCTCGACCGTGCCGCTCTATGGGCAGAACCCGGTCTGGAAGAACGGCAAGCCGCAGTAACGTACTCCGTCATGCTCGGGCTTGTCCCGAGCATCTGCGATGGTTGACGAATGGGTTTGTTAGATCCTCGGCACAAGGCCGAGGATGACGCCGAGCGAGTGATACGACCAACGAAAAAGGCCCGGCGATGACCGGGCCTTTCTGTATCTGCGATATGTTGCCGGTTAGGCGGCTTCGCGTGCCAGCTCGTCGGCGATGACGGTGTCGAGATTGAGGAAGCAGACCATGGTCTTTTCCAGTGCGACGATGCCGCGGCAGAAGGCGCGCTGCTGTTCCGGGATGATCTCCGGCGCCGGCTGCAGGTCTTCGCTCTTGATGGTCATCATGTCGGAAACCTGCTCGACCAGGAGGCCGACCAGCTTGCCGGCGATGTCGGTGACGATGATTGCCGAGCGCTCGGACGGCTCGGTCATCTTCATGCCGAGGCGGCAGGCCATGTCGATGACCGGGATCACCGCACCGCGAAGGTTGATGAGGCCGAGAACGTAGGGCGGGGTATGCGGCATCGGGGTTACTGGCGCCCAGCCGCGGATTTCGCGAATCGCCATGATGTCGATGCAGAATTCCTGCTCACCGAGATGGAACGAGACGATTTCCAGGTGGGAACCGGCCTGTGTGATAATGGCGTTGGTCATCAAAATTCTTCCCAATTGTCTCCGGCCGGAGCGGCCATGGCTCTGGCGGCGGCGCCGCCACTGAATGCGCCCGCGACCTTGCCGATCAAGCTCCGTGCGGGTGAAGGTTTAGGATGCGAGGCGGCGGATGCTTCTCGCGGCGTGGAACGGGCATTCATGCCTTCGCCGATCTGGAACTGTCCAACCAGCCTGATCAGATTGTCGGCGTCCGAGGCGAGCGTATGGCTCGCAGCGTTCGTTTCCTCGACCATTGCCGCATTCTTCTGCGTCATCTGGTCCATCTGGCTGATGGCTGTATTGATCTCGTGCAGTCCGGTGGATTGTTCGCGTGCAGAGGTTACGATTGATTTAACATGTTCATCGATCCGCAAAACATCTTCGCCGATCTGCCGCAAAGCCTCGCCTGCGGCCGTCACCAGCTCGCCGCCGGTCTTCACTTCGGCGCCTGACTTGGTGATCAGCGCCTTGATGTCCTTGGCGGCACCTGCGGCGCGTCCGGCGAGTTCGCGGACTTCCTGGGCGACGACCGCAAAGCCCTTGCCGGCTTCACCGGCGCGAGCAGCCTCGACACCGGCATTCAGCGCCAGAAGGTTGGTCTGGAAGGCGATCTCGTCGATGACGTTGATGATCTGGCCGATTTCGCGCGAGGCGCCTTCAATGCGTTCCATGGCGGCCATGGCCTGGGTGACGACCAGATCCGACTTTTCGGTGTTCTGGCGCGTATGCGCGACCATGTGGCCGACCTCTTCGGCTCGGCTGGTGGCGCTGCGCACGGTTGCCGTGATTTCGTCGAGTGCTGCGGATGTCTGCTCCAGCGAGGCTGCCTGCTGCTCTGTGCGCTTTGCAAGGTCGTCGGCGGCAGAGCTCATCTGGCGGCTGTTTGCCTGGATGGAGCTGCTGTTGGAGGTGATATCGGACATCGCCCGGCGCAGGTTGATGGTCGTCTGGTTGAAGTCGCTGCGCAGGCGTTCGAGCTCGGCCTTGAACGGCTGATCGATCGTCGTCGTGACGTCGCCGCCGGCAAGGCGGTTCAGGCCCTGGCCGAGAGCGTTGACCGCGCTGTTCAGCGCCTCGGTGTCGGCAAGCTTCAGGGCTTCGCGTTCGCGGCGTTCCGTATCGCTCTTCCGGCGCTCGGTCTCCGTCTGGCTTTCGAGATTGCGCTTGTCGATCGCCGACTGACGGAAGCTCTCGGCCGCACGGGCCATTTCGCCGATCTCGTCGCCGCGCTCCGTCGCCGGAACTTCGCTGGAGAGATCGCCCTGCATGATGCGCGCCATGCTTGAGCGAACGGCTTCGATGCCGTTGCGGATGGAACCGCCGTGAACGTACTGGAGAAGGGACATGGACAGAATGGCAAAGGCGCCGAGACCGATCTGGATCCAGAGCGCGCCGACCGATATCTCGTTGGCCTGGTCGATCCGCTGCTGCGCGACGGCGCTCCCATCCTGCGCAAGCTTGTCGAGCGTTGCCGTCAGCTTCTCGCCGCCGCCATCAATCGCATCGTCCAGCTTGTCGAAGGCATCGTCTGCTGCACTCGCTTCAACGGCCGCCTTGAGATCGACGAGGATCGCCTTCTGCAGGGCTGCGACGTCAGCGTCATAGCTGGCGACCAGGCTGCCGGCTTTGAGCTCGTCGGCGAGGAGAGCCATTTCCTTCGATCCGTTCTTCAGCTGTTCGATCGATTTCGACATTGAAGTGAGGCGGGCCGTATCGACCTTCTTGTCGCCGCGGTCAACAATCGTGTCCATGGCGGCAAGGACCAATGTCAGGTTGGCCATGCGCATCTCGTTGATGCGATCGACACTCAGCTGAATGTCGTTCGCACGATTGAGGGCGCGGTCGATCCGGATATTTTCATACCAGCCAACGGCGACCATCGATCCGAAGCCGATGAGTGCCGCGCCGGCGAGTGTCCACAGCCTTTGGCTGACGGAAAAAGTCTTACGTATGGTATTGCTGCTCATGAAATGATGTCCCCCGCCTGAAAACGCCGGATAAAATACGGTTTTCACTATGCGATCGCTGGAGCTTTCCGCCGGCGCAGACATCATGTCAGTACGGCACCAATAGCGCCGGACGCAGTGTCAAATATAGCTTTCAGAAATTAAGCGTTCGATAACGATGTATTTCTTGGAAGTGATACAGAAATACCATCTAAATGCTTGCAGGATATGCAATTTAGGAAACTTGCCTTGCCGGTTTTCAACATTTCGGATCTTGCAAGGTGAGGCAATTAATCACGGGTAAGAAAACGGGTTGTTGAATTGCGTGGACGGGCGGGAGGTTATATCCCGCTGTCGATGGGCGCTTTGGCGCCGCTAGGGGCTGAATGATGAAGAATTTTCGTATTGCCGTCTGGATTGCCGTGCTGCTCGTTGCCGGTGTGTTGGGCTGGTTGACGCTCAACATTACCAAGACCAAGGACCTGCCGCTGGCGGCTGAGGGTCCCTATGGCGTTCCGTTCACGCTTGTCGCCCAGGACGGCAAGCCGATCACCGAGCAGGCGCTGCGCGGCAAGCCGAGCGCACTGTTCTTCGGCTTTACCCATTGCCCGGAGGTCTGCCCGACGACGCTGTTCGAGCTCAATGGCTGGATGGAGAAGGTTGATCCGGCAGGTGACAAGCTGAACGCCTATTTCGTTACCGTCGATCCGGAGCGTGATACGCCGGAGATCATGAACCAATATGTCTCGAACGTCTCGAAGCGCATCACCGGCATCTCCGGCCCGCCGGACAAGATCGCCGATGTCGTCAAGGGTTTTCGCGTTTACGCCAAGAAGGTTCCAGTTGATGAGAACAACCCGAATGGCGACTACACGATGGACCATACGGCGTCCGTTTTCCTACTCGACGGGCAGGGCCGCTTTGCCGGAACCATCGCCTATGGCGAAAATCCCGATACGGCTGTAAAGAAGCTGGAGAACCTGGTTACCAAGGGGTGACACATGCCGGGGGGACATCGTGACATTCTGATTGCCGGGGCAGGCGCAACCGGGCTAACGGCAGCATTGGAACTTGTGCGGCGGGGTCACCGGCCGCGCATCGTCGACAGCGATGAGGGGCCGGTGCCGATGGTGGAAAGCCGGGCGCTCGGTATCAATGCCCGGACGCTGACGCTGCTTTCGCCCTCCCGGGTGAGCGATGTCGTGCTGCAGGATGCGTACCGCATCGACCGGTTTCGGGCCCGTTCCGGCGGAAAGCTGCTTTTCCAACTCGATCCCGGCCGGGTCACCGGACGATTCCCTGCCATCCAGATGCTGGCGCAGGGGCAGACCGAGCGGCTGCTGCTCAGCAAGCTCTCCGACTATGAAGTGGTGCCGGAATGGCAGACGGTTCTGGAGCGCGTCGAAAACGCCGGCGGCAAGCCGCATGTCGTGCTTCGGCGTCCCGATGGTTCGGCGGAAGAACTGACCCCGGATATATTGATCGGCGCTGACGGAGCGCATTCGGCGGTGCGCAAGGGGGCTGGTCTCGGGTTTCCCGGGCAGGCGCTGGAAGAGAGCTTCTACATTGCCGACTTCCGCTATCCTGCGCCGATCGATCCGCATTATGTCGAAATCGATCTGTTCAATCCGGGCATGATCGGTCGTCTGCCGGTATCTTCGGATACGGTGCGCTATCTCTCGACGCTTTCGGATTTCGAAAAGCGGATTCGGCATCCGGTTGCGGGAGGCCAGGCCGTCTGGGTTTCGAATTTCCGCATCCATTTCCGCCATGTCGAGCGCATGTCATCGGGCAACATCTTTCTCGCGGGTGATGCGGCGCATATTCATTCGCCGGCCGGTGCGCGCGGTATGAATCTCGGCATCGAGGATGCCTGCTGGCTCGCCTATTTGATCTCCGAAGGACGCGAACAGGAGTATTCCGGGCTGCGCCTTCCCGCGGTGGAAACCGTGCTGAAGCAAACCTATGGTTTGACGTCGCTGGTGACGATGCGTAATCCGGTGGTGACAGGACTGCGAAACGCGCTGATGCCGATCGCCGTCCGCATCCCATTCGTTGCAGACCGCCTTCTGCGCGGCATTGCAGGTTACGATACGCCGCCTCCGCCCTGGATCGACGGCGCCAAATAAAGAAAGACGAATTCGTGAGTGAAATCCGCCTCTACGTCTCGACCACCGAGAAGCAGGCCGAGCAGGTTCTCGACCTCCTGAGCGAAGTTTTCGGCGAAGAGGATTTCGCCATTGCGACGACAGAGATCGACGAGAAGAAGGACATCTGGGAAGCGTCCGTCTACATGATGCGCGAGGACGAGGACGAGGTGCGGCAGCGCGTCGATGAGGCGCTGACGGCCGCCTATCCCGAACTTTCCATCGAGCGCGAAGTGATCCCGGATGTCGATTGGGTGGCGAAGTCGCTGGAAGGTCTGAAGCCTGTCCGGGCAGGGCGTTTCCTGGTGCATGGCTCGCATGACCGCGACAAGGTACGCTCCAGCGATATCGGCATCGAGATCGATGCCGGCCAGGCCTTCGGCACCGGCCATCACGGAACGACGGCGGGCTGCCTCGAAGTCATCGACAGCGTGATGCGTTCGCGCACCATCCGGAACGCGCTCGATCTCGGCACCGGCAGCGGCGTGCTGGCGATTGCCGTGCGCAAGCTGAAGAACATTCCGGTTCTTGCGACCGACATCGATCCGATCGCCACGCGCGTTGCTGCGGAGAACGTGCGCACCAACGGCATAGCCAACGGCATCGTCACCAAGACGGCGCCGGGTTTTCATTCGACGGCTTTCTCCGAATACGGACCTTTCGACCTGATCATCGCCAATATTCTGGCACGGCCGCTGATCCGCATGGCGCCGAAGCTGACCGACAATCTGGCGGCTGGCGGCACGGTGATCCTGTCTGGCATTCTGGCATCGCAGCGCTGGAAGGTGCTCTCGGCCTATAACGGCCAGAAGCTTCGCCATGTGCGCACCATCTGGCGCAACGGCTGGGTGACGATCCATCTCGATCGTCCGTAAGGTCAGGGAAAAGCAATGCCGGGAAAAAGAAAAGGCGGTGCCAGTGGCACCGCCTTTTGACCGTCAAACGGTCGTGCCCACGAGCTAAAGGAGGAGGAGCGCTCGAGTGGGCTCTACAGTTCTGATTGCCGGTCCGTCGAGGGAGGAGGAGAGACGAAGCGGCAAATAGCTCAGAACGCGTAGCTGGGTGCGCCCCTGTGGCGCGTAGACTTGTGGCTGGTGCCGAGCATCTTGAGGCTATCCTCGTTGAGCGGGCGGCGCGAGCCGATGACGTGACGGACAGTCTGGCGCTCGCCAGCCTGCACCGGGCTGCTGTAAGCGAAGCGCGACAGAGAGGCAGTCATTTCATAATTCCTTTTTCGTTTAAGGTTCATCTCGAACCCGTTTGATGCGCCCTATATAACCATCCGAAAAAACTCTGGCAGAGGGTTTGTGTCATGGGAGCCATGCGTGGAATGCATAAAGCGTGCCAGTTTCGTTTTTCGTGTCACATTTCTGCCAAAATAATGGGCGGCTTGCCTTACGGGGAGGTGATCTTGTTTTTCTCCACTTCCCTAGGAATTCCGGTAACATAGCGCCAACCGCTCTGAGCGGATTCGGCCTTCAGCATTGGGTTTTCAGCATGTTTCAGTCTTTCGAAGTGACCTCTACGCCGCAATTCGGCCGCGATCGCGTCAGCGCCTTGCGTGAAAGTTTCGATGCGCTCGGGATTGATGGCTTCCTCGTGCCGCGCGGCGACGAGTTCAACGGCGAATATGTGCCGAAATGCGCCGAGCGGCTGTCATGGCTGACCGGCTTCACCGGTTCGGCCGGTATCGCGCTGATCGCCCGCACTCAGGCCGTCGTCTTCGTCGATGGCCGTTACGTGACGCAGCTTGCCGAGCAAGTGGACGGTTCGGTCTTTACCGGCGGTGATCTGGTCAACGAGCCGCCGCATCTTTGGTTGCCGAAGAACGGCAAAGAAGGCATGCGCCTCGGCATCGATCCGTGGCTGCATTCCGGTTCGGACGTCCGCAAGCTGCAGCAGGCGCTGTCGGAGATCGGCGGCAGCCTGGTGTTCCTGCCGCACAATCCGCTCGACAAGCTGTGGAGCGACCGCCCCGCCGAACCGCTCGGCGCCGTGGCGATCCAGAATATTGCGCAGGCAGGCGTGCTGGCGCGTGACAAGATCGCGACTGTTGCCGCCGACCTTGCGAAGAAGAAGGTGGCGGCGGTACTGATCGCCGATCCGTCGTCGATCGCCTGGATCTTCAATATCCGCGGCGCCGACGTGCCGCATACGCCGCATCCGCTGGCGCGCGCCATCATCCATGCCGACGGCAAAGCCGAGCTTTTCCTCGACAAGCGCAAGACCGGTATCGAGCAGGAAGCCTATCTGGCGCAGATTTCCACCCAGCTGCCGCCGTCTTCGCTGGATGAACGGCTGGCTGCCGTGTCCAAGGATGGTGGCCGGATAATGATCGACCCCGAGATCGCCTCCTATGCGCTGGCCGAGATCATCCGCAAGGCAGGCGGCGAAGTGGTAGAGGGCGCCGATCCCGCCAAGCTGCCGCGGGCCATCAAGAACGATGTCGAGATCAATGGCTCGGCTGCCGCCCATCTGCAGGATGGTGCTGCCATGGTCGAGTTCCTCTACTGGCTTTCGACGCAGAAGCCCGGCGGTATTACCGAGATCCAGGCGGCCGAAAAGCTCGAGGCGGTGCGCGCCAGCGTTGGCCAGAGCATGCAGAACCCTTTGAAGGATGTGTCCTTCGATACGATCTCCGGTGCCGGTGAGCACGCGGCGATCATGCATTACCGCGTTACCGTCGATACCGACCGGCCGATCCAGGCGGGCGAGCTGTTCCTGATTGACTCAGGGGCGCAATATATCAACGGCACGACTGATATTACCCGCACTGTCGGGATCGGTGCCGTCACCGAGGAGCACAAGCGCTTCTTCACGCTGGTGCTGAAGGGGATGATCCAGATCAGCACGGCGCGCTTCCCGAAGGGGACGCGCGGCTGCGACCTCGATCCACTGGCACGTATCGCGCTCTGGCGGGCAGGGGCCGATTTCGGCCATGGCACCGGCCATGGCGTCGGTTCCTATCTTTCGGTGCATGAGGGGCCGCAGCGCATCTCCAAGCTTTCGACGCAGGAGCTGCTGCCCGGCATGATTCTCTCCAACGAACCCGGCTACTACCGGCCGGGCAGTTTCGGGATCCGCATCGAGAACCTGATCTATGTGCGCGAGGCCGAGGAGGTCGAGGGCGGCGATACGCCGATGCGCAGCTTCGAGACGCTGACCTTCTGCCCGATCGACCGCTCGATCGTCATCCCTGAGCTGCTGACCCATGACGAGCTGCATTGGTTCAACGACTACCACGCCCGCACCCGCGAGGCGCTGATGCCGCTGATCCATGACAGGGATATCCAGGCGTGGCTGGAGAATGCGACGCTGCCGCTGGAATATTGAGCGGTTCAGGGAACGGATAAAGGAAAGGGCGGTCTGGCCGCCCTTTTTCATTACATGCCGATCGTATGGCGCCAGGCCATGACGATGACCCAGGCGACGCCCAGCATCCACATATGTGAATAGCGCAGGCCGATGACGAGGGCGGCGGCGAGTGCCAGCTTCGAATCCAAGCCGCCGTCGAAGAAGGCGGGGGCGACGAGCGTGGTCAGGACCGCGGCCGGGACGGCATTCAGCGCCGCCTCCATGCGTGGCGGGATACGCTTCATCGTGGTGATCAGCACATAGCCGCCGATTCGTGTCGCATAGGTGGCGATGGCGGCCGCGATGATGACCAGGACCATGTGAAGATCGAATTCCATGATCAGACCTCGTGCGGTTCGTTGGCCGGTTCCGGCTGGTGGACGGCGGGAAGCGGCAGGACGGCGGCGAGCACGATACCTGCGGCCGCACCGAGGCTGACATGCCAGGGCGAGCCGACGAGATGATAGGCGATGACGGAGGCGACGGCGCTGACCGCTGCGACCGGCAGGAAGTTATCGCGGCTGCGGAAGCCGAGAACGATGCCGAGGAAATAGGCGGGCAGCAGGATATCGAGGCCGAGCGTCTTGGGATCGCCGATGAAGCTGCCGAGAACGCCGCCGAGCAGGCTGATCAGCACCCAGGGAACGTAGATGATGATGCCGAAGCCGAAGTACCATGCAAAGGTGACCTGCCTCCCGGATTCGCTGCGCTTGACGGTCTCGGCAAACTGCGGATCGACCAGCAGGAAGAAGGTGAAGAATTTCTGCAGCGCCGTGAAATGGCGGATGTGCTTGGCGATCGCCGCCGAATAGAGAACGTGGCGGAAATTGACGGCCAGGATCGAGGCGATGATGACCCAGGCCGGGACGTTGCCGCCGAAAAGCTCGATGCCGACCATCTGGCTGGCGCCGGCATAGACCGTGGCGCTCATGAAGGTGAGCTCGGCCAGCGACATGCCGTGATCGGCGGCAAGCGCACCGAACAGTGCGCCGAAGGGGGCGGAGGCGAGGGCCACGGCAGAGCCGCCCCGTAAGCCATCAACGAATTCCGATCGACTCATCGGCATGCATGCTTCCTTTTTCTCGAATAGGCTTCCTCTAGGAGGCAAAGGCCGCTGCCGCAATCGAATTTCCTTGATTGGACGATTGATTTCGCTGAACGGTGGGCTGCAAACGAGGAGAGACAGCAGATGGTCGCGATCGAGTTTTCAAAGGATGAGAAGGCGCAGCTGATGGCGAGTATCCAGCATTTCTTCGATGCCGAACTCGATCAATCCATCGGTATCATCAAGGCGGAGCTGGTGATGGATTTCTTCGCCAAGGAGGTCGGGGCAGCCTATTACAAGAAGGGGCTGCAGGATGCGCATGCGGCCTTTGCCAAGCGCGCCGAGGATTTGGCCGACGATATTTACGGGCTGGAGCGGGCGGCGACCGACTGAGGTTCAGCCTTCGAGCACGTCGCGGCTGTCGATAATGGCAATGCCGCGGAATTTCATCTCGGCGATTGCGGTCGCGACACCCTCGGGCGTGATGCCACGGCTGGCATCTTCGATGAAGCGCACCCGGACGCCGGGGATCATGTCCAGCGCATCGATGGCCGAGAACTTGACGCAGTAGTCCGTTGCCAGGCCGCAGACGTCGAGATCGGTGACGCCCTGGTCCTCAAGGAAATCGGAAAGGCCTGTCGAGGCGTCGTGATCGTTGTCGCGGAAGGCGGAGTAGCTGTCGACGCGCGGATCTTCGCCCTTCTGTTGGATCAGGTCGATCTCTTCGGCCTTCAGTTCCGGATGCAGCTCGGAATCGACGGTGTACTGGACACAATGATCGGGCCACATCATCTGCGGTTTGCCTGCGAGTTCACCCATCTCGAAGGGCTGCTTTCCCGGATGCGAGGAGGCGAAGCTGCCGTGACCTGGCGGATGCCAGTCCTGCGAGGCAACGATGAGCTGGTATTTTCCGCTGTCGATCAGGCGGTTCGCGACCGCCACCACCTTGTCGCCTTCGGGAACAGGAAGATTGCCGCCGGGACAAAAGCCATTCTGGATATCGACGAGCAGAAGAGCTCTCATGCAAGGACTCCGTCAAAGCGTGCCGTCCGCAATCGGGATCGTGAGTATCCACCGATTAGTGGGGGGCTGGCGCTCAGCATGCAAGCCCTATTTTTCGGGTATTTCGATTGATGGTGCGGTACTTTAAGCAGTTCCGCCAATCTGACGGCGCCGCGAAATGCTGCGGCCTTCTTCAAACAATGGTCTTCCCCGGCAAGGCTCCCCCGGCGGAGCCCGGCACGGGTCAGATAGCCTGGATTTCGCCCTGATGGTCTGCCGCATCAGCGGCGGCCGGCGAAGAACCGTAGGTACTCTGGTAAGCCTGCTGCGATTTCTGGATATCGGTCAGCATATTGGTCAGGAACTGATCGTCTTCGCCGCCGGAGGCATCGCCTGAAAGGGCCTGCGTATCGCCGGAGAGGATTTCGTCTGTCGTCAGCTTGCCGTCGCCATTGGCGTCGAGCGAGGCGAGAATGCCCTGCGGGCCGCTTGCATCGCTGCTGGTGTCACTGCCATCATCGCTGGCGCCGCTATCGGACTGCTGCTGCATCTGCAGCATCATGTTGAGGATATCGGCGGTGATGCGCTGCACGACGTCGGTGGTGGAACCGCTGTCGTCATCACTGCTGGTGGAGGACGCCTTCGCAGTACTGTTGGCGGTCGTCGAAGCACCGGTGGAAATGTTTGCCGCTGCAAGCTCGTCGGCGGAGATAATGCCGTCGCCGTTCTTGTCGAGGCTCGAAATCGGGGACTGATACTGGGTGAGGGCGCTGCCCAAGGATGAAACGCTGGTCACTGGAACCTCCTTTGCGAGTTCTTCGTGAAGCCCGGTCTTCATGGCCGGACAGGAGCCGGGCTAAGCCGATTTGCGGAGGTGGTCAAAGCGACGTTTTGACAGGGGATAACTGCGATTGACGGATGGCGGCGACGCAGTTTAATCTTTCGTTTACCGTATTTATTTCATTGAAATCGTTATTGAATTTTTGTCTTCCGCTGCGGAATCCATGTGTTGTTGGCGTCCGCCGGTTGCGCATGGCCAGCCGTCTCGGCAGCCAGCGGGTGCAATGCGCTGTTTGACGCTGCTTGTGCTGCTGCGGCAAATTGTCGGGCGATTTTGCGCTTCCCGCGCGGCGGAAGAATCAGCGCGCTCGTTTCCGTTCGCCGAAAACAATGAAGGCGCGAACCCCGGCCCGTGCCTCCGCTTCGTTCTCATCGAGGGCTCAAGTTCCGATGATCTTGTTGCAAGCCATGGCGATGCCCGGATTGCCGAGCACGGCGACCAGGAGCGCGAGGGCGATTATCGGCAGCGAGTAGCGTTTCATCTGCGTCCTCCTTTGCCAGCCCGCGCGCAGTATGCGGGAAGAGGTGCGGTGGACGAAGTCACGAATGGGTGACATGGCCGCTGCCCGGGCCACCGAAGCTTCGTGGCGCACGGCACCTTCAGACGGGCTCTTGCCGATCCCACCCATTTCTGCCTTTCTTTCGATGACCGTCATCGGGAGGGAGAGCGATGGCCGAGCCGGACCCTGAGGAGAAGATCGATTCGACGTTCCGCAACGGTTCGCTGACCGCGGCCGGGATCATCCTCGGCTTCTCACTGAACTTCATCGGCCGCTGGGTCTCGAACCCCAACGAGTGGAGCCGCATCGACATCGTGCCGATGGTCTTCCTGACCATCGGCATCGCCATCCAGGTCAAGGTCTTCGCCGACCTTCTCGCCCGCGACTCGCTGATCGCCGCCAAATACGACCGTTCACGCCGGCTGTTTCTGATCGGACTGGTGATCGTGGCGCTGGGGATGGGGATCGCGCTGCTGAATGATATTCTTGGGCTGGGGTCGATGCAGATGCTGGGGTGAAGTTAGGACTTTCCGCAGTTGTCGATTTTAACTTTAAATTGTATTATTCCTTACTTATGTTCGCGCTTAAGGGTATAGCTGACGTTTCTTGGTATTAAACTGGAGTAGACCTTTGAGGGCGGAGCCAAGCGGTCGGAGACTTGATGAATTTGATGCCGCCTTAGTGAAAGGTATGGGCGCACGGCTTGATCGACATCACGATATAGCTGCGTGGTTCGGCGTTAATCAGGGCCGGGTTGCCGACATTCTTTCTGGAAAGAAGTTTCAATGGGTCGTTGCAGCGCCCCTAGAGCAATTGCCTCCACCAGGACCATATTCATCTGGTAGAGCCGCACATCATTCGTTGAAGGCTTTACAGGATGCAAAAGCGGCGCTTGAGCTAGCGATAGAGAATATCGATCTAGCGTTGGAGGAAGTTAAGAAGTTAAAATAGCTTCTATGTCCAACGCGGCGTACAACTCTAAACCCGCTCCACAAACCCATCCAGCACGCGCTTCTGCCCCGCCCGGTCGAAATCGATCGTCAGCTTGTTACCTTCGATGCCGGTAATGTTGCCGTTGCCGAACTTGATGTGGAAGACGCGGTCGCCGGTGCTGAATTTCGAGGGCTCGGCGGAGGTCGATTTGGCGACGAGTTCGCCTTCGATGGTGCGGCCCTTGGGGCCGCTTTCGCCGTAGCCGATGCGTTCGACGGCGTGGCCGGAGCGGCTGCCCCAGTTGTCGCGGGTGGCTTCGGTCTTGTTCTGCTGGGCGCGCTTCCAGCCGGGTGTCGAATAGGAATTGGAGAAAGGGTCCGACTTGTCGAAGCGCGACTGGCCATAGCCGCCGCGGCCATAACCACCGTAGCTCTGCTCGACTTCGGCAACTTCGACATGGCTTTCCGGCAGTTCGTCGAGGAAGCGTGACGGGATCGTCGATTGCCAGAGGCCGTGGATGCGGCGGTTGGAGACGAACCAGATGTGGCAGCGGCGCTTGGCGCGGGTGATGCCGACATAGGCGAGGCGGCGTTCTTCCTCGAGGCCGGCACGGCCGCTTTCATCGAGCGAGCGCTGATGCGGGAAGAGGCCTTCTTCCCAGCCGGGTAGGAAGACGGTCTCGAATTCCAGACCCTTGGCGGAGTGCAGCGTCATGATCGAGACGGCGTCGAGGTTCTCGTTCTGCTCGACATCCATGACCAGCGAGACGTGCTCGAGGAAGCCGCGCATCGATTCGAAACTGTCCATCGAGCGGATCAGTTCCTTCAGGTTGTCGAGGCGTCCGGGCGCTTCGGCACTCTTGTCGTTCTTCCACATGTCGGTGTAGCCCGACTCTTCGAGGATCTGCTCGGCGAGATCGGTATGCGGAGTTCTTTCAAGCATTTCCTGCCATCGGCGGAACGATTGAATCACGTCGAACAGTGCCTTGCGGGCCTTGGGTTTCAGCTCATCGGTCTCGATCATGTCGGCGGCTGCCGCCAGCATCGGGATGTCGCGGGCGCGGGCATAATCGTGCAGGGCGCGCACCGTCGTGTCGCCGAGGCCGCGCTTCGGCGTGTTGATGATGCGCTCGAAAGCCAGGTCGTCGGAAGGCTGCGCGACGAGGCGGAAATAGGCCATCGCATCGCGGATTTCGAGACGCTCGTAGAAGCGCGGGCCGCCGATGACGCGGTAGTTGAGACCGAGCGTCACGAAGCGATCTTCGAACTCGCGCATCTGGAACGAGGCGCGCACCAGGATCGCCATGTCGTTCAGATTGTGCTTGTCGCGCTGGAGTTGCTCGATCTCCTCGCCAATGGCGCGGGCTTCTTCTTCCGAGTCCCAGGAGGCGTGCACCTGCACCTTGACGTCGTCAGGGTCGGAGCGATCGGTGAACAGCGTCTTGCCGAGGCGGCCCTCGTTATGGGTAATCAGGTGGGCGGCAGCACCAAGAATATGGGCCGTCGAGCGGTAGTTGCGCTCAAGCTTGATGACCTTGGCGCCCGGAAAATCCTTTTCGAAGCGCAGGATATTGTCCACCTCGGCGCCGCGCCAGCCATAGATCGACTGGTCGTCGTCACCGACACAGCAGACATTCTGCGGCTCGCCCTTGGGACGCTGCGCCAGCAGCCGCAGCCACATGTACTGGGCGGTGTTGGTGTCCTGATACTCGTCGACGAGAATGTAGCGGAAGCGGCCGTGATATTCCTTCAGCAGATCCGGGTTCTTGCGGAAGATATGGATCGGATGCATCAGCAGGTCGCCGAAATCGCAGGCGTTCAGCGTCGAAAGGCGATTCTGGTAGGCGAAATAGAGCTCACGGCCACGGCCATTGGCAAAGGCGCGGGCATCACCTTCCGGAATATCGGCGGGGCTGAGGCCCTTGTTCTTCCAGGTGTCTATCATCCCGGCGAACTGTTTGGCCGGCCAGCGCTTGTCATCAAGGCCTTCGGCCTGGATCAGCTGCTTGATGAGGCGCACGACGTCGTCGGTATCGAGAATGGTGAAATCGGAGCGCAGGCCGACGAGCTCGGCGTGGCGGCGGAGCAGCTTGACGCCGATCGAGTGGAAGGTGCCGAGCCAGGGCATGCCCTCTACGGCGCCGCCGACCAGATGGGCGATACGCTCCTTCATCTCGCGGGCTGCCTTGTTGGTGAAGGTGACGGCGAGTATCTGCGAGGGGAAGGCGCTGTTGGTGTTCAAGATGTGAGCGATGCGGGTCGTCAGCACCCGCGTCTTGCCGGTGCCAGCGCCGGCGAGCACCAGGACGGGGCCTTGAAGCGTTTCGACGGCTTCGGTCTGTTCCGGGTTGAGGCCCGAGAGATAGTCCGGCTTCTGGTTTGCGCCATTTCGCGCCGCCATGGCGCGAGCCGCGAGGCCGCCACCTTGCGCGGCGGGGACCGGCTTGCGCGGTGCCTGCGGCTCTTCGTCGAAGAAGGGAATATCGTCGAAACTATTGCTCATGCCGCGTAATGTAGTGATTCGGTATCGAAAGACCAGAAAAGATGTTCTGCTTCCGTACCCCCAGGCTTTTATGGGGTTTGCTGTGGCTGGAAGGCCAGCGTCACTGAAACCAGCGCCAGAAGCGGCGGAAGGGCGAAACACCAGATGCCCAAGAGGACGTAAGCCAGTGCTGCCAGTCCACAGCCGAGCGCGAAGGAGGCGACGGCTAGCGCCATCTTCGAGAGCCGGGTTTTTACCGGTGCAGCAGCGTCAACGGGCGTTCCCTGCGTCAGGTCGGCGAGATCGATCATCATCTGCGTCGTCGTGCCGGTCATCAATGTCGTCGGCGGCGCGCTGGCTAGATGGATGCGGTGCACGGCATTCTGGATAGCCATGGCGACCACCAGCAGCATGCCGGTGACAACAAGCGGCATCCCGTCTGGATCTGCGAATGGGCCAAGGTGGATCGCCATGACAGCGGCGGCGATCAGGAACAGGAGCTTCAGGATCAGCATCAGCCGCAGGCTGCGGTCTTCAACCGTGGCTGTCAGGCGCGTCACATAGCGCAGTAGAAAGATCGTCAGGCAGAAGACCGGCAGCGCCAGAAGTTTGGCGATGATGCCTGAAGTCCCCGATATCAGGGCGGCACCCAGCGTCACGAAGTTGCCGGTGACGTGGGCAGTAAACAATCCGCCGAGCGCCAGGAAGCCCGCGGTATCGACATAGCCGCCGGTGAAACTCAGCAGGAACGGAAGGGCGCGGCGCATGGTTTTGCCTTATTCTGTGGAGGAGTGTCGCCGGTTTTATTGCGCTTTTCTGGTGCCGCTAAAGAAGTGAACGGTAAAATTCCCTCAACAATCGCTCATTCTCAAGCAAAAGTGACTTGCATCGCCTCTTTCCGGGCTGCGTCCAGATTACAATTCTGTAATGACGGACGGATACGCTTGAAGCCGGTCTGTAAAGGGGTGATATTGCCGCAGACAGGCGGGAATCTTGCCCCATACGCCTCTTTCGACCGACCCTGGTCCAACCTCGAGTCCCTCTGGAGACGTGAATGGCTTTCTGGAAGCAGTTTATTCTTTCTATTATCGTGATTGCTGCCGGTTTTGTCGGATGGATATTTTTTGTGCCGGGTTCGGCTGACAGTTTGAGAAATGCCGGGGTTCCCGAAAGTCTCGTTTCAAAGATTTCCTCTTCGGAGAAAACCGCGGATGCAGCGGCGCCAGCGGCCGGCGAAGGCCAGAGCCGCGGTGAGGGCGGCAACCGGCGCAATGGCGGCGGACGAAACGGCGCCGTGCTGGTGGTGACCCAGGCCGTGGTGCAGGGTGTGGTCAACGATCAGCTGAGCGCCATCGGCACCGGCGATGCGATCCGCTCCGTCGCCGTGACACCGCAGGCGACGGGCACGTTACGCGAAATCCACATCAAGTCCGGCGACAAGGTGAAGGCCGGTCAGGTTCTGGCGACGCTCGATAGCGAAGAGCAGGTAATCGCCAAGGGCCAGGCCGAAGTTGCGCTGAAGGCGGCGCTCGAGAAGTCCAATCTCTACCACAATATCAAATCCAGCGTTTCGCGCATGGATGTGTTCGATGCGGAGATCGCCGAGCAGGGCGCGCGGCTGCAGCTGCAGGCCGCCGACCTCAACCTGACGCGCCGCAATATCGTTGCGCCGATCGACGGCATTGTCGGCATCGTGCCTGTGAATATCGGCGACAACGTCACGACAAGCACGCCGATCGTGACGCTCGACGACCGCAGCGAGATCCTCGTCGATTTCTGGGTGCCGGAGCGGTTCGCCAACACGGTGTCCGTCGGCCAGCCGGTCGATGCGACGTCGGTTGCGCGTCCGGGGCAGGTGTTCTCGGGCGCAGTCGAAGCGGTCGACAACCGTATCGATGCCGCCAGCCGCACGCTGCGGATCCGGGCGCGTATCGACAACACGTCAGACGAGCTTCGCGCCGGCATGTCCTTCAATGTCGGCATGAAGTTTGCGGGCGACAAATATCCGGCGGTCGATCCGCTGTCGGTCCAGTGGGATTCGCAGGGTTCCTTCGTCTGGCAGGTCACCGATGGCAAGTCGCACAAGGTGCGCGTCAGCATCGTCCAGCGCAATCCGGACTTCGTTCTCGTCAAGGCCGATATCAAGGATGGCGACGCGATCGTCACCCAGGGCCTGCAGCGTGTGCGTGAGGGCGGGGCGGTGCGCGTCAGCAACGAGGTTGCCTCCAGCAACGGAGTGGCAACCCAATGAGCGTGACCGAGATTCCCGAGCGCGCCTCCGGCAAGCAGAGTTTCACTGCGCTCTTCGTGCGCCGGCCGATCCTGGCGCTGGTCTTCAATACACTGATGGTCGTCGCAGGCCTTGCCGCCTATGTCGGCGTCGAGGTGCGCGAACTGCCTGACGTCGATCGTCCCGTCGTCACCGTGCGCACGACATTCGATGGCGCCTCGCCGCAGACCATCGATCAGGAGTTGACGAAGGTGATCGAGGGCGCGGTTGCTCGCGTCAGCGGCCTCAAGTCGATCTCCTCGCAGTCGCAGTTCGGCCAGAGCCGGGTGACGCTGGAGTTTTCCGATTCCATCGATCTGGCGGTTGCCGCCAACGACGTGCGCGATGCGATCGGCCGCATCACCCAGAACCTGCCCGATGACGCGGATGCGCCGCAGATCGTCAAGGCGGATTCGGATTCGCAGGCGATCATGCGCCTCGCGGTGACATCCAGCACGCTCAACATGGACGACCTGACGCTGCTCGTCGAAAACGAGATCGTCGACCGGCTCGCTTCCGTCGATGGCGTTGCCGATGTCGAGGAATATGGCGACCAGGAGAAGGTGTTCCGTGTCGATGTCGATCAGAGCGCACTGGCTAGCCGCGGCCTGACGGTCGGGGATTTGACGCAGGCGCTCGCCAATTCGGCGCTTGACGTGCCTGCCGGCTCGCTGAAAAGCACGACGCAGGATATCGTCGTACGTGCCACGGCCAATCTGCAGACGCCGGAGGATTTCCAGAACGTCATCCTGCAGGATCGCGTCCGGCTCGGCGATGTCGCCACCGTCACGCTCGGACCGCGCGACGGCGAAACGGCACTGCGCTCCAACGGCAATCCGGGCATCGGTCTCGGCATCATCCGCCAGGCGCAATCGAATACGCTGAACATCTCGACCGGTATCCACGCCGCCGTCGAGCAGCTGTCGAAGACGCTGCCGGAGGGCACCAAGATCGCCATTACTAGCGACGATGCCGTGTTCATCGACGGCGCGATCCATGAGGTCGAGCTGGCGCTGATTCTGGCTGCCGTCATCGTCACCGCCGTCATCTATCTCTTCCTGCGCGACTGGCGGGCAACGCTGATCCCGGCGGTCAGCATGCCGGTGGCGCTGATCGGCACGCTGGCGGCGATCTATATGGTCGGCTTCTCGATCAATATCCTGACGCTGCTGGCGATCGTGCTGGCGACGGGCCTCGTCGTGGACGATGCGATCGTCGTGCTCGAAAACATCGTCAGGCGGCGCTCCGAGGGGATGGGGCCGCGTGCTGCGGCCGTTCTCGGCACCCGCGAAGTGTTCTTCGCAGTCATCGCAACAACGGCAACGCTGGCCGCCGTGTTCATTCCGCTGTCGTTCCTGCCGGGGCAGGTGGGCGGTCTGTTCCGGGAGTTCGGCTTCGTGCTCGCCTTCTCGGTCGGCCTTTCATCGCTGGTGGCGCTGACGCTCTGCCCGATGCTGGCGTCGCGGATGCTGACCAAGCCGATGAAGGAAGATCATGGCCTGCTCGGCCGCTTCGGAACGCTGTTTGCCGATACCTATAAATGGGGTCTGCAGCGCTGCCTGAATGCGCCCTTCGTGGTCATCGTCGCCTCGTTGCTGTTCGGCTGCGCGGCGCTGATCGCCTTCTCGACCGTCAAGAGCGAGCTGACGCCGAACGAAGACCGCGCCATGGTAATGATGCGGCTGACGGCGCCGCAGGGCTCCAGCCTCGAATATACGCGCGACAAGATGCAGCGCGTCGAGGAATATCTGCAGCCGCTGGTCGATAGTGGTGATATCCGCAACGTTTTCTCGATTTCGGGACAGGGCGGCCAGGCCAATAGCGGCTTCATGGTGCTGACCCTTGCGCCCTGGGGCGAGCGCGAGCGGACGCAGGCGGAGATCGTCCAGGATATCAACCAGGCGGCATCGCGCGTTCCGGCGCTGCGCGGCAACGCGATCTCCTCGAACAGCTTGCGCATTCGCGGCGCCGGCAACGGGTTGCAGCTGGCGCTGATCGGCAACAATTACGACGATCTCACGGCGTCAGCGCTGAAGCTCGTTCAGGCACTCGATGCCACCGGTCAGTACGACACGCCGCGCCTGACCAACGAGCCATCACAGGCGCAGGTTTCCGTGGCGATCGACCGCGAGCGGGCATCCGATCTCGGTATCGATATCACCGGTCTTTCGACGGCGATCCAGTCGCTGCTGGAGGGGCGTTCGGTGGTCGATGTGTTCGTTGATGGTGAGTCCTATCCGGTGCTTCTGACCTCGACGACACGGCCGATCGATGATCCGACCGATCTCGAAAACGTCTTCCTGAAAACCGGAGACGGCAAGATCGTGCCTATGTCGGTCATCGCCTCGCTGAAGGAAGGCTCGGTGGCGCCGCAGCTGAACCGCGAATCGCAGCTGGCCTCGGTGGCGATCACCGCGGGTCTGAAGGATGGCATGTCGCTCGGCGATGCCGTCAAGCAGGTCACCGAGATCGCAACGCCGCTGCTGCCGCCGGGCGCCCGGCTGCTGCCGCTGGCGGAAGCGGCGACGCTGGAGGAAAATTCCAGCGGCATGGCGCTGACCTTCGGCTTCGCGATCGTCATCATCTTCCTGGTGCTGGCGGCGCAGTTCGAAAGCGTGCTGTCGTCGCTGATCATCATGTCGACGGTGCCGCTCGGTCTTGCCTGCGCGGTCTTTGCGTTGATCATCACCGGATCGAGCCTCAACATCTACAGCCAGATTGGCCTGGTGCTGCTTGTCGGCGTCATGGCGAAGAACGGCATTCTGATCGTCGAGTTCGCCAACCAGCTGCGCGATCATGGCGTAGCGGTGCGCGAGGCGATCGAGCGGGCCTGCGAGCTTCGTCTACGTCCCGTGATGATGACAATGATCGCGACCATTCTTGGGGGCGTTCCGCTGGTCTTTGCGCATGGTGCCGGTGCCGAAGCCCGTGTCGCGCTTGGCTGGGTGATCGTCGGCGGGCTGGGTTTCGCAACGCTGGTGACGCTGTTCATCACCCCGGTCGCTTACCTTCTGATCGCCCGCTTCGCCAAGCCGCATGCCCATGAAGAGGCCCGGCTGCACGAGGAAATGTCGGATGCGGCGCGCCCGAAACCGGTGCCGGATCCACAGCAGCTCCAGGCCGCCGAGTAGCGCATTGCGGCTCTATTTCGAGAAGGTGCCGCGGCTCGTCCGCGGCACCTTTTTATAGTCAACGAGCAATTGCAAAACAGCGTGAATCAATTGCGAATGTTAGCCGTTTTTTAAGTATAAGCGGCAATGATCGCCTCGTGACCGATCAATGCCTCCGGCGTTTTTGGAGGTGCATTTTCCGCTGATTTTCAGCGCCCGAACATGACGTTTCGCGGACCCGGTCATGTCAGTTAGTTGCGTATAGTTGTGTTCGGAGTTCTAGTTCTGTGAGTATCTTTCAACGCACATCGGTTGATGCGGCGCTTCATATCCTGCGCGATACCAACCGCAATTTGACCACGACACAAAATCATGTTTCCTCGGGCCTTCGCGTCGAAAAGGCGAAGGACAACGGTGCCTATTGGGCGATTGCCACGACCGTCCGCACCGACAACAAGGCGAACGGCGCGATCCAGGACGCTCTGGGCATGGCGGCGGCCACCATGGGGGTCGCCTATACCGCGGTTTCCAGCGCCATCGAGATCGTCTCCACTATCAAATCGAAGCTGGTTGCGGCCACCGAGAACGGTGTCGACAAGACCAAGATCAACGATGAGATTACCCAGCTGAAGGCGCAGCTGCGCTCGGTGTCTGAAGCTGCGAGCTTCAACGGCGACAACTGGGTGGTGCTGACCGACGAAGACGATCCGACGAAGCCGAAGGAAATCCCGGCGGCGTTCATTCGGGGCGATGATGGATCGGTCAAGGTCTCGACGCTCACCTATCACATCGATATGCCGTCCACTGGTGTGACGACCTCTCAGGACGCCCGCTATATGGTCGACGACCGCGCTGGCGGCACCGGTGAATATGGGGCGCTGACCACGGATCATTTTGCGACCGAGCTTGGTGCAGCGAAGAATTACGTGATGATGTTCAGCAAAGAGGGAAATACGGCCGGTCAGGTCGAGATAGGACTCGACGCCAATAGCTCGGCTGACGACATCAAGGATATGATCGGCGTGACCGATGCGGCGCTGAAGCAGATGACGACCGTTGGCTCGTCATTCGGGGCGCTCGAAAAGCGCATCGACCTGCAGAACGATTTCGCCAAGTCGCTGACCGATTCCTACACGTCCGGCATCGGACGCCTCGTGGACGCCAATATGGAAGAGGAGAGCGGCCGGCTGGCCGCCCTGCAGACGCAGAAGCAGCTCGGTCTGCAGGCTTTGCAGATCGCCAATGCGAGCTACAACACGATCACCCAGCTCTTCCAGGGCATCTGAGTTCTGTAAGCTGAAATCGAATCGCCCGGGCCATCCCGGGCGATTTGCGTTCGGCCACTTCGTAAAACTGGTGATATCCGGGCACAGTTGGCAGTCCTGCGTGTGCATTTCCAGAATTTTGGGCTATCGGATGATCGCATTCATCTTGTTGCCGCATTCCTTAATATTTGCTCGGGTCAGCTTCGAACGGAGAGCCTTCTGCCCATGATCAAGAAATTCCTTCTTCTGGCGCTTGCCGCCAGCTATCTGAGCGCCTGCACCACGACCGACCCCTATACGGGCGAGCAGAAGATGTCGAACACCGCGGGTGGTGCGATGCTGGGTGCCGTTGGCGGCGCGTTGGCAGGGGCAGCGCTCGGCGGACGCGGCCATGGTGCGCGCAACGCGGCACTGATCGGGGCCGGCGTCGGTGCGCTTGCCGGTGGCGCGATCGGCAACTACATGGACCAACAGGAAGCGGAGCTTCGCCAGCAGCTCGAAGGCACGGGCATCTCGGTGACCCGCAACGGCGACAGCATCATCCTCAACATGCCGTCGAACATCACTTTCGACGTCGATCAGGATGCGGTGAAGCCGGGCTTCTATCAGACGCTGAATTCGGTCGCGATCGTGCTGCGCAAGTTCAACCGCACGCTCATCGACGTCAACGGCCACACGGATTCGACCGGCAGCCTGCAGCATAACCAGGATCTGTCGCAGCGCCGCGCCTTGTCGGTTGCTGATTATCTCGGCGGCCAGGGCATCGATCAGCGGCGCGTTTCGGCCGTGGGCTTCGGTCCGTCTCAGCCTGTCGCATCGAACGCGACGGAAGCGGGCCGTGCGCAGAACCGCCGCGTCGAAATCCAGATCGCTCCGGTTACCCAGGGCTGATTTCGTCTTTCTCGATTGCAGACGGCCGGGTCATCGCCCGGCCGTTTTCGTTCAGGCATGCATGGATGCGCCCTTGGTGATCTTGTCGACGATCTTCTTGTCGGCGCGCAGCGCGATGCCGACGACCTTGGCGTCATCGGGCGCGAATTCTGCAAAGACGGCGCGGTTGGCGGCATCGTGGCCGGTGGCAAACATTTCCTCGATGAAAATCGACGTCGCAACGCCGCGCTCAAGAGATCGCCGGTGAACGGCTGATATCGTCGCGTCGTCGGCCGACAGCACGATGATCGGCTGTATGGAAAGCGGGTTGTAGAGATTTCCGGCGCGATCCCTGTAGGCTTCGCCGAGGATCTCCGGGTGCCGTCCGGCGATGCCGCTCATCAGGAAGGCTGTGACATTCAGCGTCTGCCAGGATGCAAGATTGTTTCGCAGGACGATCGCAATTTTGGTATCAAACATGTTCCAGTCTTTCAGATGCGTTTCGAGGTAGCCTTGAGCGAGGATGTAAATTCAACGGTCTTTGCGGGTCTTGAACATTTGTGCGCCCCTCTTGCGGGCGACGGGATCCTGACCGCGCCGGCATTTCCGGGGATCGAGCGCATCGAGGCGCAGTTTTCAGGCAATGCCTTCGAGCCGCACCGGCACGACACCTATGCGATCGGCGTGACGCTGAAGGGTGTGCAGACCTTTAGCTATCGTGGCGAGAGGCGTTTCAGCATGCCGGGGCAGGTGATCGTGCTGCATCCGGACGAGGAACATGACGGCGGTGCGGGAACCGAGGATGGGCTGCAATACCGCATGCTCTATATCGAGCCGGCGCTGGTCGCCGACTGTCTGGAGATGGAGAAGGTGGGGCTTCCGTTCGTCGATGAACCCGTGTTCGGCGATGCGGCGATGGCTGGCGTGCTGCTCGGCGCGCTTGCCGATCTCGATGGTGAGCTGGACGGATTGTTCGTCGACGATTTTCTGACCGACGTGGCGGGAGGCCTGGTGCGGCACGCTGGTGCATCGGTCCGCCCGATCGGCAAGATCGCCTGGCGGCAGGCGCGGCGGGCACGGGACTATCTCGAGGCGCATGCGACGCGCGCCGTTCATTCCAGCGAACTGGAGACGGTGACCGGCCTCGACCGGTTCACGCTGTCCCGGCATTTCCGCGCCGCCTTCGCCACCAGTCCGCACCGCTATCTGCTGATGCGGCGGCTGCAGCAGGCAAAGGCGCTGATCATTGCAGGCGAGAAACTGCCGGAGGTTGCCTTTGCGACCGGTTTCGCCGACCAGAGCCATCTCAACCGGCATTTCAAGAAGGCCTATGGCATGACGCCGGGGCAGTGGGCCTCGCTCAGACGCGGCTCATCGCCAGTCCGCTCTTTCGCGCAATGAAGCGGGCGAGCATCGGGCCGGTTAACAGGATCACCAGGAAACGCCCGACCTGCATCGCCATGACGAAGGGCACGTCGACATCGCTCGATGCAGCGATGATGGCGACGGAATCCGCGCCTCCGGGACTGGTCGCCAGATAGGCCGTGAGGGGATCGACGCCGGCGAGCTTGTGAAGCGCGAAGGCCATCAATCCGCAGATCGACATCAGCGTCAGGATCGAGGCGGCCACGCGCGGCAGGGCGCGCGCGGCATGGGCGATGATCGAAGGCGTGAAGCGCAGGCCGATGCTCCAGCCGATCAGGGCGTAGCTGATCGCGAGCAGCCAGAGCGGCAGCTCGATGGTCAGCACGCCGAGGCCTTGCAGCGTCGATCCGGCGATCAGCGGCAGGATGATCGTGCCGCCCTGAATGCGGAAGCGGGCGGCGGCATAGGTGCAGAGGCAGGTCAGCGCCATTGTTGCGGCAAAAGCCGGCCAGTCGATCGGCGGGAAGAAAATCAGCGGTGGCGGCTCAGTGCCTTCCGCACTTGCCCAGAGTGTCGAGACCACCGAGGCGGCGACGGCAACGAAGACGACGCGCAGATATTGCATGAAGGCGACGAGGCGGGCATCGGCGCCATAGGCTTCCGACATGATGGTCATCGCCGAGGCGGCACCGGGCGACGAGCCCCAAACGGCGGTCGTGCCTGGCAGGACCTGCCATTTTGTCAGGACATAGCCGAGCAAGCCCGCGGCAGCGATGATCGAGAAGATCATCGACAGGAAGAGCAGGGCGTCGTCGGCCATTGTCTGGATGATGTCGATGGTGATGGCGCGGGCCATCAGGAAGCCCACGAGTGCCTGGCCGAAGAGCAGCGGCCAGCGCGGGACGCGGAGCTGCGATTTCGAGGCGGTCAACGCGAGAACGATCGCTGCGACCATCGGTCCGATCAGCAGCGATGCCGGCAGGCCGAGCATTTCCAGCCCGAGAACCAGAAGCGTCGAAAACGCCAGCAGGATCGCCCAGCGGGGCAGGCTCGCTCTCGAAGGCAGGACGCTGGCAAGGGCTTTGAACGGCATCGATGCGATCTTGTTGGCCGATCGGGTTTACCGCGCGGGGCGATTGAGGGCAGGGATCGGCATGACTTCTCAGACCGGCGGGGGATGCCGGGGCGCAGTGCCGGTATATTTGCCAGCGCGCGTCAGGGTCAACTGCAAAATCTGGCATTGCGCGCCACCATCACCGGTGGCACGCGATGCGTGTGAGACGAGTGGCCGGTTCATTCACTTATGAACGCATTTCTTGCTGATGTTGTTGTTTCTTTTCGCTTTGGTGAACTTTGCGATCATCCCGGCGGGGCAGGTCTTGTCGTCGAATAGCACCGGCTCACCCGGCGTCATCGTCGCCGCGGTCGGCTTTGTCGTCACCGTCTTGGTCTCGGCACTTGCCGGCGATGTCAGCATCGCAAGGACCGCTCCTGTCGATGACAGAACGGTCATTCCTCTCATTTTCGGGTTGGTCTTGGCTTGCATCTCGGTGTCCCTCCGTTGCCGGGAAGAACACAACTATGCTTTGCGGCCTCTGCCAATTCGCCTTTTAGAGCTAGCTGTGTGGAGGCTCATAGCTTGGCGTGGGTAGCCAGAAAATCGAGGAGGGCGCGAACGCGGGCGGGAAGCGGGCCGCCCTGGCCGATATAGACGGCATAGAAATCCTCGATATCGCCGGGATTGAAGGCTTCCATGACGACGGTAAGTCTCCCAGCGGCAATGTCCTGCCGTAGCGTGAAGGCTGCGAGCCGGGCCATGCCTGCGCCGGCGAGCGCCATATGGCGCATCGCTTCGCCATCGCTGACCTGCACGCCGGGCGTCACCGGCACGTTGACCGTCTGGCCATCGCTGATGAGTGGCCAGCCCTGAATGGCGCGCGAATAGGAAAAGCCGACGCGGCAGTGCTTTTCGAGATCGGCGATGGATTTCGGCTCGCCATGCCGGGCGAGATAGTCCGGCGAGGCGACAATGAAATTGCGCGTGCTGCCAAGCTTGCGGGCGACGAGGCTGGAGCTCTTCATCGGACCGGCGCGGATCGCGACGTCGGCGCGTTCTTCCATCAGATCGACGATGCGGTCGGTCTGGGTGATGTCGAGGGTGATGCCGGGATGCAGTGCCATGAACTGCGGCACCAGCGGTGCGAGGATATGATTGCCGAAGGAGCCGCTGGTATTGATGCGGATCGGACCGGTGGCCTGCTCGCCTGCCGAGGCATAGCGTTCGGCCTCGGCGATATCGGCGAGGATGGTGACGCTGCGCTGGTAGAAGGCGGTTCCCTCGGGCGTCAGTTGCAGCTTGCGGGTCGAGCGGTTGATTAGGCGTGTGCCGAGCCGCGCTTCGAGGCGGGTCATCAGTTTGCTGACGGCGGACGGCGTCATGCGGCAGGCCGCGGCCGCCGCCGAGAATCCGCCAAGTTCGACGGCCCGGACGAAGACTTCCATTTCGCCCGAGCGGTTGATGTCCTGTCTGCTCATGATGAATTCAAGTCATAGATGAGTTTCTTTGCGGCAATCTATATCGCGGTATTCGCAGTGTCTATCTCTGTTGCAACAACAGGAGAAAGACCATGGAATACAGAAATCTCGGCAGATCCGGCCTGCGCGTTCCGGTGCTCAGTTTCGGTGCCGGCACCTTCGGCGGATCCGGGCCGCTGTTTGGCGCCTGGGGAAATACCGATGCCACCGAGGCAAGGCGGCTGGTGGATATCTGCCTCGAGGCCGGCGTCAATCTGTTTGACACCGCCGATGTCTATTCGGCTGGCGCTTCGGAAGAGGTGTTGGGGCAGGCGATCCGCGGCAAGCGTGATCAGGTGCTGATCTCGACCAAGACCGGGCTGCCCACCGGCGACGGACCGGCAGACTGGGGGACTTCGCGGTCGCGTCTGATCCGCTCTGTCGACGCCGCGCTCCGCCGTCTTGGCACCGACTATATCGATCTGCTGCA
The DNA here is from genome assembly GCF_056400165.1 of Rhizobium sp. 01L410. Classification (NCBI taxonomy): domain Bacteria; kingdom Pseudomonadati; phylum Pseudomonadota; class Alphaproteobacteria; order Hyphomicrobiales; family Rhizobiaceae; genus Rhizobium; species Rhizobium sp. 01L410. The sequence goes on from NZ_JBFTST010000002.1 coordinate 116,127, forward strand.
ATTGCACGCCTTCGATGCTTCGACGCCGGTCGAGGAAGTTCTGGCCACCCTCGACGGTCTCGTCGCGGCCGGAAAGCTGCGCTACACCGGTGTCTCCAATTTCGCCGGCTGGGAGCTGATGAAATCGCTCGCCGCCGCCGATGCCAACGGCCGTCCGCGCTATGTCGCGCACCAGGTCTATTACTCGCTGGCAGGCCGCGACTATGAATGGGAACTGATGCCGCTCGGTGCTGACCAGGGCGTCGGCGCGCTGGTCTGGAGCCCGCTTGCCTGGGGCCGTCTGACCGGCAAGATCCACCGCGGCCAGCCGCTGCCCGAAGGCAGCCGCCTGCATCAGACGGCGGAATTCGGCCCGCCGGTTGACGACGAGAAGCTCTATGACATTGTCGATGTGCTCGAAGCGATCGCAGCGGAAACCGGCCGCACGGTGCCGCAGATCGCCATCAACTGGCTGACCAGCCGTCCGACCGTCTCAAGCGTCATCATCGGCGCCCGCAACGAAGCCCAGCTTCGCCAGAACCTCGACGCCGTCGGCTGGTCATTGACCAAGGAGCAGATCGGCAGGCTGGATAGCGTCAGCGCGCAGACGGCGCCTTATCCCTACTTTCCTTACCGTAGACAAGAAGGCTTTGCCCGGCTCAATCCGCCGATCGTCTGACCGCTGATAGCAGGGGCGGCTTCATGCAAACGGCCGCCCCTTCATCATCCTGATTACGGTTAATCTTGACTGGACATGTCTTCCCAGTTGTCTCATACCAGCCTGCCTGTCGATGGTGGAATGTATTGGAGATCAACGGGATGGCTCTCAAGGACGCGAAATCCGGATTGCGCAACGAGGCGGGGATCGCCGCGGTTCTCGGCATCCTCAAACAGAGCTTCGGCGAGCGCCTCCAGACCGGCGAATCCTTTCGTGCCCAGCACGCCCACACGACCACCTATATTCCGGCGCAGCTACCTGATGGCGTTCTCTTTGCCGAGACCGCCGATGATGTGAAAGCCGCCGTCAGGGTTTGCGCGGAGCACAAAGTACCTCTGATCGGCTTCGGCACCGGCTCGTCGCTGGAGGGGCAGGTGAACGCGCCGAATGGCGGCATCTCGATCGATTTCAGCCGGATGAACCGTGTTCTCGAAGTCAATGCCGAGGATTTGGACTGCACCGTCGAGCCCGGTATCACCCGCGAAGAACTCAACGTCTATCTGCGCGATACCGGTCTCTTCTTCCCGATCGATCCCGGCGCCAATGCCTCGATCGGCGGCATGGCCTCGACGCGCGCCTCAGGCACCAACGCCGTGCGCTACGGAACGATGAAGGACAACGTGCTGTCGGTGACTGTAGTCACCGCGAGTGGCGAGGAAGTCCGCACCGCGCGGCGGGCGCGCAAGTCTTCGGCGGGATACGACATGACGCGGCTCTTTGTCGGTTCCGAGGGCACGCTCGGCATCCTGACCTCGGTGACGCTCCGGCTGCAGGGCATTCCGCAGAAGATCGGCGGCGGCGTCTGCGCCTTCCCGACGATCAAGGCGGCCTGTGACGCTGTCATCATGACCATCCAGATGGGCATTCCGGTCGCCCGCATCGAGCTTCTCGATGCGCTGCAGATCAAGTGCTGCAACGCCTATTCGAACCTCGACTATGAGGAAACGCCGACGCTGTTTCTCGAATTTCACGGTACCGACGAGACCGTCGCGCTGCAATCGCAGCAGTTTGCCGAAATCGCTACCGAATGCGGCGGCGGCGAATTCCTGTGGACCGTTAATGCCGAAGAGCGCGCCAGACTCTGGAAGGCCCGCCATAACGCCTACTGGGCGTCGCGGGCGCTGGCGCCCGAGCTTGCCGCACTTTCGACGGATGTTTGTGTTCCTATTTCACGGCTGGCGGATTGCATCACCGAGACGCAGGCAGATATCGAAGCGAATGGATTGCTGGCGATGATCGTCGGGCATGCCGGCGACGGGAATTTTCATGTGCTTGTGCTTTTCGACGACAAGACCAGCGAGGGCGTTTCGGCCGTCGAGAATTTCGTGGCGCGATTGAATGCCCGGGCGCTCGAAATGGATGGAACATGCACCGGCGAACACGGGATCGGGCAGGGGAAGATGTCATTTCTGGAACAAGAGCTCGGCGGCACCGTCGATCTGATGCGGCAGGTCAAGCGCTCGCTCGATCCGGACAATATCTTCAACCCCGGCAAGATTTTCCATCTTGGCTGAAAACGGAACAATCTCATGATCTTCGGTCTTGCTACCGGCATGAATAACAGTAGTGTCGGCAACAGAATTCCGAATGGAGAATCCTTGATTTGATAGGCCGGTTCCTCGTCTTTCTAGGGGGAGTGATCGTCGTAGTGCTCGTTGTGGCGCTATTCGCACCGCTATTCATCGACTGGACCGATTTCCGCAAGAATTTCGAGGATCAGGCAAGCCGCATCATCGGCAAGAAAGTCACCGTGCATGGCACCGTCGATGCGCGGCTTCTGCCGTTTCCGTCAGTGACGCTGCATGACGTGCGTGTCGGCCAGGAGCCCGATGGACAGCCGATCGTGCAGGTCGAGCAGTTTTCGATGGATGCTGAGCTGGCGCCTTTCCTGTCGGGCGAAGCGCTGATTTTCGACATGCGGGTGGTCAATCCGAAGGTGCGCCTGCGGTTGCAGAAGGATGGAACGCTGGACTGGACGCGCGGCAGCCAGTCTGAGATCCCGGCCAAGACAGTCGTACTCGAAAATGTGCATGTCAGTGGCGGCGATGTGCAGTTCATCGACGATCAGTCCGGCCGCTCGCGCCATATTACCGGCCTCAATGCCGAGATGTCAGCGAAATCGCTTGCCGGTCCCTGGCGGATCGACGGTGATGCGACGCTCGATGGTGAGCATGGCAGTTTCGTGATCGCGAGTGGTCAGCCGGACGAAAACGGTGCGCTGAAGGTCCGCACCCGGCTGGTTCCGGATCAGCACCCCGTCAGCGTCGATCTTGATGGTGAGCTGAAGCTCGTCGATCGCAAGCCGAATTATCAGGGCACGATGTCGGCGGCGATCGAGAACCGCGGGCAGGCGAAGAGCGACAAGACCGCGCCGCCCCCTCGCGTCAAAGGTCGCTTCGAACTGACCAACGAGCGCATCCGCGTGCCTGATTACCGGCTGGAAATCGGCTCGACCGACGATCCCTATGTGATAACAGGCGAAGCGACACTCGATACCGGCAGCGCGCCGGAATTCCTGCTGATCGCCAATGGCCAGCAGATCGACGTCAACAGGATCGGCAATCAGGGCGCCGGCGGCAAGACGGCGCGCGATCCTGGGCTCTCGGCGCGGCAGCGTCTCAACTCGCTGATCAATATCGTCGCCCAGGTGCCGATCCCGCAGGTGCCCGGAAAGGCGAGCGTCCGGCTGCCGGCGATTGTTGCCGGCGATACGACGATCCGCGACGTGCAGCTCGATCTGCAACCGGCCGGCGACGGCTGGACGATCGACGATGCCGTCGGAACGCTTCCCGGCCGCACGCAGGTGGAAGGAACGGGGCGCCTTGCGCTGCGTGGTCAGCCGTCCTTCAACGGGCACGTGACGGTGGCATCCAACCAGCCGAGCGGGCTTGCATCATGGCTCGCCGGTTCCGTCGATCCGTCGATCCGTCAGCTGCGGCAGGCCGGCTTCTCGGCGGATGTCAGCCTGACCCACCATAGGCAGGCTTTCGACAATCTGGAGATCGCCGTTGGTCCGGCAACGCTGAAGGGCAGGCTGGAGCGGCTGGCACCGAAGGACCAGACGCCATCGCTGAACGTGGCGCTCGGCGGCGACGCGCTCGATCTCGATGCGCTGCGGGCGCTGACCGGGCTGTTCACCGGCCAGGACGCCGGTGACAACGTGCTCGATCACAAGATCACCGCGCAGCTGAAGGCCGACAAGTTTACTGCTTTCGGCGTCGAGGCTGCCAATGTTGAGACCAATTTCACGATTGCCGATGGCGCACTGGCGATCGAAAAACTGGCGGTGAAGAATTTTGCCGGTGCGGAATTGACTGCCACCGGCCGCGCCGAAGGCTCACTGCTCGACTACAAGGGCTCCGGCGAGATCACCTTCAAATCGGCTGACCCCGGCCCGTTCTTCACCATGCTGAAGGAGCATCTGCCTGGTCATCCCGTGATGGACCGGCTGGTGCGCAATGCCGCCTGGTACACCAACACGGCGCTTCGCGGAGCGCTGACGCTCGGTGGCGATCAGGGCGACGGGCTGACGCTGACGCTCGCCGGCGTTTCGAATGGCAGCCGGGTCAATCTCGATTACCGGATGTCCGATCTTCTGGCGCTGACAGGCAAGGGAACGACCAGCCTGGAAGGGACGCTTGAAAATGCGACCACGGCCGTGCTCTTCGGCCAGGCCGGGCTCGACCCGCTGCCTGTCGAAGCCGATGCCAATGGCAGGCTGTCGCTGAAGGTTCAAGTTACCGACTCGGATCCCGCCGATGCATCGCTGGCCTTTGCGACCGACCGGACGTCGTTCACTGCCAGCGGCAAGGTCGATGTCCGCCCGGAAAACTTCATGAACGGCCAGATCGGCATATCGCTTGAGAGCGCCGATCTCGACCCATACCTGATCATGAACGGCATCGCGCTGCCGCAGCTCGGAACCGGCCTGCCGTTCGGGCTGCAGACGACGGCGACCATCGATGGCGGTAAGATCGTCTTTGCCGATCTCAAAGGGCATGCCGCCGACAACAAGTTTTCCGGCGGGCTGACCGTTGACCGCAAGGCTGACAAGACCACGGCGACGGGTGACCTGGCGCTCGACCGCGCGGATGCGATCTGGCTTGGCGAGACCGTCTACGGGCCGATGACCGATGCTGCGACCGGCAATCTGACGACGCAGGGGCTCGGACAGCCGGTGTTCAAGGACACCGACGTCAATCTGAAGTTCTCGGCGAAACAGTTCTGGCCGGGCTGGTCCGGCGCGATCAACGATTTTTCGAGCACCATTGCCTACAAGGGCGACGAGTTGCAGCTGAACGGCATGCAGGGCAACTGGGACGGCGGCAAGCTTTCCGGCAATATGCTCTTCACCAATGCCGACGGAACCGGGTTCTTCCAGACCAAGCTGGCGCTCGCCGATGCCGATCTCGGCGGTGTGATCTGGGCGCGTGACGGAACGCCGGTTGCCAGCGGCAAGTTCGGCCTATCGATGAGCTCGGAAGCCTCGGGCAAGACGATGACGGAGCTTGCGAGTTCGCTGACCGGCTCTGGCGAACTTCGGCTAGGCGACACCAGCGTGCGCGGTCTGAACCTTGCGATCCTTGCGCCGCTGCTGTCGGCCACCGATCCGATGAAGGACCAACTGAACGCCGGCAAGGTGCATCCGATCGTCGAAACGCTGCTGAACAACGGCGAGGCCAAGCTGCCGCCGCTGGGTATTCCCTTCAACATTACCGACGGCGTGCTGCGCGTGCAGAACGTCACCGTCGCCAACGACCTTGCCAAGGTCACCGGCAATGCGCAGATCGATCTGCCGCAGGAGCGGGTGAACGCCTCGCTCGATATCGGCCTCAACCCCGGCAACGAGGCGCTGTCCGGTGCCGACCCGGCATTGCGGCTTGATTTCTCCGGCCTTCTGGCATCGCCCGGCCGGACGATGGATGTCACCGACATCACCGGTTACCTGTCGCTGCGCGCCTTCGAGCGCGAACGCCGCCGCGTCGAGCGGCTGCAGGCCAACGTACTGGAAAAGCAGCGGCTGCGCCGCGAAGTGGCCCTCTACAAGTTCAATGACGCCGAGCGCGCCAGGGCAGCGGCGATCGAGGCTGAGCGCAAGGCCGAGGAAGACCGCCTGAGAGCGCTTGCAGAGGAGGCTGCCCGGCAGAAGGCGGAAGCCGATGCGAGAGCCAAGGCAGAAGCTGACGCCAAGGCAAAGGCCGAGGCGGATGCGAAAGCCGCTGCAGACGCCAAGGCGGCCGCTGCCGCGGAAGCGCAGCGCCGTGCCGAAGGGCAACTTGTCGATCCAGTACCGCCCGCCAGCGGCAACAAGCTGAATTTCGACACGCTGCCGGGCGTGCCGGTGCAGCAGTAATCAGAATGGATCGGGATTGCCGTTCCACGCGGATGCCTAAATTCGCTCTCACCGGTCTTCACAGGATGCTGATAGGTTGATACGCACCGGGAAACTCGCGCGATGACTTATGGAGCAGGAATGACAGGCGTCTTGGATGGCAGCAATGGCGTGAAGCAGGTCATCTGCATCAGCTGGGGCACGATGTTTGGCCCGGCCTATATCAACCGTCTCTATGCGATGGTTGCGCGCAACATCACGCCGCCCTTTACCTTCACCTGCTTCACGGATAGCCGCGAGGGACTGCATCCCGAGATCCTCTGCGAGGATCTGCCGCCACTCAACATCCCGAGCCTGCCGGTCAATACGCCCGGGATCTGGAACAAGTCGCGCCTCTGGGGACCGACGCTTGGGAACTTGAAAGGCAGCGTCCTCTTCCTGGATCTCGATCTGGTGATTGTCGGCTCGCTCGATGCCTTCTTCGAAGTCGGAGGCCCAGATGACGTGGTCATGACCCGAAATCAGACGACTCCGTTCGAGAGACTTGGCCAGACGTCGCTTTTCCGGTTTCCGGTCGGCAAGCTGGTTTCTCTGCAGGACAAGTTTTTTGCCAATCCGCAAAAGATCGCCGACGAATATCGTTTCGAGCAGCGGTTCGTTACCAAGAACGTGCCGGGAGGTCCGAAGTTCTTCCCGCGCAGCTGGGTGCTGCATTTCCGGCAGGACTGCCGGTGGCCGACACCGCTCAATTATTTCTTCGGCCCCCGGCTGCCATCTGGAGCCAAAGTGGTGATCTTCCCGCGCGGGCTGCGGCCTGAACACGCGATAGCCGGGCAGTACCGGGACGGCGCTGCCGACAATGCGCGCGAGCATCTTTCACGGATCGTCAACAGAACGTCTCGTGGAGGCGAGAGCGTGTTTTCCCACCTCCGGCACTTCATACGCCCTACGCCGTGGGTGAAGACGCATTGGCGGGAGTAGCTTCTCCTTTTCAGCGATGCTGCTGGCTGGAAGGATGTGCCCTTCGCACAAACGGCCAAGTTTTATGTGCCTGCAGATTGCATAAGATGAACCTGGATGGTTACCGCTAACCTAGCCATCAAGGGGTCGTTGCCGGGCGCCCACGGGTGCGGCAACGACCTCGCCAAATCTACCGCGCCTTCAGCCATGCCAGGACATATAGCCGCAATGCCGAGGAGAGGTTGCTCTCGGAATCACGGCCGTCGTCAATTTCGGAGATCAGGGTGGCAAGCGGTATCGAGCGGGCCGCGGCGATCATTCTCAATTCAGACCAGAATTCGTCTTCCAGCGAGAAGCTGGTGCGGTGGCCATGAAGCGTTGCGGAATGCTTGCGGATCATCGTCCGGTTTCGGTGCTTGAGAGATTGATTCAGGAGACCAGCATAAATGGCTGGCGTGAGGCGGCTTTTCAGCGCTCTTCGCCGCCGTCCTTTTCGATCCGGCCATCGCTGTGCGTCTTTTCGGCCTTGTCATTCAGCGCCTTAGTCAGCTGCTTCTCGGCCTTGGTTCGGCCGAAGCTGATACGGTTCTGCTCGGCCTGCCTGTCCTTTTCGGAACGGGCCTGCGTTTTCTTGAACTGGCGGAGATTGACGATTTCGGCGCTCACGGCGTGCCTCCATCTGTAAAGGAAATGGGCCGGAATGAAAAAAGGGAAGCGATTGCTTCCCTTCGGATTACTGCTTCTTGCGGAATGCGTCGAGCGAGACGACGGAACCGGGCTTCTTTTCCTCGCCGCCTTCGGCAGGGGCCGCCGCCGGGGTTTCCTCGCTCTTTTCGGCTGCAACCGGATAGGCGGTGATCTCGGCTTCGGGCAGCTCTTCACCATCGGCCAGCGGCACATCGAATTCCAGCTCGAAATTCACCGAGGGATCGTAGAAGCCGCGGATGGCATTGAACGGGATAACCAGCTTTTCCGGAACGTCGGAGAAAGACAGGCCGATCTCGAACAGCGATTCGGTGATCTTCAGGTCCCAGAACTGGTGCTGGATGACGATGGTCATCTGTTCAGGATATTTGCTCTTCAGGTGCTGCGAAATGCGCACGCCGGGAGCGCCGGTCAGGAAGGTGATGAAAAAGTGATGGTCGCCGGGGAGGCGGCCCGTCGTTCCGACTTCAGACAGAACCTTACGGATGACGCCACGAAGCGCGTCCTGTGCCAGAATGTCGTAGCGGATGTGGTCCTGCCCCATGCTTTTCCTGTCTTTCGTTGGTTCGGGAGTCTTTTCTCAGGGATATATGCCATGTCTGGCCGCCCTGCGAAAGTCTCGCTCCGAGTCATGCTTGATGAGAAGCATACATGATTTCAATAGCAGGGAGAAGGTGAAGGCTTCTGTTGCCAGGTGCCTTCGGACCCCGCCTCAAGGGGCTAACCTAGAGGACTTGGAGCGGAATTCCCGCACCGCCGTTAGGCAGCGAGAGCGTATTCCTTAGCGTTGTTGTCGTTTGCAACTACACTTGTGACCCGATAACGGCGGTATCATGCCGAGCAAAAAGACGATCTTTACACCCTTGTCGATCCTATTTCGCCCCCATCAAAAGCAGTCGCCAACCGGCTGTTTTTGGTGGAGGCGCCGGGTACCGCCCCCGGGTCCAATAGGTTTATTACACCGCTCATTTATCGCCATATCCGGTCCGAAGACCGGCAAGGATTGATATAGTGTTTTCCTGGCAGCATGGGAAGAGGCTTCGTCACAGAACCATCGCAGACGGTGCGGAAATGGCTGGATAATTCAGCGGCGCCGGTTGGTTTCACGCCCGGAAGAGCTTAAATATTGGCGGAAAAGGAGTCGCCGGCGGCCATGAAGCAATATCTCGATCTTTTGACCCATGTGATGGACAAGGGCACCGACAGGGGCGACCGGACCGGTACCGGCACGCGCTCCGTTTTCGGATATCAGATGCGCTTCGATCTCGACGACGGCTTTCCTGTCCTGACCACGAAGAAACTGCACCTGCGCTCGATCATCCACGAGCTTCTGTGGTTCCTGAAAGGCGAAACGAATATCCGATACCTCAAGGAAAACGGCGTCTCGATCTGGGACGAATGGGCCGATGAGAACGGTGACCTCGGGCCTGTCTACGGCGCCCAGTGGCGCTCCTGGCCGGCGCCCGACGGCGGTCATATCGACCAGATCGTCAATCTGGTGAACGGCATCATCAAGAACCCGAATTCGCGCCGGCATATCGTCTCGGCCTGGAACCCGGCCGAGGTGGACAACATGGCGCTGCCGCCGTGCCACTGCCTGTTCCAGTTCTATGTCGCCGACGGCAAGCTGTCCTGCCAGCTCTACCAGCGCTCGGCGGACGTCTTCCTCGGCGTGCCATTCAACATCGCCTCCTACGCGCTGCTGACGATGATGGTGGCGCAGGTGACCGGGCTGAAATACGGCGAGTTCGTCCACACGCTCGGCGACACACACATTTATCACAACCATTTCGAGCAAGCGAAGCTGCAGCTGACGCGGGATCCGAAGCCGCTGCCGCGGATGCTGATCAAGCGCGATGTGAAGGATATCTTCGACTTCAGGTTCGAGGACTTTGAACTCGTCGGCTATGACGCCGACGCCAACATCAAGGCGCCGATCGCCGTTTGAGGCTTCGCAACTTCAGGCAAGAACAGGCCGCATCCGCGACGGAAAACGTCACTTTGCTGCAATGTCTGAAAATCGGCGGCATTCCATCAGTAAGATCTTAATAGATCTCGGTTATTTTCGCCCGCTTAGGTGAAGCTCCCGGGGCTTTTATGGACGATACTGACCTCCTTCCTCCAGACGTTCTTTCGTCGATGCTGATGCGCATGTTCGAGTTTGCGCCGATTGCCATGGCAATCACCACCAGCGACACGAGGACCTCGAGCTACGCGAAGGTCAATGATGCCTATCTGAAGTTGACTGGACTGAAGTGGGAAGAGATCAGCGGCAAGAAGCTGACCTCAGATGGGGCTGCGATCGACAACCCGGCACGCGACCGGCGCCACCGCATGCTGGCCGAAGAGGGCGCCTATGTTCTCGAAGAGGTCGATATCCGCCATTCCGACGGCACGATCATCCCGACGTTGATTTCCGCGCAGAGAACGATCGTCGACGGTGTCTCCTTCGATGTCGAGGTGATCATGGATGTCTCGGCCCGCGTGCGCCATCAGCGCGAGATCGAACTGGCGCTCCGGGCCTCGGCGCGCACCGATGCGCTTTCAGGGCTCCCGAACCGGGCCTGTTTCGACGAGACGCTTGCCGAGCAGATCGCAGCAGCGCGTGCCGCCGACAAGGCGATGGCGCTCGCCTTCATCGATCTCAACGGTTTCAAGGCGGTCAACGACCGGCTCGGACACGGCACTGGAGACGAGGTAATCCGCACGCTTGCCAGCCGCTTCCGCGACAGTTTCAGGGCCAACGACTTCATCGCCCGCATCGGCGGCGACGAGTTCGTGGTTCTGATCGAGGTCGATCCGGTCCTCATTCATGATGTGCGCCATACGGTCAACGACGCCGCGGAGCGTATCTTCAAGCCGATCGCCATCGACGGCGCCATTACCGAAGTCGGCGCGGCCGTCGGCGTCGCGCTGCTCGGGCCGTCGGATACGCCGGCTTCCTTCGTCAAGCGGGCCGACAACTACATGTATCTTGCCAAGCAGACGGGCGATCGCGTCGCCGTCATCTGGCTCGGCAATCCGCATCCGCAGCAGGCGATAGCCGGGCGGGCGGTCGGCTAGCTTTCCTTTTGAGAAGCGGTTAGGTGTCGCGCTCGGCAATCAGTGCAGAGGGGCGGCTATGTCTGGCATCGTGAAGACAATCGTTGTTGCGGTTTCCGAAAACGGTATCATCGGCCGGGACGGCGATATGCCATGGCGGCTGTCAACCGATCTGAAACGCTTCAAGGCGCTGACCTCGGGAAAGCCGTTGGTCATGGGCCGCAAGACCTATGAGTCTATTGGCGGCAAGCCGCTGCCGGGTCGTCCGCATGTGGTGATTTCCAGGCAGGCCCAGATCGACCACCCTGATGTCACCATGGCACACTCACTTGCTGAGGCTGTCACTCTTGCCGAGGGATTGGCGCGCGTCAGCGGTGGCAGCGAGATCATCATCGCCGGCGGTGGCGAGATCTATGCGCAGTCGATGGCGATTGCCGATCGCCTGTGCATCACGCATGTCGAGACCGAGGTCGAGGGCGACACGTCCTTTCCTGCGATCGATGCGTCATTGTGGAAGCCGGTCGAGACACTCGACGTGCCCGCCGGCGAAAAGGACAACTATCCGACGCGTTACGTCGTCTACGAGCGCTGTAACGGCTGATAACGAATTATTTTCCAAGAAAGAACACCAAGTCCTGCATGTCGCGTTGAAAGCAGGGGCGGCGATACCTATAACGGTCACAATCGCTTACCGTCTGCCGCCCCCGCGGGCATTATGCGATCGGGAGTTCAACGAACAAAGAGGTTTTGATGCCCTGGAGCAATCAGAATGGCGGCGGCGGCCCATGGGGCGGCGGCGGTAACAACAATAATCAGGGACCATGGGGGCAGGGCCCGAACCGTCCAAAAGGCGGTGGTGGGGGCAAGGGCGGTCCGCCCGATCTCGAAGACATCATCCGCCGCGGGCAGGATCAGCTCGGCAAGATCGTACCTGGCGGCTTTAACGGCGGCGTGGCACTGATCGTTGTTGCGATCCTTGTGGCGTTCTGGATTTTCCAGTGCATCTACATCGTCCAGCCGGACGAGCGTGGCGTGGAACTGCGTTTCGGTCAGCCGAAGCAGGAAGTTTCGATGCCGGGCCTGCACTTCCATTTCTGGCCGCTTGAAACGGTCGAAACGGTCAAGGTTACCGTGCAGCAGCAGAATATCGGGGCCACGTCCTCTGCATCCTCGAGCGGCCTGATGCTCTCGGGTGACCGCAGCGTCATCAACGTGCAGTTCGCTGTGTTCTTCACGGTCAGCGATCCGAAGGCCTATCTCTTCAACGTCGAGAACCCGGCAGAGACGCTGCAGCAGGTTTCCGACAGTGCGATGCGCGAAATCGTCGGACGCCGTCCGGCGCAGGACGCATTCCGCAGCAACCGTCAGCCGATCGAGACCGATGTTCTCAATATCGTGCAGGGAACGATGGACCGCTACAAGGCGGGTATCACCGTCACCGGCGTGACCATCCAGAACGTTGCTCCGCCGCGTGAAGTCTCCGATGCCTTCGAAGAAGTGCAGCGTGCAGGCCGCGACCGCGACAGCACGATCGAAGAGGCAAACCGCTACACCAACCAGCGGCTCGGCCAGGCGCGAGGCGAGGCGGCTCAGATCCGCGAAGACGCCGCCGCCTACAAGGACCGCGTCGTGAAGGAAGCCGAAGGTGAAGCGCAGCGCTTTACTTCGATCAACGACGAGTATGCGAAGGCCCCTGACGTGACGCGCAAGCGTCTGTTCCTGGAAACGATGGAACAGGTGCTGAAGAATTCGAAGAAGGTCATCATCGACGAGAAGCAGGGGGTCGTACCCTACCTGCCGCTCAACGAGATCGGCAAACCGGCACAGCAGGGAGGTTGAGCCATGACATCCAATAAACTTCCCGCGGTGCTGATCGCGCTCGCGGTCATCCTCTTCATCGTCTATTCGTCGGTCTTCGTGGTCAATGCACGCGAGCAGGCGATCGTCGTCCGCTTCGGTCAGATCCAGTCGGTCAAGACCGAGCCGGGCCTCTATTTCAAGCTGCCGTTCGCCTTCATGGATGCGGACCGCGTCCAGTATGTCGAGAAGCAGGCCCTTCGCCTCGACCTCGATAACATCCGCGTACAGGTGCAGGACGGCCAGACCTTCGATGTCGACGCCTTCGTCATCTACAACATCGCCGATGTCCGCCGCTTCCGCGAAACGGTTTCGGGTGACCGCGAGGCTGCCGAAGCACGCCTTCGCGCCCAGCTCGATTCGTCGCTGCGCCGCGTCTACGGTCTGCGTGACTACAATGCCGCTCTTTCCGAAGAGCGCGTTGCGATGATGCTGGAGATCCGTGACGATCTCCGGATCGATGCCGAAAACCTCGGCCTCAACATCGACGACGTTCGCATCCGCCGTACCGATCTTTCGCCGGAGGTTGCGCCGAACACCTACAACGCCATGCGCTCCGAGCGTCTGGCCGAAGCCGAGCGTATCCGCGCTTCGGGTAACGAAGAAGGTCAGCGCCGCCGCGCCGTCGCCGACCGTCAGGTTGTCGAGATCACTGCGGAAGCGCAGCGTGATTCCGAGATCCTGCGCGGTCAGGGCGATGCGGAACGCAACCGGATCTTCGCCGAATCCTTCGGCAAGGATCCGTCGTTCTTCGAGTTCTACCGCTCGATGTCGGCCTATTCCTCGGCACTCTCGTCGCAGGATACGACGCTGGTTCTGTCGCCGAATTCGGAGTTCTTCCGCTACTTCGACAGCTCGACCGGCGTGCCGTCGGTACCGCCGGCTGCTCCGGCTCCGGCAGCACCTGCCGCACCGGCAAACTGACAATAGAAGAATGCAGGATTTCCTGACGGGACTTGCATTCTTTCTCATCATCGAGGGGCTGGTCTATGCACTGGCCCCTCGTTTTCTTGTGCGGATGTCGAAGCTTCTGCCGTCGGTTCCGGAGCGTCAGATTCGTGCCTTCGGGCTGGCCGCGATTGGCCTCGGCGTCGCCTTTGTCTGGCTTCTCAGGGGCTAAGTTGAGATTGCGCGGGATTTCGCGAAAAGGTGATTTCACGCTCCATCATTCCGCCCTATGTTGGTGGTCAGACTGCCGCTTTGACCCGACATGAGGAAGCTTGATGGCCCCCACGACACGCCCGACCTTCAGACGATCGCTCGCTCTCCTGGCCGGCGCTGCCCTTCTTGCCAATATCGGTCTTGCTGGCTCCGCTACAGCCCAGGGAACGCCGCCGGTGAATGGCCCGGCTTCCGTCGCCGATCTTGCTGAAGGCCTTCTCGACGCCGTCGTGAACATTTCGACATCGCAGAACGTGAAGGACGACGAAGGGGCGGGCCCGGCGCCGCGTGCGCCCGATGGCTCGCCGTTTCAGGAATTCTTCAACGACTTCTTCAACAAGCAGCAGGGCGGCAAGGGCGGCGGCAACCACAATGTCAGCTCGCTCGGCTCCGGCTTCGTCATCGATCCGGCCGGCTATATCGTCACCAACAATCACGTCATCGAAGGCGCCGACGACATCGAAATCAACTTCGCCAACGGCACGAAGCTGAAGGCCAAGCTGATCGGTACGGATACCAAGACCGATCTTTCCGTCTTGAAGGTCGAGCCGAAGGCGCCGCTCAAATTCGTCAAATTCGGCGATTCCAGCGGCATGCGCATCGGCGACTGGGTGATGGCGATCGGCAATCCGTTCGGCTTCGGCGGCTCCGTCACCGTCGGTATCATTTCCGGCCGCGGCCGCAACATCAATGCCGGTCCCTATGACAACTTCATCCAGACGGATGCAGCGATCAACAAGGGCAATTCCGGTGGTCCGCTGTTCAACATGAAGGGCGAAGTCATCGGCATCAACACGGCGATCATTTCGCCAAGCGGCGGCTCGATCGGCATCGGCTTCTCGGTGCCGTCGGAGCTCGCTTCGGGTGTCGTGGCGCAGCTGCGCGAATATGGCGAGACGCGGCGCGGCTGGCTCGGCGTTCGCATCCAGCCGGTGACCGATGATGTCGCCGACAGCCTCGGCCTCGATGCCGCCAAGGGCGCGCTTGTCGCAGGCGTCATCAAGGGTGGACCAGTCGATAACGGCTCGATCAAGGCCGGCGACGTGATCCTCAAATTCGACGGCAAGGCGGTCAACGAGATGCGCGATCTGCCGCGCGTCGTTGCCGAAAGCCCTGTCGGCAAGGAAGTCGATGTCCTCGTGCTCCGCGACGGCAAGGAGCAGACCGTCAAGGTGACGCTCGGGCGTCTCGAGGATAGCGATCAGGCTGCCGCGGCGAGCGGCGATAGCGGCGGCTCTTCGGATGGCGGCGTGATCAACCCCGATCCCGGCGAGAACGACGATATGGACGAGCCGGATAGCGGTCAGGCTCAACCGTCGCCCGACAACAAGGGCACGGAGAACAAGGCACCGGATGCCAAGGGCAATCAGGGCCAGACCGACCAGCAGGGTCAGGTGGCGCCGGATGCGGCATTGCCGAAGAACGTGCTCGGTCTGTCGCTGTCACTGCTCAACCCGGATATCCGCAAGACCTTCAACATCGCCGAGAGCGTCGATGGCGTCGTGGTGACCGAAGTGACGCCCGGATCGGCTGCTGCCGAAAAGGGCCTGAAGCCCGGCGACGTGATCGTCGAGGTCGCCCAGGAATTCATGAAATCGCCGGATGCCGTCGCCGCCAAGGTTCAGTCGCTGAAGCAGGAAGGCCGCCGCAACGCCCAGATGATGATCGCCGCCGCCAACGGCGACCTGCGCTTTATCGCCGTACCGATGGAGTAGGCTTAGCGGGGCTTCGTGTTAGCGGCGATATATTCGCGAAGCGCGTTGTTGATGCCGGTCTGGTAGCCCCGGCCGGCGGAATGATCCTTGAACCAGGCGACAACATCGGCGTCGAGACGTATCGTCACCGGCTGTTTGATCGGCCGATAGAGGTGTCCCTTTCGCGCCAAACGCCACTGCTCTTCGCTGATTTCGGCAATGTCGCTGGTGTCGATTTCTGCGTCTGGGAGCTGTGCGAGTTTTCTCAACTCCTCAGTTTCCTGATCAGTCAAAGCTCGATTGCTCATAGCGCTTCCTCTCGTGTTTGGTTGCGCGGCGTGCACTGATGATCCGTATTGTTTCTACGCCTCTGGCATCCACGCTGGTGTGAACCGCAATCAGTACTGTCATTATCGTGACTGAACCGATGGCTATCCAGCGCTGCTCACCTTCATAAATAGCATCAGGGATAAGCAGGTAGTTCTCGTCATTCCAAATTTGTGTTGCGATCTCGAAAGATACGCCGTGTTTTGACTTGTTGAGGCGATTTTTCTCATCATCCCATTCAAAGCGGATCACGGGTCGCCTCAGCTATAATTGTACGTACAATTTTGTAGAATTCAATAATCGAACGAATGCGCGTGTTGAGCAGCAAAAGACAAGCGATTACCGCTGAGATTTACTCAGGCGGCAACCGTCAATTTTGGCAGAAAATCGCTTAGCCGCGCTCGGGCGCGCTGATGGCGTAGAGGACATGGCGGATGAATTGTGGCGCCGTGTCCGGGACCTTCGGGTGATCGAAATCGCGCTCGGGCCTGTGGATCATGCCGATGCGTTGCATGACGGCGCGGGAGCGGCGGTTTTGCGGGACGGTGAAGGCGACGATCTCGGTGAGGCCGTGGTTTTCGAAGCCGTGCCGGAGCAGCGCCGTTGCGGCCTCGCTAACATAGCCCGCGCCCCAATGGCGCTTTGCCAGCCGCCAGCCGATTTCGACGGTACCGTCAGGGATCGCCGGCTCATGCGAGGTCCGCACGATGCCGCAGAAACCGAGCGTTTCGCCTGTGGCCGTCAGTTCCAGGGCGTAAAAGCCGAGGCCGGTTTCGGCGATCATTCTTTGAGCATATTCGAAAAATTCGTCCGATTCCGCGCGGTTGCGCCGCTTCGGAAAGAATTCCATGACGTCAGGATCGGAGTTGATCTCGTGGAAGAGTTCGCGATCCTCCTCACGCCAGTTGCGGATGATCAGGCGCTCTGTCGTGAGGATGGTCTCGGTCATGGCGTGACGAAATCCGTCTTGCGGTATCCCTGGATGTAGAGCAGGGCGGTGAGGTCACTGTGGTTGATGCGCATCTTCGCCTCGGCGGCGACGGCCGGCTTGGCGTGCAAGGCAACGCCCGACCCTGCGAGATGGATCATGCCGAGATCGTTGGCGCCGTCTCCGACCGCCATCGACTCTTCGGGCGAAATGCCGAGCTTTTCCGCGATGTCGTTCAGCGCATCCACCTTCGCCTGCTTGCCGAGGATCGGCTCGGCGACGAAGCCTGACAGGGTGCCGTTCTCTTCGAGCAGCAGGTTGGCGCGGTTCTCATCGAAGCGGAGGGTAGCGGCGATGCGGCTGGTGAAGACGGTAAAGCCGCCGGAGACCAGGGCGGTGTAGAAGCCCTTGGCCTTCATCGTAGCGATCAGTTCCGGGCCGCCCGGAGTCAACGTGATGCGCTTGGCGATGACATCATCGACGACGGAAATTGGCAGGCCCTTCAGCAACGCCACGCGCTCGCGCAGTGCCGGTTCGAAGGCGATCTCGCCGTTCATGGCGCGGGCGGTGATGGCCGCGACCTTGTCCTTGAGGCCGACTTCGGCGGCGAGTTCGTCGATGCATTCCTGACCGATCATCGTCGAATCCATATCGGCGATCAGCAGTTTCTTGCGGCGGGTCTCGGCTTCCTGCACCACCACATCCACAGGCTCACTGCCGATGACAGCGCGGATCGCGGCCTCCGCCTCTCCTGCATTCGAGCCGTCGCGAAGGGCGATGTCGCAGGCAATTCCGTCTGCCAGCCAGTAGAGACCGGCGCCGCTGATGCTGTCATGCGCCTTCTCGGCAAGCGCCGGCGACAGAACGGGGTTTGACGGATTGGCAACAAGCGTGGCAACGAGAGCCATATGGAAAACCTTCTGAGCACAACGAGTGCGATCCTGATAACCGGGCCGACCGCCAGCGGCAAGTCCGCGCTTGCCGTGAAGCTGGCAAAGCAGCATGGCGGCGTCGTGATCAATGCCGACAGCATGCAGGTCTATGACACGCTGCGGGTGCTGACCGCCCGTCCGTCCGGCGAGGATATGGAGGGCGTGCCGCATCATCTCTACGGGCATGTGCCGGCGGGCGCGGCATATTCGACCGGTGCCTGGCTGCGCGACGTCACGGCGCTGCTTCCCGAGCTACAGAGCAGGGGGCAATTGCCAGTCTTCGTAGGAGGCACGGGGCTGTATTTCAAGGCGCTGACCGGCGGTCTGTCCGACATGCCCGAAATTCCGGATGCGATCCGGGCGCGGCTCAGGCAGCAATTGACCGAGGAGGGGCCAGCAGCACTCTACGCGGCCTTGCAATCCAGGGATCCGCCGATGGCCGAGAGCCTCAATCCGGTCGATGGCCAGAGGATTGTCCGGGCGCTCGAAGTGCTTGAGGCGACTGGACGGTCGATCGCTGAGTTACAGGCGAAGGCCGGACCTGTCATCGTCGATCCTGATGCCGCAAAGAAGATTATCGTGCAGCCGGATCGAGCGGTGCTGCATCAGCGTATCAATGGCCGTTTCGAAAAGATGCTGGAGCAGGGTGCAGAGGACGAGGTGAGGGCGCTGCTGGCATTAGCGCTTACGGCCGACATGCCCATCATGAAGGCGATCGGCGTTTCACAGATCGCCGCGATGTTCGAAGGCCAGATGACTCGCGCCGAGATGATCGAAAAGGGCTCGGCTGCGACGCGCCAATATGCGAAGCGCCAGATGACCTGGTTCCGCAATCAGATGGACGACAGCTGGGTGCGGCTTTCGGGTGCCGCCTAAGCAATCAGTCCTTCTTGTAGAGGCTGCTCAGCGGCTTCTTGAGAATGCTCTCGCGCAATGGCGATGTTCCGGGCTCCCGGCGGATCGACGGGGCCGGTTCCTGGTTGCCGAACACGCGGGGCTGGCTGGCCTCTTCGCGGCGTATCTCGCGCCGCAGCGCTTCAAGACGGCTGTCGATCGATCCGGCGGCTGCGGGCTGCTGATCCTGAGATGCGTAGGCTCGGGGCAGCATATCCGGCCGGTAAGGATCGGACGGCGACATCGGGGGTGCTGTGACCGGCTGCGGATAGGGCTGCCCTTCCGGCGGCTCCTCGTCGTCGAATAACATGTCGCTCTGCATCGCGGCGCTGAAGCTATTCTGGAATGATGAGATGTCAGGCCCTGCAGCGCCGCTGACGGCGCGCATACGGCTGACGATCTTGCGCAGGTCGACGGTATCCGGATCATCGTCCGAATGTTTGGCCGTGGCGCCATTGGCTTTTGGCAGCAGGTGTTCCGGCACGCGCGAGAAGCGCATGCGCATCGGAACGCTGATCGCCTCGCCGAAGGCGATGGCCTCGCCATTGCCGATCGAGGAAATGAAGCTTGTCGTCGAGATCGACGAGTTGGGGATCGCCGAGCGGATGATTTCCTGGTCGCGGTCGTTGGCAAGACGCATGGCAAACAGCGTCGAGCACTGCGATAGGATCGTCTGGTCGAGTTCGCCGGGGCGCTGGGTGATGATCCCGAGCGAAACGCCGTATTTGCGGCCTTCCTTGGCGATACGGGCAATGGCCTGGCGAGTCGGCACGAAGCCGAGCGTCGGGTCTGCCGGTATGTAGCGGTGTGCTTCTTCGCAGACGACCAGCATGTGGATCGCGCCTTCGCTCCAGAGGCCGACTTCGAAGGCCATGCGGCAGAGCACCGAGGCGACCGAGTTCACGACTTCGGAGGGAATGCCGGAAAGCTGGAAGGTGCAGATCGGGCGGCCTTCGCCCGGAATGCGGAAGATCTGTGCCACGGTCTCGGTGATCGTGTCGGAGATCGTGTTGTTGGAGAACATGAAGTGATAGCGCGGATCGTTGATCGCCGCGATGATGCGCATCTTCAAGGATCGCAGGAACGGCTTTTCGGCGCGGCCTTCCAGGCGGCCGATGCGTTCGTCGATCAGCGCCAGCAGATCGGCCATGCGGTAGGGAACCGGCGTATCGGCGGTAATCGAGCTCTTTTCCGTCGTGCGGCGCACCAGCGAGCTGTCGCTGCCGCGGAAGGCGCGCTTGGCGTCCGGCATGATGTCGCGCAGCATGTCCAGCTCTTCGGGTACCGGCGGACGGCCGCGGAAGACCACTTCGGCGAATTCCTCCAGCCGCATCAGCCAGAAGGGCAGGTCGAGCGTGTCGGTGTCGATGACCACGGAATGTTTGGGGAAGGCGGCTGCGAACTCGTTATGCGGGTCGAGGATCAGCACGCGCAGCTTCGGATCGGCTTCGATCGCCTTGTTGAGCAGCAGCGAAACGGCGGTCGACTTGCCGACGCCTGTCGAGCCGACGACGGCGAAATGCTTCGACAGCATCGAGGGCACGTGGATCGCCGCGTCGATGCTTTCGTCCTGGGTCAGATTGCCGATGACAGCAGTGGTACCTACGCCTGCATCGTAGATCCGCATCAGGTCGGCCGAGCGGATGCGGTGTGCTACGGCGCCAAGATACGGGTAGCGCGAGATGCCGGTGGAAAACTCCTCGCGTCCGTCTTCTTCGACGCGCACTTCGCCCAGCAGTTCGGCCTCGATGCTGAAGCCGTTATCCTCGCCTTCACCCCACATGTGGGAGCCGGTATTCATCTGATAGACGAGGGCGACGACGCGATTGCGTCCGACGCTGATCGAAATCAACCGTCCGACAGACCAGAGTTCGGTGAGATCAGTGCCGCCGGCTTCGGCAATGGCGGCAATTGTTGTGCGGGAACCGCTGCACGCGACGACACGGCCGAGAAAGCGGTTTCCCCGTTTTCCCATATCGCGGCGGTCATGCTCGCCGGCTTTACCTGACGTCTGCAAGTCGTTGTTGCGCAACGGCCTACTCCCTGCGTTAGCGGACAAAGATATGATTTATCTTTTAACAAATGGTTCCGGCCCTTAATTCTGGAGGGTGAGAACCTGTAGGAAAGGCTTTCCAGCAGGACGGTTTTTTATTTCGGCTGGCGTTGACGCTACGAAATTTTCTGTCTATCAATTGCGCCCATGAAAATAGCAGCAATTCTTATTGTGGTGGGAAAGCGCATGGGCAGGATGGTGTAACCATCCGGCGGTAGCCACCCATGCGCTAGATGACAGGCTCCCTAAGGGGCCTTTTTTTATGCCTGAAATTCAGGCTTGCCGACCACAAACTTCAATCCCAGCAGTCAAAACGGAACAGAAAAATGACGGGCACGGACAACCAGACGGCAGACAGCAATCGGATGACGGGAGCGGAGATCGTACTCCGGGCGCTGAAGGACAACGGCGTCGAGCATATCTTCGGATATCCGGGTGGCGCCGTGCTTCCGATCTATGACGAGATATTCCAGCAGGACGAGATCAAGCACATCCTGGTGCGCCACGAGCAGGGCGCCGGCCATGCGGCCGAAGGCTATGCGCGGTCCACCGGTAAGGTCGGCGTCATGCTGGTCACCTCGGGTCCGGGTGCGACGAACGCCGTTACGCCGCTGCAGGACGCGCTGATGGATTCGGTTCCGCTCGTTTGCCTCAGCGGCCAGGTTCCGACCTCGCTGATCGGCTCGGACGCCTTCCAGGAAGCTGATACCGTCGGCATCACCCGGCCTTGCACCAAGCACAACTGGCTGGTCAAGGACGTCAACCAGCTGGCGGCGATCATCCACGAGGCGTTCCGCATCGCGCAGTCGGGCCGTCCAGGTCCGGTTCTGGTCGATATTCCGAAGGACATCCAGTTTGCGACCGGCACCTACACGCCGCCGTCCGCGCATATCATTCAGAAGAGCTATCAGCCGAAGCTCGAAGGCGATCTGAACCAGATCCACGCCGCTATCGAGCTGATGGCGACGGCGCGCCGTCCGATCATCTATAGCGGCGGCGGCGTCATCAATTCCGGTCCGGAAGCCTCCAAGCTGCTGCGCGAATTGGTCGAGCTCACCGATTTCCCGATCACCTCGACGCTGATGGGTCTCGGCGCCTATCCGGCATCCGGCAAGAACTGGCTGAAGATGCTCGGCATGCATGGCTCCTACGAAGCCAACATGGCGATGCATGATTGCGACGTCATGGTCTGCATCGGCGCGCGTTTCGACGACCGCATCACCGGCCGCCTCAACGCCTTCTCGCCGAACTCTAAGAAGATCCATATCGACATCGATCCGTCGTCGATCAACAAGAACGTCCGCGCCGATGTCCCTGTTCGTGGCGACGTCGGCAGCATCCTCGAGGATATGGTTCGCCTGTGGCGGGCTCTGCCGAACAAGCCGGAAAAGAGCCAGACCGCCGATTGGTGGGCCGACATCAACCGCTGGCGCGCCCGCAACTCGTTTGCCTACACCAAGAGCAACGACGTGATCATGCCGCAATATGCGCTGGAGCGGCTCTATGAGCTGACCAAGGATCGCGACACCTACATCACCACCGAAGTCGGTCAGCACCAGATGTGGGCAGCGCAGTTCTACGGTTTCGAGAAGCCGAACCGCTGGATGACCTCGGGTGGCCTGGGCACGATGGGCTACGGCCTGCCGGCAGCGCTCGGCGTCCAGATCGCCCATCCGGAGAGCCTGGTCATCGACATCGCCGGCGATGCCTCGATCCAGATGTGCATCCAGGAAATGTCGGCGGCGATCCAGTATGAGGCGCCGATCAAGATCTTCATCATGAACAACCAGTATATGGGCATGGTCCGCCAGTGGCAGCAGTTGCTGCATGGCAACCGCCTGTCCAACTCCTATACCGAAGCGATGCCTGATTTCGTCAAGCTAGCGGAAGCCTACGGCGCCGTTGGCTTGCGTTGCGAAAAGCCTAGCGAGCTCGATGCGACGATCCAGGAAATGATCGACGTCAAGAAGCCTGTCATCTTCGATTGCCGCGTTGCCAATCTCGCCAACTGCTTCCCGATGATCCCATCGGGCAAGGCACATAACGAGATGCTGCTGCCGGACGAAGCGACAGACGAAGCCGTCGCCAATGCCATCGATGCCAAGGGCCGTGCGCTCGTTTGATCTGAAGTAGAGGAAGAAGACAATGAACGCACACCTACAGCCGACCGGTTCCGCCTACTTCATTTCGCCAGAAACCGCCGCAGCCGAGAGCCACACGCTCTCGGTCCTCGTCGACAACGAGCCCGGCGTTCTAGCCCGGGTCATCGGCCTCTTTTCCGGCCGTGGCTACAACATCGAAAGCCTGACGGTCTCCGAAACCGAGCATCAGGCGCATCTGTCGCGCATCACCGTCGTCACCCGTGGCACGCCGCAGGTTCTGGAACAGATCAAGGCTCAGCTGGAACGCATCGTTCCTGTTCACCGCGTCGTCGATCTGACGGTGCGGGCCCGCGAACTCGGCCAGGACCGGCCGATCGAGCGTGAAGTGGCGCTGATCAAGGTCGTCGGCTCCGGCGATGCACGCGCCGAGACGCTGCGCCTTGCCGATGCTTTCCATGCCAAGGTGGTCGATGCCACGGTCGATCACTTCATTCTCGAGATCACCGGCAAGTCCTCGAAGATCGACCAGTTCGTCTCGGTGATGAAGCCGCTCGGCCTCATCGAAGTCTGCCGTACCGGCATTGCGGCGATGAACCGTGGGGCGCAGGGCATGTAAGCCTGACGCTGATCGGCGGAAGTCTAGAGCGCCCGGATCTTTGGCCCGGGCGTTTTCATTTTTCCACGATCGGTCAGAGCATCTCCAGCGACGACTTGCGTCCGGGTGGCGGGAAGACCTTGTCGAGCGCTGCCCAGTCCTCATCGCTGAGATCGAGCGTGACGCTGTCGCGGTTCTCGGCAGCGCGCTCGGCGCTCGATGTCTTGGGGATGGCGATGACGCCGTCGCGTTCGAGCACGAAGGCGAGGGCGATCTGCGCCGGTGTCGCCTGATTGGCCTTGGCGATACGGATCAGCTCCGGATTGTGCAGGATGCGCCCCTGCTCGATCGGCGAATAGGCCATGACGGGGACGCCGTGCTTCTGGCACCAGGGCAGGAGGTCGTATTCAATGCCGCGGCGCGCCAGATTGAAGAGCACCTGATTGGCGGCGCATCTGCGGCCGCCCGGCACCGAGAAAAGCTCCTCCATATCGTCCGTGTCGAAGTTCGAAACGCCCCAGGCACCGATCTTTCCGGCGTCCATCAACTCTTCGAAGGCTTCCACGGTCTCCGTGAGTGCATATTCGCCGCGCCAGTGCAGCAGATAGAGGTCGATGCGGTCGATGCCGAGGCGCGAGAGGCTGCGGTTGCAGGCCTCGATCGTGCCGGTGCGGCTGGCATTGTGCGGATAGACCTTGCTCGTTACGAAGACCCTGTCGCTCTGGCCCTTGATGGCGCGGCCGACGATGCGCTCGGCGCCGCCCTCGCCATACATTTCGGCGGTGTCGATCAGTGCCATGCCGAGCTCGATGCCGGCCTTCAGACTTGCTATCTCGCGGTCGGCCTCGGAAGCGCGCTCGCCCATGTTCCAGGTGCCTTGGCCAAGGGCCGGGACTTCGGTGCCATCCGGGAACGCGATGGCCGGGATGATGTCTTCCTGCATGGCTCTGCCTTTCCTGATGTAGTTGAGGAGATTGCGCTGATAGTCCATCTTTCAAGCAATCCTGTCACGGTGACAATGATCTGGTGGAACAGGAAAATTAGGACAGTTATGCTGACCTAAATAAGGGGCCGCAAAAAGCCGGTCCTTCCGGGAGGACGTCGATGCCATTGGATACGTTCGCAGCGCTGGTGCTGTTTGCCTTCACGACGTCGATCACGCCGGGGCCGAACAACATGATGCTGTTCACCTCGGGGGTGAATTTCGGCTTCCGCCGGACGATCCCGCATATGCTGGGCATCGGCGCCGGCTTCCTGTCGCTGTTGCTCGCCGTCGGACTGGGGTTGGGTGCGGTCCTCCATACGGTTCCGGCGCTCTACACGGTGCTGAAGTTTGCCGGTGTCGCCTATCTGCTGTGGATTGCCTGGAAGATTGGTTCGTCGCGCTCGCTGAGCGAGGGCAAGACAAGTACTGCGCCGATGTCCTTTCTGTCGGCCGCGGCTTTCCAGTGGATCAATCCGAAGGCTTGGGTGATGGCCGTGACCGCGATGGCGACCTATACGAACCCGGATCTCTATGTCGTCAGCGTCCTGATCGTCGGCCTGGCTTTCGCGCTGGTCAATGTGCCCAGCGTTTCCACCTGGGCCGGCTTCGGCTCGGCGCTGCGCGACTGGCTGTCTGATCCGGCGAGGCTCAAATGGTTCAACATCACCATGGCCGTGCTTCTGGTGCTCAGCCTCTGGCCGATGCTGAAGTGAGTTTTGCCTGATGTGGCTTGGCGGCTGGATCGCAAAGGCCTAAACAGGGTTCGACATCGCGGAGGGCATCGTCTTGCACGATCATGATCACGACCATCACCATGACCACGATCATGGGCACGACCACCATCACGACAACCGCTATACCGACATGCAGGCGCGGGTCCGGGCGCTGGAAACGGTGCTGACCGAGAAAGGGTTGATCGATCCGGCAGCGATCGACGCCATCGTCGAGACCTACGAGACGAAGATCGGTCCCCGCAACGGGGCGCGGGTCGTGGCCAAGGCTTGGAGCGATCCAGAATTTTCCGAATGGCTGAAGCGCGATGCGACGGCGGCGATCGCCAGTCTCGGCTATACCGGCCGCCAGGGCGAGCATATGCGCGCCGTCTTCAATACGCCCGAGACGCATAACCTCGTCGTCTGCACGCTTTGCTCCTGCTATCCGTGGTCGGTGCTCGGCCTGCCGCCCGTCTGGTACAAGGCGCCGGCCTACCGTTCCCGCGCCGTCATCGATCCGCGCGGCGTGCTCGCCGAATTCGGCGTGTCACTGCCCGAAGACAAGAAGATCCGCGTCTGGGATTCGACAGCGGAACTCCGCTACCTCGTCATTCCCGAACGCCCCGATGGCACGGATGGTTTCGGCGAGGAGGCGCTGGCCGACCTCGTCAGCCGCGACGCGATGATCGGCACCGGTATTGCGGCCGCGCCGGGAGCCGGCGCATGAACGGCCCGCACGATCTCGGCGGACAGATGGGCTTCGGGCCGGTGGCGCCGGAGCCGAACGAGCCGTATTTTCATGCGGAATGGGAAAAGCGGGCACTTGGCGTCGTGCTTTCGTGTGGTGCCTTCGGCGCCTGGACGATCGATGAAAGCCGCCATGCACGCGAGCGCATCCCGCCTGCCGATTACCTGTCGGTCAGCTATTACGAGATCTGGACCCGGGCGCTCGAAGTGCTGCTGGAGCGCCACGGCTTCGTGGCACAGGACGAGATCGCCAAAGGCCACAAGCGTGACGACGGCGCGGTGCCGAAACGGGTGCTGAAAGCCGACATGGTCGCAGGTGTGCTGGCCAAGGGCGCACCCTGCGACCGGCCGGTCGATGCTCCCGCGAAATTCGCCGCCGGGCAACGGGTGCGGACGCGGAACTTCAATCCCGAGACCCATACGCGGCTGCCGCGCTATGCCCGGGCAAAGACCGGCATCGTCGAGGCGGTGCAGGGCTTTTTCGTCTTTCCTGATGATCATGCGCATGGAAGAGGCGAGAACCCGCAATGGATCTACACCGTTGTCTTCGATGGCGGCGAGATTTGGGGCGAGGGCGCAGACCCGTCGCTGACAGTCTCGATCGACGCCTGGGAGAGCTATCTTGAGCCAGTGTGATCACGTGTCACCGCTGCGGGACTCGCCGCAGCTGCCGAAATCGGACGAGGGCGATCCGGTCTTTCCGGAACCCTGGGCAGCCGAAGCCTTCGCGATGACGGTGCATCTGCACCAGCGCGGACTGTTCACCTGGAGCGAATGGGCGCAGACGCTCTCTGCCGAGCTGCACCAGCCCGGCCGCGCCATCGATGGCAGCGACTATTTCGACTGCTGGGTGGCGGCACTCTCGCAGATCCTCGCTAGCAAGGGCGTCGCCGACGGCGAGACGATCCTGTCGCTGCAGCGGAGCTGGCAGCGTGCCGCCGAGGCGACGCCGCACGGCAGGCCGATCGAGCTTGCCAACGATCCGCTGCGCTAGGACGGGAATTGCCGGTAGCATTCCTCGGCCACCTGGCGCAGCTGGTCGCGGGAAATCTCGCCGGTCACGGCATAGCCGAGCTCGCCATCGATCCAGTAAAAGGTCTCGAGATTATCCGCAGAGGCGAAGCGGAAGCTGGTGGTGTGGTTGCCGGCATTGCGGCCGACCAGAACCGTCAGACGTTCGCCGCCCTGATCTTCATACATGAACATCGCGCCCGGCTTGCCGTCGACAGGCAGCAGGCGGCCGCCGACCAAGTGGAACCCCAGCGTCTGCAGGTCGGGCACCTTCAGATTCTGGATTGCCAGCCGCTTGCCGAGCCAGGTGGCGAGATGCGCCTCCTCGTTGGCGAAGACTTCGACGGGATGGCGGACTTCGCTGGCATAGACGAGAAAGGCGTTCTGAGCCTGCTGCGGCAAGGTCTCGGAGGCGGTCAGCTGCAGTTGCGGCTTTTCGAACAGTGCGGGGCCATAGTGGCCGCTCACCGCGCCAGCGGCGAATACGGCGGCAATAGAGGCGGCGATCGCGGCGCGGCGCGGCCATGACGGGCGAGCGTTGCGCGGTGTGACGAGCAGGGCGTCATCGGGCTTCGCAACGGCATAAGGGCCGAACATTTTCTGGATGGCGGCGCTCTGTGATTTCCATTCGGCGACGGCTGCCGCTTCCTCGGGATTGTCCTTCAGCCATGCCTCGATACGGGCGTGCTCGGCTTCGGGCAGCTGGCCGTCGGCATAGGCATGCAGATCCGCTTCGGTCACGGTCGGGTTGGGTTCGGTCATTTCGGTCTCCGAAGCGTAATCACATTATCGGCTTTCATTCTCTCGGCGACCCGCTGGCGCGCGCGCGACAGGCGCGACATCACGGTGCCGATGGGGATATCGAGGGCAGTGGCGACCTCGCTGTAGGTGTAGCCTTCGACGACCACAAGCATCAGCACGGCGCGGTTTTCTTCCGAAAGCCCGTTCAGCGCATCCTCCAGCCTGGCGCGCTCCAGCGGATCGGAGGGCACAGCGGGCGACGGAAGGCTCTCGGCCGCGTCGAGCTCCACGGTCATATTGCGCGGGCCGTTGCGCCGGGCGTTGCGGTAGAGATTGGTCATGATCGTCAGCGCCCAGCCGCGCAGGTTCAGGCCGCGCCATTGCGAACGGCGCGCCAGGACCTTTTCGACGCAGTCCTGGAGCAGATCCTCGCCTTCGCTATCGGAGCGGGTCAGACTTCGTGAATAGCGCCTGAGCGAGGGCAGGAGGGCCAGGATCTGGCCCTCGAAGGTTTCGGGTGCGGGTGTTTTCACGCGCGGATACTCAGGGCTTGGCAAGGTCCCAGTTGCCGCCGACGCCATCGCCGGTGACATCGCCCTTTTTCTTGTCCTTGACCCAGAAATAGAGCGGCATGCCGTCCTTGGCCCACTGCTTCGTCCCGTCCTTGCGATCGATGACCGAGTATGCCCCATCTGCCTTTGCGTCGCCAGCGGCGGCGAGCGGCGGCCAGTTCTTGGCGCAATCGCCGTTGCAATTGGAGGTGCCCATGGCGTCCTTCTTGAAGGTATAGAGCGTCATGCCGTTTTCGCCGGCAAGAACCTTGCCCTTGGCGGATTCGACGGTCTGGACCGGGGCGGCTGCAAAGGCGGCGGTCGCAGCCATGGCGGCAACGGCAAATGCGGTTGCGAATGATACGATTTTCATGCGGTCTCTCCTCACGTTCGGCAGGCTTTGTTGCTTTGCCGGATATGAGACACGCGAGCCCGCCGTTTTATTCCATGCCGTTTTCAAGGGCGTTCCAGAGCGAGGTCCGGGCGAAGGTCCAATCGCGGACAAGGGGTGCGGTTCCGGGCTTGAAAGCCGAAAGCACTGCGATCAGCTCCTCGGCATCGCGGCGCTTCTGATTGACCGCGTTGTCGCCCACCCATTGCATCAGATCGCTGCAGCGCGCGGCGGGAAGTGCTGCGCCGTCGAGGATCGATCGCCAGGTTCGTTTCTTGAAGAAGATGGCGCGGGATGCGGCCAGGAGCGCCTGCTGCTCGGCCTCATCGATGACGCCGCGCGCCAGCATGTCGCCGAGCGTCGACATGATGTTGACCAGCGGTTCGCTGAGCGCCTTGTAGCCGAGTTCGCCCGGCGCATGCAGCTGGGCGACGGCATCGTCATCCTCTAGCGCGCCGCTCGCGTACATCGCATAGATCCTGCCGATGCCGGTCATGCCGAAGGCGGCGCATTCGGCAGCGCGCAGCGCGCCCATGCTGGCGGCGCCGAAGACCGGTATTCCTTTGGAGAGCGCAAAGAGGATTTCCTTGTGCCAGACGGGCGCGGCATATTCGAAATAGCCGTCGATCAGACCGATCGCCGTTGCGCCCTGTCTGACCGCTGTCAGGATATCGCCCTGGGCAGCCGGTGGCCGGATATCGAGGTGGCCGCCGGTCAGCGCTGCGGCATCGGGCAGGGTGGGGCCAACGAAGACGGTCTTCATAGGAACTCCATCGACCGCGAGAGCGCGCGCGGGCCGAAACGGTGCTTGCGGTCTCCCTCGGGATTTTCCAGCGTGGGGACGAAGACCTTGGAGACGGCGATCGCGAGGCCGGGTTCTTGCAGCTCGACGGCGATGGGGGGGCCGAGGCCGGTATGGCTGAGCTTGCCCACCACGCATGCCAGCAGCGCAGCAGCGCCATCCGGCAGATCGGGCCTCTCGACCCCCACGTCCCGAACGGGTGCGGCGAAGAGTGCGCGTGTTCCCGGCGGAAGCGGGCGCTCGAAAACCTCCGGCAGGATATCGTCGCGGGCGCCGCTGATGAAGGTCAGGCGGGACTGCGCGGCTTCGGTGATGGCGCGGATCGCGGCGCGGATGGGATTGGGATGGGCGCCGCATCCGTAGGTGACGTCGACATAGCGGGTATGTCTCGCAGCGGTGACATTGCCGGGGCCGAGCAGGGCGGCGATGCAGGGAATGCCGATGTCGCTGGTCACCTCGAAGAGCCGAAGGGCGAGACCGGCAGCGGCAATCTTCGCACAAAGCGCGCCGATGGCCGGATCGGCGAAGCTTTCCGGGGCGATCGCCTCGATACGCTCAGGCGGCGTCATCTGCCAGAGCGCGAAGGCGTCGCGCTCGATCCGTTCGAGCAGGGCGTGAAGGCGCGCTTCGTCGATGGTGTTTCCGGAGGCGAGGCCGTCGGAGGATTGCCAGAAGCGGCAATGGCCGATGGTCCGGTTGAGCAGGATTGCGTCCTTCGGGACGAAGATGGTCTTGCCGTCCTCGAGGCTTGTTCCGGCGACCCAGCTTATCGTCTCGTCCGGCTCGATATCGGTGGCGCCGGCGGCGATCAGTTCGTTGAGGGGATGCCAGGCGTGGCCGTCTGCGGTGAGCGCGCGGCCGCTGCAATGGCGCGTGGTCAATGCCGGATCGCTTGCAATCGCCCGCTCCAGCGCTTCCATGGCGGCGGAGACCTTGGCGTCGATATCGGTCAGGCCCTTGCCCTGATTGACGACGATCGACCGGGCATTGGGAACGATGGCGTTCCAGACCGGAATGCCGATGCAATCGAGGCCGGTGACGCGGGCGAGCCGGGTGATGCCGAAGCGGGGAAGCAGCGGGGCAATGCGGGCGAGCGTTTCCTCCGGCGCGCAGGCGCGGTCGGAATAGGTGCTTCGGGTCAGGAGCGTTGCGTCAGGTATCGTCACATCAGCTCCTTGCTTTCGAGGGTTAGGGGCCGTTCACCAGCTTCAGGATCAGGCCCTGAATATGGCCGCCGTCGCCCATCTCGACCTTGTCGAAATCGCGGCCCTGCTGGCGCTGGTAACCCGAAAGTTCGCCCAGCCGCTGCTGCAGGGTGACCCTGATCTTCCTGCATTGCGGATCGTCGGCAGCGCTGAGGCCGAGGCTGTAGCCCTCGATCTGCTTGACCATTTCCTTGATCGTGCCGCCATGCCAGCGCTCGTGGGTCTCGACGCCGGAGATGAAGCTTTCCCAGCTTGCCTGCACGGCGGGCGAAAGCGCCGAGGATGGCTTCGGTAGCGTGTAGATGATGATCAGCTTCGGGCGCGCGACGGTGATCTTGCAGGATTTGTCCGGCTGGACCTCGTATTTGCGCGTCCATGTCAGCTTGAATGTCGTATGGGCGATGACCTGACCGTTGCCTGCCGCCGGGCCGCGTTCGCCGATCGACTGGTAAAGCCCGGCGCCTGTTGTGCCGGAGATTGCATAGGTCTTGATCTGTTCGACGGGTTGCCAGTCGGCATGGGCGGCAACCGGCATCGATGCTGATACCGTCAGGAGAAACAACGTGGCCGTTTTCTTCACTCGAATCCCTTTCGCCGGACTGCTGCGAGACTAGAGGCGCGCGCTCCGGCTTTCAATCTGGTGATCGCGCAACTGAGAGGCGTTTTCGCCTTGCGTCCGGCGCACGAATCCTGCCAAGTCGCGCATCATGCAATTTGCTCCGCAACAGGATGAAGCCCTGAAAGCCGTTTCGAAATGGCTGAAGGAGGGACGGTCGCCGCTCTTCCGTCTTTTCGGCTATGCCGGAACCGGCAAGACGACGCTTGCGCGCCATTTCGCCGAGAATGTCGATGGCGACGTGCTGTTTGCGGCCTTTACCGGCAAGGCGGCACAGGTGCTGCGCTCGCGCGGCGCATCGAATGCCAAGACCATCCACTCGCTGATCTACCGCCCGCGCGGCGAAGAGGCGGTCGAGGACGAGGAAACCGGCAAGACCTCGATCGCGCCGATGTTCACCATCAACCGCCAGAGCCCGGTCGCCAAGGCGGCGCTGATCATCGTCGACGAATGCTCGATGGTGGACGAGGCGCTCGGCAGGGACCTGATGAGCTTCGGCACGCCGATCCTGGTGCTCGGCGATCCCGGTCAGCTGCCGCCGGTTTCGGGCGGAGGCTATTTCACCAATCAGGATCCGGATTACCTGCTGACGGATATTCACCGCCAGGCGCGTGACAATCCGATCATCAAGCTCGCGATGCAGGTACGCGAAGGCAACGAGATCATGTATGGCGATTATGGCGCCGCGCAGGTGATCTCGAAGAACGAGGTCAATCAGGACCTCGTCATGAAGGCCGATCAGGTGCTCGTCGGCACCAACCGGACGCGGCGGCGCTATAACCAGCGGCTGCGCGAGTTGAAGGGCTTCAATGCCGAATATCCCCAGACCGGTGATAAGCTGGTCTGCCTGCGCAACGATCCGGCCAAGGGACTGCTCAACGGCTCGCTGTGGCAGGTGATGACGTCTTCCAAGGAAACGACGAAGCCCGGTATCAACCTGTTGATCCGTCCGGAAGACGACGACATGGATCGTGGTGCTGCGAAGATCAAATTGCTGAAGCAGGCCTTCGAGGATGTCGAGGGTGAAATCCCCTGGAACACCCGCAAGCGCTACGACGAATTCGACTACGGCTATGCGCTGACGGTTCACAAGGCGCAGGGCTCGCAGTGGAACAATGTCGTGCTGTTCGATGAAAGCTGGGCCTTCCGCGATACGCGCGAGCGCTGGCTTTACACGGCAATCACCCGTGCAGCCGAGACTTTGACCATCGTTCGATAGGCCGGGACGATCGTGCGATCAGGCGTGGCGGACGCCGTTCCGGTGCGGTGGACAGTCTTCAGACCTGGACGATGCCGAGCAGAACAGCCTTGGCGATCGCCTGGAAGCGGTTATTGGCCCGGAACTTCAGGATGATTGCCGATTCCAGTGCCTTTGCCTCGTCATGGGAAAGGCTGAGCGCCCTGGCGATCCGCTGTGTCGAATAGCCCTCGGCCATCAGCGACAGGCAGCGCCGTTCCTTCTCCGAGAGCCCGTCGGGATCCTCGTTGTCGTTGAGCGGCGGCATTTCGCCGTGGGCGTCGAGATCGAGCAGGTCACCGACCTGCTGCAGCTGACGGTGCAGCGTCGACATCTCGGCCGTCAGTTCGCGCTTGCGCACCCCCAGCGCCTCGCGAAACATGATCTCTGCTTCCTCCTGCGATCGCGCGTGGCGAAGCTCATCCATCAGATCCTGGATGACGGCGATCGGCATGCCGGTCTCGCGGCAGACGTTGATGACGGCCATGCGCATCACGTCGTCCTGACCGTAGACTCGCATCAGGCCGATGCGATTGGCCGAAAGCAGGCCCTTCTCCTCGTAGAAATGCAAGGTCCTGTGTGTGACACCGAACGCATTCGCCATGTCGGCGATTGGCACCGGTCCATCAGGGAGATCCGGCGGCAGCGCGGCAGAAGGCAGGAACCGGTATTTCGACCGGGCCTCCGAAGCGTTGCCGGCGGCAGCAAACATGCGTTTGGAACCGTCTGGCATGAACCCTCCTAGGGCATACTGTTGCACCTCATGCGGTTGCCAGTTGCTTTCGACGGCGCTGCGGAGTGGGGTTTTCCTCGAGGCGTTCTTGTCGTTGGGGAAGGAAGCAGTACGCGGCGTACTAAACTCGATACATATTCTTCACGTTATGCGTGAACGGTCTTTTTTGTAAGTGCTAAAAATAATCGTTTTTAAATAGGATAGCAATGCGGGCGGAAAAGCTTGAAACGCCGCGAAAAGATAGCCGGATGCCGTTTGCGCGAGCGTCAGCGTTTCTTCCAGCGGAACGGGAAATACTCCTTGCGGTACGGATCGCGTCACGCAGCGTGAAGCATCACGAATTTGCATGCTGCCATCTGCGAATCTCGTTGGCCTTGGCGGCGCCATTGGCATAAAAGCGGAGCACGCATCTGCCATCGAATGGATCATCGTCATGCCGACCACGCTTTCCGTGAACCTCAACGCCGTCGCCATGCTGCGCAATCGCCGCGATCTGCCGTGGCCGAGCGTCGAAAGCCTTGGCCGCATCGCGCTGAAATCGGGGGCGAGCGGGCTGACGGTGCATCCGCGGCCGGACCAGCGGCATATCCGCTTCTCCGACCTGCCGGTGATCCGCAACCTGATCGACGACGAATTCCCCGAAGCCGAGTTCAACATCGAGGGATATCCGACCGAAGAATTTCTCGATCTCTGCCGCAGCGCTGCGCCTGAACAGGTGACGCTGGTGCCTGACGATCCGACCCAGGCGACATCGGATCACGGCTGGAATTTCCGCAAGGACGAGCGTTTCCTGACCGATGTGATCGCCAAGCTGAAGGCGATGGGAACCCGGGTGTCGCTGTTTGCCGATGGTGACGGCGATGCGGAAGCGGTGAAAATCGCCAAGGCTGTCGGCGCCGACCGTATCGAGCTTTATACCGGCCCCTATGGCGGCTGTTACGACGCGCCGGAGCGGGTCGGCCCCATTCTCGAAGCGCTTGGAAAGACGGCGGATGCGGCGCTGGCGATCGGCCTCGGCGTCAATGCCGGTCACGATCTGACGGTTGCCAATCTGCCGCCGTTGGTGAAGCGTATTCCGGCTCTCGCGGAAGTCTCGATCGGCCATGGGCTGACGGCGGATGCGCTGGAATACGGGATGGCCGAAACCGTGCGCCGCTTCTGCCGCGCCTGCGGCCAGAAGATCTGATCTGAAAAGCCCGCCGCGGTGGTGCACGGCGGGCTCTCAGGCTTCGCTCAGGCGGTGAGCGCTGCCTTGTTCTCCTCGATGAAGCTGCGAAGCGTCTGCGGCTCCCTGCCTGTCAGCGCCGTGAAGTCGCCGCTCAGGCTGTCGAAATTGCCGGCGCGGATATTGGCATCGGCAGACACCAGCATCTCGACCACGAAAGAGGGTAGGCCGGCACCTGTCATGCCGGCGGAGAGCTGTTCGTCGCTGACCTCGACGACATCGAGCGGGCGGCCGGTGATGGCGCTGACGGCGGAGGCGACATCGGCGATCGAATAGGAGGTCGAACCGGTCAGCGTGTAGGTCTTGTTTTCGGCCTTGCCGGAGGCGAGAGCGGCGGCAATCGCCAGCGCGCAGTCTTCGCGCGAGATATAAGGCACCTTGCCGCCCTTGGTGGCGGTGTACCACTTGCCGCCCTGGAGATTGTGCGGCAGCGAATGCATGAAATTGTCGAAATACCAGGCGTCGCGCAGGATCGTGTAGGAAATGCCGCTGGCCTTGATGGCGTTCTCGGTGCCGAGATGGTCGGGCGCGAAGGTGACGAGCGATTTGTCGGGCGAGGGCATCGAGGTGTAGGCGAGTTGCTTGACGCCGGCTTTTTTGGCGGCATCGACGGCAGCCGTATGCTGCTTCAGGCGCTGACCTGGGACGGCAAGCGCGTCGGTACTGATGATCAGGACCGTGCCTGCGCCGGCAAAGGCCGAGACGAGGCCCGCGGCATCGTCGAAATCCGCCTTGCGGGTGGCAACGCCCTTGGCGGCGAGACCGGCAAGCTTCGACGGATCGCGCGTTGCGGCGATGATCCGTGAAGCGGGTACCTTGTAGGTCTCAAGCAGGTGATGGAGAACGCGCTGGCCAAGCTGACCGGCGGCGCCGGTGACGAGAATTGTATCGCTCATGGATCTATCCTTTTTATGGTCTCTAAAAGAGACTAGCACTAAAATAGGAATTGACGTCCTTCTGTAAAGGAGGCAGTTTTTTAGCTCTACGTTACCAAAAGGGAACCACTCGCGATGAGCGGCACTGTCGTCAGCCTGAAGAGCAAGCCGGCCTCCGGCGTTCGCCGCGAGATCGATTTCGAGCAGCTCGATTTCGGCAATTGCCCGGTCAGGGACATGATGCAGCAGATCGGCGGAAAATGGTCGACGCTGATGCTAGAAGCGCTTGCAGCGCGGCCGTACCGCTTTGGCGAACTGAGACGCAAGATCCCCGATATTTCACAGCGCATGCTGACGCAGACGCTGCGGGACCTGCAGCGCGAAGGCTATATCGAGCGCGAGGTATTTGCGACGAAGCCGCCGAGCGTCGAGTACCGGATCACCGAGCTTGGCGTCTCGCTCTACGCGACGCTGGCGCTTTTGCTGAATTGGGCGGAAGCGAACCATGAAGCCGTTCGCGCCGCCCGAATTCGTTTCGATGCCTAGAGCGTTTCCTGGTTATATTGAAGCATTCTGCCGGAGCAGGTTTTCGACAGGGCAAAGGCGATTGGCGAAGGGCATACCTCGGTACGGTCGAGCCGATCGCCTTTGATCCTGGCGGAAAGATGCCCGGCCCCTGCGGGGTTGGCTGAAACGGGCCGCCTGATCGAGCGGCTGGCTTGGTCGTAGATCTGGGCTACGACGCGCGCCAGCCGGTCGATCATCCGACTCCGTTTGAGCCAACAGAATGCTTCAATATAACCAGGAAACGTTCTAGGAAGGCTGAGACGCGGCTTACTTGCCGCGTCCCTCGGTGAGGAAGAGCAGGAAGGCGAAGGCCGGGAAGCAGAAGCCGATCCAGGCCGTCATCGTCCATCCGCCCGTGGCGTAGGCCCAGCCGCCGATTGCCGAGCCCGCAGCACCACCCATGAAGAATGTTGCCATGAACAGGCCGTTGAGGCGGCTGCGATGTTCGGCGCTGATCGAGAAGATCGTGCGCTGGCTGCAGACGAGGTTGGTGGTGACGCCGAAGTCGAGCATGATGGCGGAAGCCGTCAGCAGGCCGATTGCCAGCGTCGATCCGTCGGTGGCGAAATGGCTGACGAGGAACGATATCATCGCAAGCACCATGGCAAGCGTCGATGCGACCTTCGTCAGGCCGCGGTCGGCGAGGCGTCCTGCGATCGGCGAAGCGATGGCGCCGGCAGCGCCTGCAAGGGCGAAGAGCGCAATGCCGTTCTGGCTGAAGCCGAAAGCTGGGCTCGAGAGCAGCAAGGGCGTCGTCGTCCAGAACAGGCTGAAGGCGCCGAACATGCCGGCCTGGTAGAGCGCACGGCGCTGCAGGACCCGGGAGGTCATGGCGAGATGGCCCATGGAGGCGAGGAGCGCACCATAGCTCAGCTTCGTATGCGGCGTGCGGACCGGCAGCGTGGCGCGCAGCAACAGGACCAGCAGCACCATGAAGACGGCGGTGACGTAATAGACCATGTGCCATGAGGAGGCTTCGGCGACGAAGCTGGCGAAGGGACGTGCCAGCATGATGCCGCAGAGCAGGCCGCTCATGACATTGCCGACGACACGGCCGCGGCTTGCATCCGGCGCCATATGGGCGGCGAAGGGCACGACCACCTGAACGGCGACGGAGGACAGGCCGATACAGAGCGAGGCCAGCAGGAAGAGCGCCGGGGTCGAGGCGAAGGATGCACCAATGAGGGCGATGGCGGAGACGCCGATCAGGAGCAGGATCAGCCGGCGGTTTTCGAGAAGATCGCCGAGCGGCACAATCAGCAGCAGGCCAAGGCCGTAGCCGATCTGGGTCAAGGTGACGATGAGGCCGGTGGCGGCAGGCGTGAAGCCG
The DNA here is from genome assembly GCF_056400165.1 of Rhizobium sp. 01L410. Lineage (NCBI taxonomy): Bacteria > Pseudomonadati > Pseudomonadota > Alphaproteobacteria > Hyphomicrobiales > Rhizobiaceae > Rhizobium > Rhizobium sp. 01L410. The sequence goes on from NZ_JBFTST010000002.1 coordinate 153,135, forward strand.
AGATCGGCGCTGATGAGGCCTGCCAGCGGCTGGCCATAATAGAGATTGGCGGCGACGAGGCCGCAGGTGGCTGCAAATAGAAATGTCATCAGGGATGAGATGGCCGGGGAGGCGGCCGTCTCATCCGTTGCTGAGGAAATGCTCATGGGAACTCCAGTATGCGGATCTGGGGGAGGATCGGTATAAAAGTCGGTTCAGGCCACCTGCTTTGGCGGGCGGGCGTCAGGTCAGTAATTTCATGGCGGTGTCGGCGACGGCATTCATTTCGGCCGCGGTGCTGCCGGTCTTGCCGACGACGCGCATGCCGTTCATCACACAGAGCAGGCTGATAGCCGCCGATGCAGCATCGATCGACGGCGCAACGGACCCGTCGGCCTGTCCGATCAGGATGAGGTCGAGAATGAATTCCTCGTTCGAGGTGAAGGCATCCTCGATGCGCTTGGCGGCTTCCGGATCGAAGGTGGCGATCTCATTGGCGCTGCCGACGACGAGGCAGCCGCGGCGGCCGGATTCGCCGTGCGACGAGACGGCGTAGAGGCCGAGCAGGGCGCGCAGTTTCTGCCGTCCGGTCTCGGCACCCGCCATGCTCTCGGTGATCTTGCCGCGCCGGATCTTGCGATAGCGGTCGAAGGCGGCGAGGAAGACGCCGCGCTTGTCCTTGAACGCCTTGTAGACGCTGCCCGAGGTCAGTCCCATCGCCTCGGTCAGTTCGCTGATCGATGTGGCGTGGTAGCCGCGTTCGGAAAAGACGGCGAGCGCCTTGTCGAGGGCGGCGTCCATGTCGAATTCGCGCGGGCGGCCGCGGCTGCGGCTTATATCTTCGGGGGCAAGCGTGCTCATGGCTCACTCAATTAGGAAATGATCGTTTCCAAATCAAGCGAAATATTCGTGACGGCTGATTTTAGAGATCGAGCACCCAGATCTGGCCGTTCTCTTCGGTGCCGAACATGCTGTGTCTCTCTTCGGAGACAAGCTGGAATCCCGCCTTGACGTAGATTGCCCGCGCCGAATGCAGGATGTCGTTGGTCCAGAGCGAGATCTGCCGGTAATTCTTTGTGCGGGCGAAGCGAATGCATTCGTTGACCAGCGTTCTGCCAAGGCCGAGGCCGCGCGCCGCCTTGTCGATATAGAGCAGCCGGAGCTTGGCGATGCCGTCGCCGCCATTGGTGATCAGTACCGAGCCGATGTTGACGCCGTTACGCTCGGCGATCCAGCAATATTCCATGGCGGGATCGAAATTCGCCAGGAACTTGCCGGCGACCTCGGCGACGAGGCCTTCGAAGCGCATGTTCCAGCCATATTCCTCGACATAGGCCTTGCCCTGGCTCTGGACGATCCAGCCCATGTCGCCGGGGCGGTGGGCACGGATGACGGGGGCGGTCAGTTTTGTCTTGGGATCGAGAAGCGAGCGGATCGTCTGCATTGCGGACACGACGCTCTGCGGCTCGCCATCTGCCAGACGGTCGAAACGCTCGGCCAGTTGGGCATTGGAGCGGCGGCCGAAATCCTCGAACTGCGCCTGTCCCTTGCTGGTGACGCGGATGGTCTGGCTGCGCCGGTCACTTTGATCGGCCTCAGTCTCGACCAGGCCTTCGGCTTTGAAGCGCTTGAGGATGCGGCTGAGATAGGCAGGGTCGAGATGAAGATCGGCGGCAAGTGCGGCGGCGCCGATGCCGTCATGCGAGCCGATTTCGAACAGCACCCGTGCATCTGTCAGCGTGAAGGGCGTATCGAGATAGGCCTTGTTCAGCACGCCGAGCAGGTTCGTGTAGAAGCGGTTGAAATCGCGGGCGGCTTCGATGAGCGCTGAATCGATCATGGACAAAATCTCCTGTTGGAGATCTTGTCCATTATTTAGTTGACCGAGTCAAATATTTATCAGGCGGCTTCCCGCTTGCGATCGGCACCCAGTGAAAATTCAATCGCAGCCTTCGCATGGATCGTCGTGGTGTCGAAGCCCGGCAGCGGTAGATTGTTCGGATCGAGGATCAGGCAGATTTCTGTGCAGCCGAGAATGATGCTGTCGGCACCCTTGGCCATCTCGCGTTCGATGATCCGCATCAGCTTTTCGCGCGAGGAATCCAGTACTTTACCGGCGCAGAGTTCGCTGAAGATGATGTCATGAACGATGGTGCGGTCTTCGGCTTCCGGCACGGCGATCTCGACGCCGAGGCTCTTCATGCGGTCGGCATAGAAGCCGTGTTCCATCGTGTAGCGGGTGGCGAGCAGCAGGGGGCGCTTGCGCCCGGCAGCCTTCAGCGCCGAAGCCGTTTCGTCGATGATATGGATCAGCGGCACCGAGATGCGCGCGGCGACCTGTTCGGCGATCAGGTGCATGGTGTTGGTGCAGATCAGCACGCAGTCGGCGCCGCCGACCTGGAGCTTCAGCGCAACGTCGCCGAGGCGGCGCGCCGCGCCATCCCAATCGCCGGCCTTCTGCATCGAGACGATCTCTTCGAAATTCACGGAATGCATCAGCACTTCGGCCGAGGCGAGGCCGCCGAGGCGCTCGCGCACCATCTCGTTGACCAGGCGATAGTAGACTGCCGAGCTTTCGAAGCTCATGCCGCCGATCAGGCCGATTGTCCGCATTTCCGTGTTCCCGTTTGTTTGATTTCGATAGGCAAATCATGCCGCAGGTGCGGCGCCGAATGTTTGCATTGTTCGGGCGATATTGCAGCAAGCGGCTTTGAGTTTGCGCCATTCTCCGGTAATGTGCAAAAAATCGGCGTCAATTTAAGGTTTGGCAATGCTGGATGATCGCGACCGGAAGATTCTCGACCTGCTACAGGCGGACGCAGGCATATCCGTCAGCGATCTTGCCGAGCGTGTTTCGCTGTCGGTCTCGGCCTGCTCGCGGCGCATCCAGCGGCTGGAGGAAAGCGGCTATATCGCCCGGCGGATCGTTGTCCTCGACCGCGAAAAGATGGGCGTGCCGACCACCGTCTTTGCACTGATCAAGACGGCGCATCATTCGGATGAATGGATCGAGAGCTTCCGCAGGGCGATCAGCAGCGTTCCTGAGATCGTCGAGGCGCACAGGCTGACCGGCAATCACGACTATATCCTGAAGATCGTTCTGCCGCGCGTCGAGCATTACGACGTGATCTACAAGCAGATCGTCCGCAAGATAGAGCTCTTCGACGTCTCGGCATCGATCTCGATGGAGATATTGAAGAGCGGCACCACCATTCCCGTCGGTTATGCCGGCTAAGCGCAAGGGAGCTATTCGCAAACACCCATTGAAAGCCCCGCGGAATTGACGACATTGGCGTTGGCTGAATGGCGCACAAGGGGGTTGTCATGAGCGAACATCGCGTCGTCGTTGTCGGCGGCGGTTTCGGCGGGCTGCAGCTCGTCAACGATCTGAAGGGCGCAGGCGCGGCAATTACGCTCGTCGACCGGCGCAACCATCATCTTTTCCAGCCGCTGCTCTATCAGGTCGCAACGACCATCCTTTCCACCTCCGAGATCGCCTGGCCGATCCGCCATCTCTATGGCAACCGTCCTGACGTAACGACACTGCTCGGCGAGGTCGCCGGTGTCGATACCGCGGCAAAGACCGTCACCTTGCGTAACGGGATGTCGTTACCTTACGACACGCTGGTGCTCGCGACCGGTGCGACGCATGCCTATTTCGGCCGCGACGAGTGGGAGCCGGTGGCGCCCGGGCTGAAAACGCTGGAGGACGCGACGACCATCCGCCGCCGCCTGCTGATCGCCTTCGAACGTGCCGAGGTCGAAACCGATCCCGTTGCCCGCGAGGCGCTCCTGACCTTCACCATCGTTGGTGCCGGTCCGACAGGCGTGGAACTGGCCGGCATCATCGCCGAGCTGGCGCACAAGACCTTGCCCGGCGAGTTTCGCAACATCGATACCCACAAGACGCGGGTGGTGCTGGTCGAGGCCGGGCCGCGCGTGCTGCCGGCCTTTGCCGAGGAGCTGTCGGCCTACGCGCAGCGCGAGCTCGAAAAGCTCGGCGTCGAGGTGCATCTTCGCGAACCCGTCACCAATTGCAGTGCCGAGGGTGTATCGATCGGCGAGAAATTCATTCCGAGCCGAACGATCGTCTGGGCTGCCGGCGTCCAGGCGTCGGCGGCGGCGAAATGGCTGGGTGTGGAGGCCGACCGGGCAGGGCGTGCCGTGGTCGAGAAGAACCTGACGGCGCCGGGCCTACCCGATGTCTTCGTCATCGGCGACACGGCGTCGGTGATCCAGGAGGGCGGCAAGCCAGTGCCGGGCATTGCGCCGGCCGCCAAGCAGCAGGGCGCCTATGCCGCGAAGGTCATTCGCGCCCGGATCGCGGGCAGGCAGCCGCCCGGCGATTTCCGCTATCGGCATCAGGGCAGCCTCGCTACGATCGGCCAGAGCGCGGCGATCATGGATTTCGGCAGGATCAAGCTGAAAGGGTGGCTCGCCTGGTGGGTCTGGGGCCTTGCCCACATCTACTTCCTGATCGGCACCCGCTCGCGCTTCGCCGTCGCCTGGAGCTGGCTGTGGATCTATCTCAGTGGCCAGCACAGCGCACGGCTGATTACCCAGAAGGAGACGATGCGGGAGGAGAATTAGGGGGGCCGGGCTTCCGCTTTTTGCAAGGCGGCGGTCCTCCTAGCGCCCCTCGTCTCTGTGACGAGCAAAGGAATGAGAGTGGTGCGTTTGGCACCACCCTCACAAAAATCAAGCTGCCAGCGAGGCGATGTCGATGACGAAGCGGTAGCGGACGTCACTCTTCAGGACGCGTTCGTAGGCTTCGTTGACCTGCTGGATGTTGATCTTCTCGATCTCCGAAACGATGTTGTGCTCGCCACAGAAATCCAGCATTTCCTGGGTTTCCTTGATCGAACCGATCATCGAGCCGGAGATGCTCTTGCGGCCCGGGATCAGCGAGAAGGCGTGAACCGGGATCGGGTTTTCGGGGGCGCCGACCACGACCATCGAGCCGTTGACCTTGAGCAGGCCGAGATAGGCATTCCAGTCGATTTCGGCGCTGACCGTGCAGATGATCAGGTCGAAGGTGCCGGCGAGCTTCGTGAAGGTCTCGGCATCGTTGGTGGCGTAATATTCCTTGGCGCCGAGCTTCAGGCCGTCTTCCTTCTTCGACAGCGACTGCGAGAGCACGGTGATGTCAGCGCCCATGGCGGCGCCGATCTTCACGCCCATATGGCCGAGACCGCCCATGCCGACGATTGCTACCTTCTTGCCGGGGCCGGCATTCCAGTGCTTCAGCGGCGAATAGAGGGTAATACCGGCGCAGAGCAACGGCGCGGAAGCGTCGAGCGGCAGGTTTTCCGGAATGGACAGGACGTAGCCTTCCTTGACGACGATCGAGTCGGAGTAACCGCCCTGGGTCGCCGTCTTGCCGTCGGCTTCGACGCTGTTGTAGGTGCCGACGAGGCCGGGCATGTACTGCTCGTTGTCGACATCGCGGCTGGCGCAGCCAACGCAGCTGTCGACGAAGCAGCCGACGCCGACGTGGTCGCCGACCTTGAATTTGGTGACGGCGGATCCGACGGCGGTGACGACGCCGGCGATTTCGTGGCCCGGAACGATCGGATAAACGGCGTTCTTCCACTCGTTGCGGACAGTGTGAATGTCCGAATGGCAAATGCCGGCAAACTTGATGTCGATGACGACGTCATCGGCATTGGGTTCGCGGCGTTCGAAGGTGAACGGCGTCAGCGGCTTGGATGCATCGGTAGCGGCGTAGCCTTTTGCGATGGGCATGGGTAGTTTCCTTCATTTCAGGGAGGGTGGAAGGGATGGCGGACTATGCCCCGGGTCGCATCAAAAGCGGTATAGCGATCCTGCAAGCTTTTTGTACGATCCTGCAAATCTCCTTGCGCAAGAGCACGATCCATCCCATCATTTGGGCAAGCGCCGCAGGCGTAATATCAAGAAAATAAACGGTAATGTTATGACGTTACATATTGGCCCCTTCGATGAGATGACATCGATCATTGCCCGTTATGCCAAGAAGGACGGGAATTCCGAAACGGCGATCGAGAACCTGCATGTGTTCAAGGGCAGCTGTCCGACACGGCTGCAGCACGTAGCCTACAAGCCGAGTTTCTCGCTGGTTCTCCAGGGCAGCAAGCGGCTGATGGTCGGCTCCGACGTGCATGTCTACGGCGCCGGTCAATATGTGCTGACGTCGCTCGATCTGCCTGTCGCCTCGCATGTGACGCAGGCGACGGCCGATGTTCCCTATCTCTGCTTCACGCTGTTCATCGACAGCGAGAAGCTGAGCGACCTGTTGCCGCGCACCAAGGTTTCGCGCGCCACGCCGTCGCCGGAGGATTCGCGCGGCCTGGTCGTGAAGACGGCGCCGCCGGAGCTGATCGATGCATCTGCCCGGCTGCTGCGGCTTCTCGACAATCCCGATGACATCGCCGCCATGGCGCCGCTGATCGAGCAGGAGATCTCCTACCGGCTACTGACGGGACCCGACGGTTCGCGGCTGCTCGATATGACGCTGGCGGAAAGCCAGAGCCACAAGGTTGCCCGCGCCGTCGCCTGGCTGCGGACGAATTTTGCCGAGGCGCTACGGATCGAGGCGCTGGCCGATCACGTCAGCATGAGCGTCTCGTCGCTGCATCACCATTTCAAGGCGGTGACGGCGATGACGCCGATGCAATATCAGAAGCAGCTGCGGCTGCACGAGGCGCGGCGCCTGCTTCTGACCGAGCGTGTGGACGTCGCTACCGCCGGCTACCGCGTCGGCTACCAGAGCCCGTCGCAATTCAGCCGCGAATATGGCCGCCTCTACGGTCTGCCGCCGCTGAAAGACATCGACGCCATGCGCGGGCAGATGGCCGCGGAATAGCCGCTGTTTTTTGATGCGTTGCAGCAACGAATTTCGCTTGACGGCGATTAGAGGCTCCGGCATAAGACGTCGCGAACCGTACGGTACGGTACGTATTTGGGAGCGCATATCGTGTCTGTCGAAACCTTGGAGCCCAGCGAATTTTCGCCGCGTCAGAACGCTGTTCTGGAGCAGGCGTTGCAGCTTCTCGTCGATGGCGGAGAAAAAGCGCTGACGACCTCGGGTGTGGCGCGCGCCGCCAACTGCTCGAAGGAAAGCCTCTACAAGTGGTTCGGCGACCGCGACGGCCTGCTGTCGGCGATGATCGCCTATCAGGCGAGCAAGGTACGCACTTTCGAGCGCAACGGTGAGCGCCTGACATCGGCCAGCCTGCATGATCACGTCGTCATCTTTGCGCGCGATCTGCTGGAGGTTCTGGCAGGCGACGTGTCGCTGGCGCTGAACCGGCTGGCGATCGGCCAGTCTCATCGCGACGGCTCCAAGCTCGGAAAGCTTTTGCTCGAACGCGGCCGCCGCCAGATCGATCGCCGCGCCATGGCGCTGATCGATGCCGGCAAGCGGGCAGGGCTCCTGCGCTTCCATGATGCCGATGAGGCATATCACACGCTTTACGGCCTGGTTGTCTCCGATCTGCATGTGCGCATGCTGCTCGGCGAGCCGGGCCTCAAGGATACCGCCCGTCAGGCGGAGAGGGCGGTTACCGCCTTCCTGCGTCTGTACGGAACGGAGAAGGTTCTCGCGGAAATGCCGGCACTCGCCTGATTTTCCGCTTCTATCAAACGATGCGACAAGCAAAAGGGAAGGAACTTTACAATGCGCGTCTATTACGATCGTGATGCCGATCTCAACCTGATCAAGTCCAAGAAGGTCGCCATCATCGGCTACGGTTCGCAGGGCCGCGCCCATGCGCTGAACCTGAAGGATTCAGGCGCACAGAACGTCGTCATCGGCCTGAAGGCCGGTTCGCCGACGATCAAGAAGGCCGAAGCTGACGGCTTCAAGGTCATGACCGTTGCCGAAGCTGCCGGCTGGGCCGATCTGATGATGATGGCGACCCCGGACGAGCTCCAGGCCGACATCTACAAGGCCGACATCGCTGCCAACATCCGTGACGGCGCTGCGATCGCTTTCGCCCACGGCCTCAACATCCATTTCGGCCTCATCGAGCCGAAGGCATCCGTCGACATCGTCATGATCGCGCCGAAGGGCCCGGGTCACACGGTTCGCGGCGAATACCAGAAGGGCGGCGGCGTTCCCTGCCTCGTTGCCGTTCACCAGAACGCTTCGGGCAACGCGCTTGAACTCGCTCTCTCCTACGCCTGCGGCGTCGGCGGCGGCCGTTCGGGCATCATCGAAACCAACTTCCGCGAAGAGTGCGAAACCGACCTCTTCGGCGAACAGGTCGTTCTCTGCGGCGGTCTCGTCGAGCTGATCCGCGCCGGTTTCGAAACCCTGACGGAAGCAGGCTATGCTCCTGAAATGGCTTATTTCGAATGCCTGCACGAAGTGAAGCTGATCGTCGACCTGATCTATGAAGGCGGTATCGCCAACATGAACTACTCGATCTCGAACACGGCAGAATGGGGCGAATACGTTACCGGCCCGCGCATCATCACGGCTGAAACCAAGGCTGAAATGAAGCGCGTTCTGCACGACATCCAGACCGGCAAGTTCACCTCGGATTGGATGCAGGAATACCGCGCAGGCGGCTCGCGCTTCAAGGGCATCCGCCGCATGAACGACAGCCACCAGATCGAAGAAGTCGGCGCCAAGCTGCGCGGCATGATGCCGTGGATCGGCAAGAACAAGCTGGTCGACAAGTCGGTCAACTAATCGCTTCCGCGACTGATTTTGCGAGAGGCCGGGCGCAAGCTCCGGCCTTTTTCATTTGCGAGCGGTTACAAAAAGCCAGCGGGTCGGCTTTCCGTCATAGCCGCCGCCATCGGCTTCCGAGAGCGCGATGTCGCGCCAGCTGCCTGAAGACAGGCATTCGGTCAGCCAATCGGCCGAAGGATAGTTGTAATAGCGGCCGAGGCTGTCATGGCCCTCGGATTCACCGCTCTTGAAGCTTGCATGCAGCGATGCGCCGGGCTTCAGCGCGCGGTGGATGCGGGTGAAGACATCGGGGAGTTCGGCGCGGGGAACATGCAGCAGGCTGGCTTCGGCCCAGACGCCATCGAACGTGCCCACCATCTCCAGGTCCTGAAAGCGCATCACCGTTACAGGCCTGCCGATCAGCTTTTCCGCCTGTTTGGCGAGTTCGGAGGAGCCATCGGTCGGCGTGACGTCGAAGCCTTTCTCCAGCATGTAGGCGCTGTCCTGCCCGCCGCCGCAGCCGAGCTCGAGGATTCTCGCGCCGGGTAGCAAGGCTGCGAGGAAAGCATCGAGCCGTGTCGCCGGAAGGCGGCGCTCGCGGGAGGCGTAGACCGCGGCGTTGCCGTCGTAGAAGGCTGAGGTTTCGTCCTTGGGCATTCTGTTCCTCTCCCTAAAGCAAGAAACCGGGCGTGAGGCCCGGTTTCCGTAGTGCGTGTCGTGTTTCGGCCAAATGCAGATCAGGCCGGAATGAGGCGGGTCCAGCCGCGCTCGTCATTGGTGGTGCCCTTCTGCAGGCCGACGAGCTGTTGGCGCAGGTCGGTGGTCAGCTTGCCGGTCTGGCCGTCGCCGACCAGGAATTCGCCGCCGGCATGGCGGACGAGGCCGATACCGGCGAGAACGGCGGCCGTTCCGCAGGCGAAGGCTTCGACGAGCTTGCCGCTCTTGGCATCGGCCTGCCATTCGGCGAAGGAATAGGGGCGCTGTTCAACGCGCAGGCCCTTTTCTTCGGCAAGCACGATGACGGAAGCGCGGGTGATGCCGGGCAGGATGGTGCCGCCGAGGGGCGGGGTGACGACGGATCCGTCATTCATGACGAAGAAGACGTTCATGCCGCCGAGCTCTTCCACCCAGCGGTGCTCGGCTGCGTCGAGGAAGACGACCTGGTCGCATTCCTTCTTTGAGGCTTCTGCCTGTGCCACGAGGCTGGCTGCATAGTTGCCGCCGCATTTTGCTGCACCGGTGCCGCCCGCGGCTGCGCGGGTATATTCGGTCTCGACCCAGAGGGAGACGGCCTTGGCGCCGCCCTTGAAATAGGCGCCGACCGGCGAGGCGATGACGCAGAAGATATATTCCTGCGCAGGGCGAACGCCGAGGAATGCCTCATTGGCGAACATGAAAGGGCGAAGGTAGAGGCTGGCATCACCCGTGGGGATCCAGTTCTTGTCGACACGGACGAGCTCCTCGACGGCCTTCAGGAACAGTTCTTCCGGCACTGCGGGCATTGCCATGCGGGCGGCAGACTGGGCAAAACGGCGGGCATTTTCTTCCGGCCGGAAAAGCAGTACGCGGCCATCATCGGCCTTATAGGCCTTCATGCCCTCGAAGATTTCCTGGGCGTAGTGCAGCACGGCGCTCGCCGGGTCGAGTTCCAGCGGGCGGCGGGCGGTAACCTTTGCGTCGTGCCAGCCCTTGTCGGCCGTCCATTTCGCCAGAACCATGTGATCGGTAAAGACTTTGCCGAAGCCGGGCGTTTCGATCGCCTTGGTGCGGTCTGCGTCGGAGACAGGAGATTTGTGGAATTCGATTGTGATTTCAGGAGAGGGCGACGTCGCGGTCATTGCTGGCACCTTGGTAGTCCATTGAATAATGGGCGGCACACTACTGCTGCCGCCCCCGTTTTGGAAAGGTCTGTTTCGCCGAGTTTCCGCATTTCGTGAGCGGAATCATGGCGGGATGCGGCGAATGTCCGGGGAATTCCGCCCGATTTCCGTATGAGCAGGCCTTCTGGATGCCAATCCGTACGAACTTGTCACCGCGACAAGAAAATAGGTCAGCATTGTTGACATAAATTCCGGACCGTGATGATCTGCTGATATTATAAAAAGAGTGCGAGGAAACCCCATGTTGAACTGGGATGAAATGTTTGCGACGCGTTCGTCGCGGATGCGTGCGTCTGAGATTCGCGAGCTGCTGAAACTGCTCGACCAGCCCGATATCATCTCCTTTGCCGGCGGCATTCCGGATCCGGCGCTGTTTCCGGACAAGGAATTCAAGGCTGCCTATGCCGCTATCTTCGACGGGGCAGCGGTCAATTCGGCGCTGCAATATTCCGTCAGCGAAGGCTACAAGCCGCTGCGCGAATGGCTGGTGACGCAGATGGCCGGGCTCGGCATTGCCTGCGAGACCGAAAATGTCTTCATCGTCTCGGGTTCGCAGCAGGGTCTCGATTATCTCGGCAAGCTGTTCCTGTCGCCCAAGGATACCGCGCTGGTCACCTGGCCGACCTATCTCGGTGCGCTGCAGGCGTTCAACGCCTATGAGCCGTCCTATGACCAGCTGACGCCGAATGGCAACCGGACGCCGGACAGCTATCGCGCGGCGGCCGAAAAGAATGACGGCAAGGTAAAGTTCGCCTATCTCTCCGCCGATTTCTCCAATCCGACCGGCGAGAGTGTCGATCGCGAGGGGCGCGAAAAGGTGCTGGCGCTGGCCGAAGAGCTGGATGTCGCGGTTATCGAAGACGCCGCCTATCAGAACCTGCGCTATGACGGCGAGGCGATCCCGCCGATCCTGGCGCTCGAGATCGCCAGGAAGGGTCATATCAACCTTACCCGCACGATCTATTGCGGCAGTTTCTCGAAGACGCTGGCGCCCGGTCTGCGCGTCGGCTTCATCGTTGCCAATTCGCAGGTCATCCGCAAGCTGGTGCTAATGAAACAGGCGGCTGACCTGCATTCCTCGACCATCAACCAGATGGCGATTGCCGAGGTTGCCGAACGTGGTTTCGATGCGCAGGTGGCGAAGATCAAGGCGGCCTACAGCCATCGCCGCGATGCGATGCTTGATGCCCTTGCGCGGCACATGCCTGCCGGCGTCAGCTGGACGAAGCCCGAGGGCGGGATGTTCATCTGGATCACCCTGCCTGAGGGCATGGATGGCGCGGCGCTGCTTACCAAATCGATCGAGACCACAAGGGTGGCCTTCGTGCCCGGCAAGGCCTTCTTCGCCGACGGCTCGGGCGCCAACACCATCCGCCTCAGTTTCTCCTGCGCCAACGATGCGATGATCGAGGAGGGCATCGGCCGCCTCGGCAGGCTGGTGGCCGGTGAGATTGGTGCGCTTTAGGGGGCATGGCGAGAGATCGCGCTCCCCTGCCGCTCACGCTGTTCGTTGCCTTAGTTTCCGCACGGATGCTTGGTTGCATCGACTCGCCTCGCGCTGCATCTTCCCGCCAATTTCGAAGTTTGAGGGAAGACGATGAGCGGGATCAAGATCAGGAGTGCTACTCCGCCGGATGTCGAGGAATTGGCAAAACTGATGGCCGAGCTGGGCTATCCGACAACGTCGGACAAAATGGCCGCCCGAATCGAGCGGCTGACCGACCGTGAGGACTACGCGATCTTCGTCGCCGCTGACGATGGTGCAGTGGCGGGAATGATCGCCTTGTCCATCATTCCTACTCTCTATCGAGACGATCTCGATGGCGCCATCACAGCGCTGGTCGTTTCCTCGAACTTCAGAGGCAAAGGTATCGCAGGACTGTTGGTCGCTCATGGCGAGCGCTGGCTTTATGACCGTGGCGCCCGTCTTGCGACAGTGAAACCCAGCTCCCGCCGCGAAGACGCGCACCGCCTCTACGAACGTTGCGGGTATCAACATACCGGGTTGAGATTTACGAAGACGCTTGAAGGGCTCGGCGAATAACTGTTCGCTGATCGCAAAGGAAATCGGCGCCCGAGGGCGCCGATCATGCTGTGATATTTACTGGTTGAGATGCGGGGCGAGCAGTTCGAGATCGGCCTCGCTCAACCTGTCGCTCGCCGTGTTGCGCTGGTGCCAGTAGGGATAGAGGAGCGGCGGGACGCTGACGTCGTCGAGGCGCTTGCGCTCTTCGGCGGTCAACGTCAGTTCGGCCGCGGCGAGATTATCCTTGAACTGCGCTTCGGTGCGTCCGCCGATGACGACTGAAGTCACCGCCCGGCGGCCGATCAGCCAGGCGAGGGCTACCTGGGCGGCCGAGACACCGCGGCTTTCGGCAACCGAGACCAGCACGTCGACGATATTCCAAAGGCGGTTCTCGTCGCGGATCGGCGGCTCCGGCCAGCCTGCGAACTGGCGCGTGCCCTCGGGCGTTGCCTGATTGCGGCGATGCTTGCCGGAGAGCAGGCCGGCGGCCAGCGGGCTCCAGACGAGAACGCCGAGGCCCTGGTCGATCGACACGGGCAGCAGCTCGTATTCGGCGTCGCGGGCTTCCAGCGTGTAGTGGATCTGCTGGCTGACGAAGCGCTGGTAATTGTGCTCGCGGGAAACGCCGAGCGCCTTCATGATGTGCCAGCCGGAAAAGTTCGAGCAGCCGATATAGCGGACCTTGCCTTGGCGCACGAGCGTATCGAGCGCTTCCATGGTTTCCTCGACCGGCGTCTGGCCGTCCCATTCATGCAGCTGATAGAGATCGATGACATCGGTCTTCATGCGGCGCAGGCTTGCCTCGCAGGCTTCAATAAGGTGCTGGCGCGAGGAGCCGACGTCGTTCGGTCCGTCGCCCATGCGGAAGCGGGCCTTGGTGGCGAGCATGACGCCGCTTTTGCGCTTGCCGCCGAGCACTTCACCGATGATTTCCTCCGAGGCGCCGGACGAATAGACGTCGGCGGTATCGATCAGGTTGACGCCGGCATCCAGGCACATGTCGACGAGGCGGCTTGCCTCAGCCACGTCCTGGCTGCCGGTTGCCTTGGCCCAGCCGACGCCGCCGAAGGTCATGGTGCCCATGGTGACTGTCGAGATTTTCAGGCCGGAACGGCCAAGCAGACGGTATTCCATAATTCTCTCTCCCAAAATTTGAACGGAAACACGCAATCCGCCGCAAGAAAATAGCGCCGGCGCGCTGCGGTCAAGCGCAGAGCCGATGTCACGCCTCCGGCATCTTTGGCCGGATGTCACAATCATGTTATTCGGCCTGTCTATGGAACGGCTAACATTCACGCTCAGGGATATCGCCATGAACAAGAAGCTCTCCGCACTGGCCGCGCTGATCGCGGCAGGTCTTGCCTCCGTTTCGGCCCATGCCGGCAATCTGGTTCTCTATACCAGCCAGCCGAACGAGGACGCGCAGGCGACCGTCGATGGCTTCATGGCCGCCAATCCCGACATCAAGGTCGATTGGGTCCGCGACGGCACGCCGAAGATCATGGCGAAGCTGCAGGCCGAGATCGAAGCCGGTAATCCGGTTGCCGACGTGCTGCTGATCGCCGACACCGTCACGCTCGAGCGCCTGAAGGAAGCGGGCAAGCTGCTCGCGTACAAGTCGCCTGAAGCCGTCAATTTCGACGCGGCGCTCTACGATGCCGACGGCTACTACTATTCGACCAAGCTGATCACGACAGGCATCATGTACAACACCTCGGCCGGCATGAAGCCGACGAGCTGGAAGGATTTGGCAAAGCCCGAGGCCAAGGGTCTCGTGACCATGCCGAGCCCGCTGACCTCCGGTGCGGCGCTGATCCATGCACAGACGCTGGCGGCCGTTCCGGGCCTCGGCTGGGATTACTACAAGGCGCTCGCCGGCAATGGTGCTACGGCTGCTGGTGGCAACGGCGCGATCCTGAAGTCGGTGGCTTCGGGCGAAAAAGCTTACGGCGTCGTCGTCGATTACATGCCGATCCGCGAAAAGGCCAAGGGCGCGCCCGTCGAATTCGTCTTTCCGGAAGAGGGCGTCTCGGCCGTGACCGAACCGGTCGGCATTCTCGCCGGTGCCAAGAATGCCGACGCGGCGAAGAAGTTCGTCGATTACGTTCTGTCGGAAAAAGGCCAGGAAGGCTTCCTGAAACTCGGCTATATTCCGGCCCGCAACGGCATGAAGGTTCCGGAAGGCTTTCCGGCACGCGACAGCATCAAGGTGCTGCCGATCAATGCCGCTGAAGCACTGAAGAACACGGATCAGGATCTGAAGACCTTCTCGGGCATCTACGGATCGAATTGATCGAACCGGATCGCCGATGCAAGGTTATGTTCGTCCGGGAAACAGCCAGCCAGTCTGGCTGTTTCCTTTTATCGTTCTGGTGGTGCTTATTCTCAGCGTTCTGCCGCTGGCGCGGCTTGCCGCCGCCGGGATTGAGGCATTCGCAGAGGGCGGCGCAGCAGCGGTACTCTCCGATCCGGCACTCTGGTCGGCGACCTATTACACGCTGGTGACCGCCATTCTCGGCACCGTCATTTCTCTGGTCATCGGCTGCATCTTCGCCTTCGTGCTGACGCTGACGGATATCCGCGGCAGGGGGCTCGTGTGCTTCCTTTTCGTGCTGCCGATGATGATCCCGCCGCAGGTGACGGCACTTGCCTGGGTGCAGATGTCCGGACCCTCCAGTCCGCTTCTGAAGGCGCTGCACATCGCGCCGCCGCTCGGTACACCTCAGCCGCTTTATTCGCTTGGCGGCATCGCGCTGCTCTACGGTGTGCAGCATGCGCCACTGGTTTACCTGGCGCTGCGGGCCAGTCTGATGAGCCTGCCGCGCGATGGCGTCGAGGCGGCGCGGCTATCGGGTGCGTCGAGCCTTCGCGTGTTCCGCGATATCATTCTGCCACTGTCACTGCCCGGCGTCATCGCGGGTGCGGCGATATCCTTCGTTTCATGCACCGGCAATTTCGGCATCCCCGCCATTCTCGGCATTCCGGCATCGATCTATACGCTGCCGACGCTGATCTTCTCGAAATTCTCGGCCTTCACCAGCCGGACGTTCGGCGATGTTGCGCTGCTCTCCGCCATCATCGCGCTGATCTCGGTCACCGGTCTGGCGATCCAGGACCGGGCGCTGCGCGGCCGCGATTACAGGGTGCTGGGCTTGTCGGGGGCAACCGCTGCCTTCGAGATCGGATCGTGGAAATTTTTCTTCACACCGCTTCTCTGGCTCATCCTGTTCTTGATGCTGGCTGCGCCGTTCTTTGCGCTCGTCGCCGGTGCGCTTGTGCCCGCCTATGGCGTGCCGCTGACATTCAAGACCATGACCTTCCATGCCTTCGACGAGATCCTGTTCCGGCAGGCGGTGACGCGGACGGCCTTCGTCAATTCGCTGTCGCTGGCCGCAGGTGCCGCGGTATGTCTCCTTCTGGTGACAGTCCTGACCGCTTACGCGCTGAGCCGCCGCCGCGATCTCCTGGCGCGTGCCGTCTCGAGCGTGATCGAAATTCCTTATTCGCTGCCGGGCATCGTCGTCGCCGTCTCGTTCATCCTCGTCTTTGCCGCGCCGCTGCCGGTGCTCAACATCACGCTCTACGGCACGGTCTGGATCATTCTGCTCGCCTATCTGTCGAGCTTCTTCGCCGTCAGCCTGAAGCCCGTCGTCAGCGCCTTCCATCAGCTGGATCCGGCGCTGGAAGAGGCGGCGCGTCTTGCGGGCGCCGGCTTTTTCCGTAGGTTGGCCGATATCATCGTGCCGCTGATTGCGCCGGCGGCCGGTGCCTCGGTCATTCTCGTCTTTCTGATCGCCTGCAATGAGCTCACGATTTCGGCGCTGCTCTGGTCGGCGGGGACGCAGACGCTCGGCGTGGCGATCTACAATCTCGACGACAGCGGCAGCTCGGACCTCGCTTCGGCGCTGTCGGTGCTTGTCGTTCTGATGGTCGTTTTCATGATGCTGCTTCTGGAATTGCTGGCAAAGCGGCTGCCCAAGGGAGTGGTGCCGTGGCGAAACTGACGCTCAATCATGTCAGCAAGGATTTCGGCACCGGGCGAGCGGCGGTCGACGGTCTGTCGCTCGGTGTGCGCGAGGGCGGGTTCCTGGCGCTGCTCGGTCCTTCCGGTTGCGGCAAGACGACGGTTCTGAGGATGATCGCCGGTTTCGAGACGCCGACGGACGGTTCGATCCATCTCGGCGAGCGGCTCCTTGCCGATGCATCGCAATCGCTGCCGCCCGAGAAGCGCAACATGGCGATGGTCTTCCAGTCCTACGCGCTGTGGCCGCATATGAGCGTCGCCGACAATGCCGGCTATCCGCTCAAGGTCAGGGGCATCTCCGGCGATGCCTATCGCCGCAAGGTGCAGGAGGCGCTGGCGACCGTTCGGCTTGGCGACTATGCAGATCGGCGTCCTGCCGACCTTTCGGGCGGCCAGCGGCAGCGCGTGGCGCTGGCACGCTGCCTGGTGACGTCGCCAGATGTCGTGCTGCTCGACGAGCCGCTCGCCAATCTCGACCGCCACCTGAAGCAGGAGATGGAAGAGACATTTCGCGAGTTTCACCAGCGTTCGGGCGCGACGATGATCTATGTGACGCATGACCAGAGCGAGGCGATGGCCCTGGCGACCGATGTCGCCGTGATGTCCGAAGGACGGCTGCTGCAGGTCGCGCCACCCGCCGAAATCTATGCCCGTCCGGAGGGGCGCATGGTCGGCGGATTGATCGGCCGCGGCGCGATCCTTCACCTGAAGTCTCCTGCCGGTGACGTCAGGCTTCTCGATTGGGAGGCGATGCGTGAGGCGCTCGGCGGCGCTGCTGCCGATGGCCCCGGCTGCGATATCCTCGTTCGCCCTGAAAATGTGACCGTTGGCGGCGAGGGTATCCCTGCGCTGGTCGAATCCGTGCTGTTCGAGGGCGAGCGCTACGCGCTGAAGCTGTCGCTGGCCGATGGGCAGATCCTGCGCGCTTTCAGCCGCGAGCCGGTTTCGGCGGGCGACCGGCTGGCTGTTACCGTGCGGTCGGCCTGGCGGCTCTGATCGCTTTGCGGCCTTCACGAAAGCGATTTTCGACTCTACTAATGGCTGCGATGCCAACCGGGAATGCCTGATGTCGCTTCGCCTTGCCACGTTCAATGTCGAAAACCTGATGACGCGTTTCGACTTCACCGGCTTTCGCAACCAGCTGCGCCAGGACCGGGTCATCCAGCTCTTCGAAGTGCGCAACGAGGGTGTCTACCAGCAGCTGGAGCAGGCGCGTGTGATTGCCTCCACCGATGACACGCGGCAGATGACGGCGCTCGCGATTGCCGATGCCGACGCCGATATCCTCTGCCTGCAGGAGATCGACAACATGGCGGCGCTGCAGGCCTTTGAATACGGCTATCTGTTCCGCATGGTCGGCAATGGCTACCGGCAGAAATATCTGGTCGAGGGCAATGACAGCCGCGGCATCGACGTCGCCGTGCTGATGCGCGAGGAGACGCGCGACGGCCAGAAGATCGAACTACGTGAGATCAAGAGCCATGCGATGGTGACCTATCGCGAGCTCGGCCTGTTCGACGACACGCTGGCGGCGCATGGACATATCGACGACAAGGTGTTCAAGCGCGATTGCCTGGAGCTCGACCTTCTGATCGGCGGCGTGCCTTTCACGCTCTATGTCGTGCATTTCAAATCGATGGGCAGCCCGCGCGATGGTCTCGACGGGCGGCAATCGACGATGCCGGTGCGGCGGGCCGAGGCGCGGGCGGTGCGGCGGATCATCGAGGATCGATTCGGCGCAGGCGCGACAGCCTCGAAGAATTTCGCCATCTGCGGCGACATGAATGATTATCAGGAGCGCGTCGACGTGATCGGAAGCCGGCGGACCGGCTACCGTTTCGAGCATCGCGACGAGACGGAAAGCGCGCTCGATGTTTTCAGCCATGACGGTTTTGCCGAAAATGTGATGCGCCGCCGCGACCCGATCGATCGCTGGACGCTCTACCACGCCCGCGGCCCGCAGGAGCAGTGGCTTTGCCAGCTCGACTATATCTGGCTCTCGCCGGCGCTTTCCGCCGCCAATAGCGGGCGCAAGCCCGAGATCATCCGCAACGGCCAGCCCTTCCGCACCGTGTTTCCGCCGGGCCAGGAGGTGGAGCGCTATCCGCGCACCGGCTGGGACCGGCCGAAAGCATCCGACCATTGCCCCGTAGTCATGACATTGGATTTAAAATGAATTCCATATTTTCTGAGGATTTTGCCGGCTGGCCGCCGGAGCAGACCGTATTTCCCGTCGCCGCGCTGAACCTTCGGGTGCTCGATGGCGAGCATCCCTACCGCGAATCGAGACGAGACGAGATCGCCGCGAACTGGAAGGCTGAAGTCGAGGCCAATCCGGCGCTGTTCGACGGGCGCATGGTGTTTCAGCACCAGTTGGCATTCGGGGAGGAGGGGCTGCAGGGGCAGGGATATATCATACCCTTCTCGACCTTCATGTACTGGCGCCGCCAGCAGGATCGCATGGGCGGCATGCATCTCTTCGCCTATCCTGTCATCGAAAGCTCCGACGGTGCGCTGGTGGCGATCCGTATGGGCGCGCATACCGCCAATCCCGGCCAGGTCTATTTCGCCGCCGGTTCGCTGGAGCCCGAGGATATCGTATCCGGTGTCTGCGACGTTGAATTCAACATGCGCCGCGAGGTGCTGGAGGAAACCGGCCTCGACCTTGCCGATTCGACGCCCGGCGAGCGCTACTATGCCAGCCGCTTCCGGCGTACGGTGACGGTCTTCCGGATGTTCCGTTTCGATCTGACCGCCGACGAGATCGTCGAGAGGATCGCGGCCCATATGCTTGTTGCCGAGGACAAGGAAATCGCCGGTGCGGTTGCTATCCGTTCGGCCGATCACGCAGCCTTTCCCTATAACGTCGCGATGTTCCCCGTCATCGATTGGTATTTCGGCAATCCAATCGAAACCTAATATCTTGCACTCGTTTCGCCGGTCGGGCAGGTTGAGCCTTCGATGACCGATTCAAGGAGGCCGATGTGGCGCGCAGCTACAGCGTCTATGACGTGTTCACCGACCGCAAGCTCGCCGGCAATCCGCTGGCCGTCATCTTCGACGGCGAGGACTTGAGCGATGAGGCGATGCAATCGATCGCCGGTGAGACCAATCTTTCCGAAACCGTCTTCGTCCAGAAGGCAACGAACCCGGCTTACAGCGCCAGGATCCGCATCTTCACGCCGGGGCGTGAGCTGCCGTTTGCCGGTCACCCGACCGTCGGCACGGCGATCGCGCTGGCCGAGCGGACACATGGCAAGGATGGAGCGCTCGATCTCGTCTGCGTGCTGGAGGAGAATGTTGGCCCGGTGCGCTGTGCCGTGAAGCTGCGCGAGGGCGAGGCGAGCTTCGCCGAGTTCGACCTGCCGCGCAAATCGCAACAGATCAGCATGCCGCTCGAAAAGCTCGGGATCGCCAACGCGCTGTCGCTGAAGGTGACCGAGATCGGCTTCGAGAATCATGTGCCCTGTATCTGGAGCGCCGGCGTGCCGTTCCTGCTGGTGCCGATCCACGATATCGGCGCGGCCAAGCGCATGGAGTTCGATCCGCAGCTTTGGGAAAAGACCGTGCCCTTCGTCGACGGGGCCTTGGCGTCCGCCTATATCTATTGCCGCGGCGGACCGAACCATTCGGCGAGGTTCCATGCCCGGATGTTTGCGAGCGGAATGGGGATCACCGAAGACCCGGCGACGGGCTCCGCGGTCGCCGCATTGTCGGGCGCGATCCATCATTTCGACCGGCTGCCCGATGGCCATCACCCGATCACCGTCGAGCAGGGTGTGGAAATGGGGCGGCCCTCGATGATCCATCTTCACATGGATGTGGAGGGCGGGGCGATCTCGAATGCCCGGATCGGCGGCCAGGCAGTGCGTCTGGCAACGGGTTCGCTCGACCTTTGATTTCATTGCATTTCAGCCATGCAGAAAAATCTCCGAATTAATCGAAGAATTTTTCCAGGGGCGCTAGACAAGGTCGAATATCCTGTTTATACGCCCCCTCACACCGCGCAGAGATGCACGGGACATCGGCGGAAACGCTAGGGAATGGGTGATTAGCTCAGTTGGTAGAGCAGCTGACTCTTAATCAGCGGGTCGTAGGTTCGAGCCCTACATCACCCACCATCTTCTCTTTGAAAAGATTAGATATATCGCTGATGACGCAGGCGGCCGAAAGGCCGCTTTTTCGTTTCTTCGGCCATGCGTCTGCGGCTGTCAGTGCGGGAATTTGTTGTAGAAAGATTCCGGATCGTAGACGCAGGCATAGTCGAGCACGCATTGCTTGCCCGTGGCGTCTCTGAGGCTCGTGGTTGCCCACTTGTCGCCCAGACGGCACTGCGACGGCGGGTGACGGAAACTGCGGCCACCGATGCCGATCCGGACGAAGACCGCCGGGTTCTGGCGGATGATCTTTGCCAGTTCCTCGCAGGAATGGTCGCGCGCCTTGACCTCGATCGCGTCGAGCGCAAGGGCTGCCGATGGCAACAGGGCGGCTGCGGCAAGCGCGGCAATCAGGATCTTCATTCTAGCCTCCAGTTCGGGCCACTGATCGCTCTCTTGCGGCCTCATCCCAATCAGATGGTTATGTTTTCGTCCCCGGCAAGGCCGCTGCCGTGCGGCCGCGCAGATAGCCGGCACACAGAGCCAGCAGGATGATTGCGAAGACACAGAAGACCATCCCGCCTGCCAGCTTGTAGCCAAGCACGCCAGCGACGCCGCCCAGCAGGAAGGAAAGGATCGTGGTGCCGTGCAGGCTCAGGCGGCGGACGGTCTGCGCCCGGTCGGATGCGGTGCTGTTGCCGATCAGAAGCGCAAGGCCGACACCGATATCGGTTGCGATGCCGGAGACATGGGTGGTGCGCACCCGGCTGCCTGATATGCGGGTCGAGGCGGCGTTCTGGATGCCCATGGTGAAGGCAAGGAGGCCGGCAATGGTGATTCCGCCGAAGGCCGATGAAGCGGTGTAGACGCCGACGCCCATCAGGAGGGCGGATTCGGCCAGCAGAGTCAGCGCATAGATATTCGAAAGCCGCCGTTGCCTGCCAATCTCGATAAACAGCGAGGCGCAGAAGGCGCCGAGGATGAACATCACGACGATGGTCGCAAAGGCGATGGCGGCACTAAGCTCCCGGATCGACAGATGATCGGAGATCATCGAGACGTTGCCGGTCATGTTCGCCGAGAAATAGTCGAAGGCCAGATATCCGGCACTGTTGACGCCGCCCGCGACGAAGGCGAGGGCGGTTGCAAGAAGCAGATCGATCTTCGATGTCCGGCTTTCGCCTTCATGGACCAGCATGTGCAGACGGCTCGCTGAAATGGCTTTGCGATTGCCACAGTCAGCCGTGAGTCTCGCTGTAGCGCAAGCTGCTAGAAATGGCCGGTAACGGCCTCAGGCGGAGAGGCGGTGGAGGGCTGCGGTTTCGCCGTCCTGGCGGTACTCCCAGCCATCAGCGGTGATCCGGCGCCATGTCGGCTGGCCGTCGCGCGTGAAGGCGCCGTCGATGGTGCTGCGCGGCGGGTAGGGTGGCGTGCATTCGTGCCAGATATAGCTGTTCGGCGGTGGCGGATTCAGGAACTTGGCCAATCTCTTGAACATGTCGGATCCCGAAGGTGGAGAGGCCCGCCGCTTTTGGGGTGAGGCGGGCCTACGAACAGGAGGCATAACGCAAAACAGACGCCTCGTTATTCTTGTAACATCCGCCGCTGAGGATTTCGCGTGACATGGCCGTGACACAGGCCTTTTCGCGGCCGCGTTGAATAAAGCGGCGCGTGCCTGCCGCGGCT
The DNA here is from genome assembly GCF_056400165.1 of Rhizobium sp. 01L410. Lineage (NCBI taxonomy): Bacteria > Pseudomonadati > Pseudomonadota > Alphaproteobacteria > Hyphomicrobiales > Rhizobiaceae > Rhizobium > Rhizobium sp. 01L410. Next base: position 175,486 of record NZ_JBFTST010000002.1, read on the forward strand.
ATTGATTTCGGCGAGCTTGGTAACATCTTCATCCCATTGCCAGTTTTGACACAGGGGATATCGATGCCGAAATTTTCTCTCGCTTTCGTCTGCCTTTCCGCTCTCTTGCTTGCATCCTGCGGAAATACCGCCTGGGGCCTGAAGCGTGACGGCCAGGACGCGAGCCACGCGATGGACAATGCCACGCATCGCGTGCTGTCTGCAGGCGCGAAGAAATAGCGCCGTCCGCTGGCGAACGGCGCCTGATGCTGGTGCCGGATGCGGCTAGCGCAGCGGCTGCGGCGTCGGTGTGGCGACGCTGTCTTTCGGCGAAAAGATGACGAAAGCAAACAGCAGCACGCCGGCGAAGACGATCAGAGAGGAGACCGCCACCAGCGGCTCCATCGCCATGTTGCCTTCGAGCATCATGTAGAGCGCCGGGACCATCATCGCGACGCCCAGCGTATAGACATAATATTGAATCATCGCGATCCGCCGCTCTGCCTTCTTCGGATTGAGCGCATAGTAGCCGCCGAATAGCGCCATGCTGACCCAACCCAAGAGATTACAGTGCGCATGGGCGCCGATGACGGTGTGATCTTCCGATATCGCCATCTTCAGGCCAATCGATATACCGATGATGAAGAAGATAACGGCACTCTTGAAGTACAGTTCTGCTAAGCGCGGCATGACATTTTCCCTCTGTTAACCCACAGCAAGAATACCACCTGTTCCGGCATGGGAAAATCCATGCTTTGTTAGTGGTCTCGCCCTATTTTTTCTTCGAGGGAAAAGAAACCCCGCCGAAGCGGGGGAGCTGGGGAAGTGAGAGTAAAAGCGATCTCCATCGCAAGGAATGAGGTAGGGCACGGCCAGCGACAGGCCAGCCCTGGGGAGTGGAAATTTCTCGCCGGGTTATGGTTAATTTTTTAACTATATGGGCGTTAGGGTGGAACGGAAGCGAGCTGCTTGCCGTTAAGGCAGCGAACTGGAGGAAACGATGATCTTTAAAATTTTTGCCGCAAAATCGGAAGTCCAGAGCGACGATACCGGTACCTATGCGGATGGCCTTTTCGACAGCCAGCGCATCGATGTCAGCACCCGCCGCGACGGGCGCTACCGCTCTTCGCATGAGCGCGACTACGGTCCGGGCCGCAAGGTTGCAGAAATGCCGCTCGGGCTTGCCTGAGCGCTTTCTCCGGCGTCAGGCAGTCTTTTCCGTTAATGCCCGGAAGGGGAATTTCCGGGCGCATTCGCAGCGAATGATATAGGTCTCCTGGAAGTTGGAGGCCTTTTCCTCGAAGAACCCGCGCGGCATTTCATCGACCAGGAAAGCCGGGTGCTTGCGGGTCGGGTGATCGTCTTCCGAGACTTCCGCGATACCGCTGTTGCCGCATTGCGGGCAAGTGAGCTTCTTCGAAAAACGGTCGCGTGCGGCCATCTGCTATCCTCTTCAACTGAGCCGGTCATACAGACGAAATCGGCGCCGGGAAAGCCGTTCACGGCGCCGGGGCCTCGATATGCTGTGGTTTCGGCGTCGAGCCTGTGGTTGCCGGATCCGGCCACGGCGTAATTGCCACCGTTCCGGCGATGATGACCGCGACGATGGCGCCGGCGATTCCGAAGGTCCAGATCAGCCAGCTGCGGCGCTCCGCCGCGTAGATCCGCTGTTCTTCCTCTGCCGGGGAAAGCGAGGGTTGCCGGCCCTCGTCTGGTTTTGTGTCAGCCATGAAGCCTCCGTTGTTTTATGGGGAACAGGCCGCTGCCGGGATTGTTCCCCTTACGGAGCCTCAAATCGGATCAGTCGGTTGCCGCCGTGGTGACGGCGGGCGCCTGATTGTCGGTCGATACCACGGCAGTTGGCAGCGGAGTGCCGCGCTTGCGTTCGCGGATCAGCGTCAGCAGTCCGGAGCAGATAATCAGCGCGATGCCGCCTGCCATCGGCAGGTCTATGGCGTCGTCGAAGATCAGGTAGCCGAAGGCGATCGCCCAGATCATCTGGCTGTATTGCGGCGGGGCGACGAGGCTCGCCGGCGCCAGGCGAGCGGCGCTCATCAGCAGCACGTTGCCGATCGCCCCGAGTATGCCGTAGCTGGCAATGAAGAACCATTCCTGCGCGGTCGGCACAGCAATGTTGGAGATCATCAGCAGGCCGCTGACCGTCAATGTTCCGAGAAGACCGGCGCCATAGAGGGACAGCCGCTTTTCGGCCGGTCCCATGGCGCGCAGGATAACGATCGAGATCGCCGCGCTGAGGCCGCCGATCGCGGCCGCCAGATGGCCGACCGACAATTCGCGGAAGCCTGGGCGAAGGACGATCAGCACGCCGATGAAGCCGACGACGACAGCGGTCCAGCGCTGCCAGCGGACGTCTTCCTTGAGGAAGATGACCGACAGGATGGTGACGAAGGACGGAAGCAGGAAGAGCAGGCAGAAGGCCTCGGCCATCGGCAGTTTGGTAAAGGTGATGATCGAGGCGATGGCGCCGACGGCACCGCAGACGAAACGCAGCATCCAGAGCGTGCGGTTTGACGTCTTGACCATGTCGAACCAGCTGTCGTCCCTGGACTTGATGAACGGCATGACGACGAGACCGAAAGCGCAGCCGAGGAAGGCGATCTGATAGGCGGGGATGGCGCCGTGCAAGATCTTGATGGAAGCGTCGCTGAAGGCAAAAACGGCGTAAGCCGCGAACGCGACGAGAACGCCGCGGAGCGGCGAGGCAGAAGAGGGCATGATATAGAATCGCGTTTGAGAGGGATCGCACCCTCACATACGCAAGAAAAGCAGGCGCGGGCAGGGGTGACCGCGAATAGCTGCCATGCGGTACCCGGTCAGCTTGCCTCGCTGCGCAGCTGCGCTCCGTATTCGCGATAGATGCTCAGGCAATCCGTATAGCTGAGCGTGCCCTTGCCGCCATAGATGATGTGGACGCTGGGTGCATCGGTGGCCGCCTGCTCGACGACGAAGAGAATGGCGTCGCCAAGTGATTTGCCGGTGATCGGATTGTCTGTGCCGTCATCCTGGGTCATTCCTTCAACGACTGCTTCAATCTTACGGTTGCTGAAAACGGTGCGTCTGTCTTCCGGCGTCATGAAAATGTCCTCAATCGAAAAAAGTGGCGAATTGCCCTTACGATTGAAGAACGTGCGGCGAGGCGTTTTGTGCCAAGCGAACCGTCAGATGATGCAAGATTTGGCCTTTCCGGTATCCGATAACCGGCGTATGCACTGTCATCGCCCTGCCGGCTGGCCTTTTCGGCTGCTTCATGCCGGTGCTACGGAATTGCAATCGCATTGGCCACTCGATGACCCCGGCGGACATGACAGACACTAACGAAGCCGCCAGCGCACGCCAGGCGAAGATCGTGGCGCTCGTCGTCGCCGTATCCTTCTTCATGCAGATCCTCGACGGCACCATCGTCGCGACTTCGCTGCCGCAGATGGCGGCGAGTTTTGGCGTGCAGCCGGTCTCGATGAGCATCGGAATCACCGTCTACATGCTGACCATGTCGGCCTTCATTCCGCTGTCCGGCTGGCTCGGCGACCGCTTTGGCGCCCGGCGGGTGTTCCTGATCTCGATCGCCGTGTTCACTGCGGCGTCGCTGTTTTGCGGTCTTTCGAGCACCTTGGGCGAATTCATCGTTGCCCGGGCGATCCAGGGCGCAGGCAGTGCCTTGATGACGCCTGTCGGACGGATCATCGTCCTGAAGAACGCCCGGAAATCGGAGCTCGTCCAGGCGATCGCGTTGATCACCTGGCCGGCGCTGACGGCACCGGTCGTCGGCCCGGTGCTTGGCGGCTTCATCACCACCTATGCCAGCTGGCACTGGAATTTTCTCATCAATATTCCGATCGGCCTGATCGGTCTCGCGCTGGTGCTGCGCTTCGTTCCCGAACAGCGGGAAGAGGAGGCCGGGCGGCTCGATGTCCTGGGCTTCGTGCTGAGTGCTGCAGGGCTGACTTTGCTGCTGGCGGCACTTGAGTTGTCGGTGAAATGGAGCGGCGGGCTGCTGCCCGTCGCGGCGATGTTTGGCGGTGGCGTGCTGTTTTCCTATCTTGCGACGCGACATTTCCTGAAAGTGCCCAATCCGCTGCTCGACCTGTCGGCCTTCAAAGTGCAGACGTTTGCCCTCTCGACACTGTCGGCGGGTACGGCCTGCCGGGTCGCCATCAATGCGACGCCGTTCCTGCTGCCGCTGCTGTTTCAATTGGGCTTCGGCATGAGCTCGATTGCGGCTGGCGCCTATCTGCTCGTCTATTTCCTTGGCAATCTCGGCATGAAGACGGTGACGACGCCGTTGCTGGCGATCTTCGGGTTCCGTAACGTCCTTGTCGTCAACGGTCTCATCGCCTCGGGCTCGATCATCGCCTGCGGATTTTTCGGCGAGAATACATCGACGCTGCTGATCTACGCGGTTCTCTTCATTGCCGGGCTTTCGCGGTCGATGGAGTTTACGGCGCTCAACACGCTATCTTTCGCCGATATCCATGCAGCGCAGCGCAGTTCTGCGTCGACCCTGTCGAGCATGCTGCAGCAGGTGTCGATGCTGCTCGGCGTGGCGGTCGCTGCTGCCGCCCTCAACATCTCGGCTGCGAGCCGCGGCGCGTTGCGTCCGGAGCTTGCGGATTTCCGCTGGGCGTTTCTGACCATCGGCATCATCGGTGTGATCGCCTGTCTGCGTTTCATCAAGCTTCCCGATAATGCAGGGGCCGAGGTTTCGCGCCACCGGCGTTATGTGAAAAAACTGGAAAAGTGATGGAACCATTTCCGCGCGCAGGCGTTTTCAGCGCGGGTGAGTGTGTCTTCCTGAGTTTTGCCTTTCACATATTGCGCCTCTGCCGGGCTTTTCCGGGAGGCTGAGGTCTTATTGCCGGATGAGTTCGTTTGAAATCGGACAGTCGATTCAGTTGCCGGGAAGTGGAGGATTTGCCGCTGTTTACGCGCGATGATCGATGCAATACCACAATCGGGAGCAGACGATTCGGCCGACAGGCTGCCACGTTTCTGCGCGGCAGAGTCCGGAGGCGGAATGGGTGAGGTCAAAGGCGATACGGAGAAGACGATCCGTATCCTCTACATCGACGACGATGAAGCGCTGGCGATGCTCATGCGCCGGAATCTGTCGCGGCGCGGCTTCACCGTCGAATGGGCCGAAGATGGCGCGACCGGCCTGAAGCGGGTTGCCGAAGGTGCAATCGATGCCGTCATTCTGGACCATTTCCTGAAGGCCGAGACCGGGCTCGACATTTTGCCGAAGCTGATGGAGCTGCCGGATCATCCGCCGGTCATTTATGCAACGGCTTCAGGAGATACCAGCGTTGCCGTCGCGGCCCTGAAGGCCGGCGCCGACGACTATGTGCTGAAGGGAATCTCACACGACTATTTCGACCTTCTGGCGGCGGCCCTCGAGCAGGGGCTGGAGCGGGCGCGGTTCCGCCGCGACACGGCGCATGCGCAGGAGGTTATCCGCCAGCAGCGCGACCACGCGGAAATGCTGCTCGCCGAGGTGAACCACCGCATCGCTAACAGCCTTGGGCTCGTCGGCGCGCTGATCCGCATGCAGTCTTCGGTGACGACGGATCAGGTGGCGATCGACGCGCTGCAGGAAACGCAGATGCGCATCAACGCAATCGCCAGCGTACACCGCCGCCTCTATACCAACCGGCAGGTCGGCACTGTCCAGATCGATGAGTATCTCGGCAGCCTGCTCAGCGAACTCGAAGCGTCGATGCGTGACGACAAGCGGCCGCATCGCGTGGTGCTGACCGCCCAGGCGGTCAATCTCGCCACCGACAAGGTGATCACGCTCGGCTTGATCGTTAGCGAGCTGGTGACCAACGCCTTCAAGTATGCCTATGGCGACGGCGTCGAGGGCGAGGTTCGTGTCATCATCGACCATACGGATGGCCAGCTTTCCGTGATCGTCGAGGACGACGGGGCAGGGTTCGACGATGCAAGCCCGGCCAAGGGAACCGGTCTCGGCACGAAGATCCTGACGGCAATGGCCGCAAGTCTGAAATCCGAGCTCGGTTACGACCGCCAGCACCGCGGTACCCGGGCTACGCTCGTCTTTTCGATCAACTGAGCTGGAGGCCGTATTGGCAGCGATCTGTACGCCCGATGAGGTTTTGCGTTTCTGGCTGGAGGAATGCGGACGCGATCAATGGTTCCGCTCGTCCCCGGAGCTGGACTCGGAAATCACGGCGCGGTTTCGCGACACGCATCTGGCTCTGGCCGGAGGTGCGGTGGAAACATGGCGTGCGAGCCCGGAGCAGCGGCTGGCGGCAATCATCGTGCTCGACCAGTTTCCGCGGAATATCTATAGAGCGACGCCGCTCGCTTTTGCCACTGATCCTCTGGCACTGCGCGAAGCGAAGCTTGCCGTCGATGCGGGCGCCGACATGGCGATCGACGCGGCGCATCGCTGTTTCGTCTACATGCCGTTCGAGCATTCCGAGGTGCTGGCCGAGCAGGATCGTTCGGTGGCGCTGTTTGCGGCTCTCGGCGATGAGGAATATGCAGATTATGCCCGGCGTCACCGGGAGGTGATTGCTGCTTACGGACGCTTCCCGCATCGGAACGCCATTGTCGGGCGCGATTCCAGCGCGGCAGAACTTGCGTATCTGGCAAAGCCCGGCGCAGGCTTCTAACGGCGGATTTCGACTTCCGCCTTTCTGTCGCCTTTCTTTGCTATAAGAAGCGGCCTCATCGATAAAAGCGAATCCTGCGGGGATTATTTTGCGGCTCAATCATTTCCTGCTTCGACCCTTCGTACTCGTGGCGCTGACGCTGGCGACGCTCGTGCAGTCCGTGGGTGTGCCGCTGGCGCAGGTCACACAGCCCGCTGCTCCCGCCGTTTCCCAACCGCAGCCGGCACCCGCGCCTGCACCCGCCGCAACTCCGGCCCCGGCCGCAGATGCGCCGCTTGCCAATAGCGGCCTCGATCAGGCGCTGAAGGATATCGAGGCGGCGAAGAAGAAGCTTGCGGCCTATCAGGAGAGCGCCAAGGTCAATTCTGACAATGACGACGGGCTGGTGACGCTCTCCGGTCAGGTCGACGAGCTCGGCCGTGCCGTGATCGCTACATCCGTCGGCCTGCGTCCGCGCTTCGATCAGATCAAGAACCGCCTTGCCGAAATCGGCGAGCCACCGAAGGACGGGCAACCGCCCGAAGCCGAGATCGTCACCAACGAGCGCAACGCGCTGACCGCCGAACGGTCGCAGATCAACGCGGTGACTGGTGACGCCGAGAACCTCTCTATGGCCGTCAACAAGCTGATCAACGAGGTTGCCGAAACCCGCCGCCGTCTGTTTGCCGCAACGCTGCTGCGCCGCACCGATGTGTCTATGTCGGTCCTCGACGATGCCGGCAGCGCCTTCCTCACCGAGATCGGCAAGTTCAACGACGCCATGACCGGCTGGATGGTGTTCGTCTGGAAGTTCAAGCGGTTGCCGCTGTTCACCGCGCTCTTGCTATCGCTGGCGACCGCGCTGATCCTGTTATCAGGAGGCTACCGGATCTTCGGCGGCTACCTGAAGCGCGATGATGGCATCGAGCATCCGAGCTATATCAGCCGCCTGTCGATTGCCTTCTGGGCAACGGTGATCCGCACCTCGTCGCTGGCCGCGCTGCTCGTCACGTCCTATTTCTTCCTCGACAGTTTCAATGTGCTCCGGCCGGATATTGCCCCTGTGATTGCCGCGCTGTTCGGTGCGGTCGGGCTCATCTATTTCGTCCGGCGTTTCACCAATGCCGTGTTTGCACCGCGCGAACCGCATTGGCGGCTGGTCAGGCTTTCCAATCGCGGCGCGCAGTCGATCGGCGCCTGCCTGCTGGCCATGGCTGTCGTCAACGCGCTGGATTATCTGTTCGGCAGCGTCAGCGAGGCGATGGGATCGCCGCTGGTTCTGACGGTGGTGCGCAGCCTGATCGCCGCGATGATCATCGGCCTGATCCTGATTGCCGCTTCTTTCGGACGGCCGATGCTCGCCCGGGGCGGCGATCCGGATGCGCCGGGCCGCCATTGGCCGCGCGGCATGGCGATCATCCTGAGGGTGCTTGGCGTCGGCCTGATCGTCACCGCGCTGACGGGCTATGTTGGCCTGGCACGCTTCGTCGCAACCCAGCTGATCATCACGGGCGCGATCGTCGTCACCACTTATATCGGCCTGCTGTCGGGCAAGGCGATCTCGAAGACCGAGACGTTCGGCGATACGTTCATCGGCCGCTTCCTGAGCCAGCGTTTCAAGCTGGGGGCGGTTGCCATCGATCAGGCGGGTCTTGTGGCAGGTCTTGCGATCTATGCCGTGGCGTTGATGACCGGCATACCGCTCGTGCTCCTTCTCTGGGGCTTCCATATCCAGGATCTCCAGCAGATCGCCTACAGGCTTTTCACCGAGGTTCGCCTCGGCGGCATCAGCATTTCGCTTGTGGGGATCTTCACAGGCATCCTGCTGTTTGCCGGCGGCTATCTTGTGACGCGCTGGGTACAGCGCTGGCTTGACGGCAATGTCATGGCGCGCAGCCATGTCGACATCGGCGTGCGCAACTCGGTCAAGACCGGCATCGGCTATCTCGGTGTCGGCGTTGCGGCGATCGTCGGCGTCTCGGCTGCTGGCATCGACCTTTCGAGCCTGGCGCTCGTCGCCTCTGCCCTGTCAGTCGGTATCGGTTTTGGCCTGCAGAACATCGTCTCGAATTTCGTTTCCGGCCTGATCCTGCTGGTCGAGCGGCCGTTCAAGGTCGGCGACCACGTCGTCTCAGGCACGGCCGAGGGTATCGTCACGCGCATCTCGGTGCGCGCCACCGAGATCGAGACCTTCCGCAAGCAGTCGATCATCGTGCCGAATTCGGAGCTGATCAATGCCGCGGTTGGCAACTGGACGCATCGCAACAAGGTCGGCCGTTCGGAAATTCCGGTGTCCGTCAGCTACAAGGCGGATCCGCAGAAGGTGATGGATATCCTCTTGGAGCTGGTGAACGCCGTACCGCAGGTGCTGCGCAATCCGGAACCGCATGTGGAGTTCCTGCGCTTCGGCACCTATTCGCTGGATTTCGAACTGCGGTTCATGCTCGCCGATATGGGCGACGGCCTGAAGGTGCGCAACGGCTTGCGCATCGCCATCCTCAAGCGGTTCAGGGAAGAGGGCATCGAGATCCCGCTGCCGCAGAGCGACATCACCTATCATCGCGAGAATGCTTTGCCTCCGGCGCCTGCGGCAAAGCCGTTGGTGGAGGAAAATCTTCAGGATAAAACGTCGAAGGATGATGGTGGCTCCGTCCGCCAGTTGCGCGGCAAGGCCGCCGATGGCAGTCTCAAGGGGTAAGGGGTCTTATTCAGCGGCCATTCACGCGCCGCTGGCTATAAGATCCTGGCGATCGGGTTTTCGCTGCTGGGGGCAGCAGCGCCGATAAGCCCTTGGGGAGGGCGCCTATAGGCGCCGTTGTGAATGGCAAGACTTGCCGTTGGACTGCTTCTTTCCCTCTTTGCCGCCGCAAACGCGTGGGCGGCAACCGTCACCAATACCGATCCCGCCGCCGTCGTGGTTGTCATCACCGAGGGCGGGAACAAGGTCGAGATCGTCGTCGATAGCGGCGCTTCCGAGACGCTGTGTGCGTCCGGGTGCTTCATGACCGCACCTGATGGCGACCGGATCGGGCTTGATGGCGGAGAGACGATCGACATCGTCAAGGGCTCGGCCGTCATCAAGTAGCCGGTGACTCACATCTTGGCCGCGCAGAGCTGCGGTTTTTCGCAGCCTGACCGGTATGCTTGCGCACGATCTCTTAATCATAAGAATAAGAAAGCATTTGGCGCGATCTGCAAGAACTTCCGGGCGGGTTTTCCGGGTGCCTCGATTAATCATTATTCAAATGAATTGATATATCTGTCTCATCCAGGGACACATTTTCATTCAAAGGTTTTGCTATGTCGTTTTTAGGTATTTCGGGAATGCAATATTCCGGCGAAATGTTTGCGGGTGCGCGTATTATTCTCGCGGAAGATTCCAATGTCTTCACATCGATGATCAGCGCCCGGCTGAAGGAGCTTTTCGATATCAATGTTGAGGTCTGCCGCAATTTCGAAGACCTCCAGCTGGCCTATGACAAGTCCTCTGACCCGATCACGCTGGCAATCTCGAACATCAATCTTCCCGGCGCCGAAAAGGGTGAAGCGCTCGAATATCTGGTGGATCTCAGCATCCCGACGATCGTCTTTACCGGCACTTTCCACGAGGGCCTGCGCGACGAACTGATGGCCAAGGATATCGTCGACTACATCCTCAAGGACAATGTTTTCGCCGTCGATCTGCTGGCCGAATCCATTTGCCGCTTCCTCACCAACAAGCGCCATCACGTGCTGATCGTCGATGACAGCGCCACTGCGCGCGCGCTGCTCTCCAGCCGCCTGAAGCGCTATAATTTCCGCGTCAGCGTTGCAGAAAGCGGCGCCAAGGCGCTTGAGATCCTCAAGGCCAACCGCGATATCGGCCTGATGGTCACCGATTACAACATGCCTGACATCGACGGCTTTGAACTGACGCGCCGCATTCGCGCCAGCATCGGCTCCCACGAACTGCGCATCATCGGCGTCTCGTCGTCGTCGAACCGGTTGTTGTCGGCGCGCTTCCTGAAGGCCGGCGGGAACGATTTCATGCTGCGTCCGTTCATCGACGAGGAGTTCTATTGCCGCGTCAATCAGAACCTCGACACATTGCTGCAAATCAAGACGATGAAACGGGAACGGGCGGTTGCCTAAGACGAGTGATCCTGAGCCGCGGAGTACGAAAGGTCCCCGATCGACGCGGGGACCTGTCGCCGTTGTTAAGAGACTTCGAATTTCTGCAATTTCAGGTTATTTTGAGCCTGTTCTGCCTCTTCACCCAATTGGGTGTGTCCGCTATCGTCCAAGCTGTTATGGGGACAGCCGATTCGGCTGCTCCAGGCGCCGCGGGGAGTAAGGGACTGGATGGCTTTTCAGGCGGATTTCAATCGGGATAGTTCTGTGCCGCGTTTTGGCGGTCATAAAATACTTCTGGTTGAAGATTCCCGGATGTTTTCTGCCGTTTTGTGCCACCGCTTTCAGACCGAGCTCGGTCTCAACGTCAAGACGTGCCCTTCGCTCAAGGCGCTTCAAGAAGCGCTGGCCCAGGATCCGCATGGCTATACGATGGCCGTCGTCGATCTGAACCTGCCGGATTCGCCCTATGGCGAGGCGCTGGATTGCGCCATCGAGCACAAGATCCCGGCCATCGTCTTCACCGCCACCTTCGACATTGCGACGCGCAACCGGATCATGGAGCGCAACGTCATCGACTATGTGCTCAAGGACAACGAGTTTGCGCTCGACAACCTGGTTGGCACCGTGCGCAGGGCAATCCTGAACCGCAAGACCCGGGTTCTCGTCGTCGATGACGTCCAATCCGCCCGCCAGGTCCTGGTCGATCTGCTGACGGCGCAGCAATATATGGTGGTCGAGGCGAATTCCGGACTTGAGGCGCTGGCGGCGCTGGAGGCATACAGCGATATCGAGCTTGTGGTTACCGATCATCATATGCCCGATATGAGCGGCTATGAGCTGACGCGGCGCATCCGGCACCGGTTCGGCTCCGACAAGATCCGGGTGATCGGCGTGTCGTCATCGAATGACAGGATGCTGTCGGCGAGCTTCCTGAAAGCCGGCGCCAGCGACTTCGTCTACCGTCCCTTCGTTGCCGAAGAGCTGCAGTGCCGGATCGCCAATAATGTCGAGACGCTGACGCAGCTGAAGCAGTTGAGAGCTGCGGCGGCCTGCGATTATCTCACCGGCCTCTACAATCGCCGCTATTTCTACGATTCCGGCCCCAAGGTCGTGAACCAGTGTCTGCGCCAGAAGGCGGTAAGCTCGGTTGCCATCCTCGACATCGACCATTTCAAGCGGCTGAACGACACTTATGGCCATGAGATCGGCGACAAGGTTCTGATCGCGGTCGCGGCGCGCCTGGCAACGATCTTCGAAGGCAGCGACAATCTTCTCTCGCGGCTCGGCGGCGAGGAATTCGCGATCCTGTTTCCGATGATGGATTCGCATGCCGCCACGAAGCTGTGCGACGAAGTCCGATCCGATCTGTCGCGGCTGAAGGTATCGGCTGATGACGAGGAGCTGTCGGTCACCGTTTCGATCGGCGTTGCCGAGATTGCCGGCTACGAAAGCTTCGAGAACTATCTGAATGCTGCCGACCAGTTTCTCTACATGGCCAAGCACAAGGGCCGGAACATGGTCTATTCGGATGCCCGCATGACGCAAGAAGCGGCGCAATAGACGCCGCTTCGCATTTTCGATCTCAATCGTTGGGTTTTCAGGCTGCCAGCGCCTGACGCGCGGTCGCCATCGTCATCTTGCGCTCGGCGCGCTCCTGCTGGGGCGAGCGGTTGTAGAGTTCGCGATAACACTTGGAGAAGTGCGAGGCGGAGACGAAACCACAGGCGACGGCCACTTCGACGACCGGCATCGACGACTGCACCAGAAGATGGCGGGCGCGATCGAGGCGGATCTCGAGATAGTAGCGGGCAGGGGAGCGGCCCATTTCCTGACGGAACAGGCGCTCGATCTGGCGGCGCGAAAGACCGGCGCCATCGGCGATTTCCAGGAGCGACAGCGGCTCGGCAAGATTGCCTTCCATCAGTTCGATAATCGAGAGAACCTTGGCGTTCTGGACGCCGAGGCGAGCGCGCAGCGGCAGGCGCTGGCGGTCGTGCGGGCTGCGGACGCGGTCCGTCAGGTGCTGCTCACAGATGCGGTTGACGAGGCTCTCGCCGAAATCCTGGCCGACGAGGTTCAGCATCATGTCCAGCGAGGCGGTGCCGCCGGCACAGGTATAGAGATTGCTGTCCACTTCATAGAGGTCGGCATAGACCTCCGCCTGCGGGAAGGCTTCGGAGAAGCCCGGCAGGTTTTCCCAGTGGATCGCGCAGCGCTTGCCATTCAGGAGCCCGGCCTGAGCAAGCACATGCGCGCCCGTACAGAGACTGCCGACGGCGACGCCGCGGTTATAGCTTTCGCGAAGCCAGGCATTGACCGACTTGTTGTTGAAATCCTCGACATCGATGCCGGAACAGACCAGCACCATGCTCGGGCGGTTCTCGCCGCCGAGATGACGGCGCTCTTCGGCGAGCGATGAATTCGCCTCGACGCCGATGCCACAGGACGAATAGACCTTGTTGCCGTCAACCGAGGTGAGGCGCCACGTATAGGCCTGATAGCCGAGCATGCGGTTGGCAATACGCAGCGTGTCGATCGCCGCCGAAAAGGGCAGCATGGTGAACTGGGGAACCATAAAGAAGACGAGAGAGCGCTTCTTGGTCAGCATCTTGTTCATGAGCAAAATCCATGCTGGAGGGCGATGCGCTATTGGTGCGTGGAATGCGTCGCTTAGATGTTCTGAAAGCGACATTCGCATGGAAATCTGCGGCTGATAAGCGCTATTTTGCGACATGCCACGCTAAGCGGCCTGCCAAATGCGCGACGGCTTCGTCAAAAGTCGCAAGCTGAAACTGATTTCAAATATATGCGTCTGAAATTCAAGATTAAATTTCACCAGTCCGGAAACGATGAGGGCGGCGCTGCCATTGGCAGGGCGCCGCCCTCACGCTGGGAGGTATGTCGCATTCATTACATATCCTTGCGGTCATCCGCTGCTTCTGCCGACGGATAGCCCACGTCCTTGCGGATGTCGAACGGCATGGATTCGATTTCGCGTGCTGCCTGCCACTGGTGCCATGCGTGCGACGCCTTATGCAGAAGGGTGCCGACGTCGAAATGCAGGCCGGATGAGCTCTTGCTATCCCGATAGGTGATGGTGGTCATTTTCCTTGTCCTTTGATCGTTGAGCGTCTTGCGCCCGTTACCTGATATGGGCTTTTGGTATCCATCAATCAAACGAATAGATTTTATGGATACCATCAGTTTTGTTGAAGGTCTTTCGCATCATTTCGCGTTCGGCAGATGCGGAAGCGTATGTAGGGATCGACATCGGCGATCAGGTGGTGCGGCAAGGCCGTCATCTGACGCATGGTGTTGTCCCATGCGGCCCGCTGGATCTGCCGCGAACGGAACGCGAAGAAGGCGTCGATTGCAGAATGGACGGTGTCAGTCATCATGGCCTCCTCTTTGTCTATCAGCCATGAGTGAAATATAAGGTTCGATTGACTTTCAGCCAAACGAAATGATATGGTGCTTAAGATCAGAAAAATTGAAAGATGCGCCGATGACGATGCCCTTTCGCAGGCCAATCCCGCTTCTCGATAACGATGTTCTGCGCACCTTCGTGGCGATCGCGGAAACCGGCAATTTTTCGACGGCCGCCGAAGCGGTGTTCAGAACACCCTCTGCCGTCTCCATGCAGATCAAGAAGCTCGAAGAGCAGCTCGGCGCGACATTGTTCCTGCGCGACGCCCGCTCGGTGACGCTGACGCAGCATGGCGAGCTGTTGCTGACCTATGCGCGCAATATCCTGGCGCTCTCTAACGAAGCGGTTTCGCGCTTCATCATGCCTGAGCTCAGCGGCGTGGTGCGCCTCGGCGCGCCCGAAGATATCGGCGAACGGCTGCTGCCGAGCATTCTCAAGAGTTTCGCCGACAGCTATCCCGGCATCATGGTCGATGTGACCATCGACATGAGCATCGGGCTGAAGAAGCGGATGGAAGAGCAGCGCCTCGATCTGGCGCTCATCAATTTTGCGACCAGGCCGTTCCCGACCGGCGGCGAGATCGTCTATCGCGAGAGGCTGGTCTGGGCCGGCGCCAAATGCGGCACGGCGCACCGCAAGGAGCCGCTGCCGATCTCGATCTGGGAAGAGGGCTGCATCTGGCGCCACGAAGCGCTGTCGCAGCTTGAGCGCAACAAGCGGCCCTATCGCGTTGCCTATCTCAGCGGCCATACGATGGCGCAGAGGGCGGCTGTGGTTTCCGATCTGGCGATTGCGCCGCTACCGCGCTCCTATGTCAGCGACGATATGGTGATCCTCGGCGCGCAGGAGGGCCTGCCGGAGCTCGCCTCCTTCGAGATTCGCCTTCTGACGGCGTCGCAGCTCTCTGGTCCGATGCAGGCGGTTGCCGACAGCATCCGCTTTGCCTTTGCTGAAAAAGCGAAGGCTGCGGCTGCCTAAACCATTCTGGCGTGAACCTTTTTGGCTTTGATGCGTTTATCGGCCGGAGCGGCGTTCGCCGCTTCGGAGAGGTCATATTTTCAAAGGAATTCCAAGATGACGACCACAGCCAAAATCGGCGCTGCCCTCATGCTCCTGCTTGCTCTTTCGTCCTGCGGCAACACGATCCGCGGCGTCGGCCGCGATACGGCCAACGCCGTCAATGCGACACAGGATGCCGGCCGCTCTGTCGACCGGGCCGCACGCCGCTAATCAGATCTTGGCTGCCGGATAGGCCCTTTCAAGGCCGCCGGAGCGCACCAGTCCCGTGCGGAAGGCCTCATAGGCCGGATGCTGGCTGGACTTGGCGGCTTCCATCAGGCGGACTTGAAGGCGGTCCGGAGCGGCCGAGCCGATCCATTTCCCCGTCGTCTCAAGCTTCAGCGAATTGAGAAACCGGCTCTCGGCCGATTGATCGAGGTAGCGGTGCAGGCCATCGACCAGATTGTCGTCCTGTGCCGCATTCTCCATCAGGAGCTGGAGGTATGACTTGTCGGCATCGCTGCTACCGGCAAATTTCTGGGCAACGGTGTCGCGATCGGGAAAGGAAGCGGCGGGGGTCATTTCAAGCACCTGCAATATCAATGGGCGCAGCCTGGCTGCGTTTTCGTTGTCGAAGGCATATCATGACGGCGCTGGCCTTCGCGAAGCTTGCTAAAGCGCTCGTTTCACCCGGGCCGCCACTTCTTCGGGCACCCAGAGGGTCCAGAGCTCCGGGTAATTCTGCAAAAAATAGATGGCGGCGTTGCGGCTGCTTTCACCGTTTTCATCCTGCCATGCCAGCACGTCGTTGATCGTGCCGTTGTCCCATCTGCGCTTGCGAAGATAATCCATCGCCGGACCGGCGCGGTCTGCGAATAACCTTGTGGTGACGGTGAAGGCCTGGGATGTCGGATAAGCGTTGCGCTCGGGCTTGGCGCATCCGGGGACGGAGGTGCAGTTGTCCCACTCTGCCTGGTCGAAGGGGACACCCATCTCCAGCCGCACCATCTCGTATTTTCCGGCGACCGCAGTCGGCGCCCAGTAGTAACCGAGCCAGCCGCGCTTGTCGGCAAAGGCATCTGCAATCGATGCATCGAGCGCCCGCGGCGTTTCAGCTCCTATGAGGTCAAAGCCTTTCTCTTCTGCATGGAAGGCATTGTAGATGTTCTGCGTCGAGATCTTGCAGGCCCAGCCGGTTGGGCAATTGAATATCGCAGCCTTGTCCGTCGATCCGTCGCCCGGAAAGAGATCTGGACGGGCGAGGGCGTTTTCCAACGTCCTGATGGATGGGTTGGCGTCGGCGACGAATTTCGGGATCCACAGACCTTCGACCGCGCCTTCCGAGAGGATTTCGGCGCCTTCGACAAGGCGGCCGGCGGTGATGGCATCGTCCAGTTCGGTCTGGACGCCCTTTACCCAGAGTTCTGGCGCGACGTCCGGCGTCGATTTTCCGTTCATCGAGGCGAAGGTTGGCATGGTGTCGCCGGGGACGATCTTGACGTCACAGCCATAGCCGGCTTCGAGAATGATCCTGTCAAAATTCGCGGCGATGGCGGCCGAGCCCCACTTCATCTCGGCAATCGAGACGCTTCCACAACCGGATGCCGCGGCCGAGGTCGCGAACGCGCAGACAAGGGCGGCGAATAACAGCATTTTTCCTGCGGTCTTCATCTGCACATCCTTATTTCCACTCAGGATTTTTAAATTTACAGATGCTAGCGCAGAAAAGGTTGCGGTCAACTTTCCGCGGTTGAACTTTTTTGGCCTAAAACATTGATTTACAATAGCTAATATTAGCCAGCCCTGTTGCCTGTGATCGGCCGTTTCAATGATGCGGCGCACACGCCGCTGCCAACAAAAGTTCAAAAAAGGTCAAAATTCATGTTTGCTTAAGGCCTCAATAACTCTCCGGTAAGGATGTCGCGTTATCAGTGTAGCCACGGCGGGGGACAAACCGCCGGTTCTCCGGATCAGGTTTTGCGTCCCGGAGAAGACGAGTTTCGCCGTGTATGGGCGAATACGCCAGAGTTTACGGCAAACCGCGCGGCTTACTGCCTGCGCGGTTTTCGTGTTTTTGGCCCTGCCGTTGACTGCGCGAGGCAACGCGTTGTAGGCCTCGTTCCATGACCAGAGCCATCATGCTGCAGGGAACAGGATCGGATGTCGGCAAGACGGTGCTCGTCGCCGTGCTCTGCCGGCTGGCGGCCAATCGCGGACTGACGGTGCGGCCCTTCAAGCCGCAGAACATGTCCAACAACGCAGCCGTTGCCGACGATGGCGGCGAGATCGGCCGGGCGCAGTGGCTGCAGTCGCTGGCTGCGCGCACGCCGTCATCTGTTCATATGAACCCGGTGCTTTTGAAGCCGCAATCGGAGAACGGCAGCCAGATCATCGTCCAGGGCAAGGTCTGGGGGCAGGCGAAGGGGCGTGACTATCAGCGTCTGAAGCCGCAACTGCTGGAATTCGTGCTGTCGAGCTTCGCCACGGTTTCCGAGGGCGCCGATCTGGTGATCGTCGAAGGCGCGGGATCGCCGGCGGAGATCAACCTGCGCCCGGGCGATATCGCCAATATGGGCTTTGCGACAAGGGCCGGCGTGCCGGTCGTACTGGTCGGCGATATCGATCGCGGCGGCGTCATCGCCTCGCTTGTCGGGACACATGCGATCCTCGACGACACCGATCGGGCGATGATCTCCGGCTATATCATCAACAAGTTCCGCGGCGACGTCTCGCTTTTCGACGAGGGGATTGCCGCGATCGGCCGTTATACCGGCTGGCCGTGCTTCGGCGTCGTGCCCTGGCTGAAGGCGGCAGGCGGGCTGCCTGCGGAAGATTCAGTCGTTCTTGAAAAGCTGGCGCGGGGAAGCGGGGCCGCATTGAAGATCGCCGTCCCCGTTCTGCCGCGGATTGCCAATTTCGACGATCTCGACCCGCTGAGAGCCGAAGACGACGTCGAGCTGATGTTCGTGCGTGCCGGGGAGCGTCTGCCCGAAGACGCGGCGCTCGTCGTCTTGCCGGGCTCCAAATCGACAATCAGCGACCTTGCCGATTTTCGCGCCGAGGGATGGGATCGCGATCTGACCGCCCATGTCCGGCGCGGCGGCCGGGTGATCGGCATTTGCGGCGGTTACCAAATGCTCGGCCGCAAGGTGCACGACCCGCTCGGCATCGAGGGCGGAACGGCGGAGGTTGACGGGCTCGGCCTGCTCGACGTCGAAACCGTAATGGCGCCGGAGAAGACCGTTCGCAACAGCCATGCTGTTTCTGCCGAATACGGTACGCCGCTGTCAGGCTATCAGATCCATCTCGGCGTGACCGAGGGCCTGGATTGCAGCCGGCCGTCGGCCGTGGTGGACGGTGCCGCGGATGGTGCCGTATCTGCGGATGGACGTATCGTCGGGACCTATCTGCACGGCCTGTTTTCCGGCGATGCCTATCGCAGCCGGTTGCTGCAGAGTTTCGGCCTTCAGGGCGAAAGGCGCAACTACGCAGAGAGCGTCGACCGGGCGCTGGATGCCGTTGCGGCGGAGCTTGAGGCGCATCTCGACGGCGACTGGCTGAACCGGCTGCTTGGCTAGATTTCTCCGGAGATTTCGCGGCGCCGCCGGTCGAGCTCTTCGCTGTAGCGGCGCAGCGTGTGGCTTTCGCTGAGCTGTCCGACGACCTTGCGCTCGATCAGATTGTTCAGCACGGCGAGCGCTTCGCTCTCGCTCTTGTCGAAGATGGCAGCTGCCTGCTTGGCATTCATCTGCGGCTGCAGGAAATCGTTCTTGTAGCGAACGAAACTCTCCAGCCCCTTGCCCTCGTCGTCAGTGGCGATCGGATTCGCATGAATTTCCGGCACCAGCACCAGACCGGCATATTTGCCTGTGTCATCGACGAGGATGACGCGTTGCGTGGCGCCGGCGGGAAAGGCCTTCTTGAATTCCTCGACAGTGGTTGCGGCATTGGCGGTCTTGACGTCGGCGCGCATCAGCTTGTCGACCGTCAGATTGCGGATCCAGCCGACATCATGGGCGCTGCGGATGCTTTCGCCGCGCAGGTGAAAACGCCAGGTGGCAAAGGAGTAGCCGAAGGTGGTGCGCACGACGAGCGAGGACGTGATGACCGCGGCGAGCACCAATACGGTGATCGGGAAGTCGCCGGTGATTTCGAGCGCCAGAAAGGTCATCGTCAGCGGTCCGCCGATGATGGCGACGGCGAGTGAACTCATGCCGACGACGGCGTAGACTTCGGGTGTCAGCGAGGCATGCGCAAAGAACGGGGCGGAATAGGCAAAGAGCTTGCCGAGCAGCGCGCCCATGAACAGCGATGCAAAGAACAGGCCTCCCCTGAAGCCGGAGCCGATCGATACCGCGGATGCAAGGGACTTCAACAGCAGGATGCCGACAAGCGTCGGGATCGCCACCTGATGCGCCAGGTTGAGATGCAAGGCGCCATGCCCAGCCGACAGCACCTGTGGAGAGATTGTGGCCAGCAGGCCGACAACGATGCCGCCGAGCGCCGGGCGTACCGGCGTGGGTACGGAACTCTTGCGGGCCAGTTCCTCGACAAAGGAAACGCCCTGCATGATCAGGATGCCAGCACCGGCGCAGCAGGCGCCAAGCAGAATGGCCGGCACATAATCGGCCGGCACCACAGTGCCGAATCTGCCTACGTCGATGGTGAAATCGTTGCCTGCGAGCAGCCGTGCCACCAGCGTCGAGAGCAGGGCGGAGACGACGACAGGTGTCAGCGAGACGATGGTATAGGTGCCGATAATCAGCTCGAACGCGTAGAAGGCGCCGGTTAGCGGGGCATTGAAGGCGGCGGCGATGGCGCCTGCCGCACCGCAGCCGAGGAGGACGCGCAGATCGGCGCGGCGCAGCTGCAGCTTCAGGCCGAGCTTCGAGGCCAGGCCTGCCGCCAGCTGCGTATAGCCGGCCTCGAGCCCCACCGATGCGCCGAAGCCGTTGGAGATCAGGTTCTGGATGGCGACGATGATGCTGTCGGTTAGCGACAGGCGGCCGCCATGCAGCGCATTGGCCTCGATCGGGTCGACCATTGGCTTCTTGCGTGTCCTGCTGAGAATGAAGAGCAGCAGGCCGAGCAGCATGCCGCCGCAGACCGGTGCCAAAAGCAGCAGCAGCTTGTTGCTGATATCGGAGGAGCTGAGACGATCGACATCGCTGATGCCGAAGATGAGGCTGTGCATCTCGCGGGAGATCAGGCTCATGCCGGTGACCGCGCAGCCAGAGATGACGCCGACCGCGCCACCGGCGAAAACCATGCCCATTTCGTTCTGGCGCGCCAGCGCGCGCAGCCGCGCCAAATCGAATTTGAGATGGCGCCGCGTCAGGCGGCCGATATCCGTTTTCGTGAGCATGATGACAGAACTAGGCGACGGGAGGAAGGATCAAGGAAGCAGGCTTTTCGCGCCGCATGATTTCGCGAGCAATTGCAGCAAAAGCGAGGCGGCGGCAAGCGAAATATGCCCGTAAGTCAATGAATTTAATAGACTATCTGTTTGGTAGACTCAGTCGTGTTAAGATGCGGCATTTTCCATTGTGTCAGGCTCGATTGACTTCGCACTGCCGCACGCCTAACGATGAAATCAATAACGGATGGTTCCGGAGCGGTGATTGCCGCCCTGGATGAAAAGGGAATGTGACGGGGCGGACCCAAACCGGGCGTCTTCATCACAGCCGACCCCGCGACTGTAGAGCGGTCAGGGTCTTCCATCCGGTGCACCGGCACCATTGCCTGATCGCCGCATTCCGCGGCAGGGCGGTGGCTCAAGGACACCGGAAAAGCCACTGGAATGCATCGTGATCAGCAGGGGCTGGACGCCTCCATTTCTACGAATCGTCCGCCTTTTCACGAGAATGCAGCCGGGAAGGCGAGGAAGATCCGCTGGCACGATCAGGGATGGCCTTGCGCCATCCCTGTCGGGGCCTCGAACCGCGAGCCAGGAGACCTGCCAACCGTGCCGGGCGAAGAGCCCACCCAAGGGCAATCCTGTCCGCTGCCAGCACGGAGGTTGTCATGGCTGAAACACGAATTTGCATGCCGTTACGTGCGGCCCTGAGGATTTCCCTCATTCCTGTGCTTGTCACAGGAATCCAGCGTGCCCAAGTCCTTGGGCACAGAAGACTTATTTCCTTGCTGCTAGGTTTCATTCACGGCGCAGACGCGCCGTGGCTGGATTCCTGTGACAGGCACAGGAATGAGGGAGGTGGGTGTGGCGGACGCCAATACGCTGATGCCGGAGCCATCCTCACATGAACAGCACCACCTTCGTGCTCGGCGGCGCCCGTTCGGGAAAATCCCGTTTCGCAGAGCAGCTGATCGCCGATAGCGGCCTCGAGCGCCACTATATCGCCACTGGGCGTGCCTGGGATGACGAGATGCGGGCGCGGATTGCCGCCCACAGGAACGATCGCGGGCCATCCTGGACGACGCATGAGGAGCCGCTGCAGCTTGTCGAGTGCCTGTCGGCCATCGACGGCGAAGGGCGGGCGATCCTTGTCGATTGCCTGACGCTCTGGGTCACCAATCTGATGATGGGCGAGCGGGACATGGCGGCGGAATCTGCTGCCCTTGCCGCCTGGCTGCCGAAGGCCAAGGCTCGGATCGTGCTTGTTTCCAATGAAGTCGGCCTCGGGATCGTGCCCGAGAACCGGATGGCGCGGGATTTCCGTGATCATGCCGGGCGGCTGCACCAGATGATCGCGGCCGCTGCCGCGGACGTGTATTTTATCGCGGCAGGGCTGCCGCTGAAAATGAAGGGTTGAAGTTTATGAACCAGAAGATCCCCGCAACCGTGATCACCGGCTTTCTCGGTGCCGGCAAGACGACGATGATCCGCAACCTGCTTTCCAACACCGGCGGAAAGAAGATCGCGCTGATCATCAACGAATTCGGCGATCTCGGCGTCGATGGCGACGTGCTGAAGGGCTGCGGTGCTGAGAATTGCACCGAGGACGATATCATCGAACTGACGAATGGCTGCATCTGCTGCACCGTTGCCGACGATTTCATTCCGACGATGACCAAGCTGCTTGAGCGCGAACAGCGCCCCGATCATATCGTCATCGAGACCTCGGGCCTAGCGCTGCCGCAGCCGCTGGTCGCCGCCTTCAACTGGCCCGATATCCGCAGCGAAGTGACCGTCGATGGCGTGATCACCGTCGTCGATAGCGCCGCCGTTGCCGCCGGACGTTTCGCCGACGACCACGATGCCGTCGATGCGCGCCGCGCCGAAGACGAGTCGCTCGATCACGAGAGCCCGATCGAGGAGCTGTTCGAGGATCAGCTGACCTGCGCCGATCTGATCGTGCTCAACAAGACGGATCTGCTCGATGCCGCAGGCATTATCCGCGTCCGTGACGAAGTGGCGTCGCGCATTTCGCGCAAGCCTGCGCTGATCGAGGCGAAGAACGGCGAAGTTCCGGCCAGTGTCTTGCTCGGCCTCGGCGTCGGCACCGAGGAAGATATCGCCAATCGCAAGTCCCATCACGAGCTCGAGCATGAGGATGGCACGCCGCATGACCACGACGAGTTCGACAGCTTTGTTGTCGAGCTTGGCGCGATTGCCGATACGGCCGGTTTCATCGAGAAGCTGAAGGGCGTGATTGCAGAGCATGACGTGCTGCGCCTGAAGGGCTTTGCCGCTGTCGAGGGCAAGCCGATGCGTCTGCAGATCCAGGCTGTCGGCAGCCGTATCGACCAGTATTTCGACCGCGCCTGGGCGTCGGACGAGACCCGCGGCACGCGTCTCGTCGTTATCGGCCTTCATGACATGGATGAAGCGGCGGTGCGCACGGCCATCGAGGCGCTCGTCTGATCCATGCATCTGCTTCTCGCCCAGAAAGGAACGATCAGCGACGGTGACGAGGCCATCGATCTTGGCCAGTCGCCCGGCGATATCCTGTTTCTGTCTGCGGCGGATACGGAGCTTGCGGCCATCGCCGCCGCCCACGGACAGGGCGGCGGTTCACCGCTGACGCTTCGGCTTGCCAGCCTGATGAGCCTCAAGCATCCGATGTCGGTCGATGCCTATGTCGAGCGGACCGCGCTGCACGCCAAGCTCATCATTGTCCGCGCGCTGGGCGGCGCCAGCTATTTCCACTACGCGCTGGAGGCTCTTCATGCCTGCGCGGCGAGGCATGGCGCGCGGATTGCGGTTCTGCCCGGCGATTCCAAGCCGGATGCCGGGCTGACGCCTTTTTCCAATGTGGCGCTCGATGATCTCAATGCGCTGTGGTCGTATCTGATAGAGGGCGGCGACGAGAATTCGCGGCGGCTGCTGGATTATGCGGCGGCGATGCTGTCGGGTGGTGAAAAGCCCGGTGCGGCTGCGCCGTTGATGAAGGCCGGGATATGGTGGCCGGGGCGGGGAGTCGTTGGTGTCGGGGAGTGGCGGGTGCTGTCTGCGGCGATGCTGCGGAACGTGGCACCCCCCTCTACATCTAACGACGCCCCCATCGCCGCCATCAGCTTCTACCGAGCCCTCGTCCAGAGCGGCGAGACCGCACCGGTCGAGGCGATGATCGAGGCCCTGGCGGCGGAAGGTCTCCGGCCATTGCCGGTCTTTGCCTACAGCCTCAAAGACCCGGTCTCCAAGGGCATCATCGCCAGCATTTTCGATCAGGCCCCTCCCGATGTCGTGGTCAACACGACGGGCTTTGCCGTGTCCGCGCCGGGTGCGCAGCGTGAACCGACCGTGCTGGAAAAAAGCGGTTCCGTGGTGCTGCAGGCAATCCTGTCTGCATCATCATATGAGGCGTGGGCCGTGTCATCGCAGGGGCTGTCGGCGCGCGATCTCGGGATGAACGTGGCGCTGCCTGAAGTCGATGGACGGGTTTTGGCGCGGGCCGTCTCGTTCAAGTCGGCGGCGCGTTATGACGCGGCTGTCGAAGCGAATATCGTTACCAGCCAGCCTGATGAAGGGCGGATGCGCTACACGGCCAAGCTCGGAGCCGGCTGGGCGCGGCTGCGGCGCAAGCCGGCTGCGGCGCGGCGCGTGGCGCTGGTGCTCGCCAACTATCCGAACCGTGACGGGCGCCTCGGCAACGGCGTCGGCCTCGATACGCCTGCGGGTACCGTCGAGGTGCTGAAGGCGATGCGCGGGGCTGGCTATGGTGTCGCCGATTTCCCTGATGATGGCGATGCGCTGATCCGCCATCTCTCGGAGGGGCCGACGAATTCCGGACACGACGGAAAGGTGATCCGCGAAACGCTTTCCATGAGTCGATACAAGGCGTTCTTCGCGTCTCTTCCGAAAAAGATTCAAGACGAGATGACGGCGCGCTGGGGCGTGCCGGAGGGCGATCCCTACGTCGTGGATGATGTTTTTGCCCTGCCGTTTACGCGGTTCGGCAATGTACTGGCGGGTATCCAGCCGGCCCGCGGCTACAATATCGATCCGAAGGAAAGCTACCATTCGCCCGATCTCGTGCCGCCGCACGGGTATCTCGCCTTCTATGCTTTCCTGCGCCAGGAATTCGGCGCCGATGCGGTTGTTCACATGGGCAAGCATGGCAATCTCGAATGGCTGCCGGGCAAGGCGCTGGCGCTTTCGGAGGAGTGCTATCCGGAGGCGATCCTCGGGCCGCTGCCGCATCTCCATCCCTTCATCGTCAACGATCCCGGCGAGGGCACGCAGGCCAAACGCCGGACGGCCGCCGTCATCATCGATCACCTGACGCCGCCGCTGACGCGGGCTGAAAGCTATGGTCCGCTGAAGGATCTGGAAGCGCTGGTCGACGAATATTACGAGGCATCCGGCAGCGATCCGCGCCGTATCCGGCTTTTGTCGAAGCAGATCCTTGAGCTCGTCGCCGATATCGGCCTGGATAGTGATGCCGGGATTGCCAAGGGCGAGACCGAGGATGAGGCGCTGAAGAAGCTCGATGCCTATCTCTGCGATCTCAAGGAGATGCAGATCCGTGACGGGCTGCATGTGTTTGGTGTGTCGCCGCAGGGACGGCTGCTGACGGATCTGACAGTGGCGCTGGCGCGGGTGCCGCGCGGGCTTGGCGAGGGCGGGGATCAGAGTTTGCAGCGGGCGATTGCGCTTGATGCAGCGTTGGCGGGTGCGGTACCCCCCTCTGTCCTGCCGGACATCTCCCCCTCAAGGGGGGAGATCGACTCGTGGCGAGTGTCTCACCAGCCAAATGAAGTCGAAGCGAGCGGGTCCGCCCAGCCAATCTCCCCCCTTGAGGGGGAGATGCCTGGCAAGGCAGAGGGGGGTACCCCGCATACAAGCGCCAAATTCGATCCCCTTGACTGCGACATGGCCGCCAACTGGACAGGCCCACGTCCCGTTATACTGGCTGAAATCACTGACGCCCCCTGGCGCACCAATGGCGACACCGTCGAGCGCATCGAACTGCTCGCCGCAAAGTTCGTCTCCGGCGAAACCGAATGCCCGGCTGACTGGTCCCAAACCAGATCCGTCCTCACAGAGATCGAATCCCGCCTGAAGCCCTCGATCCTCGCCTGCGGCGCCGCCGAGATTTCGGCACTCCTCGCCGGCCTCGACGGCCGTTTCGTCGCTCCCGGTCCCTCCGGCGCTCCGACGCGCGGGCGGCCCGATGTGCTGCCGACAGGGCGGAACTTCTACTCCGTTGATAGCCGCGCGGTGCCGACGCCTGCCGCCTATGAACTCGGCAAGAAATCGGCGGAACTGCTGGTCCGCCGCTATGTGCAGGATCACGGCGAGTGGCCGGTGTCCTTCGGGCTGACGGCCTGGGGTACGTCCAACATGCGCACCGGTGGGGACGATATCGCCCAGGCGCTGGCGCTGATCGGTGTCAAGCCGGTATGGGACATGACCTCGCGCCGGGTCACCGGCTACGAAATCATCCCGCCTGCGATGCTGAGGCGTCCGCGGGTCGATGTGACGCTCCGGATATCAGGCTTCTTTCGCGATGCCTTTCCGGAGCAGATCGCGCTGTTCGACAAGGCGATCCGCGCCGTCGGCGCTCTCGATGAGGATGCTGCGGATAATCCGATTGCCGAGCGGATGCGCGGCGAGGCGGCGCGGCTTGCGGCGTCCGGCCTGGATGAAGCGTCGGCGGCCAAACGCGCCGGATATCGCATCTTCGGCTCAAAGCCGGGCGCTTACGGCGCGGGGCTGCAGGCGCTCATCGACGAGAAAGGATGGGAGCGGCGCGCCGATCTGGCCGAAGCCTATCTCGCCTGGGGTAGCTATGCCTATGGTGCGGCCGAAGAGGGCCGGGCCGAGCGCGGCATCTTCGAGGAGCGGCTGCGCTCCATCCAGGCGGTGGTGCAGAACCAGGATAACCGCGAACACGACCTGCTCGACAGCGACGATTACTATCAGTTCGAGGGTGGAATGGCCGCGGCTGCCGAGCATGTCGGCGGTGCGCGTCCTTCCATCTATCACAACGACCATTCGCGGCCGGAAAAGCCGGTGATCCGTTCGCTGGAGGAAGAGATCGGCCGTGTGGTGCGCGCGCGTGTCGTCAATCCGAAATGGATCGATGGCGTCATGCGCCATGGCTACAAGGGTGCCTTCGAGATCGCCGCCACGGTCGATTATCTCTTTGCCTTTGCGGCAACGACGGGAGCCGTCGGCAACCATCATTTCGAGGCCGTCTATCAGGCTTTTGTCGCCGATCCCAAGGTGCGTGATTTCATGGCGGAGAAGAACCCAGCCGCTCTCGAAGAGATGAAGGAACGGTTGATGGAGGCGATCGACCGGCATCTCTGGACGCCACGCAGCAATTCGGCGCGCTTCGATCTCGCGCCATCACACCATAAACAGACAGCATGACATTTCATCGGGAAAGACAATGAGCGAAGAACCAGTAGACACCGCCGAAAAGGACGATAGCCGCCACAACGAGAAAATGGCGAAGAAGAAGGCGGCGCGTGACAAGATCATGGCCACCAAGACGGATCAGAAGGGCCTGATCATCGTCCACACAGGCAAAGGCAAGGGCAAGTCGTCCTCCGCCTTTGGGATGATCTTCCGCCATATTGCCCATGGCAAGCCGTCGGCCGTGGTGCAGTTCATCAAGGGCGCCATGTGGACCGGCGAGCGCGATCTGATCGAGAAGCATTTTTCCGATCTCTGCCAGTTCCACACAATGGGCGAGGGCTTCACCTGGGAGACGCAGGACCGCGCCCGCGATGTTGCGGCAGCCGGTGCCGCCTGGGAGAAGGCGAAGGAGTTGATCCGTAATGAGCGCAATTCGATGGTGCTGCTCGACGAGATCAACATCGCGCTGCGCTACGATTATCTCGACATCAACGACGTTGTCGCATTCCTGAAGGCCGAAAAACCTTATATGACTCACGTGGTGCTGACCGGACGCAATGCCAAGGACGAGCTAATCGAAATCGCCGATCTCGTGACCGAGATGGAGCTGATCAAGCATCCATTCCGCTCCGGCATCAAAGGGCAGCCGGGCGTGGAGTTCTGATGGCGCAAAGCTGGATATTCTGGGCGTTTCTGTCGGCGGCCTTTGCGGCGCTGACGGCGATCTTTGCGAAGATCGGGGTGGCGGGCGTGAATTCGGATCTGGCGACGCTGATCCGCACTGTCGTCATCATCGCCATTCTGGCCGGTATCGTCACCGCCACCGGCCAGTGGCAGCCGCTTTCCAGCATATCCGGCAAGACGTGGCTGTTTCTGGCGCTCTCGGGCGCTGCGACGGGAGCGTCCTGGCTCGCCTATTTCCGGGCGTTGAAACTCGGCGATGCGGCGCGCGTGGCACCGATCGACAAGCTGTCGATCGTGCTCGTCGCCGTCTTTGGCGTCGTCTTCCTCGGCGAAAAGCTCGGGCTGGTGAACTGGCTCGGCGTGGCGATGATTGCGGGCGGGGCGCTACTGCTGGCGCTGTTCTAGCCGTTCGCCAACTTTCGCAGGATTGCGGCCGTTTCCTCGTCGGCGGGGAAAAAGGATTCGATTGCCAACTCGGAGAGCGTGACATCGACAGGCGTGCCGAACACGGTGGTGGTCGAGATCAGCGATAGCGTGCCTGCAGAAGTGCGCAGCCGTAGCGGTACGGCGATCCCTGCATAATCGTGCTTTGTCTCATCCGCCGGGGTGCCGCCAGGAGACAGCTCCTGCAATTCCCTGAGAAGTGCGCCGAGGATCGGGTCGCCCGAGGTGTCGATCTGCTGGCGAAGCCGCTCGAGAAGGTGTGCGCGCCATTCGGCGAGATTGGCGATATGAGGTGCCAATCCTCCTGGATGCAGGCTGAGACGCAGGACGTTTACCTCGCCTTCGAGCAGGCTTTTCTCACTGACACCCGTGAGCAGCGGTGCGATCGCCGCATTGGCGGCAACCAGCGTCCAGTGCCTGTCGATCGCGATTGCCGGAAAGGGCTCCTGCGCTTTCAGGACCATGTCGACAGCCAGCCTTGCCGGTTTCAGGGCCGGGTCGTCCAATGAGCGCTCGGCAAAGAGCGGGGCGTAGCCGGCTGCGAGCAGCATCGGATTGCGTTCGCGAAGGGGAACGCCGAGCCGTTCTGCCAGATGCAGCAGCATGTCGCGGCTCGGCGTCGAGCGCCCGCTCTCGATGAAGCTCAAGTGCCTCTGCGAAATCTCCGCTTCGAGGGCGAGATCGAGCTGGCTCATGCGGCGAAGCTTGCGCCAGTCGCGGAGGTGGTCACCGAGGGAGCGGGCTGAGGTCATCATCGTCAGGCTTCCGGAACGAGGTCGAGGAAACCGTGTACGGCCTTCAAGCGTCCGCCTTCAAGCAGGGCGAAGTCCGTTCCCTTGATAATCGCCTCGCTGCCGTCCGGGCCGAGACCCCAGGAGAAGCGCAGATTGTCGCCGTGGCCATCGGCGGAACCGATCAGATTGAAGCGGAAACCAGGGAAGCGGGTCTGTACGGCTTCCACCAGCGCGTTGATCTGCTCGTGACCTTCGCCGCGCATCAGGGGGTCGATATAGGTGGCGTTTTCGGCCCAGCTTTCGGCGATCAGCGCGCGGCGGCGGTCTGCATCCTCCTCGTTCCAGATGGCGATGTAGCGTTCGGCGGCGTTGCTCGCGTCGGTCATGTCATGTCTCCTTTGATCGCCCGGTTCGTCCAGGCATTGCGATCATCGGCAAACGCCGTTCGCTCATCAATTACGCGAGAGGTAATCAAGCTCGCGGCTTGGTGATTTGACAGTGCCGTCATCCGCCGGAAGGCTTGGCAATCGATTTCGAAGATGGAGGACGGCCTGATGACATCGCTTTCGGCATATGCGGCACGGGTGGCGCAACTGGCGCTTCTGGCATCCGCGCTCGGCTGGTCTTCCGCGCATGCGGCAACCGTTGTCGACGAGTGGAAGAAGATCAAGGCTCCGCCGGCGCCGAAGCTCGGCGAGGTGACCGTCGATCCCTCGACCACGGCGCTACTGCTGCTCGATTTCAATGGGGCGCAGAACCCGGACAAGGGGCCGTGCAACACCAAGGTCAAGCCGCGCTGTATTGCGGAGCTGCCCCATGTGGCGAAGCTGATGAAGGAGGCGCGCGACAGCGGGACGCCGGTCGTCTACAGCATCACCTCGAATGCGGCGCCTGAGGATATTGCAACGGTGCTGGCGCCCAAGGATGGCGATCCGGTCGTGAAGTCAGGCGCCAACAAGTTCATCAATACCGATCTCGAAAAGATCCTTACCGACCGGCATATCAAGACGGTCATCGTCACCGGCACGGCTTCGGAGGGAGCGGTGCTGAATACGGCGGCCTATGCAGCGCTGAAGGGCATGGATGTGGTGCTGCCCGTCGATGGCATGTCATCCACCGATCCCTATGCGGAGCAATATGTCACCTGGCATTTCGCCAATGCCCCCGGTGTTTCGGCGAAGACCAAGCTGACGAAGATAGATGCGATCAAGTTCGGCAAGGCGCCGGGCTAGACGCCCAGCCAGACGCGCAGTGGATTAGCGGGGTCGGCGATCAGCTTGATTGCGAAGGCGATGCAGACGACGACCAGCAGCGGCTTGATGAGCTTGGCGCCAGT
The DNA here is from genome assembly GCF_056400165.1 of Rhizobium sp. 01L410. NCBI lineage: Bacteria > Pseudomonadati > Pseudomonadota > Alphaproteobacteria > Hyphomicrobiales > Rhizobiaceae > Rhizobium > Rhizobium sp. 01L410. Next base: position 205,604 of record NZ_JBFTST010000002.1, read on the forward strand.
GCGCATGGCCAGCCGTGAGCCGACCTGCGCGCCGAGGAACTGGCAGACACCCATCATCAGCCCGATCGTCCAGAGCGTCGCGCCGAAGGAGGCGAAAACGATGAGAGCGCCGATATTCGAGCCGAGGTTCAGAAGCTTGGTATGCGCCGTCGCCTTCAGCATGCCGAAACCGGCAAGGGTGACGAAGGAGAGCATGAAGAAGGAGCCGGTGCCGGGGCCGAAGACGCCGTCGTAAAAGCCGATCAGCGGCACGAAACTCATGCCGAAGGCGAAGGGCGTGATGCGTCGGTGGCTGTCGAGGTCGTTGAGATTGGGCTTGAAGGCGAAATAGAGGGCGATCGCGACCAGCAGAACCGGCATCAGGGCGCGCAGCACGTCGCCGGGCACGATCGTGGCGAGTGCAGCGCCAAGCGCGCCGCCCATCACGGCCATCATCGCCATCGGCAGCTGTTCGCGAAGGTTGACATGGCCCTTGCGGGAATAGGCGAGCGTGGCCGAGGCGGCGCCGAACATCGACTGCACCTTGTTGGTGCCCAGCGTCTGCAGCGGCGGAATGCCTGATATCAGCATGGCGGGCACAGTGATCAGCCCGCCGCCACCGGCGATCGAATCGACGAAGCCTGCGCAGAAGGCGGCGAGGCAGAACAGGGCGAGGAGATGAGGGGCAATATCGGACACGGCGGGACTCTGTGGGCAGGCGGGAGAAAGCGGCGCCATGTTGCATTTCCCGCACTCGCCTGCAATGGCTGCGGAGACACAGTCTGCCCTTTCAGGTTCATGCAATGCCGTCCTTCGCCACCGACAGATCGAAATCATACGTGCTTGGCCTTGGCTGCGAGCGGGGAACGCCTGTGGACGAGGTGCGGACACTGGCGAAGCGAGCCATGGAGCTTGCCGGGATCGGACCGGGCGAGCTTGTGGCCATTGCCTCGATCGACAGCCGTTCTGGGGAGCCTGCAATCCTGACGCTGTCGCAGGAATTTCAAATCACGCCGGTCTTCTTTGCTGCCGCGCGCCTGGAGCAGGAGACGCCGCGTCTCAAGAACCCTTCGGCCGCCGTCTTTAGGCTTGTCGGCTGCCATGGTGTTGCCGAGTCGGCGGCGCTGGCTGCTGCGGGAGCGGCGGCAGAGTTGCTGGTGCCGAAAATCAAATCTGCCCATGCGACGGCCGCCATCGCGCGCATCCTGTTGCAGAAAGAATAGCCGGCGCTATGGTGTCGGCCACCTCGCGGAGATCCCCGGATTTCTGCGACGAGAATGAGAAGGATATTTCATGCACAAGGTCATTTATGACACGGACCCGGGCGTCGATGATGCCATGGCGCTCCTCTTCCTGCACCGCCACCCCGACATCGATCTGATCGGCATCACCACGATCTTCGGCAATGCCTCGATCGAGACGACGACGCGCAACGCATTGTTCCTGAAGCGCGAATGGAACATCGCGGCACCCGTCGCCAAGGGCGCAAACGTCACATTCGATCCATCGCGCAAGGAAATCGGCTGGCCAACCTTCGTGCATGGCGATGATGGTCTCGGCAATATCGGCGTCCCCGAGGTGATCGACCTCCCCACCGATCCGCGTCCGGCGCATCGCTTCATTATCGAAACCGTTCGCGCCAATCCGGGCGAGGTGACGCTGGTTGCGGTCGGCCGCATGACCAACCTGGCGCTGGCACTGAAGGAAGACCCTGAGATCGCCAAGCTGGTGAAGCAGGTGGTCATCATGGGCGGCAATTTTTATGTGCCGGGCAATGTCTCGCCGGTCGCCGAAGCCAATATCCATGGCGATCCGGAAGCCGCGGACGTTGTGATGACGGCGCCGTGGAAGGTCGCGGTCATCGGGCTCGACGTCACGGCGATCACGACGATGAGCCGCAGCTATCTGAAGGCTGCCGCCGACAAGGGCGATGCGGCGGTGAAGCTGCTGAACGACCTGTCGCAGTTCTATATCGATTTCTACAAGCATGCGGTCGAAGACGGCATGATGGTGCATGACAGCTGCGCCGCGGTTTATGTCGTGGCGCCCGAGCTGTTCACGACGGTGACGGGCGCGGTGCGCGTCGTCTGCGGCGGCATCGCCGACGGCCAGACGATTGTCAAGCCGGATGGGCGCCGCTTCCCGCCGGGCGACTGGGACAATCTGCCGAGCCAGATCGTCTGCACCGGCATCCAGTCGGAAAAGGTCGTCGATCTGATCCGGGATACGCTTCTGCGAGCCTGATGCAGCCTGGGACCAGGCGGTTTCCGCCCGGTTCGACTTTGCTGAGTCCTATCAATTCGATCCGGCCATTTTCTCAGATTTTGAGTCCGGTTGTTCGTAAATTGAATCGGCGGCGAAACGGCAATCGGCAATTGCCGGCGTTTCGCCGCCGTTGACCTCGCCAAGCGGCGGGCATAGACCACCCTTATGATCGAGAATGCATTCGCCCATTTGCCGGTATTGGAGCCGGGAACCGTCTGGCTCGTCGGCGCCGGTCCCGGTGATCCCGGGCTGTTGACGCTGCTAGCGGCGAAGGGGCTTTCGGAGGCCGACGTCGTCGTTCATGACGCGCTGGTCAACGAGGAATGTCTGAAGCTGGCGCGGCCGGATGCCGCTCTCGAATATGCCGGAAAGCGCGGCGGCAAGCCGTCGGCCAAGCAGCGTGATATCTCGCTGCGTCTCGTCGAGCTGGCTCGCTCCGGCAAACGGGTGCTGCGGCTGAAAGGCGGCGATCCCTTCGTCTTCGGACGCGGCGGCGAAGAGGCGCTGACGCTGGTCGAGCATAACGTCCCGTTCCGCATCGTGCCCGGCATTACGGCCGGGATTGGCGGGCTTGCCTATGCCGGCATCCCGGTCACCCATCGGGATATCAATCACGCGGTCACATTCCTGACGGGGCATGATTCTTCAGGTATCGTTCCGGACGCAATCAACTGGGATGCGATCGGCCGCGGCTCGCCTGTCATCGTCATGTATATGGCGATGAAGCATATCGCACAGATCAGCGCGTCTTTACTGGCCGCGGGGCGCAAGCCAGACGAGCCGGTGGCCTTCGTATGCAACGCGGCCACCAGCGGCCAGCAAGTTCTGGAGACGACGCTGAGCGAGGCCGCAACCGCCGTCGAAACGTCGGGGCTCGAGCCGCCGGCGATCGTGGTGGTCGGCGAGGTGGTGCGGCTGCGTGCGTCGCTCGATTGGCTCGGTGCGCTCGCCGGACGCCGCCTGCAGCCCGATCCGTTCAGGCAGGGCGGAAAGGAGACGGCATGAGCGGCTTGCTGATCGCTGCACCTTCCTCAGGCTCCGGAAAGACGACGGTGACGCTCGGGCTCCTGCGCGCCTTGAGAAACCGCGGCGTGGCGGTGGCGCCCGGCAAGGCGGGTCCCGATTACATCGATCCGGCATTCCATGCCGCCGCCAGCGGTTCCCCCTGTCTCAATTTCGATCCCTGGGCAATGCGGCGCGAGCTGATTTCCGCCAATGCGGCGATCCACCGGCAAGGCGACCGCATCCTGATCATCGAAGCGATGATGGGGCTGTTCGATGGCGCGGCCGACGGCAAGGGAACAGCTGCCGATCTCGCGGCCATGCTCGGCCTCTCCGTCATTCTTGTTGTCGACGCATCCCGCATGTCGCAGTCGGTCGCACCTCTCGTCAGCGGCTTCGCAAGTTTCCGGGCGGATGTCCGCATTGCGGGTGTGATCCTCAACAAGGTCGGCAGCGAGCGGCACGAGATGATGCTGCGTCAGGCGCTGGATGCCATTCGCATGCCTGTCGTCGCGGTGATCCGCAACGACAAGACGCTGGCGCTTCCCGAGCGCCATCTGGGGCTGGTGCAGGCTGGGGAACATGTTGGTCTCGAAGGTTTCATCGACCATGCAGCGGCGGCTGTTTCGGACGAGTGCAATTTCGAATTTCTGCTGCGGATTGCCCGCCAGGGACTGAACGTCGCCTCGGCGGCCAATATCCGGCGTCTGCCGCCGCTCGGACGCAAGATCGCCGTCGCCCGCGATATCGCCTTTGCCTTCTGCTACGAACACATGCTGCTCGGCTGGCGCCGCCGCGGCGCCGAGATTTCGTTCTTTTCGCCACTGGCGGACGAGGCACCATCCGCCGATGCGGATGCAGTCTACCTGCCGGGTGGCTATCCCGAGCTTCATGCCGGTGCCATCGCGGCGGCCTCGAATTTCAGGCGTGGCATGGCCGATGCGGCTACGCGCGGCACCCGGATCTACGGCGAGTGCGGCGGCTACATGACGCTCGGTGAGGGGCTGATCGCTGCCGGCGGCATCCGCCACGAGATGCTCGGATTGCTGCCCTTGGTGACAAGCTACGAGCAGCGCAGCCGCCACCTCGGCTACCGGCGTGTCCGTCCCGTCGACAAAGCTTTCTTCGAGCAGCCGATGACGGGTCATGAGTTTCACTATTCCAATGTGGTTTCGGAGGGCGAGGGCGAGCGGCTTTTCGATGTCACAGATGCGCTTGGCGCCGATCTCGGCCAGGCCGGGCTTCGCCGTGGCCAGGTCGCAGGCTCCTATATGCACATGATCGATCTTGCCGGGGAGCCGGCATGAGCGGTCCGATCGTGCATGGTGGCGGCATCACCGCCGCGGCCGCCGAATTCGGCGGGCGGCCGGAGGACTGGCTGGATCTGTCGACCGGTATCAACCCTCGTCCGGTTCCGCTTCCGGTGATCCCGCCTGCCGTCTGGCACCGGCTGCCCGACAGGCATCTGGTGCAATCGACCGTGGAAGCGGCGCGGGATTATTATCGAAGCCGGGGGCTGTCGCCGCTGCCGGTTCCAGGCACCCAATCCGTCATCCAGCTCCTGCCGCGGCTGCTCGAGCGCGAGAGCCGCGTGGCGATCGTTTCGCCGACCTACGGCGAATACGAGAAAGCCTTCGCTAATGCCGGGTGCCGGGTCGACCAGATCGCCGGGCTTGCAGAGATCGGCGAGGAGCATCGGCTGGTCGTCGCCGTCAATCCGAACAATCCGGACGCCAGGCTGCATGATCGTGACCGGCTGATTGCCGTTCATGATGTACTGAAGGCGAGGGGCGGGTATCTCGTGGTTGATGAGGCCTTCGGCGATGCTGATCCTGAAGCGAGCCTGGTGCCGTTGGCGGACGGGCTTTCGAACCTCATCATCTTCCGTTCCTTCGGAAAATTCTTCGGGCTGGCGGGCCTGCGCCTCGGCTTCGTGATCGCGCGCGACGATATTCGGGCCTGCTTCGAGGATTGGCTTGGTCCCTGGGCGGTTTCCGGCCCGGCGCTCTCGTTGGCCGCATCGCTGCTGCGCGCCGATCCGGCGCCTATCGCTGCCGGGATCGCCGAGCGCAGTGCGGCGCTGAACGCCGTTCTTCAGGGTGCCGGTCTGACGATTGCCGGTAACGCAGCCTTGTTCATGCTGGTCGAAGACAAACGTGCGGCAGCCCTCTATACGCATTTCTGCCGGCATCACATTCTGGTCCGCAGGTTCGACTACGCGCCCAGTTGGCTGCGCTTCGGACTGGGGCCAGACCGTCTGGCTGACCAAAGACTTGCAGCCGCGCTTGAGAGTTTTGACGCATGACGATTGACGAACATCTTCTGGTTCTTCTGCTGGCCCTGCTTCTCGACCGGATCGCCGGCGACCCCGACTGGCTCTGGTCGCGCGTTCCGCATCCCGTCGTCTTGTTCGGCAAGGCGATCTCCTATTTCGACCGCACCTATAACAGCGAGACGCTGACACGCCCCGAGCGGCGACTGAACGGAACGGCGTCTATTGCCGCTATGCTGTTCGGTAGCGCCGTTGCCGGGCTGCTCCTGCACTGGTTCTTCGAGCTGTTCGGGATGATCGGCATCGTCCTCGAAGTCGTCTGCGTTGCCATCTTCATGGCGCAGAAGAGCCTGGCGGATCACGTTTCCGATGTCGCGGACGCGCTTCGGGCGGAAGGAATTGCCGGTGGGCGCAGGGCGGTCTCGCGCATCGTCGGCCGTGATCCTGAAACCCTCGATGAGCCCGGAATTTGCCGCGCGGCGATCGAGAGCCTGGCTGAAAACTTTTCCGATGGCGTGGTCGCACCGGCACTCTGGTATGCGGTGCTTGGTCTCCCGGGCCTCCTCATCTACAAGATGCTCAATACAGCCGACTCGATGATCGGCCACAAGTCGGATCGTTATATCGACTTCGGCTGGGCGTCGGCCCGTCTTGACGATATCGCCAACTGGCCGGCGGCAAGGCTGTCGATCCTGCTCATCGCTGCGGGCGCCTGGCTGCGCCGTGGCGCGCGCGCATGCCGCGAGGCGGTTCAGGTGGCGATCCGTGACGGCGGGCTGCACCGCTCGCCGAATTCCGGCCGACCGGAGGCAGCAATGGCGGGCGCGCTCGACGTTCAGCTTGCCGGTCCGCGCGTCTATTCAGGTATCGTCGTCAGCGAGCCGATGATCAACGGCGCCGGACGCGACACAGCGACAGTCAAGGATGTCGAAGACGGCGTTCTCGTCTTCAACGGCGCCTGCATGATTCTCTCGATCTCCGTCTTTGTGGCGTTCCTTTTGCTGCTTTGACGGCGTTACTGGCGATCGGCAAAGTAAAGATCTTGCCGCCTTCCGTTATCTTTCTGATTACCAAGCGCTTTAAAGCAAAATAATCAGTCTATTCGTAGACTGCTCTTCGTGATGCCGGACAAACGTTCCGGTGAAGAGGGATAGTCATGAAGACGTTTCTGGCGGCGGCTGCCGCTTGTCTGTTGCTGCAGCTTTCTCCGGTTGCCGCCAGCGCGGCCAATCTCGTCGCCCGGGTCAGTCTCGACGCGCAGACGATGACGGTGACGGTGACGGAGAACGGTTTCGTCAAATACCGCTGGAAGGTATCGACTGCACGGCGCGGCTATGTGACGCCGACGGGCTCGTGGAGCGCCAAGTGGCTGTCGCTCAATCACCGCTCGCGCAAATATGACAATGCGCCGATGCCTTACGCCGTATTCTTCAACGGCGGATATGCGGTTCACGCCACATATGACCTCAAGCGGCTCGGAATGCCTGCATCGCACGGCTGCGTGCGCCTTCATCCCAACAATGCCGCGCAATTCTTCTCGATGGCAAAGCAGGTGGGGCTTGCCAATACCCGGGTCGTCATCACCCGCTGACCGGCTTTCCAATCGCATATACGGCCCGGAGATCATGTTTCCGGGCCTTTTGCGCATTGCTGTTTCGGCAACAGTTCCCACCCAATTTTGAGGGCAGCGCGCTCGAAAGCATTGGCTTTTGAAATGGATTTGCCTATGAGGGGGATAAATCCGTTATTCAAAGAGGTAAGCGCGTGACCGCTACATTCGATAAAGTTGCCGACATCATTGCTGAAACCAGCGAAATCGATCGCGAAACGATCACGCCGGAAAGCCATACGATCGACGACCTCGGTATCGACAGCCTCGACTTCCTCGATATCGTCTTCGCGATCGACAAGGAATTCGGCATCAAGATCCCGCTCGAGAAGTGGACGCAGGAGGTCAACGAAGGCAAGGTGACGACCGAAGAATACTTCGTGCTCAAGAACCTCTGTGCCAAGATCGACGAGCTGCGCGCCGCCAAGGCCTGAGCGACACCGCCATCTTTTTTATCCGCCCTGCCTCTGCAAACCGTAGCGGCCGGGCGGTTTTGTTCCTAACTAGGCGTAACCGGCGCTTCTGATCTGCCGGGCCGGAGGATCCGATGCTACTGGAATATTTCCAGATGATCGACCGCATCGAGACGGTCGATCTTGAAAAGGGCGTGCTCAAGGCGCGTTCCGTAGTGCCCGCCAAGAGCCCTGTCTTCGAGGGGCATTTTCCAGGCATGCCGCTCGTTCCGGGCGTGCTTCTGATCGAAACCATGGCGCAGGCCTCCGGCATGCTGGTGCTCGCCGCGACCGATTTCGCTGCCATGCCGTTCCTGATGTCGGTCGATGGCGCCAAGATGCGCACCTTCGTCGAGCCCGAAGCCGTGCTCGACATCGAAGCCTTTCTCGAACATGACGGTTCGGGCTTCGCGGTTACCAAAGCCAAGATCACCAGTGGCGGCAAGAAGGTCTGCGACGCGCAGCTGAAGCTGCGCACCATGCCGTTCAGCGAAATTCCGCTCGGCGATATCGTCAAGAAGCGCGCAAGCGAAGTCGGCCTGATGGACGCGATCGCGGCGCAGGGAGTGAAGTGATGGGCAAGTCTCCGAATGACGTCGTTATCTCCGGCATCGGCATCGTCACCTGTCAGGGCGTCGGCAAGGACGCGCATCTGGCACTGCTGACGGCAGGCGAGGCGCCGAAGGCGATCGTCGAGACCGACAAGTTCAAGCCATATCCGGTGCATCCGCTACCCGAGATCGACTGGTCGCAGCAGATCGCCAAGCGTGGCGACCAGCGCCAGATGGAGAACTGGCAGCGCATCGGCGTCTTTGCCGCCGGTCTGGCGCTCGACGATGCAGGCCTCAAGGATGATGCCGAAGCCTGCGGTACGATGGACATGATCGTTGCGGCCGGTGGCGGTGAGCGCGACATCAATGTCGATACGCTGATCGTCGACGAGGGCCTGAAGCGCAACGACCGGGAATTGCTGCTGAACGAGAAGCTGACCACCGAGCTTCGCCCGACGCTGTTTCTAGCGCAGCTGTCCAATCTGCTGGCCGGCAATATCTCCATCGTTCACAAGGTCACCGGTTCCTCGCGTACCTTCATGGGCGAAGAGGCGGCCGGTATCTCGGCCGTCGAGACTGCCTTCTACCGCATCAAGTCGGGTGAATCCTCGCATGCACTCGTCGGCGGCGCCTTCGCTGCCGAACGCCAGGACATGATCCTGCTCACTGAAGCAATCGGCGCGCATACGCGCGGCGACTGGGCTCCGCTCTGGTCGCGCAAGGACAAGGACGGCGGCGGGATGATTACCGGTTCGGCCGGTGCGTTTCTCGTTCTGGAATCGCGCCAGCATGCGGAAGCTCGCGGCGCGCATATCTATGCTACGATCACCTCCATCGAAGGCGACCGCGGCAACCGCAATGCCGGGAATTTCGAAAAGCGCCTTGAGCGCCTGCTGGAGCCCGCTGCGAAGCTGGCGCCCGAGAGCACGGCGATGTTTTCCGGTTCGACCGGCATGCATGATCTCGCCGAGCGGGAAAAAGCCGTGCTGGAGCACACGCTACCGGGCGCTGCCATCCGCGGTTTCGGCGGTATTTCGGGTCATGCGCTCGAAGCGCAGTTCACGCTGGGTCTCGCCTTCGCAGCCCTTGCCGTCGATGCGAAAGCCAAGGTTCCGGCCTTCGATCCGGCTCATGAAAAAGCAATGATTGCTGCGGCCGATGCCGCCGTCGTCACCACAGTCGGCCACCAGCGCGGCGAGGGCGTCGCCGTTCTTTCCGCGGAAGCGTGAGGAGTGATCAAATGACAGACAAGGCTTACAAGGATCATCTCGGCCGCCCGATTGTCGCCGTGACCGGCATGGGCATCATCACCTCGCTCGGCCAGGGCCTTAAGGATAACTGGGCGGCGCTGACATCGGGGACCTCGGGTATCCACGACATCACCCGCTTTCCGACCGATGGCCTGTCGACGCGGATCGCCGGGACCGTCGATTTCATCGACATTCCCGTACCGAACGCCGTCGAGCGCTCCTATGCGTTTGCCCGCGAGACGACGATCGAAGCGCTTGCCGATGCCGATATCTCAGGCGATTTCAATGGTCCGCTGTTTCTGGCAGCGCCACCGATCGAGCCGGAATGGAGTGCCCGTTTCGAACTCGCCGACCGTTCGCCGCCTTCCGATCATCCGGGAGACGCCTATGACCGGTTTCTGACGGCGATGCGTCAGCGCCCGGATGCGGCCTTCCATGAGGCAGCACTTTTCGGTGCGATCTCGGAGCGCCTCTCCGACCGCTTCGGCACCCGCGGCCTGCCGGTGACGCTGTCGACGGCCTGTGCTTCGGGCGCCACCGCCATTCAGCTCGGCATCGAGGCGATCCGCCAGGGCCGTACGGACCGGGCGCTTGCGGTTGCCACCGACGGTTCGCTGAGCGCCGAAGCGCTGATCCGCTTTTCGCTTCTGTCGGCTCTTTCAACCCAGAACGATCCGCCGACCAAGGCCTCCAAGCCGTTCAGCAAGGATCGCGACGGCTTCGTCATCGCCGAAGGTGCCGCAACGCTGGTGCTGGAATCGCTGGAATCGGCGATCGCCCGCGGCGCGAAGATCCTCGGCATCATGAAGGGTGCCGGCGAGAAGGCCGACAGCTTCCACCGCACGCGCTCCTCGCCCGATGGCGGCCCGGCGATTGCGACGATCCGTGCGGCGCTCGCTGACGCTGGCCTGGATGAAAGTGGCATCGGCTATATCAATGCCCACGGCACCTCGACGCCCGAGAATGACAAGATGGAATATGGCTCGATGCTTGCTGTCTTCGGCGAACGCATGGCCTCCATCCCGCTATCCTCGAACAAGTCGATGATCGGTCATACCCTGACGGCGGCCGGCGCCGTCGAAGCGGTGTTCTCGTTCCAGACGATGCTGACGGGCACGCTGCCGCCGACAATCAACTACAACAATCCTGATCCGGCCATCGTGCTCGATGTCGTGCCGAACAAGAAGCGCGATCAGCAGGTTTCGGCCGTGCTGTCGAACTCGTTCGGCTTCGGCGGACAGAACGCCAGCCTTGTCATGGCGCTCGAACCGGCTTAAGCGGTTGCCGACAAAATTCAGAGATAAGAACGCCTGAAAGGCGAGAGGTTTTGCTATGCGCGCTTTGCAACTGGTCGACGACCGCAAGCTTGAGATCACCGACCTGCCGGAGCCGGAAGCCCCTTCTGCCGGGGAAGTGACGCTGCGCGTCAAGGCGGTGGCGCTCAATCATATCGACGTCTGGGGCTGGCGCGGGATGGCGTTTGCCAAGCGCAAGATGCCGCTGGTTATCGGGGCGGAGGCCTCCGGCGTTGTCGAGGCGATAGGCCCGGGCGTTGCCAATGTGCTGCCTGGCCAGCTCGTGTCGATCTATGGCGCGCGCACCTGCGGCCTCTGCCGTCCGTGCCGCGAAGGCCGCGACAATCTCTGCGAACATGTCTCCGGCGTCCATGGCTTCCATCTCGATGGCTTTGCGCAGGAGAAGGTCAATCTTCCGGCCCGCCTTCTCGTTCCGGCGCCTCCAGGCGTCGATGCCATCGGCGCGGCGCTGGCACCGGTGACCTTCGGGACCGTCGAGCATATGCTGTTCGACAATGCCAAGCTCGAGCCCGGCGAAACGATCCTCATCCATGCCGGCGGCTCCGGCATCGGCACGGCGGCGATCCAGCTTGCCAAGAAGATCGGCTGTACCGTCATCACGACCGTCGGTTCCGACGACAAGATCGAGAAGGCCAAGGCGCTGGGTGCCGATCATGTGATCAACTACCGCACCGACCGTTTCGAAGGCGTGGTGCGTAAGCTGACCAAGAAAAAGGGCGTCGATGTCGTCTTCGAACATGTCGGCAAGGACACTTTTGCCGCCTCGATGTTCTGCCTGAAGCGCGGCGGCCGTCTCGTCACCTGCGGCTCGACCTCGGGCGTTTCGACCGAGATGAACCTGATGATGCTCTTCCAGCAGCAGCTGAAGCTGCTCGGCTCCTTCGGCTGCCGCATGGAAAACATGGCGGACGCCATGCAGAAGATGGGCCGCGGCCTGGTGCATCCGGTCATCGACACCGAAGTCGGCTTCGACGATATCGACCGGGCGCTGGAGCGTATGGAATCGCGTCAGATCTTCGGCAAGATCATCCTGAAGATGGATTGAGCGTGTGAAGCTTTTCATCACCCGGATCGTTCTGAAGCTCGAGCATTTCCGCCAGTGGCTGATCGCCCAGCTGATGTTCGGTTTTCTGAACTTCCTGAAGATATTTCCGGCTGATGGTGCTATCCGCTTCGCCGACTGGCTGACCCGCAAGATCGGCCCGCGGACGCGGCGCCACAAGCTGATGCTCGTCAATCTGCGCAACGCCTTTCCCGAAAAGAGCGAAGACGAGATCCAGGCGATCGCGCTTGGCAGCTGGGGCAATATGGGCCGGCTTGCCGCCGAGTATGTCTTCCTTGACAGGCTTTTCGACTTCGATCCGGAACGATCTGAGCCCGGCCGGATCGAGGTGACAGGCATCCCGCTGTTTCTCGATCTTCGCGACAATCCGCGGCCGTTCATCGTCTTCACCGCGCATAGCGGCAATTTCGAGCTGCTGCCGGTGGCTGGTGCCGCCTTTGGCCTCAATGTGACGGTTCTCTTCCGTCCGCCGAACAATCCCTATGTGGCGCAGAAGGTCTTCGATTTCCGAAGTGCGCGCATGGGGAAGCTCGTACCATCGCATGCCGGTTCGTCCTTCACGCTGGCGCGCCAGCTAGAGGCGGGGCAGGGCGTCGGTGTTCTCGTCGATCAGAAGTTCAAGAAGGGGCTGAAGACACGCTTCTTCGGCATCGATACGACGACCAATCCTCTCGTTCCCAAGCTCGTGCGCCAGTTCGGATGCGAGGTCTACCCGGCGCGCTGCATTCGCCTGCCGGGAAATCGCTATCGGCTGGAGATCGAGCCGCGGCTGGAAATCCCCCGCGACTCAGCCGGAAATCTCGATCTGACGGCAATGGCGCAGATGCTGAACGACAAGGTCGAAAGCTGGGTCCGGGAATATCCGGAGCAGTGGCTCTGGTACCACGACCGGTGGAAAATCAAGGAAAGCGTGCTCAACTAGAGCTTATACCCCTAAATTTCGTATGTGAAAATATGACCGCCGTTCACATTGAATGTGAACGGCGTTCATGTTAGTGCTTGCCACCAAGGCGAGTAGCCGGTTGGGGAAGATCGGGAATCGACGAAACCTGCCGTGAAAACTGACATATGCTGGTTTCCCCTATGTGTCAGGGGATTGGGGGGCATATTGCTGGAACTTCTGCAGGCATTTTCTTCACGTTGCTCACAAATCGATGCGGCGATCCGCGCGGGCGACGATCATCAGGTTTCAACTCTTGATAGCGAGTTCGAGGCGCTGATCGGCGCTATTGTTACGTATCAGGCGTCGAATATCGTCGAAATTCACATGCAGCTGCAATTCGTCGTCTGTTTGCTGGAGCAGAATGCCGATGATTGCGCGAGCGTGATGGGCTATGCGGCGACGCTTTCAAATCTGCTGGACCGCTATTTCGGCAATTCCGGCAAGCCGCGCCAGATTCCGGCACCGGCGGAACGGTTGCCGAAGCCGGATGGCTATGTCCCGAACATGGACAACGGCAATTTCCTGAACTCGGCTATTCTCGAGACGCTGCCGGATCGCGTTGCCGTGCTGACGCGCGACTACCGCTACCTCTATTCCAACCCGACGAACTGCGCCTATCTCGGCCGCAAGCCGATCGACATGATCGGCCGGCACGTGGCCGAGTTCATCGGCGCCGAGCGCTTCGAGAAAACCAAGGCGCATTTCGACGCCTGCTTCGCGGGGGAGCGGGTGGAATACAATTACGAACGCACCAGCGGCGAGGGCGCGAAACTGATGCGCTGCCGCATGTCGCCCTTGCGCGACAACGGCGGGCGGGTCATCGGGGCGCTGATCATGATGGAGAATGTCAAGGCGCCTGAGACGGTAAGGGTCTAGGCCGGCACATTGCCTGTGTGGCGACACGCCGGGAATGGCTAATCGTTCGGCCCCTTGCCCTCGAATATCTGCGGGATAGCCTTGTCGATCCTGGACTCGCGGGTCTTCGATTGCTTCGGCTGTGCGAAATGCAGCAGATAGGCGCGCTGGCGGCCTGGGGTGAGGGCGGTGAACGCGGCTTTGAGGGCAGCGTCGCCATCAAGCCTTGTCTGAAACTCTTCCGGCACCGTGAACTCGGTGGTCTTCTTGTAGTCGACCTTCAGCCCTGCTTTCTCGACCTCGATCGCCTGCTGCACGTAGGACTTCAGCAGGTTTTCCATGCCGGAAATCTGTTCGGCGCTGGTAAAGCGGATCTGGCGGGCAGCCTGGACGTTGTCCGTCTGCTGGATGAGAATGCCGGCCTCGTCCTTCATCAAGGCGCCCTTGAAGAAGAGCAATGCGCAGTAGTCCTTGAAGCCGTGGATCAGGACGATGTTGGCCTTGCCAACCGTGTAGCACGGCTCGCCCCATTTCAGCTCTTCGGTCAGGCCGCAATCGAGGACGATCGTTCTCAGTCTGGCGCTTTCCTCGCGCCAGCTATCCTTGCGGGCGAAATAGGCATCGACCTTCGGGTTGGTTGTTTGCGCCGCCATGCTCAATCCTTGCTCCAGACCGCGAGCTCGTAGCCGTCGGGATCGGTGAAATGAAAGCGCCGCCCGCCCGGGAAGGCGGTGATCGGCTTGACGATCGAGCCGCCGGCTTTGCCGGTTGCGTCCAAAGCGGCTTCCAGATCGCTGGCATAGAGAATGACCAGCGGGCCGCCCGGCCGGGGCTTGTCCAGCGTCGTGAAACCGCCCGTCAGCCTGCCGTCGCTGAATTCGCAATAGGCAGGGCCATAATCTTTGAAGCTCCAGCCGAAGGCCGCCCCATAGAAAGCTTTCGATGCCTCGATATCGGCGACATTGAATTCGATATAATCGATGCGAAGCACCGTCTGATCACTGGCCATCTATTTCTCCATCAGCGCCTTCAGCGCATGCAGATCCTTCTCGACATGAGCGCCGTCGGCAGCGAACTGCTCGTCCGTCATGCCGGGCTGCTTCAGCAGGGTGAACATCACTTCGCAGCCATCGCCATTGGGAACGATGCGCAGCGCATTGTAGACGCGCATGCCGCTCTCGATCGTCACGGTATGGTCGATGATGCCGAACTTGTTGGCCGTTACGAAGCTGACCCTGACGGTGCCGAGCACGCCCTTCGCGATCCAGTCGTCGCCATCTCTTTCGAGGCCGGAGGCGAGGCCTGATGCCCAGAGCGGCATATTCTCCGGCTCGCCGGCAAACGCGTAGACGTCCTGCCAATCGCGATCGATCGAGCAGTGGACGATCCTTGCGGTCATCGTTGTCATCAAGTCCTCCCGGCGCGCGGCTGCGCCTGATCTGTCCCATGCGAGATGGCGCGCGATTGCCATCGATCAATATCGCGCCTTGCCGATCGGGTCCACCGGAGGGGCCGATTTTGGCGTCTTCGATACTTGCCGTTTCCGGCTTAGAGTGCCACAACACCGGTCGAATTTGACTCATCGGAGGATTGTCGTGGAAAAGGCAGAAATCGGACTGATCGGCCTTGCCGTCATGGGTTCCAACCTGGCGCTGAACATTGCCGAAAAGGGCAACAAGATTGCGGTTTTCAACCGCACACCCGAGAAAACCGACGAGTTCTACGAGAGCGCCGGTGATCTGAAAAAGCAGATCGTTCCGTGCAAGACGATCGAGGAATTCGTCGAGGCGATCCGCCCGCCGCGCCCGATCATCATCATGATCAAGGCCGGCGAGCCGGTTGACCAGCAGATGGAGCTGTTGCGCCCCTACCTTTCCAAGGGCGACATCATGATCGATGCCGGCAACGCCAACTTCCGCGACACGATCGCCCGCTTCGACCGCCTCAAGGACACCGACCTGACCTTCATCGGCATGGGTGTCTCCGGTGGTGAGGAAGGTGCGCGTCACGGTCCGTCGATCATGGTCGGCGGCACGGAAGATAGCTGGAAGCGCGTCGAGAAGGTGCTGACCTCGATCGCCGCCAAGTACAAGGGTGATCCCTGCGTTGCCTGGCTCGGCAATGATGGCGCCGGCCACTTCGTCAAGACGATCCATAACGGCATCGAATATGCCGACATGCAGATGATCGCCGAAATCTACGGCATCTTCCGCGACGGTCTCGGCAAGAGCTCGGCCGATATCAGCAAGATCTTCGGCCAGTGGAACAAGGGCCGCCTGAATTCCTACCTGATCGAGATTTCCGAAAAGGTGCTTGCTGCCACCGACCCGATTTCCAAGGGCTCGATGGTCGACATGATCCTCGACAAGGCCGGCCAGAAGGGCACCGGCAAGTGGTCTGCGATCGAAGCGCAGAACATGGGTATTCCCGCGACTGCGATCGAAGCGGCCGTTGCTGCGCGTTCGATCTCGTCGATGAAGGGCGAGCGCGAGGCGGCTGAAAAGATCTTCGGCAAGCCGGAATACAAGTTCCCGATCGCCTATGGTCCCGAACTCGACAAGGATCTGGAACTGGCGCTCTTCGCTGCCAAGATCGGCGCTTACGCACAGGGCTTCGCCGTGATGGCGGAAGCATCGCGCGAGTTCAAGTGGTCGCTGCCGATGCCGACGATTGCCAAGATCTGGCGCGACGGCTGCATCATCCGCTCGCAGTTCCTCGACGAGATCACCTCGGCCTTCACCAAGGCGCCGGATGCGGCAAACCTGATCGTCACGCCGGCCTTCTCGGAGATGGTCAAGGAATCGATCCCGGCGCTTCGCCGCGTCGTCACCGCCGCTCTTCAGGCCGGCCTGCCGGTTCCGGCGTTGACCTCGGCACTGACCTATTTCGACGCCTACCGCCAGGGCCGTGGCACGGCCAACCTGATCCAGGCCCAGCGCGACTTCTTCGGCGCCCACGGCTTCGACCGCCTGGACGGCAAGGACTTTCACCACGGCCCATGGGGCAGCGGTGCTGCGACCTTCTGAGGACGTCCATCTCGAATGAGAAAAGCCCGGTTTCGACCGGGCTTTTTTATTGTCCGGTACGCCCTCTTTCTTGGCAACTCAGTTGAGAGGTTGCATTCGGGGATACAACTCTGCGTCTTTCTTGCAACGTTACCTTTAAATGATGAAATTTACGACTTAACGGCGAAAATCTATCGGATTTTGCTCGCGAAATGTGTTTAATTTTTCCTAACGACTAATCGATTCGTATAAAATTTCGGCATTGACGGCACTTATTTTATTTTAGGCGATTGCGGCATGCGTTCCCTCAAGGGGATCCAGATGCCCTGTGGGGAAAAATGCGTTCACGTGCAGAGTGCGCCGAGGGCGCCAAAGAAGCAAATTTCGATATGCTTCAAATCACTCGCGTACATACTTCATCACCGCCTGAGGATCACAGGGTTTCCTGGTCTGCGCCGATCGCTTTACAGGCCATTCTTGGCTTTCTTACTGCGCTTCTTAAATTTTTTTCGCGCTCTGCTGGCGTAGCCCTTCGGCTTTTCAGCTCAGCGGGCTTGCCGTTGGCGGGTGCCGTAAAGACACCGCCGCTCGCCCAGACCCGGTTTTTGCTCATCCCAGCGCTTTTGCTGGCGTTCCTGTCTGTTGCGCCAACGCAGGCGCTTGCTGAATCGCCTGCATGTCAGGCGATCAATGCCAGCTGGAATAGTTTCAATATTCCCTCCACGACAGATGATGGCCTTCGGGACGTGGTGTATCCGGCGTCTGACTTCCTGGTGACAGATCAATTATCATTCTCGATCTCAGATAGCGCACCCAGCTTCACCAATTATTTTACCGCAGCAAATCCAGATTTCTCGAATTCGTACGTTAACTATCAAAACGGGCAGTACAGTTCAGGGAATAGCTCAACCACGGTCTCCGGTACAGACTTGACGCGCGACGGCCTGCATCTGGTCTACTCCAACGGCGAGGTTTCTGGCGGTCTCACGGTTTCCGTGCAATGCGCCTCTGCAGCCGTATCCCCTACAGTTACTGGTGTCGGTGTTCCGGCAAATGCCAGCTATGCGATTGGCGCCATTCTGGAGTTTACGGTTGAATTCAGCAGCGCCGTCAGCGTCACCGGAACGCCGCAACTGGGTTTGACGATCGGATCAGCGACACGGCAGGCAAGCTACTCCTCGGGCAGCGGCACAACGGATTTGAAATTCCGCTATCTCGTCGCCGCAGGAGACCTGGCGCCGAGCGGCATCGCGATCAGCGCGCTTTCATTCAACAGCGGCACCATCACGAATGGTGGCATGACCGCCGATCTGACATTGAACAGCGTGGCGTCCACCAGCGGTATTCTCGTCGATGGCGTGCCCCCGGCGGTGTCCTCGATAACATTGAACGGAAACCCGGCGCCGAATGCAGGGACGCTCACGTTTGCCGTGGCGTTCTCGGAACCGGTAACAGGCGTCGACACGTCTGCATTTCAGCTGACGACAACAGGCTCGGTGGTCTCTTCGATCAGCGGCGTTACAACCTCCGGACAAGACGCTACCGTTACCGTCGGGGTCACGTCTGGCTCTGGGACTGTTCGTCTCGATCTGGTGTCCGGCGCGGCGCTCAAAGATGGCGCCGGCAACGCTCCCGGTGCCGGCTACACCTCCGGTGTCGTGCATACGGTTCAACAGGTGCCCGGCGCGCCGACGGTTGGAACCGCCACGGCGGGCAATCAACAAGCTTCGGTTGCCTTCACGGCCCCCGCGTCGAATGGTGGCGCAACGATCACTGGCTATACCGTCACATCGAACCCTGGCAACATCACCGCAACCGGCTCCGCCAGTCCGATCAGCGTCTCGGGTCTGGCCAATGGAACGTCCTATAACTTCTCTGTCACGGCGACCAACAGCGTTGGAGCGGGCGTGGCGTCCGCAGCGTCCAACTCGGTGACGCCGAAGGGCACTCAGACGATCACTTTCAGCAATCCAGGCACGCGGAACTTCGACACTTCGCCGACGCTCACGGCGAGTTCGTCCTCGACACTGGCAGTGACGTTCACGTCTTCGACGGCCGGTATCTGCACGATCTCCAGCGGCGGGGTGCTGACCTTCATCTCGACCGGGACCTGCACGATCGATGCCGACCAGACGGGCGACGGCGTCTATCTTGCTGCGCCTACTGTTTCCCAGAGCTTCTCAGTCAGCGCCGTTGTTCCCACCGCTCCGGTGATCGGTTCGGCGACTGCGGGCGACGAGCAGGCGACGATTTCGTTCACTGCGCCGGCGAGCAACGGCGGGACGCCGATCACCGGCTATACGGTAACGTCGAGCCCTGGCAATGTGACGGCGACGGGGGCAGCGAGCCCTATCACTGTCACCGGGCTGAGCAACGGCACGGCCTACACGTTCACGGTGACGGCAAGCAACAGCATGGGGGCAGGGACTGCTTCGGCTGCGACCTCTGCCGTCACGCCGGCAGCCGCATTGACCAAGCCGGTCGCCGGTTTGGCATCGGCGACAGTTGCGGCGAATTCGTCCGCCAATCCGATCACGCTCGCGATCACCGGCGGCACGCCTGCTTCGGTTGCGGTCGCCTCGGCGGCTGACCACGGCACGGCGACGGCTTCCGGCACGGCAATCACCTATACACCCGCTGCTGGCTATTCGGGTGGCGACAGCTTCACCTATACTGCGACCAATCCCGCCGGCACATCGTCACCGGCAACGGTCAGCATCACGGTGACGGCGCCGACGTTTACTTTCGCGCCGGTTGCCGGTGCGTTGACGGCAGGCACGGCCGGAACCGCTTACAGCACGACGATCGTCGCCTCGGGTGGCGGTATTTCCTATACTTATGCCGTCACAGCCGGCTCGCTGCCTACCGGTCTGTCGCTTGCCACAGATGGCACGATCTCCGGCACGCCGACAGCTGACGAAAACGCCAGCTTCACCATCACCGCAACGGATACACACGGCGCGACGGGCACGGTATCCTATTCGCTTGTCATCGGCGCCCAAGCTCCCTTCGCCAACGGGGTTTCGGCGACGGTGGCGGCGAATTCATCGGCCAATCCGATCACGCTCGATATCACCGGCGGCGCGCCTGTTTCGGTTGCTGTCGACTTGACGGGTACGCGTGGCACGGCGACGGTTTCCGGTACAGCGGTCACCTATACGCCTCTTGCCGGCTATTCGGGCACTGACAGCTTCACCTATACGGCGACCAATTCTGCCGGCACATCTTCACCGGCAACGGTGACCATCACGGTGACGGCGCCGACATTCACTTTCGCGCCGGCTGCCGGTGCATTGACAACGGGCACAGTCGGAATCGCGTATAGCAAGACTATCGCCGCCTCCGTTTACATCAGCTGACATTACCTTTGTCGAACCGGCCAATGCCGGCAGCACGGCGATCATTCAGGGCCAATTGGCGCAAGCGGGATCGTTCGCGCCTGTCGGCTGGTACCTTCAGTTCACACCGAACCCTGCATATTCGGGTCAGGTTCGAGTGGGCTTCCGGCTTACCAGTTCGCTCGGCAATTCGAACACCGGTACCGTGACCTATAACCTCAACTACGCTGCAGGCCAGGTCGCAGAAAGCATCGACCATCTGGTCCACGACTTCGTCCAAAGCCGCCAGAACATGATTTCCTCGACCATCAAGGTGCCGGGTCTTCTTGAGCGCCGCCAGATGGGGCAGGAAAGCAATCCTGTGACCGCACGCATGATGCCGTCCGAGAACGGACTGACGGTCGGATTCTCGACCAGTCTGGCGCAGATGGAAGCGGCGGGCAGCACGCCGGCGGACGGTAAAAATGCCGATCTTTCGCCTTTCAACATCTGGATCGACGGCGCATTTCTGACACACAGGGACAGCGCCACCGATGACGGAAAGTGGGGAAGCTTCGCCATGATCAACCTGGGAGCGGATTACCTGCTCTCCGACAAGGCGCTGCTCGGCTTCTCCCTGCATTACGACCGTATGACCGATCCGACGGATGCCGATGCAGAGCTGACCGGAAACGGATGGCTGGCGGGTCCGTATGCCTCCTTCGAAATCGGCAAGAACATGTTCTGGAACACCAGCCTGCTTTATGGCGGATCGTCCAACGACATCGATACGGATTTCTGGGACGGCACGTTCGATACAACGCGCTGGATGGCCGATACCTCAATCGAGGGGCAATGGGCGATCGATGACGACACCATCCTGACGCCAAAGCTGCGGGCTGTATACTTCTCCGAAAAGATCGAGGATTACGCCGTCAGCAACGGCGCCGGCGATATGATCGCGATCGATGGCTTCGACGAAGAACAGTTCCGTCTCAGCCTCGGGGCGGAGATTGCCCGGTCGTTTACGGTTGAAAGCGGTTCGGTGCTGACGCCGAAGCTCGGCTTGACAGCCGGATTCTCGGGTTTGGATGGATCGGGCGCATTCGGGTCGCTCACGGCCGGCCTGTCTATCCAGACCGTCGATCTGTGGATGATCGATGCCAGCCTGCTCCTGAATGTGGAGGGCGACGGTGAGACATCGGCCGGTGCCAGGGTCGGGGCGGCAAAACGGTTCTAGAACCGTTTTGTGCCTTCCATCCCGGCGGACTTGCCGTCAGGCTACCAGTCTGCTCGGCGTCGCCCATCCGGCCACACCGGTTTGCTGACGCTTTGCAGCAGTTCCGGTTCGATGCCGTCGATGCGGGCGATGACGGCCTTGGCCATTTCGCGGCCGGCGTGGCGGACGTCTTCGTAAGCGGTGATGATCTCGGGGCGGATCCAGTTGAGGATCGGGGCGGATTCCTTTGAGACCATGTCGACATCCTTGCCGAGGCGCTTGCCGGCGGCCTCGATCCCGGCGTTGACGGCGATGGCAGCACTTCCGGCGGAACAGACGATCGCGTCGGGTGCGCCCGGCGAGCGCATCATCGTCTCCACGGCATTCCTGATCTCGTCGAGCGGCGCATCGATGTTGACCCTGAGCGGCACTTCCTCGGCGCCGTAGTCGTGCAGGCCGGTCTGGAAGCCGATCCGCGTGTGGGTGTAATAGGTGAGTTTGCTCGGCGGCTGAAGCAGCGCGATGTGCTTGCGTCCGCGCTCGACCAGCCGCTTCACGGCCTCGTGGGCGAAGGCCTCGTTGTCGAAGTCGTGGTAAGGATGAACGAGGCCGGCATCGGTGCGGCCGTGGGTCGCGAAGGGGATGTTCTGCTCGGCGAGCAGGCGCACGCGTGCATCATCCGGCTCGATGCGCGAGATGATCACGCCATCTGCCGAGCCGGTGTCGAGAATATAGCGCACCGGCGCCATCGGATCGCGGCTGTGGGAATGCGGCGTGACGACGATGTGGTAGGGCGTTCCGGTCAACACTTCCGAGATGCCGAAGACCATCTGGCTCGAAAAGCCCATGATCTCTTCATCGATCGAGAGAACCAGGGCGATGACGTTAGTCTTGCCGGTGCGAAGGCGTACGCCGGCACGGTTTGGCTGGTATCCGAGCTGGCGCGCCACCATGCGCACCCGCTCCTTGGTTTCAGCGCCGATATCCGGTGCGTCCTTCAGGGCGCGCGAGACGGTGGTGATGCCAAGACCGGTCATGAAGGCGATCGTCTTCAGCGTCGGACGCTCGCGCTGGACGGTCGCCGCCCCCGCGAAATTTCCCTTGTTTTCCATAGGTCTAAGCTACCCTCACGCGATTTGCGTCTGCTTATAGATGCTTTTTGAACGCGCTGTAAGCGCATCCGCATCGAAAAGCCGCTCCTCCCTAAGTCACAAAATCTGTAACGATACAGTAGAAAAGTCGAGCACTTTTTGATGCCTAAGGGGAAGGGATAGACGCATAGGTTGAATCGATGGAAATCGCACAGATTTTTTGCGGCTGCGAAGGGCAGCAATTGAATTTTTCTGGGAATGATTGTAAATGTATAAGCTATAACAATTATTTATGTCATGAAGTGCGCTGCGGTATTGACCGCACAAGTTGGCGCCATAGATGCACGTTTCCTGGCTTTTTGACAGGTATGGGTAGCAATCGCAGGCGCTAAAGAAAATTTTACGTGCAGGCTGTTGCGTCAAAAAATCGATTGCACTAAGTTTTTCCGGCAACGTTTCAGTGAGGGAGGAGAACTCATGAATATCCGTTCGTTCGCGGCCATGCTTGCCGCTTCGGTCATCATTCCGTTTAGCGCCGCGCAGGCGACCGATCTCGAAGTCACCCATTGGTGGACCTCGGGCGGCGAAGCTGCGGCTGTCGCAGAACTCGCCAAGGCATTCGATGCCACCGGCAACAAGTGGGTCGACGGTGCCATTGCAGGTTCCGGCGGTACCGCACGTCCGATCATGATCAGCCGCATCACCGGCGGCGATCCGATGGGCGCCACGCAGTTCAACCACGGCCGTCAGGCTGAAGAGCTCGTCCAGGCCGGCCTGATGCGCGACCTGACCGATGTCGCTACGGCAGAACACTGGAAGGACATCGTCCGTCCGTCGAACCTGCTCGATTCCTGCACCATCGACGGCAAGATCTATTGCGCCCCTGTGAACATCCACTCCTGGCAGTGGCTGTGGCTCTCGAATGCCGCCTTCAAGAAGGCTGGCGTCGAAGTGCCGAAGAACTGGGATGAATTGGTCGCTGCTGCACCGGCTCTCGAAAAGGCAGGCATCGTGCCGCTCGCCGTCGGCGGTCAGGCATGGCAGTCCGCAGGCGCGTTTGACGTTCTGCTGCTGGCTCTCGCCGGCAAGGATACATTCTACAAGGTCTACAAGGACAAGGATGCGGAAGTCGCCGCAGGCCCCGAGATCGCCAAGGTCTTCAAGGCTGCAGACGACGCCCGCAAGATGTCCAAGGGCACCAACGTTCAGGATTGGAACCAGGCAACCAACATGGTCATCACCGGCAAGGCCGGCGGTCAGATCATGGGTGACTGGGCGCAGGGTGAATTCCAGCTCGCTGGCCAGAAGGCCGGTGTGGACTATACCTGCCTTCCGGGCCTCGGCGTGACCGACATGATCGCAACGGGTGGCGATGCCTTCTACTTCCCGCTGCTGAAGGACGAAGAGAAGTCCAAGGCGCAGGCCGTTCTCGCCAAGACGCTGCTCGACCCCAAGACCCAGGTTGCCTTCAACCTGAAAAAGGGTTCGCTGCCGGTTCGCGGTGACGTCGATCTCGGCGCGGCCAACGACTGCATGAAGAAGGGTCTCGACATCCTTGCCAAGGGCAATGTCGTCGAATGGACCGACCAGCTGCTTTCGGCAGACAGCCAGAAGCAAAAGGAAGACCTCTTCTCCGAGTTCTTCTCCACGGCGATGACTGTCGAAGACGCTCAGAAGCGCTTTGCCGGTATCATCGGCTCCGCTGACTGATCCTGTATATCTGCCCTTGCGGTCCGGCCCTGCTTTTCAGGGCCGGATCTGCACTGATCTTCGGGATCGGCGGGCGGGGTAGGTCTCAGGCGTCCTTGAGAGGGCGGCGCTGAGATGGAGACGATTGGAAGCTCGCCTGCAAGGCCGTCTTCCATTCCGGATCACGAAACGCGATTGCGATTTCAGGAGGAGCCACAATGACGGGTCAAGCGCGAGCAGGCCGGCCAAATCAATTACTGCGCAATCTGAATGCGAAGATTGCATCCATTCCCATGATCCTGACCGCGGTGGTTATCTTCCTCGGCGGCACGGTCTGGACCGTATTCTATTCTTTCACCAATTCGAAGCTTCTGCCGCGCATGAGCTTCGTCGGCTTCGATCAGTATCAGCGGCTCTGGGCCGCGCCGCGCTGGGTGACGGCGATCGAGAATCTTGCCGTCTACGGCATTCTCTCGCTGATCTTCTCGCTGGTGATCGGCTTCGTGCTGGCGGCGCTGATGGATCAGAAGATCCGTTTCGAAAACACCTTCCGCACCATTTTCCTCTATCCTTTCGCGCTGTCCTTCATCGTCACCGGTCTCGTCTGGCAATGGGTCCTGAACCCCGATTTCGGCGTGCAGTCCGTGGTGCGTTCGATGGGATGGACGAGCTTCACCTTCAATCCGCTCTATACGCCCGAGATCGTCATCTACGGCATCCTGATCGCCGCCCTCTGGCAGGGCACGGGGCTCGTCATGTGCCTGATGCTGGCGGGTCTTCGCGGCATCGACGAGGACATCTGGAAGGCCTCGCGTGTCGACGGCATCCCGATGTGGAAGACCTATCTCTTCATCGTCATCCCGATGATGCGCCCTGTTTTCATCACCACGCTCGTCATCATCGCGTCCGGTATCGTCAAGGTCTACGACCTCGTCGTGGCGCAGACCTCGGGCGGGCCGGGCATCTCGTCGGAAGTGCCTGCAAAATACGTCTACGACTACATGTTCCAGGCGCAGAACCTCGGTCAGGGCTTTGCCGCATCGACGATGATGCTGATCACGGTCGCGATCATCATCGTTCCCTGGGCCTATCTGGAATTCGGTGGAGGGCGCAAGCGTGGCTGATACAGGAACCCTCAACACCACTGCTGCCGGCATAGACGCCATCAAGCCGAAGCTCGGCGCCGGGCCGAGCGGGCCGCGGCCGAAGCCGATGCTGTCGGGCCGCAACATCATGCTCTACGGCACGCTGACGATCGCAGCGCTCTACTACCTGCTGCCGCTCTATGTGATGGTCGTCACCTCGCTGAAGGGCATGCCCGAAATCCGCATGGGCAATATCTTCTCGCCGCCGATGGAAATCACCTTCGAACCCTGGGTGAAGGCCTGGGCGGAGGCCTGCACGGGTCTGAACTGCGACGGCCTTTCGCGCGGCTTCTGGAATTCGGTGCGCATCACCGTCCCGTCGGTGGTGATCTCGATCGCCATTGCCTCGGTCAACGGCTATGCGCTGGCCAACTGGCGCTTCAAGGGCTCTGAACTGTTCTTCTCGATCCTGATCATCGGTGCCTTCATTCCCTATCAGGTGATGATCTATCCGATCGTCATCGTGCTGCGCGAAATCGGCCTCTATGGCAGCCTGACGGGCCTCGTCATCGTGCATTCGATCTTCGGCATGCCGATCCTGACGCTGTTGTTCCGCAACTACTTCGTGTCGCTGCCGCAGGAGCTTTTCAAGGCGGCGCGCGTCGATGGTGCGGGCTTCTGGCAGATATTCCTGCGCATCATGGTGCCTATGTCGCTGCCGATCTTCGTCGTGGCGATGATCCTGCAGGTCACCGGCATCTGGAACGACTTCCTCTTCGGCGTCGTCTTCACCCGTCCCGACACCTACCCGATGACGGTTCAGCTGAACAACATCGTCAATTCCGTCCAGGGTGTGAAGGAATACAACGTCAACATGGCCGCAACGATCCTGACGGGTCTGGTGCCGCTTATCGTCTACTTCGTGTCCGGGCGTCTCTTCGTCCGCGGTATCGCCGCTGGCGCAGTGAAAGGTTGATCATGAACACAAGCGTTTCCATCAAAGATCTGTCGCTGAATTTCGGTGCCGTCAGCGTCCTCAAGGACCTGAACCTCGATATCAACGACGGCGAGTTCCTGGTTCTGCTGGGCTCGTCCGGCTGCGGCAAGTCCACGCTGTTGAACTGCATCGCCGGGCTGCTCGATGCGTCCGAAGGGCAGATCCACATCAAGGGCAAGAACGTCACCTGGGAAGAGCCCAAGGACCGCGGCATCGGCATGGTGTTCCAGTCCTACGCGCTCTATCCGCAGATGACGGTCGAGAAGAACCTGTCCTTCGGCCTGAAGGTCGCGAAGATCCCGCAGGCCGAGATCGACAAGCGTGTCGCCCGTGCTTCCGAAATCCTGCAGATCCAGCCGCTTCTGAAGCGCAAGCCGGCGGAGCTTTCCGGCGGTCAGCGTCAGCGTGTGGCGATCGGCCGTGCGCTGGTACGCGATGTCGACGTCTTCCTCTTCGACGAACCGTTGTCGAACCTCGATGCGAAACTCCGTTCGGAACTGCGCGTCGAGATCAAGCGTCTGCACCAGTCGCTGAAGAACACGATGATCTACGTCACCCATGACCAGATCGAGGCGCTGACGCTCGCCGATCGCATCGCCATCATGAAGAGCGGCATCATCCAGCAGCTTGCCGATCCGACGACGATCTACAACAAGCCGCGCAATCTCTTCGTCGCAGGCTTCATCGGCTCGCCGTCGATGAACTTTTTGCATGGCGAGCTCACAAACGCCGGTGGCAAGACGGCCTTCGTCTCCAACGGCGTGACCTTCTCGCTCGATGGCTATCAGACCGAGCAGACGCTGCAGCCTGGCCGCAAGGTGGTTCTCGGCGTCCGACCCGAGCATATCAAGGTGAACGAGAATATCGGCGCCGAGGTCCATGAGGCGACGGTCGATATCGAAGAGCCGATGGGCGCCGACAACCTGCTGTGGCTTAAACATGCCGGGCATACGATGTCCGTGCGCATTGCCGGTTCGCGCCGCTTTGCCCCGGGCACGCCGGTCAAGCTCAGCTTCGATATGTCGCTTGCATCGCTGTTTGACGCTGCAAGCGAAGACCGTATCTAAATCGCAATACAGGCGGGGCGATGGCTCCGCCTGATCTTCAATAGCGGCCCTCTGGCCGTCCAAATTCGGCCGCGGTCCGGTTCGTCCGGCACCTCCCAAGGCGGCCTGATCGGGTACTATCATGACGTCCTTGCCGAAGAACGGTTCCTCCATCGATCTCGCGGGCAGCTGGCAGCTGGCCTCCGCCGATGGCGAAATCAAGAGCACGATCGCAATCCCCGGCGATGTGCATTCCGCGCTCCATGCCGCCAAGCTCATCCCGGATCCGTATTTCGGCCGCAACGAAGAGACGATCCAGTGGGTAGCGCACCAGGAATGGGCGATCGAGCGCAACTTCAAGCTGAAGGAGACGGAGGGCGACTGGTATCTGGATATCGATTATCTCGATACGGTGGCTTCGGTCTTCGTCAACGGTTTCCTGGCGCTGTCTGCCGACAACTGCTTCCGCCGCTACCGGCCAGATGTTTCGTCGATGCTGAAGGCAGGCGACAACACCATCCGTATCGTCTTCAAGTCGAGCATCGCCGAGGGCGCCGACCAGCAGGGCAAGCAACCCTTCTACATTCCTTATTCGACCGGCAATTCGCCGATCCCGAACGGCAACATGCTGCGCAAGCCGCAATGCCATTTCGGCTGGGACTGGAACATCGCGATTGCACCGCTCGGCCTCTATGGCACCATTGCGCTGCGGAAGCTGGAGACGGCACGCATCGAGCAGGTGACGACGCGCCAGACGCACAATCTCGACGGCAGCGTCGAGGTGCTGGTGACGGCCACGCTCCATTCCAAGAACCCGGGCATCGTTCCCGTTCATTTTGCGCTGGATGGCGAGCGTGTGCGCCTCGATGTCGGCGTCAGCGGCGGCGAGACCGTCGTCAATCACGTCTTCCAGATCGACAAGCCGACGCTGTGGTGGCCGGCGGGCAGCGGCGAGCAGGCGCTCTATGAGCTGACCGTCGATCTGCCTTCGGACGTGGTGACGAAGCAGATCGGCATTCGCACCATCGAACTGATCACCACGCCCGACGCCGCCGGCAGCCGCTTTGCCTTCAAGGTCAACGGCCGCGAAATCTTCTGCCGCGGTGCCAACTGGATCCCGGCCGATGCGCTGTTTTCGCGGTCGTCGCCGGAGAAGACCGAAGATCTGCTGCAATCGGCCAAAGCCGCCAACATGAACATGATCCGCGTCTGGGGCGGGGGTTTCTACGAGCAGGACTATTTCTACGATCTCTGCGACCGGCTGGGACTGATGGTCTGGCAGGACTTCATGTTCGCCTGCAACCTCTACCCTTCGACCGAAGACTTTCTCGACAACGTCGCCGTCGAGGTCGATTACCAGGTCAAGCGGCTGTCGTCGCATCCGTCGATCGCGCTCTGGTGCGGCGACAACGAGCTGGTGGGCGCGCTCACCTGGTTCGATGAATCGAAGAAGGATCGCGACCGGTATCTCGTCTCCTACGACCGGCTGAACCGGACCATTGAGCAATCGGTGAAGAAGGCGCTTCCGGGCGCGCTGTGGTGGCCGTCCAGCCCGGCTTCCGGCTATCTCGATTTCGGCGATGCCTGGCATGCCGATGGTTCCGGCGATATGCACTACTGGTCGGTCTGGCACGAGAACAAGTCGTTCGACAATTACCGCACGGTGCGGCCGCGCTTCTGCTCGGAATTCGGCTTCCAGTCCTACACGTCGCTGCCTGTCATCAAGACCTATGCGGACGCGAAGGACATGAACGTCGCATCGCCGGTGATGGAGCTGCACCAGAAGAATGCCGGCGGCAACGAGCGGATTGCCGGCACGATGTTCCGCTATTTCCGCTTCCCGAAGGATTTCCCGAATTTCGTCTATCTCAGCCAGATCCAGCAGGGCCTGGCGATCAAGACGGCGGTGGAATACTGGCGGTCGCTGAAGCCGCATTGCATGGGCACGATCTACTGGCAGCTCAACGACACCTGGCCGGTTGCCTCGTGGTCGAGCCTCGACTACGGCGGCCGCTGGAAGGCGATGCACTATCTCGTCAAGCGTTTCTTCCAGCCGGTGGCGGTCGCAGCGATCCCCAATGACGATGGCAAGTCGATCCGTTTCTCGCTGGTCAACGATACGCTGGATGAAGTCAGCGTCGATCTCTCGATCTCGATCCTGACGATGAAGGGCGAACGCAAGCATCTCAGGGATGTGCAGGCGATCTGCACGCCGGATGCGGCGGTCACGGCTGCCTCGATCGACCTGTCCGACGTTCCAGACGGGACGCTGCTTGCCTGGCGCTTCACGGCGTCGAACGGCATGGGCGGCGAGGGGCATTATGTCCACGGCACCTACAAGGCGCTGGAGCTCGAACCCGCCGGCTTGCAGGTGACCCACGAATATCTGGATGAGGACGGTTCCGTCTGCCTCAATGTCACCGCCAAGGGACTGGCGCTTTTCGTGATGATCGAGACGGACGAGGACGGCAAATATTCCGACAACGCCTTCGATCTTGCGGCCGGTGAAACCCGCCGCATTACCTTCACCCCGGCAAATCCGCTCGAAAAGGGCAAGCTGCCGGACTTCCGTTTCTATGATCTGCATTCCTGCCAATCGGCAGAATGATTTGAAAGATGGGCACGAGGCCCGAGGAGGATACTATGACGAAACTCAGCTTCCAGCTTTACAGCGCGCGCAACTTCCAGCCCTATTCGGCGATCTTCGAGAAGCTCGGCAAGGCCGGCTACCAGGAAGTCGAAGGCTTCGGCGGCATCTATGCCGATCTCGACGATGCCGGCCTGAAGAGCCTGCGCGCCGAACTCGACAAGAACGGTCTGACGATGGCGACCGGCCATTTCAGCCCGGATTTCCTCGACGGCGAAGTCAAGAAGTCGCTCAACATCGCAAGGACGCTGGGCATGGATTCGATCTATGCGCCGCATCTGGCGGCCGAACAGCGCCCGAGCGATGGTGCCGGCTGGCTGGCATTCGGCAAGCGCCTGCATGAGATGGCGAAGCCCTACAAGGATGCAGGTTACGAGTTCGGCTGGCATAACCATGACTTCGAATTCGTCAAGCTCGCCGACGGCTCTCTGCCGATCGAGCGCATCTTCGAAGGCGCGCCTGACATTTCCTGGGAAGCCGATATTGCCTGGGTCGTTCGTGGCGGCGCCGATCCCTTCGCGTGGATCGAAAAGCTCGGCTCGCGGATCACGGCGGTTCACGTCAAGGACATCGCGCCTGCGGGCGAGAACAAGAACGAAGACGGCTGGGCCGATGTCGGCCATGGCACGCTGCCCTGGGCAAAGCTGATCGCGGCTCTCAAGGGCACCAAGGCCAAGCATTTCGTCGTCGAACATGACAATCCGGCTGATATCGATCGCCTGATCACCCGCTCGATCGCATCCTACAAGACCTATTGAGGCTTATCATGACCAAGGAACTTGGCGTCGGCATCATCGGATGCGGCAACATCTCCACCACCTACTTCTCCCTGTCGCCGCTGTTCAAGGGCCTAAAGGTCCTTGCCTGTGCCGACATCAACATGCAGGCCGCCGAAGCCCGTGCCACCGAATACGGTGTCAAGGCGCAGACGATCGAGGAGCTGCTTAAGAACGACGAGATCGACGTCGTCGTCAACCTGACGATCCCCGACGCGCATTTCCCGGTTTCGAAGTCGATTCTCGAGGCCGGCAAGCACGTCTATTCGGAAAAGCCGCTGGTCCTGACCCTGGAGCAGGGCGAAGAGCTTCGCCGCATCGCCAAGGCGAAGAGCCTGTCGGTCGGTTGCGCGCCGGACACCTTCCTCGGCGGCGCGCATCAGCTTGCCCGCAAATATATCGATGAAGGTAGCGTCGGCCGCATCACGTCGGGCGCCTGCTATGTCATGAGCCCCGGCATGGAAATGTGGCATCCGAACCCGGACTTCTTCTTCCTGCCCGGCGGCGGCCCGATCCTCGATCTCGGCCCGTACTACATCGCCAACCTGATCAACCTGATCGGCCCGGTGAAGCGCGTCGGCGCCATGACCTCGATAGCATCGGAAACCCGCACCATCACCAGCGCCCCGCGCAACGGCGAAGTCATCCCGGTGAAGACGCCGACGACCATCCAAGCGATCCTCGAATTCGTCAGCGGCGCCACCGTGACGCTGACGGCGAGCTGGGATGTCTGGTCGCATCGTCATGCCAATATGGAGCTCTACGGCACCGAGGGCTCGATCTACGTGCCGGACCCGAACTTCTTCGGCGGCGTCGTCGAGGCGAGCGGCAAGGACAAGGACATCAAGCCGGTTGAGGGCTGGGAACATCCCTTCGGCATCTTCAACCAGGAGAGCCCGCAGGGACCGCGCGCCAACTACCGCACGGCTGGTCTCGCCGACATGGCGATGGCGATCATCGAGGGGCGGGACGCACGCTGCTCGCTCGATCGCACGCTGCACGGCGTCGATGTCATGACCTCGATCCTGAAGTCGGGCGAAGAAGGCCGGTTCATCGAACTGACGACGACCTGCACCCAGCCGGCCGCCCTCGGCATCGAGGAAGCCCAGGCGCTGCTGCGATAAGGCCGCTCTTGAAGTAAGGCTTCAAACGACTATTGTCCCGCGCGGGCAAAATCTGCCCGCGCGATTTTCTTAAAGGAATAGAATTATGAGCTGGCAACCGGCTTCCGACCGTTATTCGAAGATGAAGTACAACCGCACGGGCCGTTCGGGCCTGAAGCTGCCAGCCGTCTCTCTCGGCCTCTGGCACAATTTCGGCGGCGACACCCCGCATGACCGCAAGGTCGATATGTGCCGCACGGCCTTCGATCTCGGCATCACCCATTTCGACCTCGCCAACAATTACGGCCCGCCTCCAGGCAGCGCAGAAACCGCCTTCGGCGAAATCCTGCGCACCGATTTTGCCGGTCTGCGCGACGAGCTGATCATCTCGTCGAAGGCCGGTTACGACATGTGGCCGGGTCCGTATGGCGAGTGGGGCAGCCGCAAGTATCTGATCGCTTCCTGCGACCAGAGCCTGAAGCGCATGGGCCTCGACTATGTCGATATCTTCTATTCGCACCGCTTCGACCCGGAGACCCCGCTGGAAGAAACCTGCGGCGCGCTCGATCATATCGTGCGCTCGGGACGTGCGCTCTATGTCGGGATCTCGTCCTACAATTCGCAGCGCACCCGCGAAGCAGCGAAGATCCTCAAAGATCTCGGCACGCCCTGCCTGATCCATCAGCCGAGCTATTCGATGCTTAACCGCTGGGTCGAGGACGACAAGCTGCTCGACGCGCTCGACGAAACCGGCATGGGCTCGATCGTTTTCTCGCCGCTGGCACAGGGCATGCTGACCACCAAATATCTCGGCGGCATTCCTCAGGACAGCCGTGCGGCGCAGAACCACTTCCTGAAGAAGGATTTCATCCGTCCTTCGATCATCGACAACATCAGGAAGCTCAACGAGATCGCCGAAAAGCGCGGCCAGACGCTGGCGCAGATGGCGATCGCCTGGGTGCTGCGCGGCGACCGCGTGACCTCGGCGCTGATCGGCGCCAGCCGCTCCTCGCAGATCGTCGATTGCGTCAAGGCGCTGGACAATCTCGAGTTCACGGCGGACGAACTGAAGCAGATCGATGTCTATGCCAAGGAAGCGGATGTCAATCTGTGGGCCAAGTCGGCCGAGCTGGACTAGGGCAGGGCGATTGGGGAGTTTGGGGGCTAAATCCCTCGCTCCCTCATCTCTGTGCCCTTAGGGCTGCGCCCACGGGATGTCACAGAGATCCAGCGGTCGCGCGTCTGCGCGACGAATAGACTCTTCCCGGCCCAAGGACTTGGGCCGGCTGGATTCCTGTGACGAGCACAGGAATGAGGGAGTTGGGGAAACGTCGCCCGTACCTCTTGTTATACTGACGTACCGCAAATTCTGGAGGAGCCGCCATGATCCGCAATCCCATCCTGCCGGGTTTCAATCCGGATCCATCGATCTGCCGCGTCGGCGAGGACTATTATATCGCGACCTCGACCTTCGAATGGTATCCGGGCGTGCAGATCCATCATTCGCGCGATCTGGTGAACTGGACGCTGGTGAAGCGGCCGCTGGAACGCAAGTCGCAGCTGGATATGCGCGGCAACCCCGACAGCTGCGGCGTCTGGGCGCCGTGTCTTTCCTATGCGGACGGGTTGTTCTGGCTCGTCTATACCGACGTCAAGCGTTTCGACGGCAATTTCAAGGATGCGCATAATTACATCGTGACGTCGCCTGATATCGAGGGCGAGTGGTCCGAGCCGGTCTATGTGAACTCGTCGGGCTTCGATCCGTCGCTGTTCCATGACGATGACGGACGCAAATGGTTCGTCAACATGCAGTGGAACCACCGCACGGAGAGCTATGGCGGCGCACCGAAGTCACCGGCTTTCGACGGTATCCTGCTACAGGAATGGGATCCGAAAACGCGCGAGCTTGTCGGTCCGATCAAGAACATTTTTGCCGGCAGCCCGCTGGGGCTGGTGGAGGGACCGCATCTCTTCAGGAAGAACGGATACTATTATCTGACGACGGCCGAAGGCGGAACCGGCTACGACCATGCGGTGACCATGGCGCGCTCGCGCAACATCGATGGTCCCTACGAGATGCATCCGAACATGCATCTGATCACCTCCAAGGACCAGCCGGGCGCGGTGCTGCAGCGGGCAGGGCATGGGCAATATGTCGAGACGCCGGATGGTCAGGTTTATCACACGCATCTCTGCGGCCGGCCGATGCCGCCGAAGCGGCGCTGCACGCTGGGGCGCGAAACGGCGCTGCAGAAATGCGTCTGGAAGGATGACGGCTGGCTCTATCTCGAGAACGGCACCGTGGTGCCCGATGTCGAGGTTCCCGGCCTCAATGGTGCGACACTCGCCGAAAAGCCGGTTCGCACCGAATACAGCTTCGACGGCGGAAAACTGCCTGCCGATTTCCAATGGCTGCGGACGCCGGAGCCGCAGCGCATCTTCAATCTCACGGACCGGCCCGGCCATCTCCGGCTGATCGGGCGTGAGAGCATCGGCTCCTGGTTCGAGCAGGCTCTGGTGGCGCGCCGTCAGGAGCACCACAGTTTTCGCGCCGAGACGGTGGTGGAGTTTCAGCCGGATACTTATCAGCAGGTGGCTGGGCTGACTCACTACTATAACCGTCACAAGTTTCACGCTGCCGTCGTGACACTGCACGAGAAGCTCGGCCGTTGCGTGACGATCTTCTCCTGCGATGGCGACTATCCGAATGGGCGTATGACATTTCCGGCCGGAAGCGGTGCCGCATTGCCGCCGGAAGGGCGCGTGCAACTGTCTATGGAAATCCGCGAGAACGGGCTGCAGTTTTTCTGGCAGACGGAAGGGATGGGCGCCTGGCAGCCGATCGGGCCGGAGCTGGATGCCGGTGTGGTTTCCGACGAGGGTGGGCGCGGCGAGCATGGCTCGTTTACCGGTGCCTTTGCCGGTGTGTTTGCCTTCGACACATCGGGCAGGGCGAAGACCGCCGATTTCGACTGGTTCAATTACGAGGAGTTGTGAGGGAGTGGCGGCCTGTCTGCCACTCGCCCTCGTCCTTCGAGGCCCCTGCGGGGCACCTCAGGATGAGGGCTGGTCGTTTGCGGGCTTGGTTGTTGATGGCTTTTCGAGTGGTTTGGTCGCTGATGGATTTGCAGGTGGCTCAGATCCTTGATCCTGATCATGGCGAAAACATCCACTCCAACCTCATCCTGAGGTGCCCCGCAGGGGCCTCGAAGGACGAGGTTGGCCACCAGAGATGCAAGGTAATAATCGCAAATAAGATAAAACTAAATTATAAACTTCTCCCTTTATCATGCAGATTTGATTACGAAAGTTTAATTTAAGTTTCAGATTCGGTTCATCTTTAGAGACGTAACTTCGGGGCGTGTTCAACACGAGGAACCCCCAATGAAAAAGATCTTCGCCGCTCTGCTCTCCGCCTCCTTCCTGCTGTCGCCGATCGTTGCTTCGGAAGCCAGCGCTAACGATTATCGCCGCCCCGGTGTCGTCGAGCGGGACGTACACAAGCAGGTCATCGTCAAGAAGTACCGCTGGACCAAGGGTCACCGCGTCAGCGCTGCGGAAGGCCGCCGCATGTCTGACGTTCGCGACTACCGCCGCTACCGCCTGTCGGCTCCGCCGCGTGGCTACCATTGGGTGAAGGTCGATAACGACTTCCTGCTGGTTGGCGTGGCAAGCGGCATCATCTCCAGCATCATTTCCGGCCGCTAAGCAGCCGGGATCGATGAGGAGGGCGGCAGCGATGCCGCCCTTTTCATTTGTGCTTGATGCTGGATGGACGGCGCCAGATAGCGACACTCAGCAGTGCCGCTCCAAGCGCTGCTGGCTTGCTTTTCTCTTCTTCCGGAGCGCTGAGACCGGGGATCGGCGGCAGCGGTTCGCATTCCTCGCAGACGCACCGGAACGGCTTGATCGGCCTTGCGGTCATGCGGCACGCAGCGCCCAGCTGGCGAAGGGATCCGGCAGGTGGCGCCATTGGTCCGGTGTGAAATCGTCGGCTTCGACAAGACATGCATCGAGGCTGGCGCGGATCGCCGCCTCCTCCATCGGATCGGCGCCGATGAAGACGATCTCCTGACGCCGATCGCCCCAGATCGGGTCAAGATTGCGCGCGAGTGCTGCCGTGAAGCCCGGATCGCGGGGCCATTGTTCGTTCGGCACGGCTGCCCACCACAATCCCATCTTGCCGGTCCGCACGATCGCGCCAGCCTGGCTGATCTCCCCGACATAGTGAGGCCGGGTGGCCAGCCAAAAGAAGCCCTTGGCACGCACCACGCCCGGCCATGACTGATCGAGAAAGGCCTGCAGCCTGGCGGGATGAAAGGGACGCTTCTCGCGATAGACGAAGGAGCGGATACCGTATTCCGCGGTCTCCGGCACATGATCGCGGAAGCCATGGAGCTCCTTGTACCAGAGGGGATGGGTCTCGGCCTTGTCGATATCGAAGCGGCCGGTATCGAGGACGTCGCGGAGGTCCACACGGCCGAAATCGGTCTCGATCAGCCGCGCGTCCGGGTTCAGCCCGGTGATGATGGTGCGGGCCGCGTGGCGTTGTTCTGGCGTTGCGGTCCCGCTCTTGTTCAGCACGACGACGTCGGCGAATTCGATCTGTTCGACGAGGAGATCGACGATCGTCCTGTTGTCGCCATCGCCCGCCGTTTCACCGCGGTCGGCGAGGAAATCGGTCGAGCCATAGTCGGCCAGGAGATTTGTGGCATCAACCACAGTGACCATCGTATCCAGCCGGGCGATATCGGAGAGGCTCTCACCCTTCTCGTCGCGGAACTCGAAGGTGGTGGCGACGGGCAGGGGTTCGGCGATGCCGGTCGATTCAATCAGCAGATAGTCGAACCGGCCCTGGGCGGCGAGCTTACGGACTTCGCTCAGTAGATCGTCGCGAAGGGTGCAGCAGATGCAGCCATTGGTCATTTCGACCAACTGCTCCTCGGTGCGCGAAAGATTGGCGCCGCCGTCACGGATCAGCGCTGCGTCGATATTGACCTCGCTCATATCGTTGACGATCACCGCCACGCGCATTCCCTGCCGGTTGGAGAGGACATGATTGAGAAGCGTCGTCTTGCCCGCGCCGAGAAAGCCCGAGAGAACCGTCACCGGAAGTCTGCCGTCCATGAATATCTCCATTGTAAATGTTATACCATTACATATGATGACCTAAAAAAGGCGAGCAGAAGCGCTCGCCTTCTCTGGCCGGTGCTCGAACGCGCTCAGCTATCGCGGCTGAGGCAATCCTTCATGCTGGCGGCGATGCCGCGCATCAGGGTGAAATAGAGATCGGGGCCGGCCTTCAGCGTTGCGGCTTCTGGATCGAGCACGCCCGATTTGGCCTTCGTGCCTTCGATGACGACATCGACGAGGCGCGGTTCGAATTGCGGTTCGGCGAAGACGCAGGTGGCGCCGAGTTCGCCGACCTTCTGGTGGATCTCGGACACTCGCTCGGCGCCGGGAATGGTTTCGGGGCTGACGGTGATCGATCCTGCCACCTTGATGCCGTAGCGATGTTCGAAATACTGGTAGGCGTCGTGGAAGACGATGAAAGGCTTGTCCTTGACCGGAGCGACTGTCGCCGCCAGTTCCTTGTCGAGTGAATCGAGCTTGTCATCCAGCGTCTTGGCATTGGCCTGGTAGGTCAACGCGTTCGCCGGGTCGGCGGCGACCAGCGTGGTGGTGATTTCGGCGGCCATTGCCTTGGCGTTCATCGGGTCTAGCCAGAGATGCGTGTCGAATTCGCCATGCCCGTGATCGTGGTCATTGTCGTGCCCGCCATCGTGACCGGTGGCCTCCGCAGCCTGGTGATCGTGGTCATGATCGTGGCCCTCGGCCTCGTCGCCGTCATCATGCGGCTCGAAGGCGCCGCCTTCGCGGAATTTCAGCTTGGTGAGGCCGGGCGCATTGTCGAGTTCGGCGATGCTGGCATCACTGCCCAGCGCCTCCAGAGGCTTCTGGAGAAATGCTTCCAGCCCGGCGCCGACCCAGAAGATCACCTTTGCATCCTGCAGCGCCCGCGCGTTGGATGGTTTCAGATTGTAGGTATGCGGGGAGGCGGCGCCATCGACGATCAGCTCTGGCGTACCGACGCCCTGCATGATCGAGGCGACCAGTGAATGAATGGGCTTGATCGAGGTGACGACAACAGGCGCATCGGCAGCCTTGGCGGTTCCTGCCAGCATCAGGGCCGGAAGGGCGAGGGAGAGGCCGGCAGCCAGTTTCATGTGCACGCTCCGCTTGAATTGCGTTTGTTATGTTATTACATCAATTGCGTAATGCTATAACGTGTGCGATAGCAGGACGCAACAGCACATCAGGAAAAATGATGCTATCTCCCGCCAATTCCGGGGCGAAGCCACTGGTTTCCCTCAATAATGCCGGTATCCGCCGCAATGGCCGCTGGCTGGTGCGCGGCGTCGATTTTTCCGTTTCGCGCGGCGAGATCGTGACGCTGATCGGGCCGAACGGCTCCGGAAAATCGACAAGCGCCAAGGCTGCCATCGGCGTGCTCAAGCCTGACGAGGGCAGCGTCGAACGGCTGCCTGGGCTGAAGGTCGGCTATGTGCCGCAGAAGCTTGCCGTCGATTGGACATTGCCGCTGACTGTGCGCCGGCTGATGACGTTAACCGGCCCGCTCGCCGAAAAGGAAATGATGGCCGCGCTCGAGTCTGCCGGCATGGCGCATATGCTGAATGCCGAAGTTCAGCATCTCTCCGGCGGAGAATTCCAGCGCGCCTTGATGGCGCGCGCCATTGCCCGCAAGCCCGATCTGCTGGTTCTCGACGAGCCTGTGCAGGGCGTCGATTTTTCCGGCGAGATCGCGCTCTACGACCTGATCAAGCAGATCCGCAACGAAACCGGCTGCGGCATTCTGCTGATTTCCCATGACCTGCATGTGGTCATGGCCGAGACCGATACTGTCATCTGCCTGAACGGTCATGTCTGCTGCCGCGGTACGCCGCAGGCCGTCAGCCAGAGCCCCGAATATGTGCGGCTGTTCGGCAGCCGGGCGGCGCAGACGCTTGCCGTCTACAGCCACCACCATGACCATACGCATCTGCCGGATGGGCGCGTCCTGCATTCAGACGGATCGGTGACCGATCACTGCCATCCAGAAGACGGCCATCACCACGATCACGATCATGGGGACGGGCACGATCATAGTGCTCACGATCATGATGGCCACGATCACCATCACCATGCGGGAGAGCGCCATGCTTGACGATTTCTTCGTCCGCGCCGTGCTCGCAGGCGTCGGCCTGGCGCTGACGACAGGGCCGCTCGGCTGCTTTATCATCTGGCGGCGAATGGCCTATTTCGGCGATACGATCGCCCATTCGGCGCTGCTTGGGGTGGCGTTGTCGCTGCTCTTTCAGCTCAATCTGACGCTCGCGGTCTTCGGCGTTGCTGCCACAGTGTCGATCCTGCTGCTCTTTTTGCAGAAGCGTCAGGCGCTTTCGGCCGATGCGCTGCTCGGCATTCTCTCGCATGCCACACTCGCCATCGGCCTTGTCATGGTCGCCTTCATGAGCTGGGTGCGGATTGATCTGATCGCCTTCCTGTTCGGCGACATCCTTGCCGTATCCAAGACCGATATCGCGATGATCTGGGGCGGCGGGCTGTTCGTCGTCGCGGCGATCGCCTGGCTCTGGCGGCCACTGCTGGCCTCGACCGTCAATCCGGAGCTTGCCGAAGCCGAAGGCCTGCAGCCCGAGCGGGCACGGCTGTTCTTCATGCTGCTGATGGCGGTTGTCATCGCCATAGCCATGAAGATCGTCGGCATCATGCTGATCACCTCGCTACTGATCATTCCGGCAGCTGCGGCGCGCCGCTTTTCACCGACGCCCGAGATCATGGCGGTGCTGGCATCGCTGATCGGCGCCGTTGCCGTCGTCGGCGGTCTCTTCGGCTCGCTCACCTATGACACGCCGTCAGGCCCGTCGATCGTCGTCGCAGCCCTCATTCTCTTCATCCTCAGCCTGCTGCCGCGGCTGGGGCGCAAGGAACCGCAAGGACAAGGCACATGAACACGCCACAGCTGACCAAGAACCAGGCGCTCGTCTTCGATGTCCTGGAAAAGGCGGAAGGCCCGCTCAGCGCCTACACGATCCTCGACAAACTGCGCGATCACGGGTTCCGGGCGCCGTTGCAGGTGTACCGGGCGCTGGAGAAGCTCCTGGAATATGGCGTCGTGCACCGGTTGGAGAGCATCAATTCCTTCGTCGTCTGCGCCCATCCGGATGAGAACTGCCACAGCCACGGCACCGTCGCCTTCGCCATCTGCGATAGCTGCGGCCAGGTTATCGAGTTCCATGACCACGCTGTCGATCATCAGCTGATGAACTGGATGCGCAGCAAGAAGTTCAAGGCGGAGAAGACGACGATCGAGATCCGCGGCGTTTGCGAGAGCTGCGCGGCCTGACGTCATGCAATCGAATGCATCTATTTGGTGTATTTTATTTTATATGTAATTTAAGATTGCATTTGATTTTGCACGCGCTAGGATGTCCGTGAATGGAGGGCATCCTATGGGTCTTATCCGCAAACTGATGAGCTTGACGCTGCCGCTGCCGCTACTGCTCGGCGGCTGTGCCATTTTCGCGCCCAGTTACAATGAGGCGATCTATACTAAGCTGGACGGCGCGCACGTCAGTCTCACCAAGATCGAAACCTCTATCGAGGCAAGCAGCCCCTCGCGTGTGCCCTATGGCAAGGTGGAGCCCTACTATATCGACGCCTTGGCGGGTGTGAAGGAGGCTGCGGACATTGCCGGCAAGCGGCCGGCCTACCTCCGCGGGCGGCCGGCGGCCAATGCCGCACAGCTTCTTGTCGATAATATCGATAATTGTCGCCGGGCGATCGAGGCCTCGCGCGCAGCATTCAAGGCCGACGGCCAGGCGCCTAACGAGGCCGACAATATTTCCGTTGTTCGAAACGTCTGCGCCATTCCAAAGACGATGGAAGGCGCCTTGAAATAATAGGGGGTTGTTCATGCCGATCGATACTGCGAATTTCGCGCCGGGGTCTGCCAAGGAGCTTTTCGAAGGGCTCCTCGAGGTGGCGATCCTCAAGGCAAAAGACCAATGGAGCGGTATCAAGCAGGAGATGACCTTCCAGCTTGAATTCATCGCCCAGAAAACCGCCAAGGTCATCGCGCAGCTTGCTGCCGGGGAAATTAGCGACAAGAACGCCGACCTGACGCTTCATCTGCTTGAGATCAATCTCAACAGCGCTCTGAAGGAGTTCGAATTCCTTCTCTACAACGCCGCCCAGAAGATTCTGTCCGCCGTGTTCGGCCTTATCAAGGTGGCGGTGAAAAACGTCACCGGCGTCACTCTTCTGTTCTGATCAATCCAGCCGCTGCAAATCCCGCGCGAACCGCTGCCAGTTGGCGACGTATTTTTCGGCCGAGCGTTTCAGTCCCTCGATCGCCTTGTCATCCAGCGTGCGGATCGCGCGCGCCGGTGAGCCGACGATCAGCGAGCCGTCTGGAAATTCCTTGCCTTCGGTGACCAGCGCATTGGCGCCGACCAGGCAGTTGTTGCCGATCTTCGCGCCGTTCAGCACTGTTGCGCCCATGCCGATCAATGAATTGTCGCCGATGGTACAGCCGTGGACGATGGCGTGGTGTCCGATGGTGCAGCCTTCGCCGATCGTCACCGGGGTGCCCGGATCGGTGTGCAGCATGGCGCCTTCCTGGATATTGGTGTTGCGGCCGACGGTGATCGGCTCGTTGTCGCCGCGCAGCACCGCGCCGAACCAGATGCCAACGCCTTCGCCGAGCGCGACATCGCCGATCACATGGGCATCCGGGGCGATCCAATAGAGGCCGTCTGCCGGCAGCCTCGGCCTCAATCCTGCAAGTGCATAGACGGGCATGGCGCGCCTCAGCCGACGGTAACGGTGAGGGTGGCGACGCCGTCGATGCCGCACTCGACCGTGTCGCCCTTCCTGACAGCGCCGACACCGGCTGGTGTGCCTGTCATGATGACGTCGCCGGGGGCGAGAATGAAGAGCTTTGAGAGTTCGGCAATGATCTCCGGCACTTTCCAGATCATCTGGTTCAGATCGCCTTCCTGCACGCGCTTGCCGTTGTGATCGAGCCAGATCCGGCCGCTTTCGGGATGACCGAGCTCATCGGCGGGGACGATCGGCGAGACGGGTGCCGAATATTCGAAGGCCTTGGCCACCTCCCACGGACGGCCCATCTTCTTGGCAACCGCCTGCAGGTCGCGGCGGGTGAAATCGATGCCGATGGCGTAGCCGTAGATGCAGGCGAGCGCCTTTTCGACCGGAATGTTCTCGCCGCCTTCCTTCAGGAAGATCACGCACTCGGCTTCGTAATGCACGTCCTCGGAGAGCGGTGGGTAGGGGAAGGGCTGGCCGGCGGGCAGAAGATTGTCCGGGTTCTTCTGGAAGAAGAAGGGCGGCTCGCGGCTCGGATCATGGCCCATCTCGATCGCGTGGTCCGCATAGTTGCGCCCGACGCAATAGACGCGGCGCACCGGAAAGAAACTGGCGCTGCCTTCGACCGGCAGGAGAACGGGTTGCGGAACAGGAATGACGGTGTTGATGGCGGATGACATGGCATGCTCTTGCTGTTGGTGTCCGGCGATCTTAGACGCAAAGCGGCAGGCAATGAAAGGACGCGGGCGCGATTATCGGTCGCGTGCCGTGCAGCGAACACCGGCAACAAAGCGATTGCGATCGCCCGCGGCAAGTACCGTCGCATGACGCTCGCCTTCCACGGATCGATGGTGACTGTAATCGCCCATCTGATGCTGTTGATTGCGGCCTGATATATCTCTGCAGGTTGTATAACGGTCCCGTTCCGGCACGGAGTCCCGAAATGGGACAGCCGAATCTGTGGGTTGTCACATTTGGTCAACTATCTGAATCTTTGGTATTTCCGGGCTTCGCGAAGGGCGTGCCACAATATTGCCGCTTGCTTTTTATTCCGAATGCTGTCACGTCATGCAGTACTCGGGCATTAGCATGCCGGTGACTGGACAGATTGGTAGCTCTCCCGCAAGGGTGGCAGAGCGGCAAAACCGCTTCGTAGACGTTCTTTCCCCGTACGTGACTTCTCCGACTGACCCTTCGCGCCCGGTTCGCGGGACGAAAGCTAAAGCCGTCCGCTTCCTCTCGAGGGGGCGGATACTAAGACAAGACTAAGGGAAAAGGACTATCCCACATGGCCACCAAGGGCACCGTAAAATTCTTCAACCAGGACAAGGGTTTTGGTTTCATCACTCCGGAAGGCGGCGCTAAGGACGTATTCGTCCACATCTCCGCTCTTCAGGCTTCGGGCATCCAGTCGCTGCGCGAAGGCCAGCAGGTCACGTTCGACACCGAGCCGGATCGCATGGGCAAGGGCCCGAAGGCCGTCAACATCTCGGCCAACTAATTCAGTTTCTGCCATCCGGCAGGAATGAGAACGGCGCCTTCGGGCGCCGTTTTTCGTTTGTGCGCATTGCTGCGCTCAGGCGCTGAGCGCTTCGGCCGGTGCTGCGCTGACATCCACCGCTGCGAAGGCGGCGGCGATCACCTCGGGACCGGCGCCGGGCTTGGTGGCATCGGTCGACAGGATCTGCCGGTAGCGGCGGGCGCCGGGCAGGCCGGTGAACAGGCCGACCATGTGGCGGGCGATATGCTGGACACGGCCGCCATTGTCGATATGCGCCTGCGCATAGGCCATCATCCGGTCGCGCAGGTGATCCCAATCCATCTCGCGGGCCGGGGCGCCACAGAAACGCTGGTCGACGTCGGCGAGAATGGCGGCATTCTGATAGGCGGCGCGGCCGAGCATGACGCCGTCGACATGCCCGAGATGGGCCTCAGCCTCATCCAGCGTATGGATGCCGCCATTGATGCCGATGAAAACGTCAGGCCAGCGCTGTTTCATCCGGTAGACCATCTCGTAGTCGAGCGGTGGAATCTCGCGGTTTTCCTTCGGGCTCAGGCCCTTCAGCCAGGCCTTGCGGGCATGGATCCAGATCGCGTCGGCGCCGGCATCGAGCACGCGGGTGATCAGATCGGGCAGGGCGGCCGTGGGTTCCTGCTCATCGACGCCGATGCGGCATTTCACGGTCACCGGCACCGCCGACACTGCCTTCATGGCACGCACGCACTCGGCCACCACTTCGGGAGTCAGCATCAGGCAGGCGCCGAAGGTGCCTGACTGCACGCGGTCGGAGGGACATCCGACATTCAGATTGATCTCGTCATAGCCATAGGGCGCGGCGATCCTGACGGCCTCGGCAAGCTTGGCCGGATCGGAACCGCCGAGCTGCAGCGCGACCGGATGTTCCGCCGCG
Source organism: Rhizobium sp. 01L410 (assembly GCF_056400165.1). NCBI lineage: Bacteria > Pseudomonadati > Pseudomonadota > Alphaproteobacteria > Hyphomicrobiales > Rhizobiaceae > Rhizobium > Rhizobium sp. 01L410. Next base: position 249,456 of record NZ_JBFTST010000002.1, read on the forward strand.
TCGAAGGACAGCAGCCGCTCGCGCGGGCCATGGATGATCGCATCGGCCACCACCATCTCTGTATAGAGCAGGGCGTTGCGGCTGATCTGGCGGTGAAAATAGCGGCAATGACGATCGGTCCAGTCGATCATCGGTGCCACGGAGAACACCGGCCCATTCGCATAATGAGCCTTGCCTTCCGTCACCGATGTGCCGCCGCCCTGCGCCGTCATGCCGTTCCGATCCTGTTTCGCTGTCGTCCCGCCATCAAATGGCCCATCACAGATGGGAATACGACGCGCGATGCGCAACCGCCGGGGACGAGGTCCTATACAGAACAAATCCCGGCATGGCGAGCGGCAAAATCCGGATGCGGGGCGGCGTTTTGGCTGTGAAAATCGCCCGCTGTTCACAATTTCGTCCCGACCGGCGGAATAATGTGGGCGCCGGATGCCGGGACTTGATGCAATCAGGGTGAGGGCGTAGGTCAAAGGCAGGCGTTTTCGCGCGTGCGGCTGACGACGCAAATGCGGCCTCACGGCGGCCGGCGCCGGGCTGCTTTCGACGGGGGGCCGGAGACAGGAATGGGAATGCGGAAGGACAGGTGGGCGGTTTGATCGATCCCTATGTTATGCTCGGAATTGACCGCGATGCCGGAGAGCCTGCGATCCGCAGCGCCTGGCGCAAGGCTGCCAAGACCGCGCATCCCGATTCCGGGGGCGATGCCGAGCATTTCGGCAAGCTGCAGGCCGCCTATGATCTCTTGAAGGACCCGGTGCGCCGCCGCGTCTATGACGATACCGGCTACGACCCCCAGCTCGCCGATCCCAAGGATCTCGAGGGCGTGCTGATGCTGGAAAAGCTGGTCAACGACCTCATCCTCGACGAGCGCGAACCCGGCAGCTTCGACCCCGTCGCCGCCATCCGCCGCAAACTCTCCGACGACATCGTCAAGAACCGCTTCCACATCCTGGAACTGGAGCGCCACCGCAACCGCGTCCGCCAGCACATCGACCGCCTCGGCCGGCGCCCCGAAACCGACGTCCTCGGCTCCATGCTGCGCGCCCGCAGCCAATCGATCACCGACGCCATCCAGAAGGCGCAGGGCCAGATCGAGGCGATCGAGCATGCGTATCAGATGCTCGAGGGGTATAGCTATGAGCTGGAGGCGTTGGTGATGGTGGCGGAGCGGGAGAGTGAGCCGCAGGTGGTGAGAAGGGGTGAGGCTGCGGAGTGAGGGGGCTACTCACTATTTACAAAGCTAAAATCTACCGATTCAAGCGCTTCGGCTGAGCGCGAGCGCCGCGCGCCGGCTTGATGATGCAAACTCGATCCTCGATCGTGACTGAGCCTGCGCCTAAAGCTGCCTTCTGAGCATCTTCGGACGAGAACGCTATGAAGCAATAGCCTCTGCCATTCTTTAATTCAACGGACTGAATTTCCCCGAAAACTGACAGTGCGTCATAGAACGACTTTCTGCGAGCACGATAGGGAACATTCGAAACATGGATCTCGAATGACTCTGGAGGCAGGTCTTCCTTCTCCGCTATAGTTTCTGTCCTCTGTACACTTGTCTTTGCCGTCGAAGTAGTTGTCGCGATATCCTCGGGATTTGTGTTGACCCGAAACCGTGCAATACTCCTAATGCCGATCTTTCTTTTAATGGCATGAATTTTGGCCTTTTCTTTCGAAACGGCTGATTGAATTATGCCGATCTTTTGTAAAGATTGCAGTAATTGCCTGTAATGTTCGATGTCGATAATCCCGACGCGATCGATTATGTTTTGCGGAGATATCAAATTTCCGTCGCGACCAAGCAGCACAATTGATTTTTGCTGAGAAGAAAGATTGTACTTGTCAAAGTGACTAAGCCACAAAACTTCATCTTTGCTATAGATCGTTCTATGGTGCATATCCAAGTGGAACGAGTTATTTAGGCTTCTGATTTCCGGCGGTGCGAGTTCGTTTGACTTCATGAGCTCAAAAATTCGGCGCATTCCTTCGCCGAGCTCTCTCATGAAGCCTAATTCTCGCAATGTACGTGCGACGTAAGAGTTTCGAGACTGGTGGACGCCCCTCATTTCCTTTAGATCTTCAAGTCTTACTGAGGAAAGCAGACCGCCTGGATTCTTGATCTCGATACGATCATCGAAAACAAAGATCTCGATGCCTGCGCCCTCGTTTGAGTAATCACGGTGGGCAATCGCATTAACCAATGCTTCTCTGCACGCGTTTTCTGGATACATGAAGGTGGACCGAAAACGTGCATCCTCATGGAAGGTGGTCTGGACCAGAAATGGCCTCAACAGGTCCCACGACGCATCGATAATCCGACATATATTGGTTGAAACAACGTCATCTGAAACCACGTTATAGGCGGCACCAGTCCCTAGCACTACTTTGGCAGAAGAGATTTTGGGGTTCGAATTTGCCCTTTGCAGTGGGGACATCGGATTAGCGTCTGAATTAGCGTCATTGGTCTAGCGAGTGCGCTGATGACGGCTCGACGGATAGCAGGCAAGGTGGGCTCAGGCGGCCCCTTGCGTATTTGTCGCTTCTTTTTTTTCCCGCTTTGCAGTCTGCAATCTCTGGCGCTGCAGGAAGGCATAGGCGATCATTGTCATCAAGGCGTGCCGGTGTAGCCCTTGCCATGATCGGCCTTCGAAGTGGTCGAGGCCGAGTTCCTCTTTCATCTGCTGATGCGCTTGCTCGCAAACCCATCTTGCCTTGATGGCGGCCGCCAGCGCTTTTAATGTCGCATCGGCCGGCAAGTTGGACAGGTAGTATTTGCGCTCGTCGTTTGATCGCCATTCGCCAACCAGCCAGGCTTCCTCACCCGGCATGTGTTGCTGTCCCTTGTCAAGAATGCGTTGCGGCATGCCGTCTGCGATCCGAACGCGCAATGCGGCAAAGCGTGCCGTCAGGCGGCCCTTTGTGCCACGCCGCCAACTGATCTTCTTCCAGCTTGCGTGCGTCAGGATCGTTTCCGCGGCTACCGACAGAATATCGGGGATTGGATGCTTGCGAGGACGACCATGACCGGCGACGGGAAAGATCAATGCAACATCATGAGGATATACTTTCTGATGCTTGGGAATGCCGACCGCCCAGGTCAGGCCGCGGCCACTCAATCCCTGGCGGAAGGCCGCCGACAGGCCGTAGCCTGCATCAGCCAGCACTGTACCAAACCGGACGCCAGTCACGATCAACCGGTCGATCTCGGCGAGAGCAATTTCCGGCTTCGTGCGAGACGTTCGCATGCCGTCGGGAACTCCGGCCTTGGCCATCCGCTCCCTGTCGCTCGTCCAGCTCTCGGGCAAGAACAAACGCAAGCCAACTGGAACTGGCACCTCGTCTCGGGCAAGCGTCACCGACACCAGCGTCTGGCAATTTGCCCTCTTGCCCAGCATCGAGGCGTATTGCGGTGCAACTCCGACCGAGTGATCGCCCTTCTTCGGCAGGCCGGTGTCATCGATCACCAGAAACGCATCGGATGCGCCAACGATCCTGTCCGCCTGCAGCGCAAGCTCAGTTTCAAGAGGAACAGCATCCCAAAGGCCGTCAGAAATGAAATGGTGGAGGCGGTCGTAATGGCCTGGAGCAAACCGTTCCGCCATCGGCTCGATACTCTTGCGATCACCGGGACCAATGAGCCCGGACACGTAAAGAGGGCACATCTGTCGCCGCTTCTTGTGTCCGAGCTTCTCCAGAAATGGCTGCAAAAATGCTGAAAGCTCCGTATCCCAATCTGCCATGTCGCGCCCTCAAATGAAGAGAGCACAAATCATCTCAAACCAGCCTTGCCCGAATCTGCCAAAGTAGTGCTAGGTTGATCCCGTCGATTTTCATGATTCGCACTTGGCATCTGGGGTGCCATTTCGTGATATCTTTTGCGAAGAGTAAAAGCGCTGCGCGACGCAGTCGAAATCCTATCTCCGGCCCACCATATTCAGCCAACCCGAGGTACTGAAGAGATTTCTCGGCGCTCATTCCTTTGGAGATTTGATCTCCCGTTATTTGCAATAGGTCTGCATCTAGATCCCAAACGCTGGCACCATCTACAAATTGCCTATCGAACTCTCTCGACAATATTTCGAATCTATCAAGCTGAATCGATTCGGCTGAAATTGGTATTGTTTCGAGATCGTTTCTTTTTAGGCATCTCCCATCTGATGTCTGATGTATGTATTTTGTTGATTTTGGTATACTAAAGGAAATAACTGTATTTCCATTTATTGTTTCTATGCTTGATTTTACCGATTGCAAAGGTGTTGTGCGAAGCACATGCGTTATCGGAGCCTCCATTATAGTCTCAATGGCTACGGTATCATAACACTGTGAGCCGGTGATCTCTCCCGAGTCCTCTACCCCGATTAAAATTTCGCCTCCATCGGCGTTGGCGAATGCGACGAGTGCCTCAGCGATATCCTTGCAAACGTCTCTCAATGGTCTGGCAATTTTCTTTCCGGGAGCGCCGTGGTAGGCACTTTTGAATTCGCGAAAATGGCTTTCTCCCAGTGATATTGAGACCGAAATCTTTTCGTTTGCTGACAGCATATTCTTCTCCCAATCGCTGTCATCTGTCTTCATAATATCGCATACGTCAATTGAAAATTGAGCTTTTTAAATAAAGCTCATGGTTGAGATGTCTTAAGTGATCGGCGGCTCTCACCGCCCCGGCCGCCCCGTTTTCCCCTTCGTCCGGCTCTTGCGCTTCTGCTCGCCCGAATCCTCATAGCTCCCGACACCTGTCTTGCCGCGCACCAGCGGGCGGACGTCATGGTTCGAGACGGCCCTTTGGGCCTCCTCACCATGAGGGGAGCGCTCCGCTTGCCCTTCGAGCAGGGGCGAGAAGCGCTTGGTGCTCTTTGAAGCATCCGGCTTTTCCGGCAGCTTTCCGCTGACCGGTTTTTCGGTGCGGCCGACGGTCATTTCGTCGAGGTCATTGCGGCGGAAGTAGGAGGGCTGAGCAAGATCGCCCCCCTCTGGCCTGCCGGCCATCTCCCCCACAGGTGGGGAGATTGGCTGGGGGGCGCCGCTCGCTCCATTTTCTAGCTTCGGCGCTGACGCCGTCGACCGCAGCCTCGCAGCATCCCGCTTGCCGGCTTCCATCGACTTGGCTTCCTCGCGGGCCATCGGGTCGTCCATGACGGCGAGTTCGGCGGCCTTGAGGCGTTTGATCTCGTCGCGCAGGCGGGCGGCCTTTTCGAAGTCGAGGTCGGCGGCGGCGTCGCGCATGGATTTTTCGAGCGCGTTGAGATGGGCCTGCAGGTTGTTGCCGACGAGGTTGCCGCCATCGGCGAAGCCCTTGCCGTTGACGCCCGAAATGTCGGCGCGGACGTGGTCGCGCTCGTAGACGCTGTCGAGGATGTCGGAGATCTTCGCCTTGACCGATTCCGGGGTGATGCCGTGTTCGGCATTGTAGGCCATCTGCTTTTCGCGGCGGCGGGTGGTTTCCTCCATCGCCCGCTTCATCGAGCCGGTGATGTTGTCGGCATAGAGGATGACCTTGCCGTCGACGTTACGCGCGGCGCGGCCGATGGTCTGCACCAGCGAGGTCTCGGAGCGCAGGAAACCTTCCTTGTCGGCGTCGAGGATGGCGACGAAGCCGCATTCGGGAATGTCGAGGCCTTCGCGCAGGAGGTTGATGCCGACGAGGACGTCGAAAGCACCCAAACGAAGATCGCGGATGATCTCGATGCGTTCGAGCGTGTCGATATCCGAGTGCATGTAGCGGACGCGCACGCCCTGTTCATGCAGATATTCGGTCAGGTCCTCGGCCATGCGCTTGGTGAGCACGGTGCAGAGCGTGCGATAACCCTTGGCGGCTGTTTCGCGGATTTCGCCGAGCACGTCGTCCACCTGGGAGCGGGCGGAGCGGACTTCGACAGGCGGATCGATGAGGCCGGTCGGGCGGATGACCTGTTCGGCGAAGACGCCGCCGGACTGTTCCATTTCCCAGCCGCCGGGGGTCGCCGAGACGGCGATCGTGTCGGGGCGCATGGCGTCCCATTCCTCGAAGCGCAAGGGACGGTTGTCCATGCAGGAGGGCAGGCGGAAGCCGTATTCGGCCAGCGTCGCCTTGCGCCGGAAGTCGCCCCGGTACATGCCGCCGATCTGCGGCACGGTGACATGGCTTTCGTCGATGAAGACGATGGCGTTGTCAGGAATATATTCGAATAGCGTCGGCGGCGGATCGCCGGGGTCGCGGCCGGTCAGGTAGCGCGAATAGTTCTCGATGCCCTGGCAGGAGCCGGTGGCCTCCAGCATTTCGATATCGTAGCGGGTGCGCTGCTCCAGGCGCTGGGCTTCCAGCAGGCGGCCGGCCTTTTCGAGTTCGGCGAGGCGGAGCTTCAGCTCCTCCTTGATCGACTTGATGGCGCCGTTCAGCGTCGGGCGCGGGGTGACATAGTGCGAGTTGGCGTAAATCTTCACCGATTTCAGGTCGCCGGTCTTGGCGCCGGTCAGCGGGTCGAACTCGGTGATGGCGTCGATCTCGTCGCCGAACATCGAGATGCGCCAGGCCGCGTCTTCCAGGTGGGCAGGGAAGATTTCGATCGTGTCGCCGCGGACGCGGAACGAGCCGCGGGTGAAATCCATGTCGCGGCGTTTGTATTGCTGGGCGACGAGGTCGGCCAGCAGTTGACGCTGATCCAGGCGGTCGCCGACCGCCATCTGGAAGGTCATGGCGGTGTAGGTCTCGACCGAGCCGATACCGTAGATGCAGGAGACCGAGGCGACGATGATGCAGTCGTCGCGCTCCAGCAGCGAGCGGGTCGCCGAGTGGCGCATGCGGTCGATCTGCTCGTTGATCGACGATTCCTTCTCGATATAGGTGTCGGAACGCGGGACGTACGCCTCCGGCTGGTAATAGTCGTAGTAGGAAACGAAATATTCGACGGCGTTATCGGGGAAGAAGTTCTTGAATTCGGAATAGAGCTGGGCGGCCAGCGTCTTGTTCGGCGCCAGGATGACGGCGGGGCGCTGCGTCGCCTCGATCACCTTGGCCATGGTGAAGGTCTTGCCGGAACCGGTGACGCCGAGCAGCACCTGGCTGCGGTCGCCGTTCTCCAGGCCTTCGACGAGGTCGCGGATCGCCGTCGGCTGGTCGCCGGCGGGGCTGTATTCGGAGTCCATGCGGATGGTGATGCCGCCCTCGGACTTGTCGGGGCGGGCAGGTCGGTGCGGCGTCCAGATCTTGCCGTTCTTGTGCAGCGGATTTCCAGATTCGATCAGCGCCGACAGCGCCTCGACGGTCGCCGTCACGGCGGTGCCTGCCTGCAGAGAGGCGGCCTCTTCCAGCGTCGTGTCCATGCCGGCGACGGGATTGAGACCGGCGGCGGCGCGGGTCTTCGGGTCGGTCGAGCCGCCCATCGACGTGCCGCGGGCGGATTTCGACGCGGCGATCTCCACCTTCTTGCGGTGCTTGCCGGCTTTCGAGGCGATCTGGCGCTGCGTCTCGACGGAGGATGCCTCCGCATCGGCCTCCAGCTGCTTCACCCAATCGGCGACGGAACCCTCGAGCGGGACGCCTTCGAAAGACGACTGGGGAGCTTCCTCGAAACCATTCGGGGCGGGGGATTTCTTCGTCGGTTTTGCCATGGCCGGAATATGGAGAGAGTCAGCGCGAAAGTGAAGAGGCAAAGGGTACAAAAGGGAAACGAATGAATCGTTCGGATTCGGCGAATAATGGCGCCAAGCAGAAAGCCGGCCGGGGTGCCCCCGGCCGGCTTTGTCATGCTCTAAAAATGTCTCAGCCGCGCTTCTTGATGACGCCGTAGACGATGTTGCGGTTCTTGCCGAAGAAGACCTTGGATTCGCAATCCTGGCCCGCCGTCGCCTCGTGGATGATCTTCCACATGTCGGCTTCCGAACGAAGCAGCAGTGCCCAGTTCATGAAGGTCTCGATATAGCCGTCGACGAGGATCGGGTAGGAATAATTGGCGAACAGGAAGGTGCCGCCCGGCTTGACCATCTCCAGGCAACGCTGCGTCAGCTTGATGGCAACGCGATCGACCAGATAGTCGTAGAGGCCGGAGGCATAGACGAGGTCGAAAGTGCCGGGGTTGGAGCGGCGCATCAGCAGTTCGCGCACCGAACCATCGATCGCTTCGACGGCCGTCCCCTGGAAATCACGGGCGATGGTGCCGATGCTGATCGGATCCTGGTCGAGAGCGACCCAGCGCTTCAGCGCCTTCTGCCTCATCGCTTCGGAATAGGCGGCTTCGCGCAGGTGGCCGGCGGCGACGCTCAGCACTTCCGTGCCCGGGCCGCGTTCGGCGGCGACTTCATCGACCTGGCGGGCGAGGATGTCGCGGCGGTCCCAGTTGGCCTGCGAGGAGGGCGCGGTGCTGGTATATTCGAACAGCGCCTTGCCGAGATCGGAGGCGGCGGCGACCTTATCCATTACACTTTCGTGGCGGTAGATGAAGTCGAGCAGTGTGGCATCGCCGGAATAGCCGCGCGGCTTGTCCCAGGACCACTTGGTCAGCGGATCCTCGAGGAAATAGCTGGTGACGGCGTGATTTTGGATCAGCGGCACCAGTTCCTGCCAGACGCGCGGATGAATGCGGGCGCGCATCTCATGCAGCGAGATCGTGACGCGATCGATAATCTTGGTCGGGTCTTCGGATTTGGCAAACTGCTGGCGGGCCAGTTCGAGCAGCAGGGCGACTTCACCCTTGCTGATGGCCAGATGCTCTTCGAATCGGTCGCTCTTCGGCGCTTCGAGCTCGGTCGCTATGGCTTTGGGCGTAATAAGGCTATGGCCGTCGAAATCCATCTTGGGCTGGGTCACGCGATACGTCCTCTAATCAATTGGGGTTATATTACCGGGTCACACCTGTATCGTTTTGGGCGTTACCTTGAATTGTACATTAGCGAGAAACTTTTCATTAACCATTGAAATCCATAAACATGATTAACGGCGCCGGTCTGCCGCTCATTTAGCAAGCTTTAATCGAGCCCCTGTATTTTGGTGGTATTAGATTGCCGGTGTTGCCGTGCTTCCTCATCAGAAGGGGCTAAGCGAACCGCACGAATGCGTCAGTCAATTCCGCCCAGAGTATCAGCGGAGAGCTCTGGCGAAGCGTAGTACGGAGCGGTGGAACAGTGCATGAAGCACGAAATTGCCTATGCGGCAGAGATCGATCTTGAACCGAAGTTGCTGCGGCCGACGCCGGGCGAACTGCGGGATCTCTATCGCATCGAGGGGGAAGCTGAACGAAAGATGGCGACACGGCAGGGGCTGTGGATCGCGGTTATCGTCTATATTCTGTTTTCCGCCACCGACCTGCTGCTGATCCCCGATGTTGCCGCCTTCACGATTCTGGCCCGCGTCAGCGTGGGCAGCTTCGCGCTGCTGTTCCTGGAAGCCGAAGTCTATCTGAAGAAAAGTATCCAGTGGCTCGACCGCACCAGTGCGCTGGCGCTGGTGCTGGGCTTCGCGATCTGGTGCTTTCCGGCCGTGCGCACCGTCCATGCCGACAGCCTTTCCTATTACATGATCTTCGGCGCCATCTTCATGATGGGTGCCAACCAGTTCTTCAATTTCCGGTTCGGCCTTTCGGTTCTGGCCTCCAGCGCGGTGCTGGTGACCTTCCTGATCTCGCTGCTGTTCTTCTGGCCGACGAGCGTCTACGCCATGGCCTTCGGCATGTTCTACGTGTCGTGCTTCGTCTTCACCTCCTATGTGAACTGGAAGCTGAACCACGAGCGCTATCACGTCTTCCTCAATGCGCTTGAAGCCAGGATGCAGCAGAAAGAAGCGACGGATCGCGGCGAGGCGCTGCTTCGCATGTCGAACACCGATTACCTGACCGGTCTCGAAAACCGCCGGGCCGTGGACCAGCGGCTGCGCGACTACTGGAAGGAATGGCAGCGCAAGGGCGTCGGCTTCACCGCCATCCTCGTCGATGTCGATTTCTTCAAGAAGTTCAATGACGGCTATGGTCACCAGGAAGGCGACCGCTGCCTCATTCATGTTGCGCGCACCATCAAGGACGCGATCGAGCCCTATGGCGCGTCGATCGGCCGCTACGGTGGCGAGGAATTCATCGTGCTGGCGCAGTTCGACGAGGTCGCGCGCGTGACCGATCTGGCCGAATGCATTCGCGATACGGTCGAGCAGATGGGTTTGATCCACGAGGAGCGCCGTGACGGCACCTCGATCGTTACCGTCAGCGTCGGCGCGGCCTATACGCGTGACCAGAGCGGCAAGCTGGAAAAGATCATCCACGAGGCCGACCGGGCGCTCTACAGTGCGAAGGCGGCCGGTCGCAACTGCGCCCGCCTGTTCGATCCGAACGATCCGTTCAGCAGCGACGAGAGCGAGAATATCGCGGCCCTGCTGCGGATCGCCGTGGCGCAGGATCTGCTTTCGCTGGTCTACCAGCCAATCGAGGATATCCGCACCGGCCGCCGCGATGCGGTCGAAGCGCTGATGCGCCTGAAGACGCTGGATGGCAGCTCGATCCCGCCGAGCCTGTTCATCCCGATTGCCGAGCGTACCGGCATGATTCTCGAGCTTGGCCGCTGGGTCATCCAGACGGCTTGCCGCGAGGTTTTGGCTCCGAACCTGGCGCAGATCGCCAGCGTCAACGTTTCGCCGATCCAGCTGCGTATGCCGGGCTTTGCTGCCAGCGTTGCCGCCGTGCTTTATGAGACCGGCGTTGCCGGTAACCGCCTTGCCTTCGAAATCACCGAAGGCCAGGAAATGGAAATGCATGCCGACGTCCTGAAGTGCATCAGCGATCTGAAGACTCTGGGCATCAAGATCTGGCTCGACGATTTCGGCACCGGTTTTGCCGGCCTCTCCTGGCTGCGCCTCATCGATTTCGACACCGTCAAGATCGACCGCTCGTTCCTGCATGGCAGCGCCACGCCGCGCGGCAAGGCGATGCTCGAAGACATCGTCGGGCTGATCCGCAACCGTGGACCGAAGATCCTCGTTGAAGGCGTGGAGACGGCGGATCAGCTGTCGCTGTTGCGCCAGCTCAGGATCGACTATGCGCAGGGCTATCATCTCGGCCGCCCGGCGCCGGTTCAGGCAATCGATTCCACGCCCGCAAAGCCGAGCCGTCCGGCGCTCGTCGCATCCCGGCCAGCCGGCCGCTAAAGCCTTCCAAGGCCTGCCAAAATGCCGCAGTCAGCTTGGGGGAACAATGTCAGCAGCGCTGACGTTGTGATCCGCTGTCTTCAAACAGCGCTCCCGCCCGCTTCCAGGGCACTCTTTCCGACGGCATCCGGAATTGCCCCGCCTCGCCGCCGTTTTCGGATGGAGGACAACAGATGTCCGCATTGGCAAGTCTGCGTGCACTTACACCGCAGCAGCGCAATACGCTGATCGCCAGCTATCTCGGCTGGACCCTCGATGCCTTCGATTTCTTCATTCTCGTCTTCGTTCTCAAACACATTGCCGAAGAATTTCACACCGACGTTCCGGCCGTCTCGGCGGCAATCTTCCTGACGCTGGCGATGCGCGCCGTCGGTGCTCTGGTCTTCGGGCTGGCGGCAGACCGGTTCGGCCGCCGCGTCACGCTGATGGCGGATGTGCTGCTCTATTCGATCTTCGAGTTCCTGACCGGCTTTTCGACCGGGCTGACGATGTTCCTGATCCTTCGGGCGCTGTACGGCATCGCCATGGGCGGGGAATGGGGCGTCGGCGCCTCGCTCGTCATGGAGACGGTGCCCGACGAATCCCGTGGGATCGTTTCGGGTATCCTGCAAGCCGGTTATCCGTCCGGCTATCTGCTGGCGTCGATCGTCTTCTTCCTGCTGTTTCCGGTTATCGGCTGGCGCGGCATGTTCTTCGTCGGCGCTCTGCCGGCGCTGCTGGTGCTCTATATCCGCCGCAATGTCGAGGAGAGCCCGGCCTTTCTGCGAAGGCAGCGGGAAGGGCGCAGGCCGTTCCTGACCATCCTGCGTGAAAACGTGCCACTGTTCATCTGGTCTGTGCTGCTGATGACGGCGTTCAATTTCCTCAGCCATGGCACGCAGGATATCTATCCGACCTTCATGGAAACGCAGCGCGGTTATGACAGCTACACGACCGGGGCGATCGCCATCGTCTACAATATCGGGGCGATCTGCGGCGGATTGTTCTTCGGTGCGCTGTCGCAGCGGATTGGCCGCAAGAAGGCGATCGTTATCGCGGCGCTGCTGGCGATCCCCGTGGCACCGTTATGGGTCTACGCGCCCGGGCCAGTGCTGCTGGCGCTTGGCGCGTTCCTGATGCAGTTCTTCGTACAGGGCGCCTGGGGCATCGTGCCTGTGCATCTCAACGAGCTGTCGCCGGACGAAGTGCGCGGCACATTCCCGGGCTTTGCCTACCAGCTCGGCAATCTGCTGGCCTCGGGCAATGCAACGATGCAGGCGGGCCTGGCCGCCCATTGGAACGGCGACTATGCCACAGCGCTGCTCGTCGTCGCGGCGATTGTCGCCGCCGTCGTCGCGCTGCTTGCGGGCTTCGGCTACGAGAAAAAGGATGTGCGCTTTGGCGCGGCGAAGGCCGAGACGCCAGAAGGCGCATTCCGGGCCTGAGTAACTGCGGCGGACGCGAGCCGTCCGCCGCCGATCTTTGCCGATTGTAGTCTTTTCTTAACCAGCGTCTTCTAATCTTTCCTTGCGGTGGTCAGGTATTGCGTTCCACTGCGACTTTTTATGATGCGGTTTACACGATGGCCGGCATCACAAAGGCGATAAATTTCGCCATTGCCTTTCCCAATGAATTCTTGCTGACCAGCGGACATGCCGTTTCTGCACCGTTTCCAATGCGGCGTACGAGACGAAGCCGGCGAGCTTTTTCGATTGCGAAGCCGCTGGGTGATTTGAAACGAGTTGAATACAATAAGATGTGGCGATCTAGAGGGCCGCGGTGGTAGCGGCTGGCGCGAGTGTCCGGGCCTTCGGGCGCTCCGGCACGATGGCCCGCCGCGCATACCAGAACACCCCGATGGCGGCGATGGCTGCGGCGCCGTGGACCCAGTAGGCGAGCGCATAGCCGCCTTCCTTGGTCAGCCAGCCGGCAACGATATTGCTGAGGGATGCGCCGATGCCCTGGACCGTCATGACGGCGGCGAGGCCGGCGTTGAAGCGTCCGGTGCCGGAGAGGATGCGCTCGGCGGCAAGCGGCGTGGCGATGCCGATCAGTCCGGCGCCGACGCCATCGAGGAATTGCACTGGATAGATCGCTGCGAAGTTGCCGAAGCTTCCGGCGATGGCACCGCGCAGCGGCAGGGCGCAGAGCGCTATGATGAAGACGAGCGCGAGGCCGAAGCGGCGGATCAGGAAAGGTGCGGCCAGCGCCATGGCGATCATCGACAGTTGAGAGACGCCGGTGACGATTGCCGTCGTGCGGAAGGGTGTGCCGAGCTGGATCGAAAAATCCTGGGCGATCAGGCGGCTCATCGGCGCATTGCCGAAATGGAAGATCAGCAACGTGACGGCGAGCAGGATGAGGCCGCGCGAGCTGGCGATGATTGAATAGCCGGATGGGCCGGGTGTACCGTCGTCGTGGGCCAGACCGCGCGCGACGGCGTTGTCGATACTGCGCGGATCGATCGCCAGCGTGGCGCCGACCGTGGCGATGGCCGTCGCAATCATCAGCCAGATGATGCCGTTGAGCCCGAAAAGCAGCGTAGCGAGATAGACACCGGCCAGAGAGACAACGTTGCCGGCATGGTTCCAGAATTCGTTGCGCGCCACCTGATCCGGAAAGGCCGCCTCGCCGACGAGACCAAGCGTCAGGCCCATCAGCGCTGGGCCGATCACCGCCCCGACAATTGCGGTTGCCGACTGGCCGCCGAAGACGGAGGCGTTTCCGGGGCTGGCCAGCGTCCAGAGTGCGGCGGCGGTGACTAGAATGACCGGGATGATGATCAGCAGCCGTTTGTGTGGCGAGGCATCGACCAAGGCGCCGAACAGCGGCGTGGCGATCAGCCCTAGGATGCCGCCGAGCGTTGCGACAATGCCGAGCGTCATCGGCGACCAGCCATGCGTGGCGAGGAAGCCGTCAAGGAACGGCCCCAGTCCGTCGCGGGCGTCGGCAAGAAAGAAATTGAGAGTTGCCAACGCGACCAGCGAGCGGCGGCTGAGGGCGGATTGTTGCGGCGATGGCATCTCTGCTCTTCCTTCAGGACGGTGGTGTCCTGAAGGTGGCTCCGCCGTTTGCGGGCCGCTTCCGGCGCTCGCCATGAACGGCGGCCCGGATCAAAAGTTCCGCGCCTGCGGCAGGGCCGCTTCGATTTTCTTCAAATGCGCCCAATGGGTTCCGCGGGGCTTGAAGAGCGCGAATTTCGGGATACATGCTGGCGCCAGCAGTCACGCCTTCCAAGGATTCTCATATGCCGTTTTCGCTGAGCCCCGCCGCCGTCTGGCCGGTCATCATGCTTTTTGCCTCCAACATCTTCATGACCTTTGCCTGGTACGGGCATCTGAAGCACAAGAGCAGCGCCATTTTCCTGGCCATTCTTGCCAGCTGGGGCATTGCCTTCTTCGAATATTGCCTCGCCGTTCCCGCCAACCGGATGGGCTCGGAAGTCTATTCGACGGCGCAGCTGAAGACGATGCAGGAAGTGATCACGCTGATCGTTTTCGCCGGCTTCTCGATCTTCTGGCTCGGCGAAAACCTGACCTGGAACCACGCGATCGGCTTTGCGCTCATTGCGCTCGGCGCGTCCTTCATCTTCCGCGGATGAGGATGCGGCCGCCCGCGATGCGGCGTAAGCGGACGGGCGGCCTTCGCCGCGACCGGGGTGGTGATCGCAGCGCGCCGGTTGCCTAGCCGGCCGCGCATGCGAGTTCCATCAAATCGGCGCCGTCTTTTCAACGGCACGTTGCCACTTGCCATTGCCTTCCGCTGCATGGACACTCTTCCCATAGAGGGAGTGGACCATGGCAGAGCGCGGCCGCGAGTTTGCAGATATCGCCTATACCGTCCTCGTCGTCGAGAAGAAGCCGGGTATCGAGGCGGTGGCCGCGGCGCTCGGCATGACCTATGCCGTCTTGCATTCGAGGCTGATCAACCGGACCTGCTTTTCGGCCGACGAAATCAATGCCCTGGTGCGGGCGGTACCGGATGTGCGGCTCGTCAATTGCCTGCTGAAGGAAACGGGTTTCGTGGCAGCCGACCGTCCAGTGCCTGATGCCGCGGGCCACGATGGCCAGCCGGCCGAGACGATCGGCCTCCAGCGCATCGCGACGCGGGTGGTTGTCGACGCAACCGGCATCCTGGAGCTTGTCGATGCTGCACTCGCCGGGGGCGGAATGGACCACAGACGGGAAGCGCTCGTCCGCAACGAGATCAGCGAGACCGAGCGGTCGCTTGCCACCCTGCGACTGCGGATCGCCGAGGCGTGATTCAGCGGACGCGGCGGCGGAGCTTGTCCAGCCAGTCATCGCCTTCTGCTCGCAGCACTTCCATCTCGGCCGAAATGTCGCCGTGGCGTTGTTCCAGCAAACTCTTGCGCGCCGGCGTGCCGCCCTTGCGAAGCTTGGACTCGATTGCAAGAAGCTGAAGCTTGTAGAGGTTAAGCGTGCGCACGACGCGCATATATTCGCTGAGAGGATTGGGATCTGGCATCGACTGTCGGCTGGCTGGATCTGCGTTTCAAACGCGCAGCCCCTATCGCGCCGGACACAACCGCGACATCAAAACGCGTGGTATTTTTCAACGGCGAGGTGGTGGCCTCATGACGGCCGGTAACATCGAGTGACCGGCCAGCGGGGAACGGGTGGAGGCGTTCTGCGTTGGTTTCCAGAACCGGAGATCAATAATGCAGAAGAACAAACCACTCGTCGAAGTCGTCGTATCCACCGCCGAAGGCAAGGTGCCGATGGGCATCATGAACACGGAGCAGGCGCTGGCTCTGCCCGATGATATCGATGCCAAGGTCTCGCATCCCGATCATAAGGCAGGCGAGACGGATGTGTATATTCCGATCGAGGAGTTGGAGCAGCATGCTGTTGCATCTGTCGGTTCAGCGGGCCGAAAACCCAATAATTACAAATAGTCCATGTCTGCAATCTGCCTGAATGCAGTCGCATTTGGTTGAGACCTTGTCACCATCAGGTGATGATGAGGTGATCGGCCATGAGCGTGTCATTTCAGACGATGGCGGCTATCCGTTTCGGTTATGGCTTCCGGCCCGGCGAGTCTGGGCCGCAGGACATCCAGGCGCTTCTCGGCCAGCTGAAGACCGGGGCGCAGAGCCCGCCGTCTTTTCCGGCCGGCGGCGCTGATGCATGCCGCCAGCGGCTGACGGCGCTGCAGGATCAGCTGAAAGCGATGCGTCAGGATGCCAACGCCGGCGGCGACGAGGGCGAGCGCCGCGACCGGCGCCGCGATCTGCAACGGCAAGTGCAGCGCGGGTTCCAGCGCGATGCCAATCAGCGACTGATGCAGCCGGTGCTTTCGGCCAACGGTTTTTACGAGCGGCTGGCGACCTTCTGGACCAACCACTTCTCGACCAGCGCCAACAAGAGCCTGCCGATGCGGATGATCGTGCCACTCTACGAGGCCGAGGCGATCCGTCCGAATCTCGGCGGCTCGTTCCGCGATCTCTTGCGGGCGGCGACCGAGCATCCGGCGATGTTGATCTATCTCGATCAGGCACAGTCTCAGGGGCCGGATTCGCCCGGCGGGATACGGCAGAGGAAAGGCCTCAACGAAAATCTCGGGCGCGAACTGCTGGAACTCCACACGCTCGGCACAGGCAGCGGCTATACGCAGGCCGACGTGCGGGGCGCCGCCATGGTACTGACTGGGCTTACCGTGGATCGTGACGATGTGGATACCGTCTTTCGTCCGCGTCTTTCCGAGCCCGGACAGCATAGCGTGCTTGGCATCTCCTACGGCGGTGAACGGCGAACGCGCAAGGACTACCTCGCGATGCTGGATGACCTCGCGGCGCATCCGAAGACGGCAGAGCACATCTGCCGCAAGCTTTGCATCCATTTCATCTCCGATCAGCCGCCGTCCGAAATGATCGCGGCGATGGCAGATGTCTGGAAGCGCACTGACGGCGATCTGACGGCTGTCTATGGCGCGATGCTCGACCACCCGGCCGCCTGGCGCGACGAAGGCTCGAAGGCGCGCCAGCCTTTCGATTTCGTGGTCGCCGGGCTGCGGGCGCTGAATGCCGGGAGTTTCATGGAAGCCAATCAGGACAATGACGACGATGCCGATGCCGCCATGGCCGCACCGGCCAGGGACATGACTGCCGGCGATGTGATGAAGAGCGTGGCGCCTGCCGATCCCGCGGGCAAAGAGGCGGTCAAGCGGCGCAAGGCGTCTCAAACCGCCAGAGCTTTGGGGCAGGGTGCGTTACGCCGTATGGGCCAGCCGGTCTGGCTGCCGCCGAGCCCCGCAGGTTTCGAGGAGACGTTCGGCGCCTGGATCACCGCAAGCCAGCTTGCCGAGCGGCTCGCCTGGGCCCGGCGGGCTTCGGCGCAATTCGGGAAGGACGAGGATCCTCGCGACTTCCTCAAGGCAACGCTCGGCGATGCGGCGCGCGACGAGACGATCCGGGTCGTTTCGCAGGCGCCGAGCAAGGTCAGCGGGCTGACGCTGGTTCTTGCCTCACCCGAATTCAACCGCCGATAAGGAGACCGGCCATGACAGAGTTTCTGCTTTCCCGCCGCGGTTTTCTGGCCTCCGCCTGCTGTCTCGCCGCTGCTCCGGTTTTCACGCCCGTCACCTTCGCCGCCATGCCGGGCGATAACAGGTTCGTCACCATCGTGCTGCGCGGCGCCATGGACGGGCTCGATCTGGTGCAGCCTTATGGCGAGGCCAGTTTTGCAACGCTGCGTCCGACACTGGCGCTGACGCCGGACAAGGGGCTCATCGATCTCGACGGTCATTTCGGCCTCAATCCGGCGGCTGCCGATCTTCTGCCATTGTGGAAATCGAAGGAGCTGGCCTTCGTCCATGCGGTATCTACGCCTTATCGCGACCAGCGCAGCCATTTCGACGGGCAGGATATGCTGGAATCGGGCGGCGAGCATGTGGCGGAAGAAAAGACCGGCTGGCTCAACAGGGCGCTCGCCGTCATCCCGCGCTCGGATGCGCGCAAGGCGATCGACGTCAACACATCGACGGAGCTGATCCTTTCAGGTCCGAACAATGTCGATGTGTGGGCATCGGATTCCAATCTCGGCACCGCCAAGGACGAAATGCAGTTTCTGATGCGGCTCTATGCCGGGGACCCCGCCTTTGCCAAGGCGATGGAGGAGGCGACCCGGGCCAATGGCGCGGCGATCATCGCCGAACCCGACGGCAAGCGAGGCGAGAAGATCGCCGATGTCGCCGCGCTTGCCGGCAACATGCTGAAGGGCGACTATCGGATCGCCAGTTTCTCGATCACCGGCTGGGATACGCATGTCGGGCAAGCCGCGCAGTTCAAGCGGCCAGTTCAGGATCTGGCGGAAGCGATCAACACACTGAAAACCACGCTAGGCGCTGATATCTGGTCGAAGACGGTTGTCCTTGCGATGACCGAGTTCGGCCGCACAGTTCGCCAGAATGGCTCGGGCGGTACGGATCATGGAACGGGCGGTTGCGCGCTGCTTGCGGGCGGAGCTATCAACGGCGGCCGTATCCTCGGCAAATGGCCGGGGATCGGCGATGCCCAATTACTCGACGACCGCGATCTGATGCCGACGGCCGATGTTCGGGAGATCGCCGCGGCGATGCTCTACCGGCAGTTCGATGTTACTGCCGAAGACCTGACGGCGAAGATGTTTCCGGGGTTGAGTTTTGACAAGGGCTCGCAGTTCCTGCGAGCCTGATGAGAGCCAAGTCACTCGGCAGGGACAGGTTTCGGCGCGCCGTTTTCGTCGAGGGCCACCATGATGAAGGTGCCGGCGGTGACTTTCTCCATCTTGTTATAGCGGGAACGGTGCGCCCAGGCTTCGACACAGAGGGTGATCGAAGTGCGGCCGACGCGGTCGATATCGGTATAGACGGAGAGCGTATCGCCGATCTTGACCGGCAGTTCGAAGGCCATTTCCTTGACGGCGGCGGTGACGACGCGGCCGCGGGCGCGCTCGGCGGCGCGGATGCCGCTAGCCAAGTCCATCTGCGCCATGACCCAGCCGCCGAAAATATCCCCCGCCGGATTGGCGTCGCCGGGCATGGCGAGCGTGCGGAGGGTCAGTTCACCTTTCGGCTTCGGGCTGTCGTTCATCATCAAGTCCTTGTCATGTCACGGAGGGTGAAGATGGCAGGCTTGACCGCCGGATGGCAAGGGCAATGCGGTGGTTATGCAGGGAGGGATTCTCAGAGACGGCCGAGCGTGAAGAAGAGTGCGGCCCAGAAGAGCGCCGAAAGCTCGGCGGCTACCAGAAAACCGATTGCGCGTTCCGTCATAGGAGCTCCCCCTCGTGGTTAAAAGGGGCTCGCGACCCCAGACGCGAGCCCCAATCCCTTCGTGTCCGCCAAGACGCGTTAAGATGGCGAGCGAAATACTCAAAATGGGGGAGGCGCGGTATCGTAAGATCTTGGGATCCCACGGCTGGAACAGTGCTCCGTGTGTCTTCCATGGCTGACCGGACAATTTTTATTCTTGGCAGTCCGCAAAAAATTCGCTGAGCTTAAATATAATAGAATTCATATATTTATCTCTTGCATGGCGGTTCAGGAAGGTTGTTTCCGTTACGTTATGTGAAGTCGAGCTAATAATGCTTCACTGGCCGGTAAGACATGCCCTGCAGAATTTGCGCCGATCATCAGTGCGTGAATGCGAGGGGACTTCGTGCGCAATACAAAGATTTCGACCCGTCTCTACGGGCTTGTCGGGCTTACACTGGCGATTTTCGTCGGCGTGATGGCTTTCTTCCTGAACTATTCCTACTCGGAGCTCGAGGCTGAGCGGAAAGCCGGTCTGGCGCAGATGGATGCGACGGCCATCAACATCATGAAGAAATACTACAAGATGGAGCAGGACGGCACGCTGACGCGCGAACAGGCGCAGACGGCGGTCAAGGATGTCATCGCCTCCATGCGCTACGGCGACAGCGGCTATTTCTGGATCAACGACATGCATCCCAACATGGTGATGCATCCGATCAAGCCGGAGCTTAATGGCACCGACCTGTCGCAGAACAAGGATCCGAACGGCAAATTCCTGTTCGTTGAGTTCGTCAATACGGTCAAGGCGCATGGCCAGGGCTTCGTCGATTACTACTGGCCCAAGCCGGGTGCCGAACAGCCGGTTCTGAAATACTCGCATGTTGCCGGCTTCGAGCCCTGGGGCTGGGTTGTCGGCACAGGCGTCTATGGCGACGACCTTGCTGCGCTTTATCGCCAGAACGCACTATGGGCCGCGCTGCTCTGTGGTGCGGGCGCTATCGTCACCCTGCTCATTGCCTATGCGATCGTTCGCAGTGTTACCGGTCCGGTTGCGCGGATCGGTGCTGCGATGCATGCCATTGCTGCCGACGACTCCACTGCCGCAGTGGTTGACAGCGAACGCCGTGACGAGATCGGCCACATGGCCAAGGCGCTGCTTGTCCTGCGGGACTCGATGATCGAGCGTAGCGAGATGCGATCACGCGAGGATTCCCGTCAGCGCGAGCTGGATGGTGAGCGCCGCAGCAGCGAGCAGCGGATGCGTAGCTCCGCCGAACGCCAGAACCACGCGATGATGGCGCTCGGCCAGGGCCTCGAGCGTCTTGCCGCCGGTGATCTGACGGTCACGGTCGGCGATCTCGGCGAGGAATATGCCAAGCTGCGTTCGGATTTCAATGCGGCTGCCGGTGCGCTTAGCAGCGTCATCCAGGCGATTTCGGAATCGAGCCATATCGTCAACGACAGCGCCGCCAATATCAGCGAAGCGACCAACAATCTTTCGAAGCGCACCGAGCAGCAAGCGGCCGCTCTGGAAGAGACGGCAGCGGCGCTCGACGAGATCACGGCGACCGTCCGCACAGCCTCCGAGCGGGCGACGGAAGCGCGCGAGATGGTGTCCGAGACCAAGACCAGCGCCGGCAAGTCGGGCGAGATCGTCCGCAATGCCGTTGCGGCGATGAGCCGGATCGAGGATTCGTCCAGCCGTATCGGCCAGATCATCGGCGTCATCGACGAGATCGCCTTCCAGACCAACCTTCTGGCGCTCAATGCAGGCGTCGAGGCGGCGCGTGCGGGCGAGGCCGGCCGCGGCTTTGCCGTCGTTGCGCAGGAGGTCCGCGAGCTGGCGCAGCGCTCCGCAAACGCCGCCAAGGAGATCAAGACACTGATCAGCAACTCGGCTGCGGAAGTCGGCAACGGCGTTTCCCTTGTCCGCTCGACGGGCGATGCGCTGGTGGAAATCGAGGCGCTGGTCAACAAGGTCAATGACCACGTGAATTCGATCGCCACGGCGGCGCGCGAGCAGGCAACCGGGCTGCAGGAGATCAACACCTCGGTCAATCACATGGATCAGATGACGCAGCAGAACGCTGCGATGGTCGAGGAGACGACCGCAGCCAGCCAGACGCTGGCTGCCGAGAGTAACCAGCTGCGCACGCTGCTCTCCAACTTCCGCCTCGGCCAGAGCCAGCCGGCGGCGCCGCGCGCCTATAACCGGGCGGCCTGAGAGCATCCGGAAAAGGCGGGAAACCGCCTTTTCCACCAGGGGTAAGCTTTCCTTCACCAGTTTTATTTAAATTTGATTGGAATTCTTCAGGTTGCAAGCAGGGCTGCGGGGCGATGGAGGGTATTGTGTCTGTCTCTCTTCTGCGGCGTATCGTGCTGACCACGCTGGTTTCCACGGCGCTTACGACTTGTTCCATCAGTGACGGCCTCGTGCCGCCTGCCAATGTCGATCGCGGCACCAAAGTCAGCTCCATTTCTCCGCCAAGACAGTCCGCCATGCGCATGGCGCCGATGGAAACGGCGCAGTCCTATCCCGCTGCGGCGCCCGTCTCGCGCGCCGGCGGATCGGTCGATTACCTCGATACGCCGAACCTTGCGGGCGAGGGACGTTCCGCCAGCGATGCCGCTCCAGCACCCGGCCGCAAGCTGCCGATGATCGACAGTGACGAGGCGCTTGCCCAGCAACAGGTGCCGCGTTCGCAGAATGAGCCTGGCAACTGGGGCGGCACGCGCCAGCTTTCCGTTCCCGAGGGCGGCGTCAACATGGATTCCGAACTCGGCGCCGAACCGGTCGTCGGCCTTGCCCAGGAGCAACAGCAGCAGATCGCCGAAGGTGAAACGGCCGAGCCCGTTGTCGATGGCATCGGCACAGATGCGCCTGTTCAGACCAACCAGCGCCACATGCCGCGCCCGGCCGCACAGGCCGAGATGAACCAGGCCGCCGCCTGGAATGACGGCAGCGCAGTCGTTGCCCCGCAGCGCGTTCCCGAAGAGAACGAGAGCCAGGAAGTGGCGATGCTGAGGCCGAACGATCCTATGATGAGCACGCCGGCCATACCCGCTGATCCGAGCGTGATGCCGGCCTCGGAGCTTTCCTGCCGCCGCGAACTGAAGCGCATGGGCGTGGTCTTCACCGACAAGCCGGCGATCTCCAATGGTCCCGCCTGCCAGGTGCCTTACCCAATCTCATTGCAGGGGCTTTCCGGCAATATCGGCGTCCGGCCTGCTGTGACGCTGAACTGCCAGGTGACGCTCGCCTTCGCCAAGTGGGTGAAGAACGAGCTCGCGCCGTCGGCACGCTTTCGCTACTGGTCGGGCATCAAGACTATTGAGCCGCTCGGCGGTTATTCCTGCCGGCGCATGAACAACAGCCGCCAGAAATACAATTCGATGTCGGAGCATGCGCATGGCAATGCGATCGATGTCGGCAAGTTCGTGCTGAAGAACGGTCACGAGATCGATATCCGCAAGAAGGGGCTCTTCTCTTTCCGCGAAGGGCGGCTGCTGAAAGCCGTGCGCAGCGACAGCTGCAAATATTTCAACACGGTGCTTGGCCCCGGCAGCAACCCCGAACACTGGAATCACTTCCACTTCGATCTGAGAGACCGCAAGAGCGGCCGGGTCTATTGCAGCTAGCGTGCCTTCTTGGCGCATGCCGGGGAATCTGATCTGACGGGCACTCCTGGAAGAGGAGAGCAGAGATGGCAGACCGCAGACGCCCGAATTTCGTCATGCTTTTTCTTGTGGTGGTGATTGCCGCAGCCGCCGTTTTCGGCGGGCGGTGGTATGTCTATGTCGCCTATGCGAGCGACCCCTTCGACGAGGTCGGGATCAGCCTCAACACGATGATGCCGGGACCCATCCGCGAGATCGGCTGCGGCATGCTGAAGAGCCGCTTCGAAGGCAAGACGCTGCCGCCCTTCGGCTGCGGCCTCAACGGACAGTGGTGAGCGCTCAAAAAGAAAGCCGGCGAAACGCCGGCTCAGACTGACCGGTCTTCAGGGGAAATCGACCGGATTCTAAAAGTGTTCGTGCTTACGGCGGCATTTCTCTACAAACAGAGGCAGCGGAAATATGGGCGTAACGAGCGCCCGTTGACGGTTCCGCAAAGGGATGGGCGGCGGGGCGGAAACCGTTGCTTGCCTCTGTGGCGGTTATCCTCCGCGAAGATCACCGGTTGATGACAAGGGCGGCGGAAAGACGATTTTCCGCTGGCCGCCTTTCTTCGCGCCACTATGGCTGGCCCGCTGAATAGTGTGTTCACGGGGTACGGGATGTCAAAGTGTTACAAAGGGGCTATATAGCGGCCCAATAAGAGGAAACATCCAAAAGCCGCATGACACCCATCATTTCGATCCGCAATCTCACCAAGCATTACGCCAATGGATTTGAAGCGCTGAAGGGCATCGATCTCGATGTCGAGAAGGGCGAAATCCTGGCGCTGCTCGGCCCCAATGGCGCAGGCAAGACGACGATGATCTCGATCGTCTGCGGCATCGTCAATCCAAGCGGCGGCGAGGTGCTCGTCGGCGGCCACGACGTGGTCAAGGATTTCCGCGCGACGCGGACGATGATCGGCCTTGTACCGCAGGAGCTGACGACCGATCAGTTCGAGACCGTCTGGAACACGGTGAGCTTCTCACGCGGGCTGCACGGCAAGAAGCCGAATCCGGCGCATATCGAGAAGGTACTGCGCGACCTGTCCCTCTGGGACAAGAAGGACAACACGCTGCGCCAGCTTTCCGGCGGCATGAAGCGCCGTGTGCTGATCGCCAAGGCGCTGAGCCACGAACCCGAGATCCTCTTCCTCGACGAGCCGACGGCCGGTGTCGATGTGACGCTGCGCAAGGACATGTGGCGCGTCGTTGAGCAGCTGCGCGAGTCCGGCGTGACGATCATTCTGACGACCCACTATATCGAAGAGGCCGAAGAGATCGCCGATCGTGTCGGCGTCATCAACGGTGGCAAGCTGCTGCTCGTCGAAGACAAGGCAGCGCTGATGGCCAAGCTCGGCCGCAAGCAGCTGATCCTCGAACTCACCGAGCCGCTTGAAAAACTTCCGGAGCATTTTGCCGGAAACGGCCTGTCGCTGGAACAGGGCGGCACGCGACTGGTCTACAATTTCGATGCGCATAACGAGCAGGAAAGCATCGCGGCGCTTCTGACCCGGCTTTCGGCAGACAACATCCATTTCAAGGATCTCTCAACGCGGCAAAGCTCGCTCGAGGATATCTTCGTGGCACTCGTGGGAGGCGCCAAATGAATATCGAAGCCGTCAAATCCATCTACTTCTTCGAGATGGCCCGTACGCGCCGCACGCTGCTGCAGAGCGTCGTGTCCCCTGTCATCTCGACCTCGCTCTATTTCATCGTCTTCGGCGCCGCCGTCGGTTCGCGCATCCAGACGGTGGAAGGTGTCTCCTACGGCGCTTTCATCACCCCCGGCCTGATCATGCTGACGCTGCTCGGCCAGTGCATCAGCAACGGTTCCTTTGGCATCTACTTCCCGAAATTCACCGGGACGATCTACGAGGTGCTGTCGGCGCCTGTAGCGATGACCGAAATCCTGCTCGGTTATGTCGGCGCGGCGGCCACCAAGGGATTGCTGATCGGGTTGATCATCCTGCTGACGGCCAATGCCTTCGTGGAGGTCCGCATCGAGCATCCCTTCATGATGATGCTGTTCTTCCTGTTGACGGCGATCACCTTCAGCCTGTTCGGCTTCATGATCGGTATCTGGGCCGGCAATTTCGAACAGTTGAACCTGATCCCGATGCTGGTCGTCCCGCCGCTGACCTTTCTCGGCGGCAGCTTCTATTCGATCAACATGCTGCCGCCCTTCTGGCAGGCGGTCAGCCATTTCAATCCGGTGCTTTATCTCGTCAGTGGTTTCCGCTGGAGCTTCTACGGGATCGCCGACGTCAATCCGCTGATCAGCCTCGGAATGATCACGCTGTTCCTGGCGATCTGCCTTGGCACGCTCGGCTGGATGTTCAGGACCGGTTACCGGCTGAGAAACTGACGCCGGATCAAGCCTGTCGCTTTGCCAGGCGCATCGCCGCGGCCTCGATCATCAGGGTGACACCGGCCTCGAAGAAGATCTCGGGGCCGCTGTCACGGTAGTGCAGAACGGCGCTGCTCATCAGCGGATAATCGGCGGCTGCCTCATCAAGCTGCTTCGTGTTGGGCTGCGGTTCCGCCTGCTCTTCGATCACGCAGCCGAGCGTATAGCGCCCGAGGGCGACGAGAAGCTCCATCGCGGTCTCCGGCGTCATCCCGGCATCCACGAGCAGGCCGATCTGAGTTTCGACCTTGGCAAGATCCTGCGGGTCGGCCTCCGTTCCTGCATGCACGCGCCCGCCATCACGATAGGCAAGCAGCGCGTTGCGAAAGCTGCGGCAGTTGGCGAGCAGATAGCTGCTCCACACGTCTCCGGGTTTTGGTGCCGCATGCGTATGCCCGCGTCTCAGAATCTCTGCATTCATCGCGTTGATCAGCGCGCGCTTTCCCTTGAAATGCCAGTAAAGTGCTGGCTGGCGGATGCCTAGGCGCTCGGCCAGCGCGCGGGTGGAGAGCGCGTCCAATCCCGCTTCGTTCAAAAGCAGAAGCGCCTCATCGATGATACGCTGGCGGTCGATCTTCATCTCGTTGGCAATCCTGATTGCGTTTTCACCTTATCAGCGATAAATAGCTTATCACTGATAAATTTTGGTGAACGATATGAAGAAAGCGCTCAGCGTCGTCTATGCGTCCGTGGTTCTGGATGCGGCGGGGATCGGCCTGACCTTGCCGATTTTTCCGCGTCTTCTGCGCGATGTCGGCCATACGGACGATCTCGGATGGCGTTTCGGCGCCTTTCTGGCGCTTTATGCGCTGATGCAATTTCTGTTTTCGCCCGTGTTGGGATCGCTGTCCGACCGGTTCGGACGCAAGCCTGTTCTACTCGTCTCGCTTGCGGGCGCTGCTATCGACTATATGTTTATGGCCTTTGCTCCGGCCCTCTGGATGCTGTTTCTCGGCCGTGCGATTGCCGGCCTTACCGGCGCGAGCAATGCCGTTGCGGCGGCCTGCGTCACGGATGTAACCGAAGAGCATGAGCGCGCGCGCCGTTTTGCGCAGCTGAGTGCCTGTTTCGGCGTCGGCTTCATTGCCGGGCCCGCGATCGGCGGGATCCTTGGCGAATATTCCGTTCGCCTGCCGTTCATTGCCGCCGCGGTACTGCACGGTCTGAACTTTGCCGTGGCGATTTTCCTGCTGCCGGAAACCCGCAAGCGCGGCGAGGGAGAGGAGGGGCAACCGCTGTCGCCCTTCACGCATTTCAAATGGTTGTTCAGCTTCAAGCCGTTACTGACGCTGATGGCGGCTTATTTCCTGCTGGCTTTCATCGGCGAAGTCGGCGGCACCGTGTGGGTTCTCTATGGCCAAGACAAGTTTTCCTGGTCGGCGATGATGGTCGGCATTTCGCTGGCCGCCTTCGGGTTTTTCCATGCGGTGGTGCAGGCTTTCGTGGCCGGACCAGTCAGCGAACGCTGGGGGGAGCGGCGTGCAGTACTAATCGGCGTCATTGCCGACAGTATCGCCTATGTGACGATCGCCTTCCTGAGCGAAGGGTGGATGGTGTTTTTTCTGATGCCGTTGTTTTGCCTGGGCGGCATCGGCGCGCCGGCGCTGCAATCGCTCGTCACGGCTAATGTCGATGCGGAGGCGCAGGGCAGGGTCCAGGGCCTTTTGGCAAGCATGGTCAGCCTCGCCTCGATCGCCGGGCCGCTGGCGATCAGCACCATCTATTTCGCCTCACGGGACGTCTTTCCGGGGCTTGTCTGGGTGCTTGGTGCTGCCGTTTATCTGGGACTTCTGCCGCTGATTTTCAGTCGCCGCCCTGCTGTCTCGTCATGAGCCATTTTGCAATGCATGGCTGTGCAATGTCTGATGTCGGCAGGGAATATTTCACCTATGGTGGCGTAAATCGCGATAGAGGTGTGGAAATCGCCCCATGTCACGCCTTCGTCACGCGACAAGCTTATCGATAGTGTGCTTAATAAGCCCTGCGAAGCGAGGGGATCGCTAGCGTTTCCGTTCCTGGCCTGCCACCTGGTGGGCTTCGATATTCTACCGCCATTAGAATACGGACGCCGATTATGATCAGACTTCACATTTTATTCGCCGTCGCGTTCATGGTTGCGATGTGTTCGCTGGCATTTGCGGTCAGCTACAATCATTCGAAGACAAGCGACAGCCACATCAACGGAAGCTCAGGCTTCCTCTGGCTCTCGGCTTCCAGCTGAGCTGAGGGCTGAACGCAAGGATGCCGCGACTAGCGGTTGCTCACTGCATAAACGCAGCTATCGCCTTCCTGATGAACGATTTCGCCGAAGACCGGATCACAATCCGTACCCAGATATGCGGCGCCGTGTGTGCTCGCATAGGCCAATATATCCTGGGACGTCGCAGACTTGCGGCGCAGTTGCCTGCTTCCGTCCCATATATCGAAATAGGCAGGCGACCACATGACGGCCGCGCCAAACTTGGTCGCGAATATCTGCTGCCGTCGAGACGTATACTCGAAACCGAGCGCCGCGATTTCGGGCAGCCGTTTCGGCCAGATCAGGAACTTTGTATCCGGAGGAAGCTGGTGATCGGCCCAACTGCCCAACGCCTGCCATTCATGGCTCA
Organism: Rhizobium sp. 01L410; assembly: GCF_056400165.1. Classification (NCBI taxonomy): domain Bacteria; kingdom Pseudomonadati; phylum Pseudomonadota; class Alphaproteobacteria; order Hyphomicrobiales; family Rhizobiaceae; genus Rhizobium; species Rhizobium sp. 01L410. Next base: position 277,458 of record NZ_JBFTST010000002.1, read on the forward strand.
CTTCAAGGTTTTTACGCTGGTAGAGGTATGTTGGATAAGACAAGAAGATCACCGTCATCGCGGCAATCGTGCAAAGGGCTACGATCGCAACGGTATGCTTTCCTTGCCGATCCTCGTCCTTTCCAAGACGGTTTGCCGCTCGATAGAAAGCAAACAGCACGCAAGCGAAGGCGGCGCTGAACCAGACGGCAACGAGCGCGATGGCTAGTGTCAGTCCGCGAAAAGCAACTGCTCGGTCTGGCGCCGCCATCCATGCGGCAGCGAGCAGTGCGACAGCGAATGTCGAAAGCATCATGATCATCACGGCGCTGCGAATAAGGTGCAGGTTCAGGACCAAGGCTGAATCGGTGACGAGCGGCGCTGCTGCGCCGATGACAAGCAGCGCACTCGCGCCTCCCGCCAGATGTCGCAAGGCGTTCGCCTGACGGCCGAGCTGCGCGGCGGCAAGAAAGCATGACAGGGCGGCAGCGGCCAAGGCAACCACTTCCAGCCAGCTGTTGCCGTCGAGGAAGAAGTGAGCGGGATAGAACCCTCTCAGGAACCGCCTGTAGGAGAAGACCGGAGCTTCAAGGATCTGGTGGTTTGACAGGACGTTGAGCAGCGGCGGCACCAGGAGCACGCCGCCGATCAATGATCCGAGCAGGCCGCGGACCATCAATGCACGCCACGAGATGGCGCCGGCGCGGAGTTGATAGGCCGCCAGAAAGCAAAGCGGCAGGATCATCCACACCGCCATGAAGGCGTTGAGAAAGAATGTCAGGGCCGTGGCGATGGCGGCCTGCGCATATCTGCCGCGCACGGCATAGGAAAAGCCAAAGATCAAGGGTGCGTTGGCAAGCTCGGAATGGGTGAAATAGTTGAGCATTACGCCGGCGCCGCCCACTGTCGTGCCTTGCAGGCAGGCAGCCATAGCGAGCAGCAATACGTAGATATTGAGCACCCGTCTTTCGTGGAATCCGAAGCTTCGCGCCAGATGCAGCGCGGCAGCGAGCAGCGAAAGATGCGTTGCGGCGAGCCAAAACGCCAGGAACAGTTTGGGATTGACGATCTCTCCAGCGCCGGTGAAGACGATCCAGAAACCGGACGAAAAGTGCTGCAGTGACTGGATGAAGGGATCACTGGCAAACTGCGGCAGCGCGAACGAATTCATCAGTATCGGCAAATGATAGACGTTGTTGTTATCGATTGGCAGATAGCCGGTGCGTAGAAAGCTGAGCACAGTTGCCAGCAAAACCACTGAATAAGGGTGCCAGCTTAGGATGCGGACGAGGGGATTGCGAGATCGGGTCACCACTTGGCTATCCACAGGCGTGTCTCAACGGGCGGCAAGGATGACGGCAATGATGGAAAATCCTACCAGCCAGCTCTTGCGATCACGCAGCGCGAAAGTGATCGGGTCGTCGTGCAACATGCGGCGATGGGCAAGCATAAGCGTCCTGCTGGTCCAGTAGAGGAAGAGCGGGCACAGACCCCAGAGGATATGCGGATGGCTGTAAAGGCTGGCCACCTCTGGTGACGACACATAGAGAGCGAGAACGGTGATCGAGTTCATTCCGGCTGCGGCGGCAAGTGCGGCAATCACCGGAAGATCGGTAAGACGGTAGTCGCGATTGTCCGGATCTGCGAGGCCGTTGTCGAGGCGCGCGGCGAGTTCAATATGCCGCTTCGTCAACGCCAGCGCGGCGAAAATCATAAGCGAGAAAGTGAACAGCCATTCCGATACGACGACGTCGATCGCCGCTGCACCTGCAAAGATCCGGATCGTGTAGAGGATCGCCAATGTTACGACATCGACGATCATTTTCTTCTTGAGTGACAGCGAATAGATCAGTGTTCCGGCAAAATAGACGGCCAGCAACAGCGGAAATAGCGGCGGCAACAACGACGCGACGGCGAATGCTGCGATTGTCAGTGCAGGTATGAGCGCCAGCCCTGATGCCAGGGATGCCCTGCCGGCAGCAAACGGCCGCAGATGCTTGCTTGGGTGAGCCCGGTCGGCCTGCAGATCGAGCAGGTCGTTCAGCAGATAGACGCCCGAGGCACACAGCGAGAAAGCAATGAATGCGAGCGCCGCGGCCAATAAGGCCGCAGGTGTAAATTCGTGCGACGTCAGGGCCGGAACGAAGATCAGGGCGTTTTTGGCATATTGATGCGGCCGCATTGCCGCCCAAAGCGCCCGGTATCCATCATGGCCGGGTGCCAGTTTCACATGCGAGGGATGGGCGGCATCAAGCCGGTTCGACTGACGGGCCGATAAGCCGATGCTAAGTGCCTTGCGGGCATGCGGCCAGATATGAAAATCATCGCCGCTATTGCCGATGTAGTCAAAGCCATTGCGGCCAAACGCGGCGATCAGCGCATCGGCTTTCCGCTGGCCTTTCAGGTTGATCGCTTCATCCGACGCGAAGATCCCATCGAGAAGAAACGGCATTTGTGCGGCCACGGCTTCTGCATGCTGCCGGTTAGCCGCCGTTGCGAGATAGACCTTGCGCCCCTGATCCTTGGCGGCGACGATCGATGCCAGCACCTGTTCGCTGAATGGAAGCCTGGCGTAGTCGATCTGCGATAGCCCGGCGAAATGCGCTTTTAATCCGGCTCTGGAGCCTATCGTAGAGTTCGATGGGAGAAGGGCACGCCATCCATTTCTGGCGATCGAGTCGAATATGCTTTCGAGGAAGAGATCCGAACGCACCAGCGTACCATCGAGATCCACGACGAGTGCGATATTGGTGTCTTCGGCCGGGCGATCAATCCCGGTCTCATCGCCCGTAAAGGGTGCGCCGTATTCGGCGTCTGCCTTGAATTCGTGACTCATCATGCGCCGACCACCAAAGGAACTGGGCTATAATCGGCGAAAAAGATTAATCAAATCGTGGGTGCCGCTACGAAAGCCGTGCCTTGCCGGCTCTCAATCCCGCAGGCGCAGTTCGTCTGTCTGCATCTGCATCGAGCCCAGCGTTTCCAGGAAGCTCATGCCGAGCAGGCTCTGGTCGAGCTTGCCGTCTTCGGCGACGCTGGCGGCGACACCGGTGCGGACGATGGGGCCGATGGCGACACGGTCGAGCGTGACGGGTGCTGCGCGGGTGCGGCCGTTGGCGGTCATGACGGTCATCGAGTAGTCGAGGTTTTCGGGGATGATGCCGATGCGTTCGGCGTCGGCATGCGAGAGTGCGACCATGCTCGCGCCGGTATCGACGAGCATCTGAATGGTCTGACCGTTTACGGAGACGTCAGCTTCGAAATGGCCGTTCAGCAACTTGTGCAGGATGATCTCGCTGCCGCCTTCGCTGGTGGTGACGACGACGGCACGGCCGGGGACGAGCCCGGCCAATAGCCGGTTGCCGACGCCGAGCAGATCCTGCCGGTAGAGATAGACGGTGGCGAGCGCCAGGATGATGACAAGCCAGATCATCAGGTTGCGCATCGTTTCGCCGATATTGCGACGGCTCGCCCAGATGCCGGCCGAGAGCATCAGCGCGATCGGCAGAAGATAGACCATACGCCCGAAATCGTCGGTCTCCATGCCCATGATCCGGTCGTTGCCGTTGTTGAAGACGAGGATGGCGAGGCCGATGCCGAGGATCAGCAGGAAGATCGTCAGACGGCTCATGCAGGCCGCCCCGTATCGATGCTTTGTCGGCTACTCTCCGCGTGCGCCGCGCCTTCGAAGAGCCTGGCGGGCAGAATCGCCATCAGGCTGGCGCGTTCGGCATCGGAATAGCGCATCCAGGCGCCGATTTCCTCGATCGTGCGGCCGCAACCCGTGCAAAAACCGGTTGCAGGATCGATGGCGCATACATGGATGCAGGGTGTTTGCATGAAGGATATATCGTTGTTTCACAAGGCCATGGCAAGGGCGCAGAGCGCGGCGATCTCGGAAATCTGTTCGGCGGCGCCGAGCGTGTCGCCGGTATGGCCGCCGAGTTTTCGTCGGATATAGAGGGTGACGGCGACGACCGAGATTCCGGAGGCCAGCAGGCTGCAGACAAAGGGCAGCAGACCGAGTGCCGGCCAGATGATGAGGGCGGTGAGCAGGCATCCCGAGACCAGCGCCACATGCATCGCGCCTTCGCCCGGCTTGCCGGCAGAGGCGGCAACGCCGTCGGTCTTGGCCGGCGGTAGCCGATGCCATTGCCAGACGAGCGCGGCGCGGCCGAGGCAGGCGGCGGCCGGGATGGCGAGCGCGGCCTCGAAGGCCGATGCTTCCCGGGCGATGGCGGCCAGTGCTGCGGCGCGGAGCGCGATCGAGAGAATGAGCGCAATGGCGCCGTAGCTGCCGATGCGGCTATCCTTCATGATGACGAGCGCATGGTCGCGGTCACGTCCGCCGCCGATGCCGTCGGCGGCATCGGCCAGGCCATCCTCGTGCAGTGCGCCGGTGATGACGGTGAGCGCTGCGATCGCCACCAGCGCCGACATCAGCCGGTCGGCACGCAGGCCAAGCATCATCAGGAAAATTGCAGCAGGGATGATGCCGATCAACAGGCCGGCCAGCGGGAAGGCGCGGGCGGTCCGGGCGAGCTTGCCGTCGTCGCCTGCAAAGACGAAAGCGGGCATGGGGATACGGCTCAGGAACGCGACGGCGCGGGCGGTATCGATCGCATAGGCCTTGATATTCATGTCCCCACTTCATGCATGGAAGCTGCGGCGCTTTTGGAGTTGTTCGCCTCTGCCGCTGGCTTTAAGAGAGTCGCGACGAAAGAAGCCGATTTGCTGCGAAAAGACAAGTTGGCCCCGGATCGCCGGGAAAGAGCAAGAAGACAAGGAATCCCCATCCATGAGCGTTTCAGGCCTGCCGTTCGACGATTTCCGCGCGCTGCTGCGCGATCTGCCGGGTCCGGATGCCCGGGCGCTGGTTGCGGCACGCGAGCGCGACGCGCAATTGACCAAGCCGCCGGGTGCTCTCGGCCGCCTGGAAGAAATTGCCTTCTGGCTGGCAGCCTGGACGGGCAGGGCGCCTGCCGTCAACCGGCCGCTGGTGGCGATCTTTGCCGGTAATCACGGCGTCGCCCGCCAGGGCATCACACCCTTTCCGCCATCGGTCACGCAGCAGATGGTCGAGAATTTTGCCGCTGGCGGCGCTGCGATCAACCAGATCTGCGTTGCCTACGATCTCGGCCTCAAGGTGTTCGACCTGGCGCTCGATTACCCGACCGGTGACATCACCCAGGAAGCCGCACTTTCCGAGCGCGACTGCGCCGCCACCATGGCCTTCGGCATGGAGGCAATTGCCGGCGGTACGGACCTCCTCTGCATCGGCGAGATGGGTATCGGCAACACGACGATTGCGGCAGCGATCAACTACGCCCTTTACGGCGGTTCGGCACGCGACTGGGTCGGTCCGGGCACGGGTTCGGAAGGCGAGATGCTGGAGCGCAAGGTTGCCGCCGTTGAGCGCGCAGTCGAGCTGCACCGCGATCATCTCGACGATCCGCTGGAGATCATGCGCCGTCTCGGCGGCCGCGAAATCGCGGCGATGGCCGGTGCGATCCTGGCGGCGCGCGTCGAGAAGATCCCGGTCCTGATCGACGGCTATGTGGCGACGGCCGCCGGTGCTATCCTGCAGGCGGCCAATCCCTCGGCGCTCGACCACTGCCTGATCGGCCATGTCTCTGGCGAGCCCGGCCATCTCCGGGCCATCGAAATGCTCGGCAAGACGCCGCTTCTGGCGCTTGGCATGCGGCTTGGCGAGGGCACTGGTGCTGCTTTGGCGGCCGGTATCGTCAAGGCGGCTGCCGCCTGCCATTCCGGCATGGCGACCTTCGCGCAGGCAGGTGTCACCAACAAGCATTGATTGGGCGCCTCGCGTTCAGCTTTGTGACAGGTTGATGACGGACGCTTGCGGCGCGGACCGGGAAACGGTATTCGCATTTTCACTGATGGACGGCGCAGGACGCCGTCCCCGACCGCAAGACGAGGACGCCTTGGAAAAACCTGCCGTTCGAAAGCTGACCGGTGTCAGCCACTTCTTTGCCGCTGCGAGCTATTCCTGGGCGGGATTTCAGCGTCTGATCAAGGAATCGGCTTTCCGGCAGGAACTGCTGTTCGGCGCCGTTTCGCTGATCCTGCTGATCGCTGTCGGCGCCACGCTTTCCGAGCTGGTGATCGCGGTGATCCTGCTGCTGGCACTGTTTGCCGTCGAGGCACTCAACACGGCGATCGAAGAGGTCATCGACCGCATTTCGCCTGAAATCTCGATGGTCGGCAAGCATGCCAAGGACCTCGGCTCCTTCGCCGTGCTCTGCATGCTCGGCGCCTGCGGGCTCTACCTGCTGTTCACCATCGGCAAGCATCTGATCGCCATCGTCTTCGGATGATATTCAGACCGACCCTTAAATATTGAGGTTGTATAAATAATAATTGTACGTTTAGGTTGTTTTCGTTTTGCACGACAGGTGCACACGGGGGCGACGATTGGCACATCTTCAGGCGAATGCGGTTCACCAGGTTGAAGGCGGCGAGAAGGCCAGAGACCTTGGCTATATGGGGCTGGCCGCGCTTGGCCTGACCTTTCTCTTCTTATGGCTGTCGCAACAGGGCGGCGTCTCGTCGGCGATCGGCATCGGCGGGCTTATCGTTGCTGCCTCCGCCGCCGTCGGCGGTGTCATGGGATTTCTGTTTTCCGTGCCGCGTATCATGACGAAAGAGGCACCTGCCGTTCCAACTGCGGATGTGAAGGCCGGCGCGGAAGGCTTGAAGTTGCCGCGGCGCGAGAGGCTGCTGGCGTCGAATACCAACCTGGAGCGAATTTCGGAATGGCTGACAACGATGCTGGTCGGCGTCGGGCTGACGCAGGTGGCGAGTCTGCCCTCGCATCTGAATTCATTTGCTGATTTCATCGACAAGCAGGCCGGTGGCCTCTTTGCCGGAGCCAATGCGCCGCTGCTAAATGCGGTCACCGTCTCGTCGCCTTTCCTGCTTGTCTTCGGGCTTATCGCCGGCTTCATATTCTTCTACCTCTACACGAGGATCTATCTGTCGCCGCTGTTCCAACAGGTGGAAATCCTGCTGGATAAGGATCCGGGTGAGCAGAAGCTCGGCGAGCAGACGACAAAGCAGATCGTCGATAGCGTGCCTGTCGAGGATCGAGACGCCTTTCTGTCATACCTGACGAGCAGTGACCGTCTGTCCGTCAATCAGGGGATCGAGATCATTTTCGACCTGCTTTACCAGCCCGGCGGCTATGAACAGGCGATCGCGATCGGCACCAAGCTTGCGAGCACACCGGCCTCGAAGATCGCCCAGTTCTGGTTCCTGATGGCCGCGGCCTACGGGCAGAGGCATCGCGCATTGCGCGTCGGCGAGGCTGCTCCGGAAGAGTTGGCGAAGACGAAGAAGGCGGTGCTGAGTGCGGCAAAGCAGGCGATCCTGCTCGACCCGTCCTACAAGGAGAATCTGAGAAATCTGACGCGGCTGGATAGTATCGACAACGATCTGGGAGACTTCCGCGATGATCCCGCGTTCCTGGCGTTGCTCGCGGGCTGAGCTTAGGCGAAGCTCTTGCGCTTACGGGACACGGCATGCGCTTCCTCGACGGCAGGAAGGCTCTGCAGCACGCGTTTGCCGGGCAGGATGGCAATGACTTCGGTGCCTTCGCGGAGCTTGGACTTCAGCACGAACTGACCGTCGTGCTTGGCGAGGATCGCCTGGACGATCGGCAGGCCGAGGCCGGTGCCCTGTTCGGCGCTCTTGATTGCGATCGAGCCCTGACCGAAGGCGGAGAGGACGATCGGGATTTCTTCTTCCGGAATACCGGGGCCGTTGTCCTTGATCGAGATGTACTGCCCGCCGCCGGCGGTCCAGCCGACCTTGACGTGGATCTCGCCACCCTGGGGCGTGAATTTCACGGCGTTGGAAAGAAGGTTGAGAACCACCTGGCGCATTGATTTCTCGTCGGCCCAGACAGAGGGAAGCTCTGGCTCGAATTGCTGGCTGATGGTGATGTTCTTGCCGCTGGCGCGCAGCTGCACCATGCCGATGCAATCCTCGGAGATATCGAGCAGCGAGATCGCCTCTTCGCTGAGCTCGTACTTGCCGGCTTCGATACGGGAGAGGTCGAGGATTTCGTTGATCAGGTTCAGCAGATGCTGGCCGGAGCGGTGGATGTCGCCGGTATATTCCTTGTAGGTTGGGTTGTTGAGCGGACCCATCACCTCCGACGACATGACTTCGGAAAAGCCGAGGATGGCGTTCAGCGGCGTGCGCAGCTCATGCGACATCGAGGCGAGGAAGCGGGACTTGGCAAGGTTTGCCTCCTCGGCGCGGCGGCGCGCTTCGTCCGACATCGACTTGGCAACTTCGAGCTCGGCAATCAGGTCGTCTTTTTCCGACTGGAAGGACAGGATGCGCAGGTTCTGCTTGAACAGACGGTCGCTGATATAGCTGAAGAAGACAACGGTGGTGGTGAAGAGTGCCGTGAGGCTGAGTTCGAGGACGTCGCGGGAAATCCCGGCCTTGGCGGCGAGCGCTATGATCGCAGGCGTAAAGGTGACGAGCACCGATGGCGCCAGCATAAAATTCGACATTGCCGTGACTGACAAGGCGATCAGCAGCGTCGCACCCTTGTAGAGGATGAAGCTGGAGGGCTCGCAGGCAGGGCAGCTCTGGAAGGCGAAAAAGGCCCAGGCAAGTCCGATCGGCAACTGGCCGGCGAGAAGCGCGCGTCGCCATTTGCGGGCGGATTCTGCTGTCATTTCCTGCTTGCGGGCGCGGCGGACGAGATAGACGTTGGCAGCATAGGCGAACAGCGTTGCAACGGCCCAGAAGAAGATCTGCGTGTCGCCGGTGAAATAGATGCCGAGAGCAGCGATGATGATGACGAAGAGCGGCATCAGGGCGGCACCCTGCGTGAAGGCCGTCATATACATGCGCAGGACGTCGCGGTCGAAAGCTGCGGTCGAGGAATGGCCGGACTGCAAGCGCTCGCGTGTCTGCCGAACAGCCTTGGAAACGGGCTTGTTGCGGTGACTGCGGGACTTGTCGACGATAATCTTATCGGTCGATGTGCTGACGCCGTTACTCATTTGCACTTGAATACTTGATCCGCGGGTGTTTCCACCGTAACCGGCAAATCTTAAGAAGGTGTTTGCCATTTCTCTCAACGGTTTGTTTTTGAAGGAGGCGGAAGCGTGACGCGCGGCTTCAGGACGATACGCGACGGCGTGACCGCCTTTGCCATGCTGGCGCTGATCTGGCTGATCGCGGCCAAGCTTAACGATCAGCCGGAAACGGTGCATAGCGGCGCGTTTCATGCGGCGGATGGCGATAGTCTGGCGATCGGCGGCGAACGCATGCGGCTGAAAGGCATCGATGCGCCGGAGCTCGTGCAGAGCTGCGAGCGGAACGGTAGGCCGTGGTCATGTGGCCGGGAGGCCCGGGATGCGCTACAGCGGCTGGTCGCCGGCGCTGACGCGCAATGCGCCGGGACCGAGCGCGACCAATATCAACGGCTGCTGGTGATCTGCCGGAGCGGCACTCTCGACATCAATGGCGAGATGGTTCGAACCGGCATGGCGGTTTCCTATGGCGATTACCGGCGGCAGGAGGACGAGGCACGCGCCAGACGCTCGGGTCTCTGGGCAGGGACATTCGAGCGGCCGCGGGATTTTCGCGATGACGAGAGACTGCATTCCGGCGGCATCGTCAGGATGATCGGGCAGGCGGTCGGATGGGAATGACGATCGAGACGTTGCAGGGCGAGATTGCTGCCTGCCGCATCTGCCGGGATGCGCCGCTTGATCCGTCGAAGCCTTTGCCGCATGAGCCGCGTCCTGTTGTCATCCTGTCGCAAACCGCGCGCGTGCTGATTGCGGGGCAGGCGCCTGGCCTTCGCGTCCATGAAAGCGGCATTCCGTTCAACGATGCCTCGGGCGATCGCCTGCGCGACTGGCTGCAGGTCGGCCGCGAGGCCTTTTACGATGCAAGCCGTTTTGCGGTCGTGCCGATGGGCTTCTGTTTTCCGGGATATGACGAGAAAGGAAGCGATCTGCCGCCGCGCCGGGAATGCGCGCCTCAATGGCGAAAGCAAGCGATGGATTTGATGCCGCAGATCGAGCTGATCCTGACTGTCGGCCAGTATGCGCAGGCCTGGCATATGGGCACGGCGCGGCAGGCCAACATGACTGATACGGTCAAGGCGTGGCGCGACACGCTGTTTTCGAACCGGTCACCCGCGGTCTTGCCGCTGCCGCATCCGAGCTGGCGCAACAGTGGCTGGCTGAAGCGCAATCCATGGTTCGAGGAAGAGTTGCTTCCAGTTCTTCGCAGTAGAATTAAACTGCTTATAAACTGAAACAAAATTCTTTTCCTGCGCCGGAATCGCGATATACAGAGAATATAATTCGAAAGGGCTTTCGCATATGGACCGTCTCGACCGTAAGATACTGCGCCTGCTGCAAGAAGATTCGACCCTGGCGGTCGCTGATCTCGCCAAGAAGGTCGGCCTTTCGACAACGCCTTGCTGGCGCCGTATCCAGAAGATGGAAGAAGATGGCGTCATCAAGCGCCGCGTTGCCATTCTGGATCCCGAGAAGGTCAACACCAAGGTCACGGTTTTCGTCTCGATCCGCACGGCGACGCATTCGATCGAATGGCTGAAGCGCTTTTCCGAGGTCGTGGTGGAATTCCCCGAAGTGGTCGAGTTCTATCGGATGAGCGGCGATGTCGATTATCTGCTGCGTGTCGTGGTGCCTGACATTGCTGCCTACGACGCCTTCTATAAGCGGATGATCGCCAAGATTGAGATCCGTGACGTCTCATCGGCCTTCGCGATGGAACAGATCAAGTATTCGACGCAGCTGCCGCTCGACTACATGCTACTCGACAGCGCCAAGTCCAACGAAGACTGAGCTATTTCAGTCGGGCGATGACAGCATCGCTCGTCAGCTCGCGCATTGCATCCTTGCCAATCCATCTCGCCGTCTTGCCGGAATTATCCGCAGGGCGGCGAGCCAGTTTTAGCGCCTGCGTGTAGCAGGTCCGGCGCAGCGTGATCAACTCCGCTGCGCCGGAAGAGGGCCCGATCATTTTTCCAGGCGGGCGAGCAGCGAGGACGTGTCCCAGCGATTGCCGCCCATCGCCTGAACGTCGCCATAGAACTGGTCGACCAGCGCGGTGACGGGCAGCTTGGCGCCGTTGCGGCGGGCTTCGGTCAGCACGATGTCGAGATCCTTGCGCATCCAGTCGATGGCGAAGCCGAAATCGTATTTTCCCTGGTTCATCGTCTTGTGGCGGTTTTCCATCTGCCAGGAGCCTGCAGCACCCTTGGAGATGACGTCGACGACCTTCTCGATGTCGAGGCCAGCACGCTTGCCGAAATGGATGCCTTCGGCGAGCCCCTGAACGACGCCGGCGATGCAGATCTGGTTGATCATCTTCGTCAGCTGGCCGGAACCGGCAGGTCCCATCAGGCCGACCATGCGCGCATAGGCGTCGATAACGGGTTTGGCCTTTTCGAAAACGGCTTCGTCGCCACCGCACATGACGGTGAGCACGCCGTTTTCGGCACCGGCCTGGCCGCCGGAAACCGGTGCGTCGATGAAGTCGCAACCTTTGGCCTTGGCGGCTTCATCGAGTTCGCGGGCGACTTCGGCGCTGGCCGTCGTGTTGTCGATCAGGATCGCACCCTTCTTCATGCCTTCGAAAACGCCGCCCTTGCCCGTGGTCACCGAGCGGAGATCGTCGTCGTTGCCGACGCAGGTGAAGACGAAATCGGCACCGGCGACAGCTTCGGCCGGGGTTTGTGCGGAGGCGCCACCGAACTTGGCGACCCAATCGGCGGCCTTGGCGGCAGTGCGGTTATAGACCGTGACGTCGTGGCCGCCTTTCGTTTTCAGATGACCCGCCATCGGGAAACCCATGACGCCGAGACCGATGAAAGCGACTTTTGCCATATGCCAGATCCTTTTCGTGATGTGGGGGCATGCTTAGCGGAAACCGCCGTTGCTGAAAAGTCATCACGGGCAAGCGCGGTACGGCCCGCTGCCGGCTGCCGGGGAATAAAATTCTGCGGGATCGCCGGTTTGAGGTGAGGAAAGTTTCTGTTGGGACAAAACTCACAAATATAAATGTCGATCTAATTTATAGAGTTTCTCATTATCAGCCTTCACAACGCGCAGGCACGCCGTCTGCACTGCCGCCGAAAAGGGGAAAGCCATGATCTCACGCCGTCAGACCTTCGGTCTCCTTGGTGCGGCCGCCGCTGTAGCCGTGCTTCCGTCCATCAAGCCGGCGCGTGCCGCCGCAGCAACGGAGTTTCGCATCGGCTGGCAGAAGAATGGCGTGCTGGCGCTGGCCAAGCGCCGCGGGGCGCTGGAAGCGCGGCTTGCCGACAAGGGGATCACTGTCAGCTGGTCGGAATTCACGTCTGGACCGCCGTTGCTGGAGGCGCTTGGCGCCGGTGCCCTGGATTTCGGCGCCACCGGTGACGTTCCGCCGCTGTTTGCCCAGGCAGCCGGTGGCCATCTCTATTACGTCGGCACCTATCGCGGCAGCCCGGCCGGTTCCGCGATCCTGGTGCACAAGGATTCACCGATCCGGACGCTTGAGGATCTGAAGGGCAAGAAGCTGGCCTTCAAGCGCGGATCGAGCGCCCATAACGTTGCCGTCAAGGCGCTGCGCAAGGGTGGCCTCAAGGTCGAAGACGTGCAGGCGCTGGATCTGTCGCCGCCGGACGCCGCAGCCGCCTTCAAGACCGGCAGCATCGATGCCTGGTCGATCTGGGATCCCTATCTGGCGATCGCGGAGGCCGATCCGGATACGCGGATCTTGACGACGGCTGAAGGCCTCGTCGATTCCTACAGCTTCTTCCTGGCGAACCAGGATTTCACCGACAACAACGGCCAGGTGATCGTCGATGTGATCGATGAACTCGCCAAGGTCGGCAAGTCGGCGCAGGGCAAGCTCGACGAGACGGCCAAGGAGCTTTCCGAGATCACCGGAGTGCCTGCCGAGGTGACCCGGGTGACGCTCAGCCGTCCCGGCGCCGATCTCGGCGCGGTGACGACGATCACCGATGGCGCGGCTGCCTATCAGCAGGCACTGGCCGACGAGTTCTACGCGCTGGGCATCGTGCCGAAGAAATTGACGACGGGCGACATCGTCTGGCGCCCGAAGGCCAGCTGATCCGTTTTTGAAGAAAGGTAAATTTCATGACTTCCAAACCAATCGATTTTCTCTGGTTCATCCCGACCTCAGGTGACGGCGCCTATCTCGGTTCGTCCGACCAGACGCGCGCGCCTGAAATCGGCTACATGACGCAGATCGCCCAGGCGGCCGACCGTCTTGGTTTTTCCGGCGTTCTGCTGCCGACCGGCGTTGCCTGCGAGGAATCTTTCGTCACGGCGGCGGCTCTTTCGCAGCATACCGAGAAGCTGAAATTCTTGGTGGCGATCCGTCCCGGCACGGCGTCGCCGGCCTACTACGCGCGTCTGGCGACGACGCTTGACCGGGTATCGAACGGCCGCGTTCTCCTCAACATCGTCGTCGGCGGCAGCCCGGCAGAACTCGCGGGCGATGGCATTTTCCTGCCGCATGACGAGCGCTACGACCATGCCAACGAGTTCTTTGACGTTTGGGAAGAGCTTCTCGAAAAGGGTGTGGCCAGCATCGATGGCAAGCATATCAAGGCGACCAATGCGCGTCTCGGCTTCCCGTCCTACCAGAACCCGCGTCCGCCGCTCTATTTCGGCGGCTCTTCGGACGCCGGGATCGATTTTGCCGTCGGCCGTGTCGATAAATATCTGACCTGGGGCGAACCGCCTGCACAGGTCGGCGAGAAGATCGAGCGCGTTCGTGCGGCTGCCGCCAAAGTGGGCCGGGAAGTCACCTTCGGCATCCGTCTTCATTTCATCGTCCGGGAGACGGACGAGGAGGCATGGGCCGCTGCCGACCGGCTGATCTCCAAGCTCGATGATGCGACGATCGAAGAAGCGCAGGCGCGCTTCGCCAAGGAATCCGACTCCGTCGGCCAGGCTCGCATGGCAGCGCTTCATAACGGCCGCCGTGACAATCTGGAGGTTTCTCCGAACCTGTGGGCCGGTGTCGGCTTGGTGCGCGCCGGTGCCGGAACGGCGCTCGTCGGCTCGCCGAAGACGGTTGCCGCGCGGCTTCGCGAATATCAGGAGCTCGGCATCGAGACGGTGATCGGCTCCGGTTACCCGCATCTCGAAGAAGCCTACCGCGTCGCCGAGCTGCTGTTCCCCGAACTCGGCCTTGGCCAGAGCGAGCAGCGTCACGGTCTCCGCAACGATTTCGGCTCGAAGCAGGTCTTCGGCGGCGGCAGCCATGGCGGCAACCTGAAGGTCGTTTCGGGTTCCTGATCCGGATAATAACGAGGAGATGAGCATGTCGGTATTCGAAACGCCGCTCGCACGCGTCGCCGCAAGGCAGGCAAGCCGGAAGGGCCGGGCGCTGCCGCGGCTGCCTGACGGCTCCGCGCTGCTGCCCTATCTTCTGCCGGTGACAATCGTGATCTGCTGGCAGATCGCGTCGTCGGCAGGGCTCATCTCCTCGCGCATCATGCCGTCTCCCGCCGATGTCGCCGTCGCCTTCTGGTCGACCACGACCTCGGGCCAGCTGCCGCATGACGTGCTGGTCAGCGCCGGGCGCGCTTTTGCCGGCCTGCTGGTTGGTGGCTCGATCGGCTTCCTGCTTGGCATCGCCAATGGCGTGTCGAAACTCTCCGAGCAGCTGACCGACACGACGCTGCAGATGCTGCGTACCATCCCGCATCTGGCCATGATCCCGCTTGTTATCCTGTGGTTCGGCATCGGCGAGGAATCCAAGCTGTTCCTGACGGCGCTCGGCGTTCTCTTCCCCGTCTATCTCAACACCTATCATGGCGTTCGAAATGTCGATCGCGACCTGATCGAGATGGGCAGGGTCTATGGGATGGGCAACTGGACGCTGTTCCGGAAGGTTATCTTTCCGGGCGCGCTGCCTTCGATCTTCGTCGGCCTGCGCTATGCGCTGGGCATCATGTGGCTAACGCTGATCGTTTCGGAATCGATCGCCGCTTCCTCGGGTATCGGCCATATGGCCAACAATGCCCGCGAATTCATGATGACGGACGTCGTGGTGCTGGCGCTTGTCATCTACGCTGTGCTCGGCAAGCTCGCCGATGTCGTGGCGCGGGCTCTGGAGCGGCGCACGCTCACCTGGAACCCGATCTATCAGAAGTAGGAGCGAGACGATGACCGCGATCACCCACGAACGCTTCCGCGAGCCTGTCGAGGCCGAATACGAGGCAGACATCGACGCCGCCCGGATCGCGCCGGGGACTGCTGCCGCGATCACCCTGACGGGGCTTGAGAAGAGCTTTGACGGCAATCGCGTCCTTCGTGGCATCAATCTGCATATCCCGGCCGGCCAGTTCATCGCCGTCATTGGCAAGAGCGGTTGCGGCAAGAGCACGCTGCTGCGCGTGCTGCTGGGCCTCGACCAGCCGACGGCGGGCAGCATCCGCTTCGAAAGCAGCAATGGCGAGGAAAGCCAGCCGAACGCTCGCATCGTCTTCCAGGAGCCGCGGCTTCTGCCGTGGCTGAGCGTTGTCGAGAATGTTGCGGTCGGCCTTGGCGACGGCGTCGATAAGCGGCGGGCACTTGCAGAATCCGCGGCCGTGCTGTCCGAAGTTCAGCTGGCGGAGAAGGCGAAGGAATGGCCTTCGCGGTTATCCGGCGGGCAGCGCCAGCGCGTGGCATTGGCGCGCGCGCTGGTGAGCAAGCCGGGCGTTCTGGCGCTGGACGAACCGCTCGGCGCACTCGATGCGCTGACCCGCATCAGCATGCAGGAACTGATCAACCGCGTCTGGCGGGAGCTCGGCTTTACCACCGTGCTGGTGACTCATGACGTCAGTGAAGCTGTGCATCTGGCCGACCGGGTGATCGTTCTGGAAGAGGGACGGATCGCGCTTGACGTCGCGGTTCCCTATCCCCATCCGCGCCGTCATGGCAATCCGGAGCTCGCCGAACTCGAAGGCAAGCTGCTCGGCGCCATTCTCGGCACCGGCCGCTGAAAGCGTCAATGCGTGCCGCTGGCCTCGCGATCGAGAAAGGCCTCGAAATTGTCGAGGCCGATTTCCGTGCCCTGGCGGCGCAGGCCATCGTCGGGATAGCCGTCGAGGAACACCACCTGCTCGGTAAACAGCATGCGGGTGCCCGCCGCTGACGGCTCGAAAGTGACGGTGGCAAGGGAGGCGGAGATGCGGGTCTCGCCGAGCTTCATCTCGTAGGCGTAGACGATGCGGGCATTCTCGACGACATCGAGATAGTGGGCGTCATAGGCATGCAGCAATCCTTCGCCATCAGCGGTGTGGTTGCGCTCGCTGCCGCCGGCGCGAAAATCCAGCCGGTATTCGATCGTCGCCCAGCCGTCATGGCAGGCAAACCAGGTCTGCTTCGAGGCAGGATTGGCCCAGGCACGGAAGGCGCGTTCCGGCGTGGCCTTCAGCTGGCGCTCGATGGTGAAGGTCGTGTGTGTGGCGGATGGCGGGGTCACGGTGTCGATTCCTCTTCGGCAAGAAACTGGTCCAGGCGGTCGAAGGCAGCGTTCCACCCGGCCTTGCGCTCGCCGATCCAGCGCTCGAGTTCTGCCAGCCGCTCCTGCCGCAGATGGTAGGTGCGGACGCGGCCGGTCTTTTCCGATTGAACAAGGCCGCTGTCTTCCAGCACGTTCAGATGTTTCAGGACCGTTGGCAATGCCATCGTCAGGGGTTCGGCAAGTTCCGTGACCGATGCCGGGCCGCGGCCGAGGCGATCGATCATGCCGCGGCGGCTGCGATCCGAAAGCGCATGGAACATCCGGTCAAGTGTGGCGGCTTCGATGATCATTCGGCGGGCATAGCCTTGCGGATCGTCTCGGGTAGCTGGTGCTTGTAGGGATAGAATTTGAAATAGGGCAGGGCTTCCTTCAGCACCCGGGAAAAGGAGGGGCGCTCGACGAGCCGGCGGTAATAGCCGGCAAGTTTCGGCCGTTCCGCTCCGAAGGGCACCAGTGTCTCGCTGTAGAAGAGCGCCGGGGCGGCGGCACAATCGGCCATGGTGAAGGCATCGCCTGATATCCAGAGATTGCCCGCCAGCTGCCGCTCGATCATGTCATAGGCCATCTCAAGCGTGTCGCGGGCGTCGGCAACGCCCTGCGGATCCTTCGCATCGGCGGCGCGCATCGTGTCTGCGACGATCTTCTGCATCGGCGTCTGGACATAGAGATCGAAGAAACGATCCCATAGGCGGACCTGCAGGGCGCGGTCCGCATCAACCGGGATCAGATGCGCTTCGCCGGGATAGTGCCGGTCGAGATATTCGATAATGATGCTGGTTTCCGGAATGGTGCTGTCACGCGCTTCATCCCTGAGGATCGGCATCTTGCCGACCGGCCAGTAGCGGAAGAGGTCGGCCCGCGAACTTTCGTCCGAGAGATCGACGAGCCGATCTTCGAAGGGCGTGCCGTTTTCGTAAAGCGCGATCAGGACCTTGTGGCAGAAGGAGGCGAGCGGATGTCCGTAAAGCACGAGCGACATGAGGCGGCCTTTCAGCTGGGATAAAACTTTGCTGATTGGCTAAGTATCAGGATGAGGTGGTTGTGGCAAGGGATAGTTTGCTGATTGGGTAACTATTGTTTTGCGTTGCGAGCTTCGTCCTTGTGAGACGGTGCATTTTCCTCGGAGTCGAGAGTTCTCGATGCGGAACCGAGATCCTTTGACATCTCCTGCCAGATACGCCGAAGCCGCCTTACGTGCAGATCGTCTGCAATCCAGCTCATCATGTGTTCGACACATCGGGTTGTCGTTTTCGGCTCCTTAGCGATGACTTCGCAGACCCAGCGACAATAGTTCTCAATGTTCGTGGTCTCGACGGTATAGCCTGGTGATGGTTCCGTCTTGGCCGCAGCAGCGGCCGGCGTTGATGGCGCTACAGCTGCTGCCGGTGATGTTGCTTCCGTTGTCTCCGTTGTCGCAGGAGGGGTTGCAGCGACGACAGTTGCAGCCTGCGCAGCGGCGGCTGCCTGACCCGCAGGCTGCTCGACCGGAGCTGCTGACTTCAGCATGAATGGTTTCATGCCGCTGATCTTCGCGATCGTGCGCATCTCGTCTGTCGCGGCAAACAGCAAACCGGCGAAAATTCTATCGAACTCGTCAGGGTCGTCTTTTCCGGAATCCTTCCGCTTGTAGCTCAGTGCACGTTCCAGATCGAAGATCGTGCGGACATTCATCTGCCGCAGCAGCAGGAAACGGTCGAGACCAACCGTGTGGCAAAGCTGTGCCTGACTGATCCAATCGACTGCCTGGAATATTTTGAACGGCGATTCGATATGCAGCAGGATCGGGTTATAGGTCGCGAGATTCTGAACATCGTAGATCCCACATTCCTCAAGCCGGAAGCGCGTGAAATAATCGATGCCCTCAATCACATCGAGAGGCGTCAGTCGCGTGACGCTGTTGAAGCGATCGTCATCCATCTTGACCCAGGAGATGATGGACTGCATGCGCAACGCGAGAAACTTGGTTGCGCTCTGTGGCAGCAGGCCGAGCAGGGGTGCCAGGGCAATCCAAGTTGACGGAATGCCATTTCCTGACGGGTGGGCTGCCGGCCCTGCCACAAGAGCGGTTACGTCTCCAACCGGATCGGGGAACGTCCTGAAAAGAATGAGGACGAAGATAACCGAGGCAAACATCTCCACCGTTTGCCAGATGAAAGTATAGGCCGAGAGATCGAAGACGGCGAGGCTACGGACGAACTGTCGGGCGGCCGCAACGAAGGCGCCTGCGAAGGCGAGAGCGCCGATGATCTCCAGGGATCCCACGTCGCCGCTGCAACCAACTCCACCCGCCCGGGTCGGCCCACACCAGACGGGCAGGCCTTTGGCCAAGGTGTCGTAGAGTGAGGCAAAGCCAAAATAGCAGATGACAACCAAGCTAAGCGAGGACAGGAAAAGCCTGAGATCGCCGAGATTGCCAATCGTTCTGGAGGAGCGGATCGCAGTCTCGATCTCCTCCACCATTTTCTCGGCGTCCCATTTTCTCGTGTTGGAGGACGCCTTGGGCGTGATGAGATCGGCTATGTATTTCGACGCCACGAATTCCAGCGACGGGTTGCCACCCTCTGTACCGTCGTCGTGATGAAGCTTGGTGGCGGGATAGGTGGCTATGAAATCCGATATGGTTCTCAGCCGCCTCACACGGATTTCGTTCCGGCTGTAGAGCAGAAGGATTGGTACGAAGAGAGCAAGCGCCAAGGCCGAAAGCCGGACATCTGCAAGCAGGCCCGTGACAAAGCCCCCAAGGTGATTTTGGTCAAAAATGCCCATCAAAAAAGCCCCCGGTTTCCCATCGGGAGCTTCTTGTCGTTGTCAGGCGTTGTCTACTATCGGACTAATCTTATAGGTTGTGTTTCGCAATCACCCAGCCAGCCGTGCAATCACCAGATGCCCGGGGCTCGGTTCACCTTCCTGCATGCGCACGTTGATCTCGGTCATTTCGACCAGCTCGAAGCCGGTCGCCGTCAGGCGGTCGCGGATATAAGTATCGGCGTGGAGGAAGCGCTGGTGCGGGCCGACGGCGTAGGGGCGGGTGTCGGCGGCGGGCAGGCTTTCGGACGAGAAGATGAAGAGGCCACGCGGCGTGAGGTTTTCGGCGGCGCCGAAGAACAGCGGTTCGAGGGCGCCGAGATAGGGCAGAACGTCGGTGGCGGTGATCAGGTCGAAGGCGTCTTCGTCGTTGTCTTCGAGGAAATCCTCGACCTCGGCGACGAACAGCGTCTCATAGAGATCCTTTTCATGGGCGATCTCAACCATGTTTTCGGAGAGATCGATGCCGGTCATGTCTTCGCAGAGATCGCGCAGCGTGCCGCCGGTCAGGCCGGTGCCGCAGCCGAGGTCGAGCAGGCGCTTGAAGGGACCGAGCTTCAGCTCCTGCAGGCGCTGGCGCACCATCATCGGCACATGATAGCCGAGTTGCTCGACGAGCACGTCTTCGAAGACTTCGGCATGTTGGTCGAAGAGCGTCTCGACATAGGCGTCCGGCGCCTTGGCCGGGGTTTCGCCGCGGCCCATGGAGGCGATGCGGACGGCTGCGCCGCCGTGGTCGTCGGGATCGATTGCAAGCACGTCTTCGTAAGCCTTGACGGCCGCGTCGACATCGCCTGCCTTTTCGAGGGCGAGCGCGCGGTTATAGGCTTCTGCCAGTGCGTCTTCGTCGATCTTCTTTGCCATTGCCGGTCCACCTTTTCGCTTTATGGATGCCTCTAAGGCGGCGAGGCGGCTTTGGCAATGGCAAGCGTGACGGTGATGGAACGTGGCGGGGCGCTCAGTGAATGATGAATTCGCCGCGCAGCGCGCGCCATTCGGTCGCCGAGATCAGCTTGCGGTGGATGTAGCGGACGGAATGCAGCGGGCCGTCGAGCTTTTCCTGCCAGAACTTCAGGAAGCCACGCATCTCCGGAAAATCCGGGGCGAGGTCGTATTCCTGCCAGAGATAGGTCTGCAGGATCGCCGGGTGATCCGGCATGCGATAGAGGATCTGGGCCGTCGTCAGGCCGTAACCCTGGAGCTGCTTTTCCATGTCCTTGGTCATGTCAGTCTCGCTTTCGTTCCCACTCCCGCTTATGAGCGGCAGTTAAAATGGAAACACGGCGTGGTTAACCGAAGATTGACACCAAGCGGGCAAAAGAACCATTCATTTTTGTTTGATTTCAATAGTTTGGCAGCATCGCATCGCGAGTGCTGCCAAAGCGTCAGCGGATCAGATGCCGGGTCAGGCGGCGCTCGATCCAGTTCCAGAAATGGCGCAGCGCTTCCACCATCGTCAGATAGAAGATCGCGGCCCAGAGATAGGTCTGGTAATCGAAGGTGCGCGAGAAGGCGTAACGGGTCTCGCCCATCAAGTCCAGGACGGTGATGATGGCGACGACGGCTGAGCCCTTGATCAGCAGGATGATTTCGTTGCCGTAGGGGCGGAGTGCGACGATCAGCGCCTGCGGCAGGATGATCTTGCGGAAGGATATTGCCTTGGACACGCCGAGGGAATCCGCGGCCTCATGCTGGCCCTTCGGCACGCTTTCGAGGGCGCCGCGCAGGATCTCGGCCTGATAGGCGGCGGTGTTGATGGTCATCGAGAACAGGCCGCAATACCAGGCATCGCGGAAGAACCACCAGAGACCGACAGATTCAAGCTGCGGCCGGAAACCGCCGAGGCCGTAATAGATGAGGAAGAGCTGTGCCAGCAGCGGCGTGCCGCGGAAGACGTAGACGTAGCAATAGGCAAAGGTGCTGAGGATCCGGTTCTTCGACATTCTGGCGAAGGCCAGCGGCAGCGACAGGACAGCGCCGCAAACGACTGAGATCGCCACCAGGATGATCGTCGTCATCAGGCCGTGCAGGTAGCGCGGTCCGTAGCGGGTGAACTTGTCCGGATCCCAGCCGGCGACGACCATGTAGATCAGCGTTGCCGCGAGCGCCAGCCAGATGAGGACGAGAACCGTGCCGGTGACGCGCGCCGCCGAAAGCGGCTTGGCGATGTCTTTCGGCGCCGGCTGCGGCGGAATGAGGGTTTCTGCGACGCTCACCGGCGAACCTCCGAGCGCTTGGCCCAGCGTTCGATATAGCTGAGGCCGTAGGAGGAGATGACTGCAAGCACCAGATAGATGATGCAGGCGAGGAGATAGAAGAAGAAGGCTTCCTTGGTGACACGTACGGCAACGGCGGTCTGGCGCAGGATGTCGGCGAGCCCGATGATCGAGACGTAGGACGTATCCTTCAGCAGGATCATCCAGAGATTGGTCATGCCGGGAAGCGCAATGCGGATCAGCTGCGGCAGAACGATCAGCCGCAGGGTTCGGCCGCGGTGGAAGCCGAGCGCATCGCCTGCTTCGTACTGACCCTTCGGAATAGCGCGAAATGCCGAGAGAAGCACTTCGGAGCAATAGGCCGAGAAGACGACGGAAAGGGCGATCATGCCGGCGACAAAGGCGTTGATCTCGATCCGCTCGTCATAGCCGAAAGAGGCGAGCACCGACTGGATCAGGATCTGCATGCCGTAATAGATGATGAACAGCGTCAGCAGCTCGGGCAGGCCGCGGAAGATCGTGGTGTAGATGCCGGCGGCGAGCCGCACGGACTTCTCTTCCGACTGCTGGCCGAGTGCCACCAGAAAGCCGATCACCAGACCGACGGGTAGCGTCAATAGCGCGACGGCGACCGTGGTCTTCAGGCCGACGGCGATTTCATCGCCCCAGCCGGTATCGCCGCAGGCGAGGATCGTCGACTGGCCGAACCAGGTGAAAAGACCGGCAGGTCCGCATAGCGGATCGAAAACATACCCTATCCAGGCCCAGAGCGAGCCCAGCGCGGAAAACAATCCGCCCATCCACTTTTCCCCTCACGGCTTATGCCGTTTTGATCTTTAGCATGTTGTCAGACAAAAATGGCGGAAGAGCAAGCCTTCCGCCATCATCTTTACAGGTCAGTTACAGTTTCTCTCAATCGCCGTAAACGTTGAAATCGAAGTACTTGTCCTGAATTTCCTTGTACTTGCCGTTGGCGCGGATCGCGGCGATCGCGGTGTTCAGCTTGTCCTTCAGCGGGTCACCCTGGCGGACGGCGATACCGGCGCCGATGCCGTTGATTTCCTTGTCGACGGGAAGCGTGGTCAGGATCTTGCAGCAAGCGCCGGCGTCAGACTTGACCCACTGCGAGAGAACGACGACGTCGTCGATAACGGCGTCGATACGGCCGTTCGAAACGTCGAGCTTGTACTCGTCGGCGGTTGGGTAGAGCTTCAGCTCGGTGTCGGCCAGGTGCTTTTCAGCATAGTTGGCGTGGGTGGTCGAGGTCTGGGCGCCGATCGTCTTGCCCTTCAGGCCGGCGACGTCGGTGATCGTCGAATCCTTCGGCACGGCGATTGCCGGCGGGGTGTTGTAGTACTTGTTGGTGAAGTCGACGAGCTTCGAGCGCTCCGGCGTGATCGACATGGACGAAACGATCATGTCGAACTTCTTGGCCTGGAGAGCCGGGATGATGCCGTCCCAGTCGTTGCTGACGAAGGAGCATTCAGCCTTCATTTCAGCGCAAAGAGCCTTGGCGATGTCGATATCGAAGCCCTTGATCTCGCCGCTGGCGTCGACGAATTCGAAAGGCGGGTAGGTGGAATCGGTACCGATCACGAGCTTCTCGCCATCGGCCATTGCCGAGCCGGCGAAGAGGGACAACGCTGCAAGCGAAGCTGCGGCGAGGAGATTGGAGATACGCATAGAGATCCTCTCTGTTGGCGACCGCTGCGTCTTCTTTTTATCCGCCAGCGGCCAAAATGCGGCGGGCATGAGCACCGCCTTGGCGCGATAATCAAACCTTTTTGCCGCAAATTGCAACTGGAATCCGCTCGCCTTTGTTGCGTCGCAAACTATGGCGAAGATGAACGGAGGCGGACCGGGGTGTTCATAGAGGGTTAATGGAGGTGTTCCTAAAAAACGCATGGAACAAATCCGGGCCTCGGAAATTTCGGTCCCGACTCAACATGCGGGGTGCGCGCAACAAGCACTCTGGAAAAGCCAATAAGGAACGAGGAAACCCTATGGGAATGAAATCGAGATTGTTCGCCAGCGCTGCCTTTCCGCTGCTTTCGCTGACACTGGCCGTCACGCCGGTGCATGCGTCAGCGCTCGGCGGCACCGGCGCGGCGCAGTCGCCCCAGGCGATCAGCGGCTCGTATGAGGTTGCCCAGGATGCGCCTTCGGAAGAGGAATTGCTGAAGAAGCGCCACAAGCAGCCGGAGGCCGAACAGCAGCAACAGCAGGAGGCCGCTCCGCAGGCCGAGCAGCAGCAGGAAGCGCCGAGCCGCAAGCAGCGCGAAGCCGCGCCGCAGGCCGAGGAAGCAGCCCCGCAGGCAGAACAGGCGCAGCCATCGGAAGAGCAGCAGCCGCGCCGCAAGAAGCGGGAAGCAGCCCCCGAGCCGGAACAGGCTGCCCCTCAGGCCGAGCCGGCACAGCCAGCTGAAAACCAGGAACAGCCACGCCGCAAGAAGCGCGAGGCGGCTCCCGAAGCTCAGCAGCAGGAGCAGGCAGCTCCGCAGGCAGAACCTACCGAACAGCCAGCCGAGAAGCCGCGCCGCAAGCGCGATCAGCAACCTGAACAGCAGGAGGCCGCTCCGGCACAGAACGAAGCCCAGCCTCAGGTAGAGCAGGCGAAGCCGGAAGTAGAAAAGGCAAAGCCAAAGGCCGAAGAGGCCAAGCCGCAGACAGAAGAGGCCAAGCCGCAGGCCGGTGAAGCGAAGCCTGCAGTAACCGAAGAGGCACAGCCCGAGCAGCAGCGTCCGCACAAGGGCGACAAGAAGCAGCCGGCGACCGAAGGCGAGCAGCAGCAAGAGCCTGCCGCAAAGCCCGGCAAGAAGAATGCCCAGCAGGCCGAGCAGCCTGCCGAAGGCAAGACGCCTGTGCCGACGGAATCGCCAGCCCCCGATCAGGCACCCGTACCGGCCGAATCGCCGGTACCGGCAAAGCCGCCGGTACCGGCAGAACCCGGCCAGGCGCAGAAGCCTGCAGTCGAAGGCCAGCCGCAGCAGGGTGAGCAGCAGCCGGCTCCCGGTCAGCAGCCCGGTGCCAATACTGCGGAACAGCCCGCCGTGAACGGTCAGCAGCCGGTGGCCGAGCAGGCAATCCCGGCACCTGAAAAGGTGACGCCGCAGGAGCTTGAGCGCCGCAAACAGATCGCTGCCGATCCGAGCAAGAGCACGGAGACGGTGGTTCTGCCGGTCGAGAATGGTGCGGCCGTTCTCGATAGCGACAAGGATGCCGATCGCTCGGGTGGCCGTGACGGCCGCCGCCAGCGCGACAAGCAGCGTGCGGACGAGCAGCAGCCGGTCTTCGTGCCGAAGTCGGATGCTGATGCACAGCGCGCAGCTGGCGGCGAAGCCCGTCCGCCGGTCAAGATCGAAGCCGTTACCGCCGAGGAAGGCCGCCGGCTCGACCGCCGTCCGCAGTTCCAGCGTCCTGACGGCGCGCAGGTCGAAGGACGTGTCGGCGACGACAACCGCGTTCTGCTGCAGATCAACAACAATATCGTGGTGCGCAGCGACGACGACCGCCGCTTCATCCGCGATGGCGAACGGCCGATGTATGAGCAGCTGCCGCGTGACCGCTATCGCGAAACGATCGACCGCCCGGACGGCTATCGCATCGTGACGATCCGCAACCGCTATGGCGACATCATCCAGCGTTCGCGTGTCGATAGCCGCGGCCGTGAGTATGTCCTCTACTACTCGCCGGAGCTCTACGACAATCCGGATCAGGACTATTTCGAGGATCCGGGTGCCGATCTGCCGCCGATGCGTCTGCGGATCCCGGTTCGCGACTACATCATCGATACGAGCAGCGACCCGGATCGCGATTATTACGACTTCCTGCGTGAGCCGCCGGTCGAGCCTGTCGAGCGCGTCTACTCGCTGAACGAAGTGAAGTATTCGGCCCGTATCCGCGACAAGGTGCGCCGTATCGACCTCGATACCATCACCTTCGCCACCGGCAGTGCCGAAATTCCGATGAGCCAGGCGCGCAGCCTGCGCAAGGTCGCGGATGCGCTGAATGAGGTGCTGCAGAAGGATCCGAGCGAGACCTTCCTGATCGAAGGTCACACGGATGCCGTCGGCTCCGATCAGAGCAATCTGGTTCTCTCGGACCAGCGTGCGGAATCGGTCGCCAACGTGCTGTCGGATGTCTATGGCATCCCGCCTGAAAACATGGCGACGCAGGGCTATGGTGAGCGTTACCTGAAGGTCAACACGGCCGGTCCGAACCAGGAAAACCGCCGCGTCACCATCCGCCGCGTCACGCCGCTGGTGCGTCCGGTCGCCTCCAACAACTGAGGCGGGCCGATATCGAAATAAGAGCCGCCGGGCGACCGGCGGCTTTTTCTATGGCTGAAAGGCGGGAAGGCCGAGGGTTGCGGCGATGAAATCGGCGATCGCCAGCGTGTCGTCGAGGTCGAAGCGCGGCAGGGCCGTATCCGTGACCGGATGGTCGGCGGCGATGGCGCAGATATAGGGATCGGTGGGCGCCAGCGGCTCGCGCTTGGCGGCCTGCAGGCGGCGGGCCTCGATCTTCGGGATCTTCTCGTGCTTGTAGCCTTCGATCAGCACCAGGTCGCAAGGGGCGAGGCGAGCCAGTATCTCTTCGAAGGCGGGCTCAGGTTCGCCGCGCAGCTCGTGCATGATAGCATAGCGCGTGCCGGAGACGATCGTCACCTCATGGGCGCCGGCCTGCCGGTGGCGGTAGCTGTCGGCGCCAACCTTGTCGATGTCGAAGTCATGATGGGCGTGCTTGATCGTCGAGATGCGATAGCCGCGGCGGGTAAACTCCTCGACGAGGCGCACGGCAAGCCCGGTTTTGCCGGAGTTCTTCCAGCCGGCGATGCCGAAGACCCGCGGGCCGCTCATGATGGCAGCGCCTGCAGCCAGCGCTCGGCCTCGATGAGATCGTCAGGGGTGTTGATGTTGAAAAAGGGATCGAGCATAGCGGCACGAGTCGGGCGGAGCGGAAATTGAACTTCCGCAACGTCATGACGTAACAGGAAGTCGCGGACGCGGCGCTTTTCGTCGGTGGCGATCCAGGATTCCAGGTCTGCCGCGAGCGCGACCGGCCACAGGCCGAAGACAGGGTGGCTGCGGCCTTCCGATGCGGCGATCGCGATCCTTTCCGGGTGATCGAGCGCACCGATGAAATCTGCCACCAGTTCGGCCGGGAAGAACGGGCTGTCGATCGAGATGGTAACGACGTGGCTGACGCCTTTGAGCTTCGCCGCATAGGCCATGGCTGCGTGGATGCCTGCCATCGGTCCGGCCTTGCCGGGGATGATATCCGGAATGAAGGCAAGGCCGCATTGCGCTTCGCTGCCGGCGTTGACGGCAACCGACGAGACTTGAGGCGAGAGCCGCGATATCGCGTGGTCCAGTAGCGTGCGGCCGCCGAGATGGGCCGAGGCCTTGTCGGAGCCCATGCGCGAGGAGCGTCCACCGGCTAGGATGACGCCCGGGATATTGGTCTTCTGCGGCGGGAAATCGGCCATGGTGGATCTCAGACTGGGCTTCTCGGTTCGGATTCCTGCGCCAGCGGTGCAACGCGGCGTTTGGCCTCACGATAGAACGTATAGAGGCCGGAGGCGATGACGATCGCTGCACCCGTCAGTGTCCAGGCATCCGGCAGTTCGGAGAAGAACAGGAAGCCGAGAAGGCCGGAAAAGATCAGGCTCGTGTAGCGGAAGGGCGCCACGAAGGAGACTTCGCCGGTCCGCATGGCCGTGATCACCGACTGGTATCCGATCAGCACAAGAACGGAGGCCAGCAGCAGATGGGACAGCGCTGTCCACGTCGTCGGGTGCCAGCCGCCAAGCGGCGGCATTAAGAGGGCGCCGAAGAAGGCGACCGATATCGCGGTGACGACAGTCACCATCAGCGACGGAATTTCCGGATCGATCGAGCGTGTCGCGAGATCGCGTCCGGCTGTTGTCAAAACGCTGGCAACGCAGAGCAGGGCTGCCGGCGTAAAACCTTCCGGTCCTGGCCGAATGATGATCATCACGCCTATCAGGCCGACGAGGATCGCCGACCAGCGGCGCCAGCCGACCGGCTCGTTGAAGAACAGCGCTGCGCCGAAAGTGACCACCAGCGGCAGCGATTGCAGGATCGCCGAGGCATTGGCGATCGGCATCATTCCGAGCGCCGTGATGTAGGTGACGGCAGCCAGCATCTCGCAGATGACGCGCAGAATGATGATCGGCTTCAGAATGATCGTCCAGGAGCGCAGGGCGCCCATCTTGCGGGCGATCAGATAGACCAGGACGCTGGTGAACAGGCCGCGGATGAACATGATCTGCCCGGCATTCATGTCACCGATAACCGATTTCGAGAGGGCGTCACTGGCCGAAAAACCGGCCATGGCCATGCTCATGAAAATGGCGCCCTGGGTATTGCGAGACCGCGGCATGCTAAGAGATTCCCGATAATGCTGAGGCCCTTTTAGAGGGGAAGAAGTGGGAATGAAATCGATTGCAAGTCACAGTCTGCATAAATCGATGGCGCAGTGCACAATAGGGCAGCAGTCCGTCGCCACGACGGCCGCTTGAACAAAAGCGGAGCGGTAGCGTTTCCCTTATGAGTGAAAGCGGCATGTCCGCGGCTTTCGAAAATCCAGGGAGATCATCATGCCGACCGAAATTCCAAACCCGGCCGAAACGCCCCGCGGCCCGACGCCGACACCCGGGATACCGGATCGTGTTCAGGAGAAGCCGCCGCTGACGCCGGCTCAGGATCCGGCCGACAACAAGAACCCCAACGACCCGACGCCGCCGAATCCGGCATTGCTGCCGATCGGCGATCCCGCAGGGGCGGCGTAGCGCAGGCGCTAACGCAAATTCCAGGAAGTCACCCGCCGGTGACGCTCATGTGGCGTGCGACGGCGGGTTTTTTATGGGTGCGGTCGATGATGAAATCGTGGCCCTTCGGCTTGCGGGTGATCGCTTCGTCGATCGCCGCATAGAGCAGGCCGTCATCTTCGGTGGCGCGTAGCGCGGATCGCAGGTCGGCGGCATCGTTTTGCCCGAGGCACATGTAGAGCGTGCCGGTGCAGGTCAGCCGCACACGGTTGCAGCTCTCGCAGAAATTATGGGTCATCGGCGTGATGAATCCGAGGCGTCCGCCGGTTTCGCCGACGGTCACATAGCGCGCCGGGCCGCCCGTCTGGTAGCCGATATCGGTTAGCGTAAACTGCTTTTCCAGCGAAGCGCGCAGCTCCGAAAGCGGCAAATACTGGTCGGTGCGATCCTCATCGATTTCGCCCATCGGCATCGTCTCGATCACCGTCAGGTCCATGCCGCGGCCATGGGCGAAGCGCAGCATGCCGGGGATTTCATGCTCGTTGAAATCCTTCAGTGCGACGGCGTTGAGCTTGATCTTCAAACCGGCCTTCTGCGCCGCATCGATGCCCTGCATGACCTTTTCCAAGTCGCCCCAGCGGGTGATCTTGTGGAATTTGTCCGGGTCGAGCGTATCGAGCGAGACATTGATGCGCCGTACGCCGCAATCATAGAGCTCCTCGGCATGACGGGCGAGTTGGGAGCCGTTGGTGGTCAGCGTCAGCTCCTCAAGGCCGGTGCCGACCTGCTTTCCGAGCGCGCGGATCAGGAACATGATGTTCTTGCGCACCAGCGGCTCGCCGCCCGTCAGGCGGATCTTGCGGACGCCCTTGGCGATGAAGGCGGAACAGAGCCGGTTCAGCTCTTCGAGCGAAAGCAGATCCTTCTTTGGAAGGAAGGTCATGTTCTCGGCCATGCAATAGGTGCAGCGGAAGTCGCAGCGGTCGGTGACGGACACACGCAGATAGCTGACGGCCCGTCCGAACGGGTCGATCATCGGGCTTGCATCCGCAACAAGCGGTGCAGCGCTTCCTATCGTGCCGACATTGCTGTTCACCAATACCTCCGCAATCATGTTAATGTGGTCATATGTGACTGTGTCGTCAAGGTAAACGGTACAGGCACACGGTAGATTGAGCTTGCCAGAAAACGCCTCAATGCCTACTCAACGAATGCGAACGGAGTGCAGCAATGAGCGACATCTGGCCCACCGAACTCAGGGTTTCGAAAGACCGGCAGCGTCTTGCCGTGACGTTCAACGATGGTCAGAGCTTCGATCTCTCGGCCGAAATGCTGCGTGTACTGTCGCCTTCGGCGGAAGTGCAGGGGCATGGTCCCGGGCAGAAGTTGACCGTTGCCGGCAAGCGCAACGTGGCCATCATCGCCATGACGCCGACCGGAAACTATGCGGTACGCATCGGCTTTGACGACATGCACGACACCGGCATCTTCACCTGGACCTATCTGCGGGAGCTCGGCGAACGGGGTGTCGAGCTGTTTGAGAATTACGAAAAGGAACTGGCCGACAAAGGCATGAGCCGGGACGTGGCGGAACAGCCGCGCTGATTGACAACAGCCATAGGGGGCATGGATGGCGGGAACTGCGATAAGAAACTGGCTCCGGGCGAAGGGTAGCCCGGGTGGCAGCAAGGTCACCTTTCTGGAATTGTTCTTCGACCTTGTCTTCGTCTTCTCGATTTCGCAGCTCTCGCACGCGCTTGCCGCCCACTACACACCGCTCGGCGCCGCCGAAGCGGCGCTGATGACATTTGCGGTCTGGTGGGTCTGGATCTTCACGGCTTGGGTGACCAACTGGCTGGACCCCGATAAAATGCCGGTGCGGGCGATGCTGATCGTCCTGATGCTGCTCGGCCTCATTCTGTCTTCGTCGATCCCCGAAGCCTTCGGCGACAAGGGGTTGTTGTTTGCCGGCGCCTATGTGCTGATGCAGGTGGGGCGCTCGCTTTTCACCGTCTATGCGGTGCGGCATTCCAGCCATTCCAACTATCTGAATTTCACGCGTATCAGCATCTGGCTGGCGGTATCAGGGGTGTTCTGGATCGCCGGAGGCTTGCTCGAGCATGAGGCAAGACTGATCGCCTGGGTGATTGCGCTCGCCATCGAATATGCCGGTCCTGCGTCTGGTTTCTTCGTGCCGGGTCTTGGCAAATCGACCACCGCCGACTGGGATGTTTCCGGTGCGCATATGGCTGAGCGCTGCGCTCTTTTCATCATCATCTGCCTCGGCGAGGCCGTTCTCGTCTCCGGCCGCACATTTTCCGAAATGCCGTTCTCGCCGATGACCGGCCTCGTTCTGGTCACCAGCTTTGCATCGACAGTTGCCATGTGGTGGCTATATTTCCGTTTCGGCCATGAGCGGGCCGCGCATCGGATCGAACATGAGGAGACGCCAGGAAGTCTGGCACGCCAGGCGTTCACCTATGCGCATATCCCGATTCTGGCCGGCATCATCGTCGATGCCGTGGCTGTGGAATTCATGTTCTCGCATCCGCACGAGGTCGGCGATATCGGCATTGCCGCTGCCGTGCTCGGCGGGGCCGGGTTGTTCCTTGCGGGAAATCTCTGGTTCAAGGGTGCCGTCAGCGGGCGGGCGCCGCTCTCGCATCTGGCAGGCATCATCCTTCTGATCCTGCTGGCGTTTCTGTCGCCAGCCGTCGAGATCTACGTGATGGGGATACTGGCAGCACTGGTGCTCGTCATCGTCGCGGTCTGGGAGTACCGGTCGCTGGGTTCGGCGGCGCCCGCGCCGACGCTGCACTAGCGCTCAGTCGTCGTCCTTCAGGTCCTGCTGGAGCAATGCGATGATGCGCTCCATTGAGCCGGCCATGGCCATGCATTGCTCCAGCGGCTCGTCGGATAGCATGCGGTCGATCAGGTCGGTCTGGATCACCATGGCCTTTTCCGTCAGCGCGCGACCGTCCTCCGTCAAATAGAGCCGCAGCACCCGCTTGTCGCGCTCGTCGCCGCGCCGCTCGATCAGGCCGCGCTTTTCCATCTGCGGCAGCAGCATGCTCATGTTGGAGCGGCCGACCAGCAGCTTGCGGGCTAGATCCTGCTGCGTCAGGCCTTCGAAGCGGTAGAGATTGATCAGGATATCGAGATGCGGTGTCTTTATATCGAGTTCGGCCAGCGAGCGGCCGAGCGATTGCTGCATCAGCTGGCAGGCGCGGGCAACGGCGATCCAGCTGCGAAAACGCGGATGATCCCAGGGAAGGGATTGATTTTTGTTCATCGTTGTACTTTATTGTTCAGTGTTGAACATTGTTGGATTCCCACTATGGCAAACTTTGCGCTTGCGGTCACTCGCTTCGGATTTCGCGCGCTGCAGGCTCTTTCGCCCGATCTGGCGGGCGAGGCGGCCTTCCGGTTGTTCTGCCGAACGCCCTCGCTGCGTCCGAAGGGAGCAAAGGCCAAGGCCGCACACGCCGCTGGATCCTTGTGGCTGAAAGATGCCGAGCGCATCGCGATCCGGCTTGCAAACGGCCGGCGTGCGGGAGCCTACAGGATCAATGGCGGCGCGCGCGGGCAGCGCAAGCGCTATCTCGTAACTCATGGCTGGGGATCGGGCATGGCCTATATGACCGATCTGATCGCAATGCTGGCCAAGGATGGTGCCGAGGTCATCGCGCTCGATTTCCCGGGACATGGTATCTCCGGCGGGCGCTCGCTGCATATGGGGTTGGCGGTGGAGACGATTGCAGCAGCCCAGGATCGTTTCGGCCGCTTCGATGCCGCCATCGGCCATTCCTTCGGCGGTGCAGCTTTGATGGTATCGGCGACCGGCATCCTGCCGCAGATCCACAAACTGGAAGCGGAGAAGATCGTCACCATCGGCTCGCCAAGCGAGATGGCCTGGCTGTTTCATGATTTCGGCCGGATGATCGGCCTTGGCAGGCAGGCGCAGGCAGCCCTGGAGCGCAAGGTTCAGCGCGTAACCGGGCGCAAGCTCGCTGATTTCGATGTCGGCACTTCGGCTGGCCGTCTCGCGGTGCCGGTTCTTGTCGTCCATGCCGAAGACGACAAGGAAGTAAGCGCCGATCATGCGCGGCGCTATGCGGCGTCGGGAGAGAATGTCAGGCTGTTCTGGGCCAACAGCTTCGGCCACCGCCGGATCATCGGCGCCGAACCTGTGCTGCAGGAGATCAAGTCGTTTCTTGATGCCGCTACCGGCAAGAGCGATGCCGAGATCGTTTCTCTTTTCGAGCTTCCGGCGAGGCGCGCGTCATTGTAGCGTCATCTTAGGCGGCTAATGAAAGCCGTGAACTAGGATGGCAGGCGATCATGAAAATCATCAGGACAGTGGAAGAGCTCGGCGAGATCTATGCAGGCGGGTTGACGCAGGCTTCGGTTGCCAAGGTCACCAAGGTGCTGACGCCGCTCTACCGGCAGATGATCGAGGCCTCGCCATTCGTGGCGCTGGCGACGGTTGGACCTGAGGGCCTCGACTGCTCACCGCGCGGCGACATCGGCGGCGTCGTCAGGATCGTCGACGAGAAGACCCTCCATCTTCCGGACTGGCGCGGCAACAATCGCGTCGATTCGCTTTCCAACATCGTTCGCGATCCGCGATTGGCGCTGATGTTTCTGGTGCCCGGATCGAACACGACGATGCGGATCAATGGCCGCGGCGTGGTCTCCGATGACGAGAGCCTGCTCGAAAGCTTCGAGATGGACGGCAGGCATCCGCGCACTGTCGTGGTGATCACTGTCGATGAAGTCTATTTCCAGTGCGCCAGGGCGCTGATGCGCTCGCAGATCTGGAACCCGGAAACCTTCGCCGATCCGGCAAGCCTGCCGACACCGGGCATGATGTTGAAGGCGGCAGCAGGCGATTTCGACTACGAAACCTATGATCGCGAATGGGCGGGACGCGCTGCGAAGACGATGTGGTAGCGCGTCACCGGATGGTGATGGTCAGGCCTTGTAGATCAGCCAGCTCTTGGTGAAGTCCTTCTGCATGCCATCCTCATAGAGGACGCTGCAGTTGCGGCCGGCGTGCTTGGCGCCGTAGAGGGCGATATCGGTCTTGTAATAGAGCTCTCCCGCGTCGTCGGCATGGGATGCCATGCAGACACCCATGGAAACCGTGACCGGGCCATAGTTGATCCGGGTGCGGGAGTTCTTGAACGGTGTCGCTTCGAGGGTGCGGCGGATCCGCTCGGCCATGCCCATGACCTCTTCCTGCGTGTTGCCGTCGATGATCAGGGCAAATTCTTCGCCGCCCGTGCGTGCCACGAAGATATCGCGGCGGACATTGGCTCGGATGACCGAGGCAACAGTGGCCAGGATCTTGTCGCCGACCGGGTGGCCGTAGGTGTCGTTGATCTTCTTGAAGTTGTCGATATCGGCCAGCACCAGAGCGGTCACAGGCTTCAGGGCGACGTTGTCGAAGACAGCGGCGAGCCGGTCGTCGAAGGCGCGGCGGTTGGACAGGCGGGTCAGCGAGTCGGTGTTGGCGATGCGCTTGTACTCGTCGAGTTCCTTGCGGACCTCATCCATTTCCTGCGAGCGCTGAGCGACATTCTCGACGGTACGTTCGCCGTGGGCCATGGTGTCGCCGGTTGCCTGGGTCAGTAGGGTGATGGCGTTTTCGAGGAGATCGACACTGGTGGTGTTCTTGGTGTTGATACGGCGGTAGGTTTCGCCGAGCAGCTTGTTGTAGCTCTCGAGAGAGGTCTGCTCCTGGCGCAGCACTCTGAGCAATCCCTCAAGTTCGGCGGCAATGCGGGAATGGACATCGTCGAAGACGCGGGCGGGAGAGTGGGTGAAGTATTGCGAGCCGAGCTCGTCGAGTTCTTCCTGCGTCGCCTGTCCGCCGAGTGCCGCGAGATCGCGCGTCAGGGCCGGATTGGAACCGATATAGGCTTCGTAGAAGAGTTCGTAATTGCGCGGGATTGGCGCGACGCCCATAGAACGCATGGCAAAAGTGATCTGGCCTGCGACATCCGGGATCTGCGCTTTCTGCGCTGCAGCCGTATTCATCCGGCATACTCCTCAAGGAATTAGAAAAGCAATCTTCTATTGGTTAGCTTAAATTCGTTGGGAAACAATTAAGACGATATATACCAACGATTACATGTGATTATTCTGGTTGTATATTCCAGAAATACTATAGCATTGAAAAAACTCAGGAATCTGAGGGATGCTCACACCTGAGGCTGTCTTCCGGCTGTGGCCGGTTGAAAGTTTCCCGGAAAATCTCTGAAAAAATTTGCATAAGCGTGTTCTTATTTCATTGACGGTGACGGCGACGGCGTCCGTCTTTTGTGAACGCGGCTTTGCCCTGCCGTCAGAGAGATATCAAGATCATTGCTTCCGAAGCTATTTTGAACGCTCCGGAAGCTAATGCGTGTAGTCCCGGCATCAGCCGAGATTGAGTTCCTGGAAGAAGTCGTTGCCCTTGTCGTCGATGACGATGAAAGCGGGGAAGTCTTCGACCTCGATCTTCCAGACGGCTTCCATGCCGAGTTCGGGATATTCGAGAACCTCGACCTTCTTGATGCAGTCCTGTGCCAGACGGGCGGCCGGGCCACCGATCGAGCCGAGATAGAATCCCTGATGCTTCTTGCAGGCTTCGCGCACGGCGCGCGAGCGGTTGCCCTTGGCGAGCATCACCATCGAACCGCCGAAGGACTGGAACTGGTCGACATAGCTGTCCATGCGGCCCGCAGTCGTCGGACCGAAGGAGCCGGAGGCATAGCCTGCCGGGGTCTTGGCCGGACCGGCGTAATAGACCGGGTGGTTCTTCATATAGTCAGGCATGCCTTCGCCATTTTCCAGGCGCTCGCGGATTTTCGCATGCGCAAGGTCGCGGGCGACAATAATGGTGCCAGTCAGCGACAGGCGGGTCTTGACCGGATGCTTGGAAAGCTCGGCGAGAATGCCAGCCATCGGCTGGTTGAGGTCGATGCGGACCATCGATTCCGACAGCTTCGTCTCGTCGATCTCCGGCATGTATTTCGAGGGGTCGGTCTCGAGCTGTTCGACGAAGATACCGTCGCGAGTAATCTTGCCCTTGGCCTGACGGTCGGCGGAACAGGAAACACCGAGGCCGATCGGCAGCGAGGCGCCGTGGCGGGGCAGGCGGATGACGCGGACGTCATGACAGAAATACTTGCCGCCGAACTGGGCGCCGACGCCCATCTGCTGGGTCAGCTTGTGGATTTCCTTTTCCATCTCGATATCGCGGAAGGCGTGACCGCTTTCCGAGCCCTCGGTCGGCAGGTCGTCGAGATAGCGCGTCGAGGCGAGCTTGACCGTCTTCAGGTTCATCTCGGCGGAAGTGCCGCCGATAACGATCGCCAGATGGTAGGGGGGACAGGCTGCCGTACCCAGCGTGAGGATCTTCTCCTTGAGGAAGTCGATCATGCGGTCATGCGTCAGCAGCGATGGCGTGCCCTGGTAGAGGAAGGTCTTGTTGGCGGAGCCGCCGCCCTTGGCGACGAAGAGGAAGTCGTAGCTGTCAGTGCCTTCTTCATAAATATCGATCTGGGCCGGCAGGTTGTTCTTGGTGTTCTTTTCCTCGAACATCTTGATGGGCGCCAGCTGCGAATAGCGCAGGTTCTTCTTTTCATAGGCGTCAAGCACGCCCCTGGAGAGCGCCGCGGTATCGCCGCCTTCAGTCCAGACGCGGCGGCCCTTCTTGCCCATGATGATGGCGGTGCCGGTATCCTGGCACATCGGCAACACGCCGCCGGCGGCGATATTGGCATTCTTCAGCAGATCATAGGCAACGAAACGGTCGTTGTCGGTGGCCTCGGGATCATCGAGGATCGAGGCGAGCTGCTTCAGATGGCCGGGGCGGAGCAGGTGGTTGATGTCGGCAAAGGCGGTCTCGGCCAGCAGCCGGATGCCCTCTGGCTCGACCGCCAGGATCTCCTGACCCTTGAAGCTGTCGACCGAGACGTAGTCGCTGCTGATCTTGCGGTATTGCGTCGTGTCTTTGCCGAGCGGGAAGAGATCGTCAGCCATTGGAAACCTTTCGAATGGGCTAGTTTGGAAGCGATCTAAATCCGGGCGCGGCGAAATGCAATGCGCTGGAGAAGGGTCTTGGTTCCGCCGCGGCAAAAAGCCCGCCCGGCAGAGCCGGACGGGCCTCGATCCGAAGGAGTCAGATCAGATTAGAATGCACGCTGCAGGCGGAAGAAGCCCGTAACGCCGGTGTAGCTTGCGCCAACCGTAGAGGTGTCAGAGTCGTGATCGACGTAGGTGACTGCGAGCTTCGCTGCCAGGTTCTGAACGACCTGATAGTCGAGCGTTACGCCTGCGCGCCACTCGCTACCACCGTCAAATTCCTGCTCGCCAGCCAGGCCGGTGACATCGACATTGCCGGTGTACTGGAAGCCAGGGGTGATCGTGAACTTGTCGGTCGCCTTGATGGCGTACTGGGCTGCAACAGTCCATTCGCCCTTGGTGAAGTAGGCGCTAGGACCATCAGCCCAGATCGCTGCGATGCCGAGCGTGCCGGGGCCGATGTCGGCACCGATCTTGCCGCGAACGGCGAAGTTGTCAGCATCGACGTCGTAGCCAGCGAGAACTTCGTATGTGAAGCTGCCGGCCTTGCCGCCGATTGCAGCGTCGATACCGAGGTCGTTGCCGCCAGTTTCCCAAGCGAAGCCGTTACCGCCGAGTTCTTCGAGCGCGACGCCAGCGTAGAAGCCGTTGGCTTCATACTGGTAACGGGCCGTGTTGAAGCTCGTGGTGCCAGAGTTGGTGATGTCGAATTCGCCCGAGAAGTCGTTATCCCACCAGTTGACGAACTTACCGACGCGCAGGCCAGCGATGTCGATGTAGGCGGTGTCGAGAACGGTTGCGTTCTGAGCGCCGCTTGGGCTCAGAGCGCCGTCCTTGATTGACGGGCCACGATAGTTGGCCTGGTAAACGATAACACCAGTGAGCGGGCCGTATTCGGTATCGCTCTTGGCAGTGAACTGAACCTGACCGCGGGTACGGACGTTCCAGTCTTCGCCGCCCTTGCCGGTGGCCGGATTGTCGGTGCCGTCGCCAAACGCGAAGTTGACGTCGAAACGGATGTAGCCGTTGATCTTCAGGCAGCTTTCGGTACCCGGGATGTAGAAGTAGCCGGTGCCGTAAGCGTCGCAGACGCGAACGTATTCGACGGCTTCCGGTTCTGCAGCGACGATGGCGTCTGCGGCGTGAGCGCCGGAAACTGCTGCGAGAGCTGCAGCGGAGCCAAGGAGAAGGCTCTTGATGTTCATGGATAACCTCCAATTCAAAGTTTCGATTGGGCTGGGATTTTTTGCCAACGGCATTCCCTTTCCCGGCCCTTGTTTTTGAGAAGAAGGTGGCATGCCCCCAACTTCGAGGCGGTGGGTACAGGGCGAACGAAACGTCAAAATTACAAGTTTGTCACAACGGGTGGTAAAGTATCGATGTTGCGTATTTGTCACGCGTATGTATATATAAACGCCAACGTACAGTAATATACTGAACTATAGGTAATATATTACATGATTATAATGAATCCTGATGTTGAGTTTATATTTTATAATATATTGTAATTACATTTCGATATTCGAATCTTAATCTTATTTTTCGAAGTCGTGGCGTTTTTATACGTCCGTCATGGAGCGGCGCTAGAGGTTCGCCCCGGGCAAACCCAAGGCCCGTTTATGCCGGGAAAAAACGGCGAAAGGCTCGCGAAGTGACCTCCGCGAGCCTTTCTTGTTCAACAGGCGTTGCTTGATCAGCCTTATTTCGGTCCGATCATCTGCTCCGGCCGGACGACCGAATCATACTGTTCCGACGTTACCAGCCCGCTGGCGAGTGCTTCTTCCTTCAAGGTCGTGCCGTTCTTGTGGGCCGTCTTGGCGATCTTGGCGGCGTTGTCGTAGCCGATCGTCGGGGCAAGAGCGGTGACCAGCATCAGTGATCGCTCGAGGCCTGCCTTGATGTTGTCCTCCCGGGCTTCGATGCCGACGACGCAATTGTCGGTAAAGGAGATCGCGGCATCGCCAAGGAGCTGAACCGATTGCAGGAAGTTATAGGCCATCATCGGATTGTAGACGTTGAGTTCGAAATGGCCCTGGCTGCCGGCGAAGGTGAGGGCGGCATTGTTGCCGAAGACCTGGGCGCAGACCTGGGTCAGCGCTTCGCACTGGGTCGGGTTGACCTTGCCTGGCATGATTGACGAGCCGGGTTCGTTTTCCGGCAGTGCCAGCTCACCGAGACCGGCGCGCGGGCCGGAGCCGAGGAGGCGGATGTCGTTGGCAATCTTGAAGAGGGCTGCAGCTGCGGCATTGATGGCGCCATGGCTGAAGACCATGCTGTCATGCGATGCCAGCGCCTCGAACTTGTTGGGCGCCGTTACGAATGGCATATCGGTGATCTTGGCGATCTCATCGGCAACGGCCTCTGCAAATCCGACCGGCGCATTGAGGCCGGTGCCCACGGCCGTGCCGCCTTGTGCGAGCTCGCAGAGGCCGGGAAGCGTCATCTCGATCCGCTTTATCGCCGAACCCACCTGTGCAGCATAGCCCGAAAATTCCTGTCCCAGCGTCAGCGGCGTGGCGTCCTGCGTATGCGTGCGGCCGATCTTGATGATGTGATTGAACTCGACCACCTTCATGTCGAGCGCGGCGTGCAGATGCTTGAGGGCGGGCAGCAGGTGATGAGCGAGCTGTTCGGCGCAGGCGATATGCATCGCTGTCGGATAGGTGTCGTTCGACGACTGACTCATATTGACGTGATCGTTCGGATGAACAGGCTTCTTCGAGCCCATCACGCCGCCCAGCATTTCGATGGCGCGGTTGGAGATCACTTCGTTAGCATTCATGTTCGACTGCGTGCCGGAGCCCGTCTGCCAGACGACCAGCGGGAAGTGGTCGTTGAGCTTGCCGTCGATGACCTCCTGCGCCGCCACTGAAATCGCCTTGCCGATCTCAGGGTCGAGCTGGCCGAGTTCGACGTTGACGCGCGCGGCCGCCTGCTTCACGATACCGAGTGCGCGGACGATCGACAGCGGCTGCTTTTCCCAGCCGATTTTGAAGTTGCCGAGCGAGCGCTGGGCCTGTGCGCCCCAATAGCGGTCGCTGGTGACTTCGATCGGGCCAAAGGTGTCTGTTTCGGTACGGGTCGTGCTCATCGCAGTGCCTTCCTCTGCTGTCGTCAGGATGGCGTCTTATAGGCCCGGAGCGCCGCCAAGAAAACCGTCTCGCGGCTTAAAATATGAGAGTGATTTTCATGTTTTAGGCCCGGTTGGCGTGGTATTTGGGACACGGCCGGAATTTTATGCGGAACAGCTGAAAAACGGGCTTTGGCGGCGGCGCGAAATTGGGTAAAAAATTAACCAATAATTTCATAATTTTGTGTGAACTGCGGAGCGC
Organism: Rhizobium sp. 01L410; assembly: GCF_056400165.1. Taxonomy (NCBI): domain Bacteria; kingdom Pseudomonadati; phylum Pseudomonadota; class Alphaproteobacteria; order Hyphomicrobiales; family Rhizobiaceae; genus Rhizobium; species Rhizobium sp. 01L410. The sequence continues at coordinate 317,213 of NZ_JBFTST010000002.1, forward strand.
CGCCGCGAAGGATCACGTCACGCAAAGTTGAGTCGTCCGGCGCTGGCGGCGCAGGCTGGATTCTGCCAATGGAGCAGTGAGCCAGGCGGTAGAAATCTCGAATGGGCTCGGGCCCACGCCAAGACAGCATGACACTGGGACTGGAAAAAGCATGACATCGTTTTTCAAGGGTGCGGTTTCCGCACTGGCACTTTCCTGCGGCTTTGCGGCACTTGCTGCGCCCGCGCATGCCTATACGCTGATGGACATGATCCGCGGTGACCGGCCGCGCACCCAGAGCACCATCATCGATCCTTCCAATCCCGCGCAGATGCCGGCCATGCAGGCCCCCGTCGACGCGCCGCTGCCGAAGGTGACGTCGCCGACCTATTATACGTATAAGCCGGACCCGATGCGTCTGGTGAACACGGCGAAGTTTGCAGACCCGGTGGTAACCGGTGCCGTCGTTGATGCGTCGGCAACGTCGGGCGACCAGTCTGGCGTTCAGCGCCGCTATCTCGCCGATGCCAAGGTTCGCGCCGACGGCAATGTCGCGAAGTCGCTCGAAAGCTATTACGGCGACACCAAGAACCCGCTCGTCTGGGTCAGCGGCACGGAAGTGAACGATCGCGCCAAGGCCGCCATGAGCTTCCTGGCAAGCGCCGGTTCCGTCGGTCTCGATCCGGCAGACTACGCGGTCGATCTTCCGGCTGCCGATGCCGCCAATCCTGACTCGACCGTTAGCGATCACGCGCTGACGCAGTTCGAACTTGAGCTGTCGTCGAAGGTTCTGGCCTATGTTCAGGACACGGTGCGCGGTCGTATCGATCCGAACAAGCTGTCTGGCTATCACGATTTCAAGCGCAAGGTCGTCAATCTCGATCCGGTACTGAAGCTCGCGCGCATGAGCCCGGATGTCGGCTCTTATCTCGCGAGCCGCAGCCCGGATGGGCGTGAATTCGATATCCTGAAGAAGGAGCTTGCCAAGCTGAAGGCCGAAGGCGGCGACCAGGAGCAGATCACCATCTCGCTCAACGGCCTGCTGCGTCCGGGCGACAGCTCGCCGGAGATCGCCAATATCGTCAAGGCGGTCGGCAAACATGGTTCGGAAACACTGAAGACCCAGCATGCCGCGATGCTCGCTGCCTATACCGGCGGTTCCGACTATTCGCCCGAGGTGGTGTCACTGGTCGAGGACTTCCAGAAAGAGCATGGCCTGAAGCCTGATGGCGTCATCGGTCAGGCGACCGTCCGCGTCATGACCGGCGGCGACAGCAACACGGCGAAGATCAACAAGCTCGTCGTTGCCATGGAGCAGGCCCGCTGGCTGCCGGAAGATCTCGGCTCGCGTTACGTGATGATCAACCAGCCTGCCTTCATGGTCTACTACCACAACGACAACAAGGAACAGTTGTCGATGCGTGTGGTCGTCGGCCAGCCGACGCATCAGACCAATTTCTTCGAAGATGAGATCCAAACCGTCGAGTTCAATCCGTTCTGGGGCGTGCCGCAGTCGATCATCATCAACGAGATGCTGCCGAAGCTGCGCGCCGATCCGAACTATCTCGACCGCATGGGCTATGAGGTGGCCGTCAACGGCCGTGCTGTTCCGTCTTCGAGTGTCGACTGGTACGGTTCGACCGCCAACGTTTCGGTGCGCCAGCCACCGAGCGGTGACAATGCGCTCGGCGAACTGAAAATCCTGTTCCCGAACTCGCATGCGATCTACATGCACGACACGCCGCAGCGCAGCTTCTTCAAGCGTGATATGCGCGCGTTGAGCCATGGCTGCGTGCGCCTTGCCGATCCGCGGGCGATGGCGGCTGCCGTGCTGAACACGACGGTCGACGATGTCGCCAAGCAGATCGCCAGTGGCCAGAACAAGGCTGTTTCGGTGCCGCAGCGGATCCCGATCTATATCGCCTACTTCACGGCCTGGCCGAACAAGGACGGCAATGTTGAATATTTCAACGACGTCTATGATCGCGATACCTACACGATGAAGGCCTTCGACATCACCAGCAAGGCGCGCGGCGCTCAGATTTGAGCGTTTTAATAGTCATGAAAAAGGCGGCCGGTGGCCGCCTTTTTTGTTTGCCATGCTGGCGGGCTCAGGCGGTCTGTACGGCCTTGTTGCCTGCCGCATAATCGCGGATCAGCGCGTTGGCGAAATCGGGCGTCAGTTCATCGAAATGCTGGATGATACGGGTGGGTTCCAGGCTCGCGATCGGCACGTCGGAATAGCCGAATGGGACGCCGATAGAGGCGACCGAGGCGTTCTTGGCGACGGCGATATCGTTAAAACTGTCACCGACCATGATGCTCCGCTCAGGCGTACCGCCGGCCTTTTCGATCGTACCGAGGAGATGACGGGCATCGGGCTTGCGTACCGGAAAGGTGTCTCCGCCGGTGATCGCGTCGAAATAGCCGGTGAGGCCAAGCTTTTCCAGCAGCGTGCGTGCCAGCGATTCCAGTTTGTTGGTGCAGACGGCCAACTTGAAGCCGTTGGCCTTCAGATTGTCCATGGCGGCGACAAGGCCGGGATAAGGCTTCGTGTGGCCGGGCATGGTCTCCGTATAATGCGCGATGAAGCGCTCCAGCAGCAATGGGGCCTCGCTTTCGGTCAGCGGGTGACCGCGCAGCTTGCAGGCGCGCTCGATCATCACCTTGGCGCCGTGACCGACGAGATGGGTCAGGTTGTCATAACTGACGGGCTCGAGGCCGATCGAGCCGATCGAGTGATTGAGGCTCTCAATGAGATCGGCATGGGTATCGAGAAGCGTGCCATCGAGATCGAGTACGACAAGGGCAGGGGTCAAGGTCTGTTGCCTCTTCATGAAAACGGGTCGGTCCGGAGTAGGCGAAGGGCGGTGAAAAAGCAACGTCAAGACTAGCCTGTTTCGGGCCCGCCGCGATGCTTTTGCTTTTCAGTTTGCTTCGGTTATTTTGGCTTTCGTTTGGCATGCGAGCCGTGTTAACAGCACATCCAACGAAACAATCGGAGTAAGCGGCGCATGGATGCCCGCGAGATGAAGATCAAGGCTGCCGCGGTTGCGCTGACCCATGTGAAAAGCGGTATGCGCCTCGGTATCGGCACGGGGAGCACGGCTGAAGAGTTCGTGCGGCTGCTGGCGGAAAAGGTCGCAGGCGGCTTCAAGATCGAAGGCGTTCCGACATCCGAACGCACGGCGCGGCTTTGCGTCGAACTCGGCGTACCCCTGAAATCGCTCGATGAATTGCCGGAACTCGATCTGACCATCGATGGCGCCGACGAGGTGGATGGCGCCCTGCGTCTGATAAAGGGTGGCGGCGGTGCGCTGCTGCGTGAAAAGATCGTCGCCGCAGCATCCGGACGGATGATCGTCATTGCCGACGAAAGCAAGCTGGTGGAGACGCTCGGCCAGTTTCCGCTGCCGATCGAAGTCAATCCGTTCGGTCTGGTTTCGACCCGGATTACGATCGAGAAGGTCGCCGCGAAGCTTGGCCTCAGCGGCAGTCTTGCGATCCGCCGATCGGGTGACGGAGATTTTACCACGGATGGCGGCCACCACATTATCGATGCATCATTTGGCCGCATTCCTGATGCAGAGGCGCTTTCGAGCGAGCTGAATTCAATACCCGGTGTCGTTGAACACGGGCTTTTTCTCAATATGGCGGCACTTGCGATCATTGCTGGTCCATCCGGTGCCCGCACGCTGCAAGCGAACAGATAACAGGAGCATTGAACTCATGAAGACATTTGCAGGTCTTGGCCGCATCGCCGCTGCGACCGTAATTCTCTCCAGCTTCGCTTTCGGTACTGCCGTCAAGGCTCAGGAAGTCACGGAAGAGCAGCTGAAGGCAGCACGCGCGGCAATCGCTGCGATCGGCGCCACCGCTCAGTTCGACAACATCCTGCCGGGTTTGGCAGAGCGCCTCAAGGCCGGCCTGATCCAGGATTCGCCGAACTATGAAGACCAGATTTCGCAGACGGTCGATGCGACCGCTCTCGCCCTGGCGCCGCGCCGCGCTGACCTCGAAAAGGAAGCTGCGACCAACTATGCCAAGGCTTTCACCGTTGAAGAGCTGAAGGCGATCGCCGATTTCTACGGGTCCGACGTCGGCAAGAAGCTGCTCAAGGACGGCCCGATCGCTTCGCGCGAGACCAACCGTGCGGCCGATATCTGGGCTCAGGGTATCGCCCGCGACCTGCAGAAGAATGCCAGCGACGAACTTGGCAAGATCATCAAGGTCGAGCCGGTTCAGCTCGACACGCCGGCAGCACCGGCCGATGCTTCCGGCGCTCCGGCTCAGGCGCCCGCCAAGGCTCCGGCAAAGGCACCTGCCAAGGCTCCGGCTGCTCCGGCCCTCAACCTGCAGACCCCGCAATAAGCGGTTTCACGATTACCATGACGAAAGCCCGGCTCGCGCCGGGCTTTTGTTTTCGTGGCCACCGATACTATATGCTTTGTCAGCCTTCCCTCCCGATTCCCAACCGGAGCATTTCCTCATGTCTGCATATGATTACGACCTCTTCGTCATTGGTGGCGGTTCGGGAGGCGTAAGAAGCGCGCGCGTGGCGGCTTCGCTCGGCAAGAAGGTGGCGATCGCGGAGGAGTATCGTTACGGCGGCACCTGCGTTATCCGCGGCTGCGTGCCGAAGAAGCTGTTTGTCTATGCTTCGCAGTATCATGAGCATTTCGAGGATGCGGCTGGCTTCGGCTGGACCGTTGGTGAAACCAGCTTCGACTGGAAGAAGCTGATCGCGGCCAAGGATGCCGAGATCTCACGGCTGGAAGGGCTCTACAAGAAGGGACTTTCCACTGCCAACGCGGAAATTCTGGAAACCCGCGCCGAGCTTGTCGACAATCACACAATCAGGCTCGTCAACACCGGCAAAACGGTGACGGCCAAGACGATCGTGATCGCTACAGGCGGCAAGCCGAATGCGCATGCAGCGCTTCCCGGCCACGAGCTCTGCATCTCGTCCAACGAAGCCTTCGATCTTGAAGAGCTGCCGAAATCGATCGTTATTGCCGGCGGCGGCTATATTGCCGTCGAGTTCGCCAATGTCTTCCATGGCCTCGGTGTCGAGACGACGCTGATCTATCGCGGCGCCGAGATCCTCTCGCGCTTCGACCATGATCTGCGCCGCGGCCTGCACGAGGCGATGACGGCCAAGGGCATTCGCATTCTTTGCCACGATCTGATCGAGAAGGTCTCCAAGGGCAGTGAAGGTCTCGTGGTCGAGACCAAGAACAACGGCACGCTGAACGCCGGTGTCGTCATGCTGGCGCTTGGCCGCGATCCGAATACCGATGGCCTCGGGCTTCAGGCCGCGGGCGTGAAGACCAACGAGCGGGGCGCCATCGTCGTCGACGATTACTCGCGCACCAGCGTCGATAACATCTATGCGCTCGGCGATGTCACCGACAAGGTACAGCTGACGCCGGTCGCCATCCACGAAGCGATGTGCTTCATCGAAACCGAGTACAAGAACAACCCGACCAAACCGGATCACGATCTGATCGCCACGGCGGTGTTCTCGCAGCCGGAGATCGGCACTGTCGGTTTGACGGAAGAAGCGGCTGCGAAGAAATACCGCGAGATCGAGGTCTATCGCGCCCAGTTCCGGCCGTTGAAGGCGACGCTGTCAGGCCGTGGCGAGAAGATGCTGATGAAGCTGATCGTCGATGCCGCCAGCCGCAAGGTCGTGGGCGCGCATATCCTGGGGCATGACGCAGGCGAGATGGCGCAGATACTGGGCATCACACTGAAGGCCGGCTGCACCAAGGACGATTTCGATCGCACGATGGCTGTTCATCCGACCGCCGCCGAAGAACTCGTCACCATGTATGCGCCGAGCTATCGCATCGTCGACGGCCAGAAGGTCTGATCGTCAGCTGGTGATGCGCGGCATGCGGATGACCTTGAGGAACAGGGCATTCATCGCCTGAGCGATACCGTCGGTCGGCGTTACCTCGAAGTAGAGGCCGGGTGTCGCGCATTCGGCCATCTTCGTGGAAATCTGGCTCTGGAACGGCTTGATCCAGCTGTTGTACCAGCTGTTGTTGGGCAGCGGCAGGTAGGTGGTGTAGAGTACGGCGATCTTGACACCCTTGTCCTTCAGCGGCTTGCAGAAGGATGTGTCGATCGGCTCCTGGCAGCGTCCGCCTGTCGTCGCCTTGGTGCAGGTTGACGGCTTGTTGCTGTCGCCGACACCATCCGAGACGAAGAACAGGATTTTCTGAGGCTGGGTCTGGCTGTTGCCGTCACCCTGGTTGCCGATGATCGTCTTCATCTGTGTCAGGGCGTTGTCGAAGCTGGTCTGCTGGTCGTTGTTGTATCCCTGAAAAGGGATCGACATCAGATCGACGGCATTCGTGTAGTTCGCCACCTTGTCGAGATCGGTGATCGGGTCGGAAATCGTCGTCAAGTTGGCATCCTGCGCGCGTTTGCCGAAGGTATAGACCCCCATGGCGAACTGGTTGTCGGTGACGCGCTGGACTTTCGCTGTCTGCGTCAGCTGCTGCGTCGCCTGGCGCACGACGTCGATGCGCAGGGTGACGTTGTTCTTCTTGGCCAGATTGTAATAGCTGTTCGGGTCTTCGACGCCGGCGTCAGAAACGACGTGGCAGGCGAAGGCACAGGTATCCGACGTCTTCTTTTCCATTGTCGCGACATCGGTCGGCGTCGCGCCGACACCCATCGACGGCGTGTTGTCGAGCAGGATGTAGAAATTCATGAAAGCGGCGGTCTGGAAGACGGCATTTGCCGTGCCGTCGATCTGGATGCTGTTCCGGCCGAAGATCTGCATGAAGGTCGTCGGAATGCTGGCGCTGAACGACACCTGGGAATTCAGCTGATTGGCGACCTTGTTGACCTGGACGTCGAGGCTGACGTCGCTTGCCTTCAGTTCTCCCTGCATCTGGGCAAGAAAGATGCTGCGCGCATCCGCCAGGCCGGTCGAAAGCGGGCCATCGCCACTCGTCATCGCCTGTGTGACCGCACTGGACTGCTGCGAGATGGAGCCGACAGCTGCGGCGTCTGCCGCAGCATAAAGCTGTGTCCGCAGACTCATCGCATGGCCGAAATCGATCGCCATGCCGGCCGAGCCGATCAGCGGCACGGCGAGCAGGGCAGTCAGCAAACCGAAGTTGCCGGAACGGTCGGCGAGCAAACGGCGCATGGTCATCGGCGTCGAAATCCCTGTCTCAGCCGCTCGCCTGCATTTTCAGGAAAGGCACCAGTGCGGCCCATTAATATTGAAGGGTGTTGTAACAGCGAAAGCTAAATCGTCAGCAAAACGACGTGGTATAGTTTGTCTTAATGGCGGGGATTGAAGTGCGGGCGCAGCGTTCCTTTATATGCAGGAAAAACGTCGCCTTTTGCCCTTGAAAGTGTCCGAAACGCCGCTAGGCAAGCCGGGCCTAAAGGTTTATAAGCCGCCGTTATTCTTCAAGGACGATGCCCGGCGTTATCCGGTGTAGCAAAGGTGAGTAAGATGGCACAGACTTGGACCCCGAACAGTTGGCGGCAAAAACCGATCCAGCAGGTTCCGGAATATCCGGACCAGGCCGCTCTGGCGGCAACGGAAGCCACGCTTGCCACTTATCCGCCGCTGGTTTTTGCCGGTGAAGCACGCCGCCTCAAGAAGCAGCTCGCCAGCGTTGCCAATGGCGACGCATTCCTGCTTCAGGGTGGCGACTGCGCCGAAAGCTTCGCCGAACATGGCGCTGACAATATCCGCGACTTCTTCCGCGCCTTCCTGCAGATGGCCGTGGTTCTGACCTATGGCGCGCAGCTTCCTGTCGTCAAGGTTGGCCGCATCGCCGGTCAGTTCGCTAAGCCGCGTTCGTCGAACATCGAAACGATGAACGGCGTGTCGCTGCCGAGCTACCGCGGCGATGTCATCAACGGTATCGAATTCACGGAAGAAGCCCGCATTCCGAACCCGGAGCGCCAGCTCGATGCGTACCGTCAGTCGGCGGCAACGCTGAACCTCTTGCGCGCCTTTGCGATGGGGGGCTATGCCAACCTCGAAAACGTTCACAAGTGGATGCTCGGCTTCATCAAGGACAGCCCGCAGGCGGATCGCTACCGCAAGCTGGCTGACCGTATCTCCGAAACCATGGACTTCATGAAGGCGATCGGTATCACTGCCGAGAACCAGCCGAGCCTGCGCGAGACGGATTTCTTCACCAGCCACGAAGCTCTGCTTCTCGGCTACGAGGAAGCGCTGACCCGCGTCGATTCGACTTCGGGCGACTGGTATGCGACGTCGGGCCATATGCTCTGGATCGGCGACCGCACACGTCAGCTCGACCATGCGCATGTTGAATATTTCCGCGGCATCAAGAACCCGATCGGTCTGAAGTGCGGCCCGTCGCTGACGCCCGACAACCTGATCGAGCTGATCGATGCGCTGAACCCGGCCAACGAAGCCGGCCGCCTGACGCTGATCTGCCGTTTCGGTCACGACAAGGTTGCCGACAGCCTGCCGAAGCTGATCCGCGCCGTCGAGAAGGAAGGCAAGAAGGTCGTCTGGTCCTGCGATCCGATGCATGGCAACACGATCACGCTCAACCACTACAAGACGCGTCCGTTCGAACGGATCCTGTCGGAGGTCGAGAGCTTCTTCCAGATCCATCGCGCCGAAGGCACGCATCCGGGCGGCATCCATATCGAGATGACCGGCAAGGACGTGACGGAATGCACCGGTGGCGCCCGCGCAGTGACGGCGGACTCGCTGTCCGACCGCTACCACACGCATTGCGACCCGCGTCTCAATGCCGACCAGGCCCTCGAGCTTGCCTTCCTGCTTGCCGAGCGCATGAAGGGCGGCCGCGACGAGAAGCGTCTGGCCGTCAGCGCCTAAGTGCAAATGACTGAATTGGAAAAGCCCCGCACTGCGGGGCTTTTTTATTGGACGAGGACCGATTGCTGGCAGCGCGCATCGGTGACGCGGATATCGGCTTCGCCTATCTTGATACCGAGCATCATCAGCGTGTTGTAAAGCAGCTCGTCGAGCGGCTTTGTCAACCCCGTCAGGGTCTGCGCCACGGCCGCGGTCACCGCTTTGGGTGTGCCGAGCGTCAAGGTCAGCAGCTGCACCTCGATATCGGTGTTGCCGAGCAGGCTCTGAACCGTTGAGGTCAGGCTATCCTTCGTCGAAATGTTCTTGACCGTCTTTGCCGCGATGTCGGCTGGCTGGAAGGTCAGCTTGCTCTTGTCGAGGTTGGTGACATTGACGTCGGCCATGGCGCTTGCTTTCAGAAGTCCGAAGACATCGAGAAGCGTGGCGCGATTGACGCGTGGCTTGCTGCCGAAATTCGCGAATGCCGTCGTATCGACATCGGCGAGCGCGATCTCGGCAACACCCGGCACGGCTTCGACGCCGACGCTAGTATTCTTGGCGCCGCCGCCAAGGCAGGTGATATTGGAAAGCCTGGCTTCCGCATAGGCCACCTCGACATAGAGCGGCACGCGGAGTTTCAGGCCGCCGAGCAAGCCGAGACCCGGCACGCTGGTTTCGATCGCCAGACGGATTTGCGGCGTGCGGACGGCGGAACCTGCAGAGCCCACAGCTGTCGCCGCATAGCCGACCGGCCGCTCGCCGACGGCGACGCTGAGCTTGACGTTCAGCAGACCGGGAACGGTGCTGTTGACGTTGGCCGCTACCTGCTTCTTCTGGTTGGCGGCCAGCGCGGTCGCCGAGATCAGCTCCATCGCGGTGGCATCGACCTGCAGGTGCGAACCGCTGCCGATGGCGCGTTCGCCGGTGGAGCCGAGATTGAGGATATCTTCAAGCTTTACTTTGAGCTGAGTGGAGCCGAGACCCTTCTCCAGCGCCGTGATCGTCTTGTTGACCGCAGCAGGGAGACCGGGCGTCTTGCCGAGCGTGTTCAACAGACGCGGATAGGAGACATCGGTCGCCAGCAATTCGTCATAGGTGGCGGCGTTGGCGTTGAGATTGGTCGCCAGGAGATCGAGATAGGAGAGCAGGTTGATGTCGGTCGAAGCAAGGCCTTCGTAATCGACCGCTTTCAGCGAGACAGTGGTGCCGAGGAGGGCGCTGAGCAGGGCGTTCAGCACGCCATCGTTGACGCTTGCCAGACGCGAGCCGACGGAAAAGGCTGCGACTTTTGCGGCCGAGGCGGTACCGGTAGCACTCAGTGTCGGGGCACTGGCGAAGATATTGGCGAAGGCCAATTCACCCTTCTGCGATACTGCAACTTTTACGGCATCGTAGGGCTGCTTTCCGGAAACGAAGCGCTGGCCGGGGGCGACGGTCTCGTCGGCGAGATAGGCGCCCAGCGAATAGCTGACGACAGCCTGGAATTGTGACGTATCCGCGTCCTTCGGGAGCGATCCCTTGCCGGTCAGGTAACCGTTCTCGGTAAGCACCGCCACGTTGATCCCGTTCTCTGTGAAATTGGCAAGAATTTGGTCGGCGGCCCGGTTGATGTCCGACGCAGCGGCGATGGCGCCTATGTCGCTCATCTGCTGCAGCCGGCGCTGCTGCAGCGTCAGCATGCCGTAGTCGACCCCGAGGCCAAGGGAGTAGATGATGAGGGGCGCGCAGAGAGCGGCACTGATGGCAATGTTGCCGCGCTTGTCACGGCAAAGCCTGAAGGCATTCAATGTCATTCAGATGCCTCCCATCCGGATCGTCGCGAAGCGCTTGATGGTATGGTCCGGAAGCGGAAAAGTGTATAAATTCCATATAGGTAGATTGGCGGAATCATATTCCGTCGTCACCGTGAACTGGTTGACGTTGCCGGGATCCGTGGTCACCGTAACGTGGATCTTGTCCTTCTGCAGCAAAGGATGATTGATCGTCGAGGCGGTGATGAAATTGTCGACCAGCGTTTCGCGCTCCTTGGCGGAAATGCCGGCGACAGCCGTCCGGGCGGCGTCGGCGGTGATCTGTTGGACGGAATGGGCCGCGGTCAGGTAGATCGCGTAGGCGATCAGCGTCAACATCACGAGCAGGAACAGCGGAGCGATGATCGCAAATTCAATCGCGGCGGCTCCTTTGTCGTTCGAACGGAAACGGCGAAACACTGTCATACTGCGCCTCATGCGAGCTTCGTAAGCTGCGTTCTGTATAGGCCTGAAACTATTAATTTTGGATTAGCTAATAAAAGTAATGCGTGTGTTCTAGCGCGGCAAGATGACCTATTTCGGGAAAGCCCTCCGGGCACTTCATGCAACTCCCGATGGCTTTCGGCCTGAGAGGGCCTGTCTCGACCAGTGCGGGGCGGTCTTTCAAACCATCAAAAACACTGAGCTTTTCCATCAACAGATTGGATTTGACCCCTTCGCCGTCTGCCGTCAGTTTCCGCAGGAGTTCAAATGGAGACGGCGGCAATGAGCGGAGACTATGCTGGAGGATGCGCCTGTGGCGCCGTGCGGTTTCGGGGCACTGGCAAGCCGGGGCCCGTCGTTGCCTGCCATTGCTCGCAGTGCCGGCGGCAGACGGGGCTGTATTTTACCTCAACCGACGTCCCGCTTGAAGGGCTCGTCATTGACGGCCGGGAGGCTTTGCACTGGTATCAGTCGAGCGATGCGGCAGAGCGCGGTTTCTGCCGCAATTGCGGATCGGGGCTGTTCTGGCAGCGCACCGGCGCTGACACGGTCTCGATCCTTGCCGGTGCCTTCGATCAGCCGAGCGGGTTGTCCATCGGCTACCATATCTACTGCGCCGACAAGGCCGATTTCTACGAGATCAACGACGGCCTGCCGCAATATCCCGAAAGCGCCTAGATGCGTTTGGCGTCGAGCGCGGCACTGAGCCTCGCGACATCTTCGCGCAAAGATGTCAGTTCGGTCAGCACGCGCATGTCGATCTTCTGGTGCAGCGCCAGCACTTCCAGTTCGGCCTTCAGGTTCACCTCGTAATCCTTGGCTGCCTCCAGACGGTCACGCTCGGCCTGGCGGTTCTGCGACATCATGATGATCGGTGCCTGGATGGCGGCGAGCATCGAGAGGATGAGATTGAGGAAGACGAAGGGGTAGGGGTCGAAGGCGCCCGTCGCCAGGATGATGGTGTTGATGACAGTCCAGATCACCAGGAAGGCCAGAAAGGTCAGGATGAAGGACCAGGAGCCGCCGACGCGGGCGATGCCATCGGCAATGCGCTGGCCGAAGGACGACTCGGCGGAAAGGACGGCGTTGACGTTGGTGGAGATGATCTTCCGTTCATGCGCCTTCTGCAGCACGCGCTTCTCGATGTCGCCGAGTTCGTCGGCACTCTTGCCGAAATGCGTGTGGATGAAATTGGGGAGGTTATACATGCGAGGCTCCGATGCTGTATCGCGTCGGAGCCAGTATTCCCGCTGATGGCCTGAATGCAATGCGAATTAGTGTCTTAGCTGCCCGGTTTGGTGACCATCACATGCTGCGGGAAGAAGCGGTCGAGCGTCTGCGCCTTACCGAACATGACGTCGTGCTGCAGGTAGCGGTAATCGCGCACCAAGGGATCGAGCTTCTTCGGATCGAGCACCCAGTCCGGCGTCACCTCGTTCTTGCGGGTTGCCAGCTGGTAGCGGTCGATGATGTCGTATTTCTTCTGCACCCGGCCGAGGAAGCCGGTGTAATAGGGATGCTCGAAGCCGGCGAACTTCAGGAGATTGTAGGAGATCAGCGACGGGCTGATGGTGCCGACATCCTGCTTGACGCCCTTCTTGTTCGACCAGATCACCAGCGGCGTCTCGTGCTGCTGCTTCATCACGTCGAGCGGCGCCTTGCGGGTGGCGACCTGGTCCGGCATGTAGCCGGCGCTCATATAGACATTGCCGAGCGGCGGCAGGTGGTCACCCCAGAGAACGATTATCGTCTCGCGGTCGCGATGCGAGGCCCAGTCCATCAGCATCTTCAGGCTGTCGTCGGCTTCCTTGACACCCTGCGTATAGGTCGCGAGCGTTGCGCGGTCGGCTTCCGGAATGTCGCCCTGGATGTCGATCGAGTTGTGGGCGTAGCGGTTGGCCTCGTAGGGGCCATGTCCCTGCAGCGTGACAGCGAAGAAGAAGAACGGCTTATCCAGTCCGTCGCCCTCGCGCATGATTTCTTTCATCAGCGAGTCGTCGGAGGCAAAGATGCCGCGTTTTTCCATCGGCGGCAGGGTTTCCTCGGTGCGGAACTCCTCGAAACCGAAATCCTTGTAGACCTCGTTGCGGTTCCAGAACCAGCCGCTGAAAGGATGGAGCGCGCGCGCCGTGTAGCCTTCGCCGCGGAAGAAGGTCGCAAGCGAGGGCACGTCGCGGCGGATATATTGCTGATAGGGAATGCTGCCATAGGGCAGGAAGGCATTGGAGAAGCCTGTCAGTGCCTCGAACTCGACATTGGCGGTCATGCCGCCAAATTCGGGCGAAAACACATAGCCGGACTGCGAGGCGCGGATAACAGGCATCGGGTCGGCGCTGAAATTCAGCTTCTTCAGCCGCGTCGGATCCCAGAAGGATTCGCTCATCAGCATGATGACATCGGGCTTTTCGCGCGGGCCGGCGAGATAGCCGTAATTGCGGGCCGGGATCGCGTCGAGCGCCTCGGCATTGAGGCCGGCAGGGGCTGCCACATCGGCCATCGGTACGTTGAAGATGAAGGCCAGGATGAAGCCGTTGCTGCGGTAATTTTCCTTCTGGTCCCACATCATCGGCACGACCTGCAGGCGGTCGCGGATGTAGGAATATTGCGAATAATCCATCAGCGAACCGAAGGCGGCGATCACCGGTAGGCCGAGGCAGAGGCGGCGAAGACGCGCCTGGTTCGACAGCTTCGGAAAGGTGCGCCAGGCATAGCGCCAGCCGAACACCATGCCGGCGGCCAGCAGCACCAGGCCGACGACGATGGCGATGGCCGTGAACGGCCGGTCACGCACCATCACCGGCAGCAATTCCATGATCTGGCGGCCGAAGAGGATGTCCGAGGGATAGAAGGGATCGGACAGGTAATGCTGTTTCTGATTGGAGACGAAAGCCGGGATCAAGACAAGCGGAACGAGGATCAGCGCCGAGAGATAGCGGCGGCCGAAGGCGGCATCGAGCGTCAGCATCAGGATGGTCAGCATGACGACGGTGGTCATGCCGGGGCGGGCCGTCGAGGTCAGGAAATCGCCGACATCGGCAAGCGTGCTGCGGGCGATCCATTCGACGGCGATGACACTGAGCAGCGCCATCGAAAAGGTGAATGCGATGCTGAGGGCGGCTCGGGCGGCGGGAGAGCGGACATTCGCGCCGAGACCAGCAGAAAGCAGCGCCATTCTTCTGGCCTGCGCGGACTTCATGACCAACGCGATCAAGGGCGGACTCCAATGTCATTCCCGCCGTCATCCCGGCGTCATAAAACCTTCACCGAACTGTCACATGCCCGCCATGAACGCTAGATGAACCATTAATGTTTCCTTGCTTTTCCCGAAGATTTGAATTTTCGTCTGAGCAGACCCGGCGGCTTTTCATGGCAGGACACGTTGCGGGGCGAACGCGCGCGCGCTAAATAGATGACATGACACAGGAAAACGCTCCCTTGAACACGCTCCGGATTGCCGTCGGCCAGCTCAACCCAACGGTCGGCGATGTTGCTGGAAATCTTGCCAAAGCCCGCGAGGCACGCGCCGATGCGGCCCGTCAGGGCGCGGATCTGCTGCTTTTGACCGAGCTTTTCATTTCCGGCTATCCGCCCGAGGATCTGGTGCTGAAACCGGCATTCCTGAAGGCTTGCCTCAAGGCCATCGAGGATCTCGCTGCCGATACCGCGGATGGCGGACCGGGGCTGATCGTCGGCTTCCCGCGGCAGGGCGAGACAGGGCGGCACAATTCCGTCGCGGTGCTCGATGGCGGCAAGATCCTGGTGTTCCGGGACAAGATCGATCTGCCGAATTACGGCGAGTTCGATGAGAAGCGCGTCTTTGCCGAAGGCTCGATGCCGGGGCCGGTGAATTTCCGTGGCGTCAGGATCGGCGTGCCTATTTGCGAGGAGATCTGGAACGATCTCGGCGTCTGCGAGACGCTGGCCGAAAGCGGCGCCGAAATCCTGCTGGTGCCGAACGGCTCGCCCTATTATCGCGGCAAGGTGGATGTGCGCCATCAGGTGGCGCTGCGACAGGTGATTGAAACAGGCCTGCCGCTGATCTTCGCCAACCAGCTTGGCGGCCAGGACGAACTGGTCTTCGACGGCGCGAGCTTTGCCTTCAACGGCGACAAGTCGCTTGCCTTCCAGATGAGCCAGTTCGAACCGGCGCTTGCCGTGACCACCTGGAAGCGCGGCGACAACGGCTGGCGTTGCAGCGAAGGGCCGATGTCGCATATTCCGGAGAAAGAGGAGGCGGATTACCGCGCCTGCCTGCTCGGCTTCCGCGACTACGTCAACAAGAACGGCTTCAAGAATGTCGTGCTTGGCCTCTCCGGCGGCATCGACTCGGCGATCTGCGCGGCGATTGCCGTCGATGCGCTGGGCGAGGAGCGGGTGCGCACCGTCATGCTGCCCTATCGCTACACGTCCGAGGATTCGCTGAAGGATGCCGCCGAATGCGCCAAGGCGCTCGGCTGCCGCTATGATATCGTGCCGATCGAGGCGCCGGTGACCGGCTTTACCTCGGCGCTCTCGGACCTCTTCGAAGGCACCGATAGCGGCATCACCGAAGAAAACCTGCAGAGCCGCGCCCGCGGCACGATCCTGATGGCGATCTCCAACAAGTTCGGCTCGATGGTCGTCACGACGGGCAACAAGTCGGAAATGTCGGTCGGCTATGCGACGCTTTACGGCGACATGAACGGCGGCTTCAATCCGATCAAGGACCTCTACAAGATGCAGGTCTATGCGATCTCGCGCTGGCGCAATGCGCATGTGCCGCCGGATGCGCTCGGACCGTCAGGCGTGGTGATCCCGCAAAACATCATCGACAAGGCGCCCTCTGCCGAACTGCGGCCTGATCAGACCGACCAGGATTCGCTGCCACCTTATCCGGTTCTCGACGACATTCTCGAATGCCTCGTCGAAAAGGAAATGGGTGTCGACGAGATTGTCGCGCGCGGCCACGATGTCGCGACCGTGCACCGGATCGAGCATCTGCTCTATCTCGCCGAGTACAAGCGCCGCCAATCGGCGCCCGGCGTGAAGATCACCAAGAAGAATTTCGGCCGCGACCGCCGCTATCCAATCACCAACCGTTTTAGGGATCGGTAGGGGTATCATCAATTGCTGTTTGTCTAGATTGAGAGGTGACGAGCATGGCATTGCGCACAATTGCCTTGGATGAGCTCGATGGTTTTCAATTGGACGAAGCAAACCGGCTTTATTGGCGGGGCGAGACGGTTGTTCTTGAGCGCCGGTTGAAGCTCGAAACATATCAGATTGTTCTCGCTACATTGGCTACGGTCGGCGCCGTCGCATCTGGAATTCATCCTTTCCTGGTGAGTTGGCATCTTCTGAACTGAGGATTTCGTGTCCTTGAACCTCAGTTCGCTTTTGAAGCGCTGCGCCTTTATCGAAACGCAGATGCATGGCACAAACCGCATGCAAATCAGAATGAAGCGGAACGGCTAAGCGCCGGGCCGCAGCAAATGCGGGAGGCATGCATGCGCAGTTCGGTCGAGATCTACAACATCCTCACCGGTCAGAGCCGGGTCGTGTTCCAGACGGAGCAGCTGATCGAGGCGCCGAATTTTTCGCCCGATGGCCGCTACCTACTGCTGAACGGTGATGGCCTTCTCTATCGTTTGTCACCGGATGGTGAGGGCGGTCTGCAGCAGGTCGATACCGGCTTTGCCACGGCCTGCAACAACGATCACGGCATTTCGCCCGATGGCCGCCGCTATGTGATTTCCGACAAGACCGAGCACGGCAAATCCTGCATCTATACGCTGCCGTCGGAAGGCGGCGCGCCAAAGCAGATCACCGAAAACCTGCCATCCTATTGGCATGGCTGGTCGCCTGACGGAAAGGAACTCGCCTATTGCGGCATCCGCGGCGATCTCTTCGACATCTATACGATTTCCGTCGATGGCGGGGCCGAGCGGCGGCTGACGCATGGCGAGGGGCGCAATGATGGGCCTGACTATTCCTTCGACGGCCAGTGGATCTATTTCAATTCCAGCCGCACCGGGCTGATGCAGATTTGGCGGATTCATCCCGATGGGACCGGCCTCGAGCAGGTCACGCACGACAATTACGGCAACTGGTTTGCCCATCCGGCGCCTACCAACGACAAGGTGCTGCTGCTTTCCTACGACCCTGACGTCTTCGATCATCCGCGCGACCTGCATGTGCGGCTGCGGTTGATGGATATGGACGGCGGCAATCTGACGACGCTTTTCGAGCTGTTCGGCGGGCAGGGCACGATCAATGTTCCCTGCTGGTCACCTGATGGTGACGAGTTTGCCTATGTCCGGTATTTCCCGGCTACTTGAAGCGTCTCGTAAAAGCGGGCAAGACGCTTCGGTCAGGTGCCCGCTTGTCGCGGGAGAATCGGGAATCCGGTGCAAGCCCGGAACGTGCCCAACGCTGTAAGGCCGACGCCTGCCGCATCATGCCACTGGTTGACACCGGGAAGGCTGCGGCGGGCGGATGACGCCAAGTCAGAAGACCGGCCTGGCATCATAGACTGATCCCGTGCGGACGGCGGGGCGGTTGCGTTGTTGGGGATTTGACGATGCGGCCCATGAACAAGGATGCGCTTGAAGGCGCGTCTGCCTTTTCCGCTGACGAGCGCGACGCCGTCTACCGGGCGATCATGACCCGGCGCGATGTGCGCGACCAGTTTCTGCCTGATCCCATCCCATCCGATGTGCTGATGCGGCTGCTTGAGGCCGCACACCACGCGCCCTCGGTCGGCTTCATGCAGCCCTGGAATTTTATCGTCGTCGAAGATGTCGCTGTCCGCCAGCGCGTCTGGAACGCCTTCGACCGGGCGAACCGCGAGGCGGCCGGGATGTTCGATGGTGAGCGGCAGGCGACATACCGATCGCTGAAGCTCGAGGGCATCCTCAAGGCGCCGCTCGGCATCTGCATCACCTGCAATCCGTCGCGCAGCGGTGACGTCGTGCTGGGGCGCACGCATAACCCGCGGATGGATAGCTATTCGACCGTCTGTGCCGTGCAGAACCTCTGGCTCGCGGCACGGGCTGAAGGCATCGGCGTCGGCTGGGTCAGCATTTTCCACGAGAGCGAGCTCAAGGACATTCTCGGCGTGCCCGTGCATATCGAGATCGTCGCCTGGCTCTGCGTCGGCTATGTCGATACGCTCTATAGCGAGCCCGAGCTGGCCGTCAAAGGCTGGCGGCAGCGGCTGCCGCTCGACGAGCTGATCTTCCGCGATGGCTGGGGCCGCCGCTAATTCCGCTGTTGCTGCTGCGGCTGCGGGCCCGATGTTGCCGGGTTCTTCAGGTCGATACTGCCCTGGTCGCCCGCGAGAAATTGCGGGCCGATCTGGCGTACCTTGCTGTTTCCGGGGTCGTAGGGGCGGTCCGGTACCTGTGCCTGCGGCGCAGCCGGTGTGGGGGCGGCCGTTGCCGGCGGCTTGGTGGTGATTGTCGTGATCGAGCCCTTTGGCGGCGGCGCGCTGACGGTCTGGTTCTTGCGCATCTGCTCGTAATAGGCGGTCAGATTGCAGGTGCAGGAGGATTTCTCGCCGGGTGCCCGGTTCTTGTAGGCGAAGGCGTTTGGCATGGCGCTGTAGCGCGCGCCGGTCGCGGCCGAGATCATGTTGGCGGCGTCGGTATTCGAAACGTCCTGATAGAAAAGTTCGGTCTCGATGCCGGGACACATTTTCGAGCAGGTCGAGGCGTCGCGGCTGAAATCGATCGAGGTCGCATTGGTGCTGATCGGGAAGAAGCCGCCGTCGCAGCTGCGCACGCACATGGTGCTGACATGCGACATCATCTCGCCGCGCGGCACACCATATTGCGTGTTGCCTTCTTCGCCGTTGCCGAGCGGAATGAAGGTGTCGCCGCGCATCGCCTGTTCTTCGGTACTTGGCGCAGGGACATAGGCGCGCTCGTCCGGCTGATAGCCCGGATCGTCGTTGCAGCCGTTATCGTCGAGGGCGGCCATCAGTTCGCGGCGTTCGTTGACATCGCTGCCGCCGGCCTCCCGCAGTTGGTTGCGGCGGTCCTGGAGGTAGTGGATGTTGTCGATCATCCGCGATTCCGATTCCTGCAGATCGCTGCAGTAGCGGTCATTCTCGCCGCCGATGACGACCATGCTGTCGACACTGCAGCCGTTGCTGCGCAGGTCGTTGCGCAGCTTGCGTAGCTCGAGGTTCTGTTCGGCTATGGCGCTTGCATATTGACGGATCTCCGGGCCGTTGCCGATCACCTGCGGCAGGTCGGCAAGGCGTCCGCGCAGATCTTCGCAGATCGCGCTGGTCTGCGCCGCCGCGGGCGCGGCAGTAGCGAGAAAGAGAGCAAGGGTCAGGCTTCGGCGTTTCACGGTATCATCCCGCAGCATAGTAAACCGGAAGCGGCAGAGCATTTGCCGCATCCGTTCTGTCTAGCTGCCTTCCGTTAACAAGCTAACGACGGAATTCTAACGCATTTTTCCGATCTACGGCAAATCACGCCGGCTGCTGGGCCTCGACGACGGCGAGCGCCGCCATATTGACCACACCGCGCGACGTCACCGACGGAGCCAGGATGTGGGCCGGGAGCGCCGTGCCGAGCAGGATCGGGCCGACATGCAGGCCGTCGGTCATCGACTTGACGACACCGAGCGTGATGTTGGCGGCATCGAGGTTCGGGAAGACCAGCAGGTTGGCTTCGCCGTGCAGCGTGGTGGAGGGCATGACGCGCTTGCGGATTTCGTCGGCGATTGCGCTCTCACCATGCATTTCGCCATCGACTTCGAGATCGGGCGCGGCGTCACGGATCAGCTGCAGGGCACTGCGCATCTTGGTGGCGCTTTCGCTTTCGCGCGAGCCGAAATTGGAATGCGAGACGAGGGCGGCGCGCGGCGTGATGCCGAAGCGCTTGATTTCCTCGGCAGCCAGAACGGCGGATTCAGCCACTTCCTCGGCGCTCGGATTGAACGTCACGTAGGTGTCGGTGAAGAAGGTGGCGCCGCGCTGCGAGATCAGCAGGCTGAGTGCCGAGAAATCGCGGACATCCTTGCGCTTGCCGATGATCTGGCGAACGTCGCGCAGGTGCTTCTCGTAACGGCCTTCGAGGCCGCAGATCAGCGCGTCTGCTTCGCCGCGGCGCAGCGCCAGCGCACCTATGACGGTGGTGTTGGTACGCACGATCGTGCGGGCCGCTTCCGGGATGACACCCCGGCGGCCGACGAGGGACAGATAGAGATCGACATATTCGCGGAAGCGCGGATCGTCTTCCGGATTGATGACGGCGAAGTCGGAAAGCGGGCGGATGCGCAGGCCGTAGCGTTGCAGGCGGGTTTCGATGACCTGCGGACGGCCGATCAGGATCGGTTCGGCAATGCCTTCTTCGATGAGAACCTGAGCGGCGCGGAGCACGCGTTCGTCTTCACCTTCGGAGAAGATCACTCGCTTCTTTTCGGCAGCCTTAGCGGCCGTAAAGATCGGCTTCATGATGAAGCCGGAGCGGAAGACGAAGCGGTTCAGCTGGTCGAGATAGGCGTCGAAATCGGTGATCGGACGGCGTGCGACGCCGCTCTCGGCCGCTGCCTTGGCGACGGCAGGCGCGATGCGCAGGATCAGGCGCGGATCGAACGGCGAGGGGATCAGGTAGTTCGGTCCGAAGATCGGCGTTTCACCAGAATAGGCGCGGGCGGCGACATCGGACGGCTCTTCGCGGGCGAGGCCGGCGATGGCGCGGACGGCTGCCATCTTCATCGCTTCGTTGATCTCCTCGGCGCCGCAATCCAGCGCGCCGCGGAAGATGAAGGGGAAGCAGAGAACGTTGTTGACCTGGTTCGGGAAGTCCGAGCGCCCGGTGCAGATCATCGCGTCCGGGCGGGCGGCGCGGGCGAGTTCTGGCATGATCTCCGGCGTCGGGTTGGCGAGCGCCATGATCAGCGGCTTTTCGGCCATCTGCTCGAGCAGTTCCGGCTTCAGGACGCCGGCAGCAGAGAGGCCGAGAAAGACATCGGCGCCGCCGATGTTTTCGGCGAGTGTGCGGGTATCGCTCTTCTGCGCGTAGACGGCTTTCCACTCGTCCATGAGCACGTTGCGGTCCTCGTAGACGAGGCCTTCGATGTCGTGGACCCAGATGTTTTCGCGCTTGGCGCCGAGTTCGACGAGCAGATTGAGACAGGCGAGCGCCGCAGCGCCGGCGCCAGACGTGACGATCTTGACGTTGCTGATCGACTTGCCGGCCAGTTCCAGGCCGTTGAGGATGGCGGCGGCGACGATGATGGCGGTGCCGTGCTGGTCGTCATGGAAGACGGGGATTCGCATCTTTGCGCGCAGCTGCTGTTCGATCTCGAAGCATTCAGGCGCCTTGATGTCTTCGAGGTTGATGCCGCCAAAGGTCGGCTCCAGCGAGGCGACGGTCGAGACCATCTGCTCGACGGTCGAGGCATCGACCTCGATATCGAAGACGTCGATATTGGCGAATTTCTTGAAGAGAACGGCCTTGCCTTCCATCACCGGCTTGGACGCGAGAGGGCCGATGTTGCCGAGGCCGAGAACGGCGGTGCCGTTGGAGATGACGGCGACCAGATTGGCGCGCGAGGTATAGTCGGCGGCCGTCTCCGGATCGTCGCGGATCGCGAGACACGGCGCGGCGACACCAGGCGAATAGGCAAGCGCCAGATCGCGCTGGTTGCCGAGCGGCTTGGTCGCCTGAATTTCGAGTTTGCCGGGGCGGGGATAGCGGTGGAAGAACAGCGCCTGTTCGTCAAGAGTTCCACCTGTCAGGTTCTTCTCCGTCTTGGATTTGTCCTGATTATCCATTGCCTTCTCCAATACCGCAGTCATGTCGTTTGAAGCCTTCTCCATACAACAATCAGTGCGGCGGGACAGCGGGAATTTGAGGTTGAAAGCGGAAAACTCTTATGCCCGGAGGATGCGTCAAACAACCGCGCTGTCATCTTCCTGAAACACGAGTCTGATTTTGGAAGGCCAGATGAACGATGGGGCACGGGCAGGATGCCTGTGATGGATTACATGGATACGCGACACTTCCGTACGCTCTTCATTTCCGATGTGCATCTCGGTTCCAAGGCTGCCAAGGCCGACTTCCTGATCGACTTTCTGCGCCACCACGAGGCAGACACGATCGTCCTCGTCGGCGATATCGTCGATGGCTGGCGCCTGAAGCGCAGCTGGTACTGGCCGCAGGTCTGCAACGACGTCATCCAGAAACTGCTGCGCCAGGCGCGCAAGGGTACGCGCGTCGTCTACATTCCCGGCAATCACGACGAATTCCTCCGCGACTTCCCGGGCATGCATTTCGGCGGCATCGAAGTGGCCGAGCGGATGATGCACGAGGGCGCCGACGGGAAGAAGTATCTGGTGCTGCATGGCGACGAATTCGACGTCGTGGTCCGCAATGCCCGCCTGCTCGCCTATCTCGGCGACTGGGCCTATGACATGGCGATCCGCATCAATATCGTTCTGGCCGCCATCCGCCGCCGCATGGGCATGCCCTACTGGTCGTTCTCGGCCTGGGCCAAGTTGCAGGTCAAGCATGCCGTCAACTTCATCGGCGAGTTCCAGCGCGTCGTCGCCGACGAGGCCCGCAAGTGCGGTGCCGACGGCGTCATCTGCGGCCATATCCACCATGCCGTGATCGAGGAGATGGATGGCGTGCGCTACATCAATACCGGCGACTGGGTCGAGAGCTGCACGGCGATTGCCGAGCATGAAGACGGCACTTTCGAACTGATCACCTGGAATGCGATCGCCAGCAGCGAGCCGGTGACTTTGAAGCTGACGCACCAGCCCGAGCGCGCGCCGCAGGCTGCCTGATTTTCATCCCGCCATATTGCAAGACATTTAGCCGTTGCCCCCGGGCAACGGCCCTATTTATTTTTTAAAACGTTTCAAATGGGCTATTTCTCGCCATAGTCGCCCCTAGGTTGATGTGTTAGGCAGCGCACAGTTTCCTGCAGGTCCACCATGATTCCCGCCCAGAATGCCTCTGTCGATGAGGGGGCTCCGCCGCGTTTCCGGCTGCTCAGCGCCCTGTCTTACTGCGCCCCGCTGATCGTCAACGGTGTCGCGCTTCCATTCTTCCCTGTCTGGCTTGCTGTTCACAAATTCACCGATCACGAGATCGGCGTCATCCTTGCCGTGCCGATGGTCGTGCGCGTCCTCGTGGCACCGGTTGTGGCGATGTATGCCGACCGGATGAAGGAGCGCGCCGACGTGCTCCTATGGTCTGGCGGGCTGTCGCTGCTGACGGCGATCGCACTTTACTGGACGACGAGCTTCTGGCCGGTGCTGATCGTCTACAGCGTCCAGGGCGCCACCTTTGCGCCCTATGTGCCGATCGTCGAATCGATCGTTATTTCGGGCGTCCGGCGCTGGGGTCTGGATTACGGTTCGATGCGTGTCTGGGGATCGATCGCCTTCATCGTCTCGACGATGATCGGCGGCGAAATGATCGGCCTGTGGGGTGGCGATATGGTGCTGCCGGTCATGATCTTTGGCTTTGCGATGACCATGGCGATGGCGATCTACTGTCCGCGTATCGGCCCGACGCGGCGCCGCAATACGCCTGTCGATCTGCAGCAGGCAACGGGTAGCTCGTTGCGTCAGCCGCATCTGCTGGTGCTGCTCTGGGGCGTGGCGATCCAGCAGTCCAGCCACGCGCTGCTCTATGCCTTCGCATCCATCTATTGGCATCAGCTCGGCTTCACCGGCACGCAGGTCGGTATTCTCTGGAGCGCCGGCGTGGCCTCCGAGGTTCTGGTGTTCTTCGTCTCGAAGCATCTCAGCCGCCGCTTCAATGCCTGGACGCTGATCCGCTTCGGCTGCGCCATGTGCATCTGCCGCTGGATCCTGTTTCCGATGCATTGGGACTTCGCAGGCTTCTTCTTCCTGCAATGTTTCCATTCCTGCACCTACGCCTTCGTGCATACGGGCGTGCAGCGGCGGATCGTGGCTTCGGTGCAGGCGACGCAGGAATCCTCGGCGCAGGGCGCCTATTTCTTCTACAACGGCATGTTCCTGGGCCTGATGACGCTCGCTTCAGGCTATCTGTATGCCTGGCTCGGCCTCGCCAGCTACTACGTCATGGCGCTGGTCGCGGCGATCGGCATGGCGCTGGTGTTCGTCGCCTATTACCTTCAGCCCCAGAGCTCTTTGTCCGGCGGGAAGACGAGGGACGCTTCGTAGCGCAGGCCGGGCTCGCGATCCCTGGCGAGCAGCAAAGGTCCGTCGAGATCGACGAATTCGGCGTCCTGCGCCAGCAGCACCGCCGGCGCCATGGCGAGCGATGTGCCGACCATGCAGCCGAGCATGATCTGGAAGCCCAGCCGCTGCGCTTCGCGCTTCATCGCCAAGGCTTCCGTCAGGCCGCCGGTCTTGTCGAGCTTGATGTTGATCGCGTCGTAACGGTCGCGGAGGCTGGCGAGATCGCCAGTGTGATGAACGCTCTCGTCGGCGCAGACGATGACAGGCCGCTTGATCACCGCGAGCATCTCGTCCTTGCCGGTCGGCAGTGGCTGTTCGACGAGCGCGATATTCATTTCAGCGGAGATCCGCAAGTGATGTTCGAGCGCCTCCTCCGGCCAACCCTCGTTGGCATCGAGAATGATTGCCGCGCTGGGGGCTGCGGCGCGAACAGCGCGGATGCGGCTTTCGTCGTCGCCGGTGCCGACTTTGACTTTCAGCAGCGCGCGTCCGGCATGTTCCCGCGCCTGTGCCGCCATCACCTCGGGCTCGCCGAGCGATATCGTATACGCAGTCGTCAGCGGCTTTGCCGCCGCAAGGCCGATGGTGGCCGCGACGGCGGCACCGGTCAGCTTGGCCTCCAGATCCCAAAGGGCGCAATCGACGGCATTGCGGGCAGCACCGGGCGCCATCGCCGACTGCAGGTCATCTCTTGAAATACCGGCCTCGATCAACGGCCGTGCCGCTTCGATCTGTGCCTCGACACTTTCCATCGTCTCGCCGTAGCGGCGATAGGGCACGCATTCGCCCCAACCGATTCTGCCATTTTCCCTCAGCGTGACGCTGATCACCTCCGCGGAGGTCTTGGCGCCGCGCGATATGGTGAAAGTGCCCGCGATCGGGAATGAATTCATTTGGATTTCGAGGGACCGTGGCATATTTGCAATCCTGAAAGCATGGAAATTCTGCGGGGCTTGAGTATATTAACCCGCCGGGCGCGCGAGATGTTCGCGAGTCGGCAATGTCGCCGCAAGCCCTGAAAGACACAAGCATTTTGAAGCCCGAGCCCAGCAAAGCCGCCTCACTCCACGTGGACGACCAAGCCAAAGGCTCCGGGCGATTGGTGTGTCTCGAAGGCAATTGGCGCAGCGGCAACATCCACACCGTTCTGAAGGATTTCGAAGCGCTGTCTCGCGGTAACGGCGATCTGACGCTCGATCTTTCCGATGTCACCGATATCGATACTGCCGGTGTCTGGCTGCTGGTGCGGCTGAAGCTCGAAGAGGAGGCCGCCGGCCGCCAGGTGCATTTCGAGGGCACCAATCAGCACATCGACGAGATGATCGAGGAATTCTCGCAGCGGCCGGAAAAGCAGGAAGCGGAACCAGCGAAGAAGCGATCGCTTGCCGAGAGGATTTTTGCGCCCATCGGCAAAATGGCCTACGATCTGTGGGATAATTTTGCGGCAGCGATGTATATTCTCGGTTCCGCAGTGCGCGGTGCGCAGATGAAGTTCGGCCGCGGCAGCGGCGTTTCGCCGGCCTCGATCGTCAACCAGATCGATCATATGGGCGTTCGCGCCGTGCCGATCATCCTGCTGATGTCGTTCCTGATCGGCGCGATCATCGCGCAGCAGGGCGCCTTCCAGCTTCGCTATTTCGGCGCCGAGGTCTTCGTGGTCGATCTCGTCGGCATTCTGCAGCTTCGCGAAATCGGCGTGCTCCTGACGGCGATCATGATCGCCGGCCGCTCGGGCAGCGCGATCACCGCCGAAATCGGCTCGATGAAGATGCGTGAAGAGGTCGATGCGCTGAAGGTCATGGGCCTCAACCCGGTCGGCGTGCTGATCTTTCCGCGTCTGGTGGCGCTGACTGTTGCACTGCCGCTGCTGACCGTGCTCGCCAATTTCGCGTCGCTGCTTGGGGCTGCGACCGTTGCTTGGGCCTATTCCGGCATCACCTTCGCGACCTTCACGTCGCGCCTCCACGAGGCGGTGACGCTGTCCACCGTGCTTGCCGGGATGATCAAGGCGCCGTTCATGGCGCTGGTTATCGGCATTGTCGCCGCCGTCGAAGGGCTTAAGGTCGGCGGCAGTGCCGAATCGCTGGGCCAGCATGTGACGGCTGCGGTCGTTAAAGCGATTTTCGTTGTCATCCTCATGGACGGGCTTTTCGCCATCTTCTATGCGGCCATCAATTTCTAGGGTTTGAGCGTGAACGAGCAACAGACGGAAGCGGGCGGAGAAAAGGAGCGGGACATCGTGCTTTCGGCACGCGATGTCACGGTCGGATTCGGCTCGAAGATCGTGCTCGACAAGCTGAACCTCGATATCTACCGCGGCGAAATCCTCGGCTTCGTCGGCGCTTCCGGTACCGGCAAGTCGGTGCTGATGCGCACGATCCTGCGTCTTTTACCGCGCCGTTCGGGATCGATCGAGATCCTTGGTCAGAATTTCGACGAACTGAACGAGAGCGAGCGCAACTCGCTCGACATGCGCCTCGGCGTTCTCTTCCAGCAGGGCGCGCTGTTCTCGTCGCTGACCGTCAAGGAGAACATCCAGGTTCCGATGCGCGAATATCTGGATCTGCCTAAGTCTCTGATGGACGAACTGGCGCATCTGAAGATCAAGCTGGTGGGACTGGCTGCCGACGCTGCCGACAAATATCCGTCCGAGCTCTCTGGCGGGATGATCAAGCGCGCGGCGCTTGCCCGCGCCTTGGCGCTCGATCCGGACCTCGTCTTCCTCGACGAGCCGACATCGGGTCTCGATCCGATCGGTGCCGCCGAATTCGACGATCTCATTGCCAGGCTGCGCGATACGCTGGGTCTCACCGTCTACATGGTGACCCACGATCTCGACAGCCTGTTTTCCGTCTGCGACCGTATTGCCGTGCTTGGAAAGAAGCGGGTAATGGTGGAAGGGACGATCGACGATATGCTGGCCTACGATGATCCGTGGGTTCAGTCCTATTTCAAGGGCAAGCGCGCACGCTCGATCGTGCCGCAGGAAGAGACTGCCGGCGCCTCGCGCGCGGGCAGTCACGACAGCCGCGGGAAGTGACCGGAGACGATGGAAACCAAAGCGAACTATACGATTGTCGGCATCTTCACCGTTCTGGTGATCGCAGCGGCGTTCGGCTTCGTCTACTGGATGGCGGAATATGGCCGCAGCGGCCCGATGGCCGAGCTTGTCGTGCGTATTCCGGGATCGGCAAACGGCCTTAGCGTCGGTTCGCCGGTGCGCTTCAACGGTATTCAGGTCGGCTCGGTGAAGTCGCTGTCGATCGATGCCGACGATCCGCAATATTCGCTGGCCTTCACCGAAGTGCGCGTCGATGCGCCGATCTACCCGTCGACCAAGGCGATCCTTGAAATCCAGGGCCTGACGGGTGCTGCCTATATCGAAATGTCGGGCGGTAAGGTGGGGGAAGAGAACATTCTCCAGAAGTCGATCGATTCAGGCAAACGTGCGGTGATCGTCGCCGACCAGTCGAGCGTTACCAACCTGCTTGCCACTGCCGACAAGATCCTCGACCGCGCCAATGACGCCGTCGGCCAGGTTCAGGGCTTCGTGCAGGATGCGCGCGGGCCGCTGACCAAGACGCTGCAGAATGCCGAGACCTTCTCCGATGCGCTTGCCAAGAATTCCGGCAATATCGACAGCTTCCTGCAGAGCGTCGGGCAGCTTTCTGAGACCGTACGCAACGTTTCCGGCAAGGTGGATTCGACGCTTGCCGCCGTCGAGGCGCTGGTGAAAGCCGTCGATGCCAAGAAAATCGATACGATCCTCGCCAATGCCGAGAAGGTCAGCAAGGACATCGCAGACGCATCCGGTGGTCTGAAGGGCGCGATCGACAAGTTCGACCAGACGGCAACGACCTTCAACGATGTCGGCAAGAAAGCGCAGTCGGCACTTGATCGCGTCGATACGCTGGTGGCGCAGATCGATCCGCAGAAGCTGAAGGGCTCGGTCGACGATATCTCGCAGGCGACCAAGGATGCACGCGTTGCCGTCGCGTCGATCCGCGATGTGGCCAATACCGTCTCGTCGCATCAGAAGGACATTAACCAGACGATCCAGGACGTCTCGCAGATGGCGAACAAGCTGAACTCGGCTTCGACGCGCGTCGACGGCATCCTGATCAAGCTCGACGCGCTGCTCGGCACCGACAATTCGCAATCGCTGTTTGCCGAAGCGCGTGACACGCTGGAATCCTTCAAGAAGGTTGCCGACAATCTGAACGCCCGTATCGGGCCGATCGCCGACAATCTGCAGAAGTTCTCGAGCGGCGGGCTGCGGGACGTGCAGTCGCTGGTCAACGATACGCGCAACACGGTGCAGAACCTCAACGACGCGATCAGCAATTTCGACAGAAACCCGCAGCGCCTGATCTTCGGTGGCGATACGGTCAAACAGACCGACGGCCGCTCGCGCCGTTGATTTCGATATGAGAAAAGCAGGGGAAGCATAATATGGCCGTATCGCATCTGTTGGCGCGCCGTTCATTGCTGGCGAGAGCAGCCTTCACGCTGCCGCTGGTGGCGCTGACCCTTGCCGGTTGCGGCACGGGCGCCAAGAACGACACCTACGATCTGTCTGCGGCCGTCGGCAGCGGTGCCGGTCCGGCCGCCAAGCGCAGCCAGATCCTTGTGCCGGAGCCGACGGCGCTGGCGGCGCTGAACAGCGAGCAGATCGTCGTTCGCGTCTCGCCCTCCGAAATCCAGTATCTGGCCCGCTCGCAATGGAGCGACAAGCTGCCCCGCATGGTGCAGTCGAAGCTGGTCGAGGCCTATGAGAATTCCGGCAAGTTCGGCGGCGTCGGCAAGCCCGGCCAGGGACTGGCGATCGACTATCAGGTCGTGACCGATATTCGCGCCTTCGAGATCGACAGCAGCAAGGGCAGCCAGGCGGTGGTCGAGATCTCTGCGAAGATCCTCAACGACCGCAACGGCACGGTGCGCGCCCAGAAGGTATTCCGGGCTGCTGCTCCGGCTGGAGGTGCAGCCGAGGGCATGATTAAGTCGCTCGACCGGTCCTTTTCGGCAGTAACGACCGAGATCGTCGACTGGACGCTCCAGTCGATCTGATACCAGAGACCGGCGGGCGAACGGGAAAAATCGGCTGCCGCTGTCGGAACATGACGTGCCGGGACGTCCTTTGCTAAGGAGATAGCAAGGAGACAGAGAATGACCGGCCTCGTCCTCACCACTTTCGATTGGGTTCCCGATCTGCCGCGCGGCTATGTGCGCGACATCCGCGTGCGCTGGGCGCTGGAGGAGGCGGGATTGCCCTATCGCGTTGCGGGCATACCCTTTGCAAAGCGCGACGCGCAGCATTTCGCGCATCAGCCGTTCGGCCAGGTGCCGTGGCTGACCGATGGCGATCTCTCGATCTTCGAAAGCGGCGCGATCCTGCTGCATCTCGGCAGCAAGAGCGAAGCGCTGATGCCAGGTGGCGCGAAGGGCCGCAGCGAGGCGCTGGAATGGCTGTTTGCGGCGCTCAACTCCGTCGAGGCGGCAAGCCTGCCCTGGACGATCATGATCTTCTCCGGGCAGGATGGCGACATGCCGGCTTGGAAAAGCCTGGATTCCTTCCTGAAGGCCAGACTGAAGCATATGGAGCCGGTGCTTGCCGCGCGCGAATGGCTGGCCGGGCAGTTTTCCGTCGCCGATATCCTGATGGCGGATGTGCTGCGCCTCGTCGACCGTTTCGACGGGCTGTCGGACTTTCCGGCCTGCCGCGCCTATGTCAAGCGCGCGACGGCGCGGCCGGCTTTCGCGAAGGCCCATGCGGGCCAACTCGCACATTTCGCGGCTGCCGATGTGAAGCAGCCGGCGTAGCGATCAGTTCGCGGGAACGGCGGCACTGGCTGTCGCCGGATCGGCCGACGCCGTCGCCGCGGCGGGAGCGCCGAGCAACGCAGCGTCCAGCATGGCGGCCATCTTGTCGTCGCGGATCGCTGCGGTCTTTTCGCCCATGACAACGCCGACGACGTGGCGGCCGTCCTTGTTGACCGAGGTCACGACGTTATAGCCGGATGCATCCGTGTAGCCGGTCTTGATGCCATCGGCGCCCTGGTAGCGATACATGACATTGTTGTGGCCGCGCAGCTTCATGCCGCGGAACTGGAAGCCGCGCATCGAGAACATCTTGAACTCTTCCGGATAGTCGCGGATCAGCGCGGCGCCGAGCGTCGCCATGTCGCGCGCCGTCGTCATCTGTTCCGGATCGGGCAGGCCGGACGGGTTCTTGAAGGTGGTGTTGGTCATGCCGAGCTGGTGGGCCTTGGCGGTCATCAGCTTTCCGAAGGCATCTTCCGAGCCGCCGAGCTGTTCGGCGATCGCCACGGCCGCGTCATTCGCCGAGAGAACGATGATGCCCTCGACGGCTTCGCGGACGGTGACCTTGCGGCCGGCACCGACGGCGAGCTTGAAGGGCTCCTTGCTCTCGGCATTCTCGGACATGGTGAGCTTCTGATCCCAGCCGAGGCGGCCGGCATGCATGGCTTCGAATGCCAGGTAGAGTGTCATCATCTTGGTCAGCGACGCCGGGTAGTTCAGCTCGTCCTGATTGGCACTTGCCAGCACCTGGCCCGTCTGCGCGTCGATCAGGAAACTCGCCTGTCCGGCTGAGGATGTGGAGGAGAGGCCGAGGAACAGGGAAGCGGAGAACGCTGCGGAGAGAAGCAGCGGCATGGTCTTTGGCATCGAATGTGGTCTCTTCAAAAACGGCGGCAGCGCGCTGGCAACCTGAATAGGGTCGTGACGGAGTGACGTTGTCTGGCCACCGGATTGAGCAAATCTACGGCATTATGACAAGCGTGTCTTGCTTATAAGCCCGGATTTGCGGCGGCCGTTTGTCTCACTTTGCCGTGAGGCGCTTCGTACCGAATGAAAAAGGGCCGCTGATGAAGCGGCCCTTTGTGTAGCGAAGTCCAGGTTCTTTTCCGTTAGGTCAGGCGGCCCGCGGCGTGGGCCAGCATGGTGTAGACCTTGCCGGTATCGGACGTCAGATAAGACTGGGTGATCGTCCGGTCGCGGTCGCTGCGGGCGACGTCCGCAAGCAGCTTTTCGAAGTCGGCGATGTAGCGATCGACAGCTGTGCGGAATTCCGGCTCGCGGTCATACTTGCGCTTGATCTCGTCGAAGGTCTGCTGGCCCTTCAGCGTATAGAGGCGGCGCGTGAAGACGTCGCGCTCCCCACGCTGGTAACGGCGCCACAGATCGACTGAGGCGTCGTGATCGATGGCGCGAGCGATATCGACCGAGAGCGAGTTCAAGGATTCGACGACGTGACGCGGATTGCGGCTGTCGGCGGCGCGCTGCTGTGCCGGAGCGGCTGCTTCGGCGCGCGGTGCTGCCGAACGGGCAGGTGCTTCCTCGGTATCCTCGTCACGCGAGGCGCCACGCAGCAGATCGCTGATCCAGCCACCGGATTCCTGGCGGGCAGGCGTAGCAGCTACGGGTGCGGGCGCAACGGGAGCAGCACGCTGCGGCGCTGCCGCCGGTGCCGGAGCGATGGTGCCGCGAAGTGCGAAGCCATCTTCGATCTGCGGACTGGGTGCCGGAGCAGCCACAGGCTGCGGGGCCGGCTGTGCAGCAACGACGGGCGCTGCAACAGGGGCCGGAGCAGGTGCCGGCGGAGCCTGGCGCGGCGCGGGAGCCGGGGCCGGTTGGGCGGCGCGCGGCGCCGGTTCGGAGACTTCGAACTGCTGCACCGAGCGGCCGACGATATGCGAGATATCCTGCAGCGCCTTGATCTGTTCGGCGACGGCGCGGCGCATGGCGGCAGCGCTTTCCTTGGCTTCCTCTGGAAGATCGAAGGCACCGCGCTTCAGCTCGCTGCGGGTCATGTCGAGTTCCTTGCGGATATCGCCAGCCGAGCGGCGGATTTCTTCCGTCGCACCCGAGAAGCGGGCAACCGCCTCGTCAACGGCTTCGCGCAGCGATTCACGCAGCTGCTGGGCAGCGCCATCCGAGGCGCGGCCTGCTTCGCCGAGCATGCGTTCAACATCTGAAAGGGAAGCCGTCAGGCCGCCGCGGAGACGGTTGGCAAGCTCGCTGGAGCGGCGTTCGGCATTGCCGAAGGTGCCGTCGATCGTGGCATTGGCTTCTTCGCCGGCCTTGACGATCGAGCTGCGCATGGCCTCGGCGGCTTCTTCGGCACGCTTCTCGGTGTCGGAGAGCACGCGGCCGATATCGGCGAAGGAAGACTGCACGCTCTGGCGCAGATTTCCGCTGACCTGATTGGAGCGCTGTTCGGCGCGCTCGAAGGCGCCTTCGACCATGGTGCCAAGCGCACGCATCGTCTTTTCGATTTCTTCCGAACGCTGCACGAGACCGATCGACAGGCTCTGGAGAGCGCCTTCGCGCTCTTCGAGGGTCGAAACGAGGTTCGACTGGGCGGCACCCAGCAGACCGGAGGCCTGCGTCAGAACCTTGGAGTGTTCGTCGAAGCGGCCGATGATCGAGCCGACCTGGGCGAGCGTCTGGCCGGAGATATCCGACAGGCGATCGACCTTGCCTTCGAGAAGGCGGGTGGAGGCGGAGACCATTTCGGCAGCCTTGGCAGCCGAGTCCGTGAAGCGCGAGGTCGTGTCGCCGAGGCGGCCGTCGACGTCGGTCAGATCCTGGGCGGCGCGGTTCATCATCAGCGCCATCGAGGCGCTGTTATCAGAGAGGCGCTCGATCAGCGAATTGACGTTGGCAAGCAGGCTGGTCTCGATGGCGTTGACGGCCGTCGAGGCGCTTTCCGTGCGGGCGGCAATGGCGTTGGCGAGAGCGGCATTTTCGGCACGCAGGCGATCGGCGCTCTGCTCGGCAGCAGCGGCGATGCGGGCGGCGGCCTCGTGTCCGGTCTCGGCATAACGCTCGATCATCGGGCGGGCGGTCTCGTCGATGAGGCGCGAGAGCTCGGAGGAGCGGCCGGCCAGCATCGAGTTCAGTTCGCGGGTGCGCTCGTCGAGCGTTGCACGGATCGAGGTGCCGCGGGCTTCGAGAGCCTTCTCGACATCGGTCAGCGACGCGTCGATTTCGCGGGCACGATCTTCCAGACCGGTGCGGATCGCCGTGCTGCGGGCTTCGAGCGCACGGTCGACATTCGACATGGTGCTGGCGATACCTTCGCTGGCGCTGGTGATCGTCGTGCGGATGGCGTCGCCGCGGGTCTCAAGCGACGACTGGGCGTCGGAGAGAGCCTGCGAGATGGCGTTGACCTGGCCGCTGACCAGGGTCTCGGCTTCGGCAACCTTGTTGACGATGGCGTTGCCGGCTTCGGAGAAGGTCTGGGCGACGGCGGCGGCC
Source organism: Rhizobium sp. 01L410 (assembly GCF_056400165.1). NCBI lineage: Bacteria > Pseudomonadati > Pseudomonadota > Alphaproteobacteria > Hyphomicrobiales > Rhizobiaceae > Rhizobium > Rhizobium sp. 01L410. Next base: position 350,724 of record NZ_JBFTST010000002.1, read on the forward strand.
TGGCCTGCGAGGCGGTTCTGCGCCTCGGAAACGCGGCCGACGATCTGCTCGGAGCGCTCGTCCATGGAGCGGGCGAACTCGCCGGTCTTGTTATCCAGTGTTTCGGTGAACTGCTGGCCGGTGCGGCCCATCAGGTCTGCGGTGCGCTGTGCTTCGGCATCCATGCCCTGAGCGGCATCGGCCACAGCGTTGCGCAGCGTCGAGGCGAGGCCGGCGGCCTTGCCTTCGATCGTCTGGTTGACGGCGTCGAGACCCATGGTCAGCGCCCGGTCCATGGTGGACAGGCGTTCGCCGAGACGTTCACCGCCGCGGTCCATGGTGTCGCCGAGATTGGCGGTACGCTCGTCGATCGACGACGAAAGCGTTGCCGTGCGCTCATCGAGCGAGGTGGCAAGGCGGTTGGTGCGATCATCGAGCGAGGAGGCAAGACGCGCGGTGCGCTCGTCCAGGGCTGCGGTCAGATTGGCCGAGCTGCTTTCGATCGACGACGTCAGCTGAGACGCGCGGCCGTCGAGGCTCGACGTAAGACCTGCGGCCTGTGCATCGATCGAGGCGGAAAGGCTGCGTGCGCGCTCATCGAGCGTGGCTGCAAGATTGGCGGTGCGTTCGTCGATTGCGCCAGACAGCGTGTCGCTGGTGCTTTCGAGAACGGTGGTGACGCGCAGGGCGGCGTCATCGCCAAGTTCGCGCAGCTGGTTGATGCTGTCGGAGAGCGTCTCCGAGAGGCGCGTACCGGCGGCATCGACCTGTTCGGCAACACCACCGACGCCATCGCGGATGCGGTTTTCGAGCGCCGAGAGGCCGGCTTCGACGCGCGAGCCGGTTTCGGAGAAGCGTTCCGTCATGCTGCCGACCGACTGGTCGAGATGAGCAGAGAAGGTTTCAGCCGAGCGCGAGATCTCGTCGGCGGCACCCTGGAAGCGTCCGGCGATCTGGCCTGCGCCATCGCGCAGGCGTTCGTCGAGTGCGCGTGCGCTGTTGTCGATCGTCTGACGCAGCGAAGCTTCGTGATCTTCGAGCGACATTTCCAGCATGCTGGCGCTGGCGGCGACAGAGGCGCTGATCGTCGTTGCCTGCTCCGACAGCGTGTCGCTGATCTGCGCATGGGCTTCGCCGAGCGCCAGGCTGATGGCGTTAGTGCGGTCTTCGAGGGTCGAGCGGATGCGGTCATGCGCCGATGCCAGGCCACCCTCGATGCGGTCGGCGGCCTCGCCGGTCAATGTCCGCAGGCGCTGCGCAGCATCGCCGGTGACGGCTTCGATGCGATCGGCAGCTTCTCCCGTCAGCGACTGCATGCGGGCAGCGGCATCACCGGTAACGGCCTCGATACGATCGGCGGCTTCGCCGGTCAGCGTCTGCAGGCGTGCGGCTGCATCGCCGGTGACGGTCTCGATACGGTCGCTGTTGCTCGACAGCGAAGAGTGCAGGGCGGCCGCGTGGTCGCTCAGCGAGCGTTCGAGGCGTTCCTGGCTGTCGATATAGGCGCTGCGGATGGCTTCCGACTTGTCGGCGAAGGCGCCGGCAACGCGGGCTTCGGCGCCGGCAACCGTGTCCAGCATGGCATTGGCGCGGGCTTCCAGGGCGCTGTCGAAACGGCTCTGGCTGTCATCCAGCGAAATCGCCATTGCCATAGTCTTCTCGTCGAGCGAGTCCGACAGACGGTCATGGTGACCTGCCATGGCATCGACGAGCGCATTGCTGCGTTCGGACATGGTGTTTTCAAAGCGCTCCTGAGCGGAGTCGAGCGAGATAGCGAGTGCCATTGTGCGTTCGTCGAGAGCGTCGGCGACACGGTCGTGGTGACCGGAGAGCGTGCTTTCCAGAGCGTTGGCGCGTTCGGCCATGGCGCTGTCGATGCGCTCATGGGCGGAATCCAGGGCCGTCGTGATCGCTGCGGCGCGCTCGGAGATGACAGTGTTCAGGTCGTCGGCGCGGCCGAAGGCCGAGGTAATCTGCTCGGTGCCTGAAGAGACCGCTGCCGTCAGTTCCGATGTCGTCGACAGCAGCGTGTCACGGAATTCGGTCGAGCGGGCCTGAAGGTTGTTGTGCAGTTCCGAAGTGCCTGCTGCCAGTGCCAGCGAGATTTCGCCGGTGGCGTTGTGGAGGGCAGACGACAGGGCTGCGGTGCGGTCGGCAAGGCCGGCATGCAATTCGGACGTGCCGGTGGCCAGCGCGTTGGTGATCTCGCCGGTAGCGCCCTGCAGCGCTGCGGAGAATTCACTGGTGCGGCCTGCGAGGCTGCCGTGGAAATCGGCCATGCCTGCTGCCAGCGCTTCGTTGACTTCACCAGAGGCGCTCTTCAGCGTCTGGTTGATTTCCTTGGTGCGGGTGGCCAGCGCTTCGGAAATCTCATCGACCTTGCTGCCGAGCGAGCTTTCGAGAACTTCCTGGCCGGTGCCGAATGCCGTTGCCAGCGCGAAGGACTGGTCGGTCAGCGATGCGCCGAGACGCTCGATGCTCGAGGTCAGGATGCCATCCAGCGATTCCGAACCGCCAGCCAGCGTCTCGTTGATGCGGGCGAGACTTTCCATCAGCTTGGTGTCGAGAGAACCTGCGCGCTTGTCGAAAGCGGTGGCGAATTCGGCGACGCGTTCGTCGAAAGCGGTGGACATCTGCGCGACCGTGCTCTGCAGGCGCTCTTCGAAGAAGCCCGAACGCAGGTCGAGATCCATGATCGCGTCGTCGGCGCTGGACTGCAGGCTCTGGCGGAAGCTCTGGCCACGCTCGTCGAGAGCGCTGTTGAGCTTGGCAAGCACGCCATCCAGCGAGCCGGTGATCTCACGTTCGCTGCCGGTCAGCGTCTCGTTGATCTCGCGGGTGCGGGCAATCAGGATTTCGTTCAGCTGGCGGGCGCGGTCGTTGAGCGCCGCGTTCAGCTTCTCGGCGCTGCTGTCCATGGTGGAAGCGCGCGTCTCGAACTGGCTGAGCAGGTGCTCGCCGCGTTCGCTGAGGCTCGACGTCAGCGTATCCAGGCGGGTGTCGAATTCATGGGCCAGCGCAAAGCCCGACGAGGTCAGGGTCTGCAGCAGGGAATCGGTCTTGACGGCCAGCAGCGAGCCGAGCGACTGGATGGCGGCTTCCGACTTTTCGGTGAGCGTCGCAGCGCGCGTATCGATCATCGAGGCGAAGGCTTCGCCCGAGGTCGAGAGGCGGACGGCGATTTCTTCCGTCGCCAGCGACAGGTCTTCCTTCAGCTGGTCGTGAACGCCGACGATCGAGCTGCGGATGCGCTCGGCGTGATTGACGATCGCTTCGCGTTCGGAGCCGAGCTCGTGGACGAGGCCGCGCACGCGCAGTTCGTTATCGGCGTAGCTGCGCTCCAGCGCGTTGACTTCAGAATGGACAAGGGTTTCCAGCTCGGAGGCGCGCGCAATAGTGCGCTCGATGCCTTCGTTCATGGCGGACACTTCGCGGCGCACAGCCTGGCCGACGGTCATGATGCGCTCGGAGGCGATCGTTTCCGGTTCGGAGAGACGCAGGGCCACTTCAGCCATCGAGCGGGCGGCGTTGCGCATGTCCTGGGCACGCGAAATCATGATCGCGAAGGCGTAGAACAGCAGCACGGGAACGATGATGCCGACGATGCCGGCAATCACGCCAGGCAGGCCGACCAGATCGGCGACCGAACGGATCTGCCAAATCTGCGGCGAATAGAGCAGGGACATCAGACCGATGCCGCCGACAATCCAGATCAGCGAAAACAGAGTGGCGTTGCGCACGGCGACGCGCGTCGAGCTGCCGTCGAGCGACTTCAGAAGCGAAGCGGGCGTGTTGCGGTTGGCATCGTTTGCCGGGGCAAAGGCGGGAGCGCGGGGTGCCTGCTGCTCTGCAGCCTTTGAGCGGCCGCGGCGGCGCTGGCTGTCGTCCTGGTCCTGCTGATTACGCGCAGATGGGTTCTCAGACACATTGGCCTCCGGGGCGTCGGGCGTTTTGCCGCTGCGAGACGGCGCTTTCTGCTGGCTGAAATCGATCTGGAGCGCTTCGTCCAATGCTTTGAACGCCTTGTCCTCGATCGACTCGTTGTACTTGTTGTTCGCCATTCCGTTACGCCTCGTTACATCTCAGCCGGTTCAGCCGCTGGTCCGGACATCGCCGCGTCCGGACGTCAACCTTTTGCCTCTGACCTTCCCATCCAAGACGACGGACGGATAAGCATGTCATTTCAGAGTGGATAGCCGCTTTTTCAAACGGACGGTATCAAAACATTACCATTATCCACTTGGCCCGCAAAGGCGCGTAGCACAAACCCACTGTACCAGTATCGTAGTGACACATCCGGGCTTCGTAGACAATTAACGAAGGCTTGCTAATCACCTGCCGTTAATGGGTTGTTAACATGATTTAACGGCAGAGCCTGTTGAAAAACCAATAATTTAGCGATGTTTAACGGATATTAACCATAGCGCCAGAATCCCGCCCTCAATGTGCCGGAATTTAACGCGATCGCCACTCTCCAACCGCACTGTAGAGTTCAACCGCGGGGATAAAGACGGGAGTTTGGCACATGGCAGCAGTCAGTATCGCGTTCGAGGCGCCGGATAATTCGAAGGGGCCTTGCCCCTCAAAGGTCCGTCCGATCGACCTGGTGCATCTTGCAAAGCAGACGATGGGCGACAAGGCCCTCGAAATCGAAGTCCTCCAGATGTTTGCGCGCCAGGCACGCGCGTGTCTCGGAGAGATCGCCTCTGGAGAGGCGCAGAAGATCGTCGCAGCCGCGCACCGGCTGAAGGGCGCGGCAAGCGCTGTCGGTGCTTTCCGGGTGTCGGAGACGGCGGAAACGCTTGAGGACAATGCTGGTGACGCCGCATCGATGGCAGCCGTCGGTGCTGCTGTCGTCGAGGCCGAGAATTTCATCCTGAAGCTGAGCCGCTAAGAGCTGGCATAAGTCGCAAAGCTGGACCCGCTGCATCATTCCGGAACAGGCCTATCTGTTTCCGATGAGCAGCGGGTCTTTTTGTGACCAGCGGCATGCCGCAATCAAGCAAGCCTGTCGCTTTTAAGTATGGGATGACACTGCCGGGGCGGTCGATGTTGACTGCCTCGCAGATTTGTTGGAAGAAAAATTCTGATCCTCCCTCAATACGGTTACCGGAAATCACCATGCCCAAACTGACCATTGTCGCCTTCGACGGCACGCGCTTTGACCTTGACGTCGATCAGGGTTCCACCGTCATGGAAAATGCCGTGCGCAATTCCGTCCCGGGCATCGAAGCCGAATGCGGCGGCGCCTGCGCCTGCGCCACCTGTCATGTCTATATCGACGAAGAATGGGTCGAGCGCGTCGGCCCGCCCGAAGCCATGGAAGAAGACATGCTGGACTTCGCCTTCGACGTCCGCCCAACCTCGCGCCTCTCCTGTCAGATCCGCATGAAGGCTGTGCTGGATGGGCTGACGGTTCACGTGCCGGAACGCCAGGCCTGATCTCGCCAAAAAAAGCCTCGCGCGCCGGATGACGAGCGAGGCGAGGCGGGCGCATAACCATCGGACGAGGGAGGACCGTCCGCGGCTTGGAACGCGCCAGGAGAACCCAGCGACAGAAAGATCAGGCTGTTCAGCCCTGAACTTTCGAATGTGTTCATATTAGCGCGCCTCAGTTGAGTCGCCTATCGCTAATTTTCACCATTGAGAGGCTGGGGAGGACGCAAGTTTCGCACAGGTTTCGTTGTGCAGCTAACGATCTTTCGTCGTATTTTGCCCGCAAATGCGCTAGTTTTTGCCGCCGGATGATTTGAGTCGGTTGTTGAGCAGCCGCATCATCCGATTCTGGAAATTGACCGCTTCGACCTTGTCGAAGCGCGCCTGAAGGCGGTCGTGCTCGTCTATGCCGCGAGTGGATTCTTCCGATACCAACTCCTGCATTGCCTCGCAGTTGCGCTGTGCGGGAAGCGCGAGAATGCCGCGCTCCATGGCGCGTGCCTGTGTTCTGGCGATTTCGGCGTGGCGCTCTTCGTGGCGCTTGATATCGCTCGATAGCGCATCCCAGATCATCGACAGATCCTTCGTCGCGCCCTTGCGGTTACGCCAGCGCGGCAGGATGATCTGAGTATGGACGGTGACCTTGGCGCTGCCGACCTTGCAGCGTGCGTTGTGCTGGACATAGGTGGCTTCTCCGCCGAAGCGGATCTTGGTGGCGCCGGGGTGGCGGGCGGATGAACCGTTGGCCGTCGGGCCGCGGGTGCTGAGCTGCTGGTCGAGCTCGTCGGCGGTTTTGCCGCGGATGTCGAAATAGGAATAGCTCTTCGTGGCGACCACTTCGGCCGACGCTGAGGTGCAAAGGGCAATCGTCATGGAAAAAGCAAGGAGAAGACGCATATTCGGCGATGCGGAAGGCATTCTAGACGGTGACCCATGTTGAAGTTTGGCGGAGCTTGGGGCATAGCCACCGCGAGCGCAATAGGCGCAGGATTTTTTATTATCAATAGGATAAACGCCGGTGAGTGAGCTTCAGGTCAGCCGATGGCGGGTCGCCCATGACCGCGAATTGACGCTCGGCGCAACGAGCGTGATCATGGCGATCGTCAACGTGACGCCGGACTCGTTTTCCGATGGCGGGAAGTACGATCACGCCGATGCAGCCGTCGCGCACGCGCTGGCGGCGGTGGCCGAAGGTGCTGAGATCATCGACATCGGCGGCGAGTCGACGCGGCCGGGTGCCGCCAAGGTCGATGCGGCCGAGGAGCAGCGGCGCGTGCTGCCCGTCATCGAGGCGCTGCGCGGCAAGACCGAGGCGCTGATTTCTGTCGATACCTACCGGGCGGAGACCGCAAGGCTCGCCATCCAAGCCGGCGCCCATATCGTCAACGACGTGTTCGGGCTGCAGAAGGATCTGGCGATGCCCGGCGTTGTTGCGAAGGCGAATGCCGGCGTGTGCATCATGCATACGGGCCGCGAGCGCGAGAAGCTGCCAGATATGGTCGCCGATCAGGCAGTGTTCCTGGAGCGGTCGCTGGCACTGGCAAGCGAGGCCGGGATTGCCAACGAGCAGATCGTTCTCGATCCAGGCTTCGGTTTCGCCAAGGAAACGGCGGATGAGAATTTCGAGTTGATGGCGCGGTTTGCGGAGCTGTCGCGCTTCGGCTTTCCGTTGCTCGCCGGGACCTCGCGCAAGCGCTTCATCGGCGCGGCGACCGGCCGGGATGCCGCCGATCGCGATGCGGCGACGGCGGCCAGCAGCGCGCTGCTCAGATTGGCGGGGGCTGCGGTTTTCCGGGTCCACAATGTCGCAATCAACAGGGATGCGCTGGCTGTTGCCGATGCTATGCTGGGGGCACGCCGAAATTACGAAGGACGCCGGGGCCAATGACTATGAAATACACGATCCTGATGCAGAACTGTGCGTTCTTCGCGCGCCACGGCGTGCATGACGAGGAAGAGTTTCTCGGGCAGCGCTTCTTCGTCGATGCCGAACTCGATGTGACTGCCGGAAAGGCGCTGGAAAGCGATTCGATCGAGGATACCGTCAATTACGGTATCGCCTTCACCGTCATCGAGGAGATCGTCGTCGGCAAGCGGCGCTATCTGATCGAGGCGCTGGCGCTTGATATCGCCAAGGGGCTCTGTGAGCGCTTTCACCAGATCACCCGCGCAAAGATTACGGTGCGCAAGCCGAGCGCGCCAGTTCCGGGCGTGCTGGATTTCGTTCAGGTGAGCGTCGAACATTTTGCACACTGATCGTTTCAAGGCGGCCACACTCGGTCTCGGCGGCAATATCGGCGATCCCGTCAGCGCGATGGCTTCGGCACTACAGCGGCTCGATATGCGGGACGATTGCCGGGTGACAGCAGTGTCCAGGCTTTACCGGACGCCGCCATGGGGCAAGACCGATCAATCCTTCTTCTTCAATGCTTGTGCCGGGGTCGAGACGTCTCTGGCGCCGGAGGCACTGCTCGATGTCTGTCTTGAGATCGAGCGGGAGATGAAGCGCGAGCGGATCGAGCGCTGGGGCCCTCGCACGCTCGATATCGACGTTCTGACCTACGAAGGTGTCGAGCAGGAAGCGCCGCGGCTGGAGCTACCGCATCCACGCATGACGGATCGCGGCTTCGTGCTGATGCCGCTTGCTGATTTCGCGGGAGATCTTCTGGTGAAGGGGCGGACGGTTCGGGATTGGCTCGCTACTGCCGATGTGCAGGGCATCGAAATCGCTGATGCCAGCTTCGAGTGGTGGCGGGAACCCTGAAACGGAAAGCGGCGGAAAATCCGCCGCCTGGGTGTGCCCTGAGGATGTTCCGTCTTACTGGACTGAGCCGACCGTCATCTCGTCCAGCTGACGGGTGAGGGTGAGGCCGATCACCGGAATCATGCGGTCTTCGACCTTGACTGAGACGGTAACGTTCATCGTCTTGTCATCGCGGATGCGGGCGATCATCGCGCCGTTCAGCTTGGAGCGGTTGAGACCAACGACGACGGTATCCGGGGTGACGGTGCCGGATACAACGTCCAGACCCTTGCCGGCGGCGCCATCCAGGAACTGTCCCTTGTAGCTGCTGCCCGACTGGGTGATCGTCGCGGTCATCGGCTGTTTGAAGACGCCGACGCGGCAGGAGCCGTCAAGCTTTATACCGGTGCCATCTGTAACCGAGGAGCCGACCAGGTTGCAGGTGAACTTCGTGCCCTTGTACTTCCCGGCAACGATTTCGCCCGGTCCACGCCAGGATCCGGCCACCGATTCGAAGAAGGCCTTATCGCGTGTCGCAGCGGTTGCTGCAGGAGTGACGTCAGCCATTGGCGACAGAGCCACGGCGGCCAGGCCGCAGACGAAAAGAAGCTTGCGCAAATACATGGATTTTCCTTGGCACACCTACCCGCTACTGCCTCAGAGTTTTGCCGAATAATGGTTAATGGTTGGTTTCCGGGCTGGCGAAAGGCTCTGGAAAATAGGGATTTCTGGCGCCCGGATAGCCTTCAACCTGGGTAGCTACGCCTATGAAAAATATAGGTTTCCTGATTGCTTCCGTTGCGTCAGGCGAGGAAGCTGAGAAAAACCCGTGGGGATTACTTCTGCTGGTCGCGGCCCGATATCGAAGGCGTGAGATCGCCGATGAAATCGCTGATTCCCGGCCGCTTCAGGGCGTGAAATGCCAGCGGGCGGCAGAGATCCATGGCGGCGATTCCGATGCGGGCCGTCATCAGGCCGTTGATGACGCCTTCGCCAAGGCGCGCTGAGAGCTTCGACGCCAGTCCATGGCCGAGAACCTGCTGCACCAGACTGTCGCCGACGGCGATCGAGCCGGTGACCGCGAGATGGGCAAGCACGTCGCGCATTAGCCTGATCATGCCGAGCGTGCCCGGCCGCCCGCCATAGAGCTCCGCCATGGCGCGGATCAGCCGCGATGCCTCATACAGCACGTAGAGCAGATCGACGATAGCGCGCGGGCTGACGGCGGTGACGATCGAGACGCGCTTCGAGGAATTGACGATCAATGCGCGCGCCTGACGGTCGAGCGGTCCGAGCAACTCGCGTTCGGCAAGCGCCACCAGATGCGGGGCGTCTATGATATCGTTTTCCGAGGCCTTCAGCGTGGCGCGGCCCTTGGCTGTCTCGGGCTTTGCCGAAAGCATTGCCGCTAGCCGGTTGACGAGACTGCGCGCCTTGGCCGGCTTGGTTTCCAGAATTGCCGCCTCGGCCTCCGCCTTGATCGTCTGGACGGCGGCGAGCCGCATCATGCCCGCGGTCTCGCGGATGACGATACCGATCACGGCAAGGATGCCGATCGCAAGGGCGGTGAGGGCGGCGTAACCCAGCCAGTCGGCGCGGGAAAAGAGGTCGCGGATCAGGCTGTCGGTCCAGAGACCGAAGGCGAGCGACAAAAGCACGCCGAAAGCCGCTCCGGCGATCTTTGCGAAGGACGTGCGGCGTCTGCGCGGCATTGCGACTGGAAGCGGCGCGGCATCCTTGTCGGGGTTGATGAAGGGATCATCCTCATCCGGCGTCAGGACGACGTCGGCCTCGAAGCTGGATGGCTTGCGGCGCTGCACCGGCACAGCCGCTTCTAGCGGGCGAGGCTCGTCTTCGTAAACGAAGGCTGCAGGTTTGCGCGTGTTGCCAGCGGCATTTTCTGGACTGGACTTGCTCATGCGAGACGGTCTCCAAACAGGAACTGCATGGCGCGGTCGAGGCGGATATGCGGCACCGAGAGCTTGATGCCGCCACCGGTTTCCTCGAGCTGCGGCGGCCTGAAGCGGACGACGTTAACATCCGGGAGGTGGATATCTCCCGCATTGGATTCAATGGCTGCGAACAGGCTTTCGGGGTTCTCGGGCAGGTCTCCGGGGAAGATAGCGGTCTTGCGGATTCCATCGAAACGCTCGCCGCCGATCGTCTCGCCATCGATCGGCGTGCCCACGATCACAGGCAGGTCGTGTCCGTCGCGCCTGACGGTCGCCTCGCGGGTGGCGCGCACCGAGGCAAGCGCCATGACGTCGATGCCCGCGCCGGCCATGCCGATGCGGTGGACGGCGCGTTCGACGAGGCGCCGCGTCAGGGCGTCGAGCCGGTCGTGGCTTTCGTGATGCAGGTGGTCGGCCTTGGTGGCGGCGACCAGCACGCGGTCAATACGGCGGCCGAGAAGCGAGGAGAGGAGCGAGTTGGTGCCCGGACGGAAGCAGGCCAGCACGTCTGTCAACGCCCGTTCGAGATCCTGCACGGCTTCGGGGCCGCGGTTGATTGCCTGCAGCGCATCGACAAGCACGATCTGGCGGTCGAGACGGGCAAAGTGCTCGCGGAAGAACGGTTTGACGACGACCGATTTGTAGGCCTCGTAGCGCCGCTCCATCATCGCCCAGAGCGAGCCTTTTTCAGCTCGGCCGTCCGCGGGCAGGAGCAGCGGCGCGAAGGTCAGTGCCGGTGAGCCGTCGAGATCGCCCGGCAGGAGGAAACGGCCGGGTGGCAACGTCGAGAGCGAACGTTCGTCTGCCTTGCAGGCCTTCAGATAGGCGGCAAAGGAACTTGCGAGGTCTCGGGCCTGCATTTCGTCCGCGGCCGCGTGAATATCTGCTGTCTGCGTGAGCTCGAGCCAGGTCTTCGAGAGTTCGGCGCGGATGCCGGTTCGGGCGAGCGCCAGCGTATCCTCGCTGAAGGTGCGGAAATCCTTGGCGAGCAGCGGCAGGTCGAGCAGCCATTCGCCCGGATAGTCGACGATATCGATCGACAGGCGCCCTGGCGAAAACATGCGGTTCCAGCCGCTGGCGCTCTGATAGTCGATGGTGACCCGCAGCTCCGAGATGGCGCGGGTGGAGTCCGGCCAGACGCGATCCTTCACCAGCGCCCGGATATGGTCCTCATATTGAAAGCGCGGAACGCCGTCATCGGGCTGCTCTTCGAGACGTATCGCCGAAACGCGGCCCGATTGCACCGGTTCGAACAGCGGCAGGCGGCCGCCATGCAGGAGGTTATGGACCAGGGAGGAGATGAAGACCGTCTTGCCGGAACGGGAAAGACCGGTGACGCCGAGACGGACGGTTGGATTGACCAGGCCCGTGGCACGGTCGGTGAGATTGTCGAGAGCGATGCGGGCATCGTCAGCGAAGGAGGTCAAGCTTGGCGGCAAGGCGGTGTCCCGGTTGTCATTGCTCAAGCATATAGGATGGCGAGGCCGCCGGAAAAAGAACCGGCATGCAACCTCGTCAGCTGCTCAGAAATTCACGCAGCTTCCAGGCGGCGGCCGCGGCGTTGAAATCCAGAACCGCAAGGCCGCCTGCGGGAAAGCCGCCGGGCAGGGCGCGCAGCAGCTGTTCGTGGCCGATCAGCGCTTCCAGCGTCTGCTCGATCGTCGGATTATGGCCGACGAGCATCACCGCATTGGCTTCCTGCGTATCGAGGAGCTCGATATAGACATTGGGGGCAGCGTTATAGAGTTCGTCGATATAGCGCAGCTCCAGCGATAGCCCCATGGCGCGGTGAACAGCATCGGCCGTCTGGCGGCAGCGTTTCGCCGTCGAGCTCAGGATAATGTCCGGACGATAGCCCTTGTCCGCTGCACGGTCGGCGAGGATCTCGGCATCGCCGTATCCCTTTTCGCTCAGGGCGCGGTCGAAATCGCGTTCTCCGGGCTGCGCCCAGGCGGCTTCGGCATGCCGCAACAGGTAGATTCGCGAAGGCGTATGCAAGGTTGCGGCCATAGAAAAATCCACGTGCGAAGGAGCCTTTTCAGTAGCCGCCGGGTATTGCCGGCGTCAACCGGTGACGTGCCGTGGTGGTGCAAAAGCGCTTGGCCTACACGGCTTGTTGAAGGCAGGGTGAGAAAGCGAATCTGGAATAGTGGTGAGAAAATAGACTGTTAGCCTAAAAATATGACAGATTTAAAAATCTGTTTACATGTCGTATTTGGCTTGAATCGATATTGGCGCATGAGATATACAGCCCGCCACATGAGATGTTCTTCAGGAGAATCGCGTTGAGTGAGAAGATCGATCTTAGCAGCTACGTTCCCTCGGAAGACGAGGAGTTCATGAACGTAAACCAGCGAGCATACTTCCGCACGAAGCTGGTCGCATGGCGAAATGACATCCTTAGAGAAGCGCGCGAGACACTGGATCATCTCGCTGAAGAAAGCGCCAACCATCCCGACCTCGCGGATCGGGCATCTTCCGAAACAGACCGCGCTATCGAACTTCGGGCGCGTGACCGTCAGAGAAAACTGATTTCCAAGATCGATGCTGCCCTGCAGCGGATCGAGGAAGGCACTTACGGCTACTGCGAAGAAACCGGCGAGCCGATCGGCCTCAAGCGTCTCGACGCCCGCCCGATCGCCACACTGTCGATCGAAGCGCAGGAACGCCACGAGCGCCGCGAAAAGGTTTACCGCGACGAATAAGCGTCCTGGGAGCAGGCATAAAATAAAAGGCACCGCATTGCGGTGCCTTTTTCGTTTTGGTGCTCCGGCTGACCGATTACTTGTCTCGGTTGACGCTCATCTCGCCAAAGATGCGCGCGACTTCTTTCTGCAGTTCGGCATCGGCGCCGGTGACCGGCGGTGCTTCCGGGTCACGGCGCTGCAGGTTGACCGGCTGCGGCGTAATGGTGCGGATCGGCGTGCTCTGAATGGATTGCACCGGCTGGACCACACGTTCGGCGGCCAGCGTGGTGTTCATCTCTTCTTCGAGAATGCGCTGAAAATCGCCTTTCTGCTGCTGTGGCGGCGCTCCCGCGTCGGCGGTCACCACCGGATGGCCCTCCGAAACCGTCGGAAGGCTTTGTGCCGGCGGTGTCAGCACTTCGGGTTCGATACGCGCCTGTTGCGGCAGGACGCGGGCGCGAGCGGCATCCAGGATATCGGCGGCATTGGTGGTTTCGAGCGACTGTGCCGGTTGCGGCTGCTCCATCGGGCGGACGGTGATCGTCGGCGGGACACGGCTTTCTGCCGCGGCAATGACCGGAGGAACGGTGATGGCCGGAGCGGGAGCCGGAGCGAAGGCGGGCGCTGTAGCGGCGGGCGCGATGGGTTGCGGGCGGCGCGGCTCGATGAAAGGTGCCGGAGCGGGGGCAGGGGCAGGGGCAGGGGCAGGGATGTAGGGCTCGGCCTCTTCCTCGTCGAAGATCGCCACTGGTTCCGGCTTCGGTTCAACCCGGGGCTGCGGCCGCTGTTCGGGAACCGCGCGGAGTGCAGGGCGTTCGGCCACGGCCGGGCGCCGTTCGGTTACGGGAGCTGCAGGTGGTGCAACCGGCGCCGGGCGGAACTCCGACGACGGTTTCGCCTGTTCGGCGCCCTCAGGCAGGATGCGGCTTTCGATGACGATATCGCTGGGGCCGCCGATCATGATCAGGTGCTCGACGTCGTCGCGGCGCACCAGCACGAGGCGGCGGCGGGTATCGACGGCAGCGGCGTCAAGAACCTGCAGGCGGGGCTGGCGGTTCTTGCCGCCGCGCACGAAAGGCGAGGGTGCGCGGTTGCGCATCAGCCAGAGTACGCCGATCAGGACGACCAGGCCAAGGCCGACGCCACCTGCTGCTAGGAGGAAACGGCTGCCGTAGTCGCTCACTACGCTGTCAAACATGATCTTAAACTCCCCTATACGCAGGCCGCATCATGAAGGCTTTTCAGTTCCTTAGGCAATAGGCTGTGTGCTTGTCCAGTCACGCCCGTGCGAGAAGATCGCCTCAGAAGCCCGATGGCTTGCGAAACTGGCGCTGTTCCTTGTGAATTCAAGCGTTCCGGCGGTACGGCACTGTTTTTGCAAGGCCTACAAATTGCTAAGAAGGAACGAACGCCTGATTCCTGCTTTGTCTTCCGGTGACAAAGCGCCATGCCGGATCGGCGCATGCGAGGACTAGATGACGACACCGCGTCAGGCTGACGACTACAATTCCCCGATCGTGGATCGAGGAGGACGTTCCGGCACGGCTATCCGCATCATCCTCCTGGCGCTGGTGCTGATCGCCGCTGCCGCCGCCTTCGTGGTGTTCAAGAGTTCGCTCGACAACGAGATGGTGCTCGGCGTTCTCGGCGTGCTGGCGATGGTCGGCATCTTCTTTCTGGTGTCTTCGGTGATCGGCTTCATAGAAGTGATGCCCCAGCGCCAGTCCGACAGCCTGGCCCGCTCGTTTCTCAACAGTCACCCGGATGGTTCGCTGATCACGGACGACAAGGGCCGGATCATCTATGCCAACGGCGCCTATGGAAAACTGACCGGCGCGCGCAAGGCAACCGAGGTGCAGACGCTGGAAGCGCTGCTGTCGCGTCACCGCGAGTCCAATGAGGCGCTCTACCGTCTGTCGAACGGGCTGCGCGAGGGCCGTGAAGGGCAGGAAGAGTTCCGGCTGCTGCGGGCGCTCGGACCATCGCCGAATGGTTCTGGGGCGCACTGGTACCGTCTGAAGGCGCGGACGCTGAAGACCGAGGAGAGCGGCAGCAAGCCGCTGCATATCTGGCAGATCAGCGACATCACTTCGGAGCGCGACGATCAGGAGCGCTTCTTCAAGGAGTTGCAGAACGCCATCGACTATCTCGACCATGCACCGGCCGGCTTCTTTTCCGCCGGACGCAAGGGCGAGATTTTCTATCTCAACGCGACGCTGGCCGAATGGCTTGGTCTTGACCTCACGAAATTCATTCCGGGCTCGATGACGATCGGCGACGTGGTGGCGGGCGAGGGACTGGCACTGATCCAGTCGGTTCAGGCCGAGCCGGGTCTGAAGAAGACCGATACGCTGGATCTCGATCTGAAGAAGTCGAACGGCCAGAGCCTGCCAGTGCAGATCGTCCACAGCGTCACGTCGATGCGCGACGGTGCGCCGGGCGAAAGCCGGACGATCGTGCTGCGGCGCGAGCCGGGCACCGAGAACGAGCAATCCGCCTCGGCCGCCGTCATGCGCTTTACCCGCTTCTTCAACAATACGCCGATGGCGATCGCGTCGGTTGATGGCGAAGGCCGGATCCTGCGCACCAATGCGCCGTTCCTGAAGCTGTTCTCCGGCCTCGTATCCCGCGATGACGTCGACAATGGCGCACGGCTTGAGGCAATCGTCCAGCAAAGCGACCGTGAACGGCTGCAGAGCGCGCTCGACGCGGCCAAGGACCGGCAGGGCGACATTCCGCCGATCGATTCCCGCACGCCTGATGACGATGCGCGCCATTTCCGCTTCTATATCAATGCCGTCATCGACCAGAGCGATGAGGCGCCGGAAGAGGCGGCGATCGTCTATGCCGTCGAGGTGACCGAGCAGAAGGCGCTCGAGGCACAGATGGCGCAGACGCAGAAGATGAACGCCGTCGGCACCCTGGCGGGCGGCATCGCACATGACTTCAACAACGTGCTGACGGCGATCCTGCTATCCTCCGACCACCTGCTGCTGCAGGCGAGGCCGGCCGATGCGAGCTTCGCCGACCTGATGGAAATCAAGCGTAACGCCAACCGCGCGGCGGTGCTGGTGCGCCAGCTGTTGGCCTTCTCGCGCAAGCAGACGATGCGGCCTTCAGTGCTCAATCTGACCGATGTCGTCGGCGATCTGCGCATGCTGGTCGACCGGTTGCTGTCGGGCACCAACGTCAAGCTCGATGTCGAATATGGCCGCGATCTCTGGCCCGTCAAAACCGACCTCTCTCAGTTTGAACAGGTGCTGATCAACCTCTGCGTCAACGCCCGCGACGCCATGCCCGAAGGCGGCAAGCTGACGGTGCGGACACGCAATGTGACGGCGGATGAAGTCGCGGCCTTCAACTATTCCTATATGCCGAACGAGGACATGGTTCTTGTCGAGGTCAAGGATACCGGCACCGGTATCGCGCCCGAGATCATGGACAAGATTTTCGAGCCGTTCTTCACCACAAAGGAAGTGGGCAAGGGAACCGGCCTCGGGCTGGCGATGGTCTATGGCATCGTCAAGCAATCCGGCGGCTATATCCAGCCGGAGTCCGAAGTCGGCAAGGGAACCACCTTCCGGGTGTTCCTGCCGCGCCATATCGTTGAGCCGGTCATAGCT
This sequence comes from Rhizobium sp. 01L410, assembly GCF_056400165.1. Classification (NCBI taxonomy): domain Bacteria; kingdom Pseudomonadati; phylum Pseudomonadota; class Alphaproteobacteria; order Hyphomicrobiales; family Rhizobiaceae; genus Rhizobium; species Rhizobium sp. 01L410. Next base: position 367,144 of record NZ_JBFTST010000002.1, read on the forward strand.
GCCGAGGGGAGCGCAGACGGCTCTGTTGCCAGCAACGTCGTGCAGATGCCTGTCGCGGTGCAGCCGGAGCAGCCGGAAGACCTGACCGGCAACGCCGTCATTCTGCTCGTCGAGGATGAGGAGGCGGTACGCCGCGGCGGCAAGCGGATGCTTGAGACCCGCGGCTATACGGTTCACGAGGCGGGATCGGGCATCGAGGCGCTCGACATTCTGGAAGAACTCGACGGCAAGGTGGATATCGTCGTTTCCGACGTCGTCATGCCGGAGATGGATGGGCCGAGCCTGCTGCGCGAGCTGCGCAAGACATATCCGGATATGAAGTTTGTCTTCGTTTCCGGTTATGCCGAAGATGCGTTTGCGCGCAATTTGCCGGAGGGATCGAAATTCGGCTTCCTGCCGAAGCCGTTCTCGCTGAAGCAGCTGGCCGTCGTCGTCAAGGAAACGCTCGACAGCAAATGACGGGAGGCGTTTCCGCCTCCCGGGTTTTCAATTCATTCAGGCGTCCAGCGCCACGGCGATTTCGGCCGCCAGCCGCGCGTTGTTTTCCACCAGCGCGATGTTGGTCTTCAGGCTCTGGCCGTCGGTCAGGTCGAAGATGGTGCTGAGCAGGTAAGGCGTGACCGCCTTGCCGGTGATTTCGTCGCGCTCGGCGCTATCGAGCGCACGCTCGATATAAATCTCCATCTCCTCGCGCGGAATTTCGTCGGCTTCCGGAACCGGGTTGGCGATCAGCATGCCGCCATCGATGCCGAGCTGCTCGCGGGTCGTCTGGAAATTGGCGATTGCCGCCGGGCTGTTCAGGGTCAGCGGGCTCTTCAGGCCTGACTTGCGCGACCAGAAGGCCGGGAATTCTTCGTTCTCATAGGTGACGACGGGAACGCCGGAGGTTTCCAGCACTTCCAGTGTTTTCGGAATATCGAGGATCGCCTTGGCGCCGGCGCAGACGACGATGACGCCGGTGCGGGCAAGCTCTTGCAAGTCGGCCGAAATGTCGAAGCTCTCTTCGGCGCCGCGATGCACGCCGCCGATGCCGCCGGTGGCGAAGACCTTGATGCCGGCACGCGCCGCAGCAATCATTGTCGCGGCCACGGTCGTGGCGCCGGTGCGGCGCTCGGCGATCGAGAAGGCGAGGTCGGCGCGCGACACCTTCATGACGTCCTTTTCCTTGGCGAGCCTTTCAAGCTCTTCCGGCTCCAGGCCGATATGCAGGACACCGTGCATGACCGCGATGGTCGCCGGAATGGCGCCCTGTTCGCGGATGATCGCCTCGACGCTGCGGGCCATCTCGATATTGCCCGGATAGGGCATGCCGTGGGTGATGATGGTCGATTCCAGCGCGACTAGCGGTGCGCCGCGCTGCTTGGCGGCGGCAACTTCCTTCGAATAGGAGATCGGCAGCAGAGGGGAGATCGGTTTCGTCATTGTCGTTTCCAGTTCATCGATAAGCGCGCTTCAATGCAGAATTCTGGCGGCCGGAACAAGGGCCAGCGTGTCGCGGAGGAGCTCCGGCGTCAGTTTTTCGCTGACGGCAAGCGGCGATTGGACGGTGACGGCTGCTGCCGCAGCGCCATGGCGCACGGCTTCCTCCAGCGGCAAACCGTTCATGAATGCGGATAGCACGCCTGCGGCAAGCGAATCCCCGGCGCCCGTGACGTCGGCCACGCTATCGACTGCGGGCGGCTGCAGCGCGATCGACTGCTTGCCGGCAAAGGCGATCAGTTCGCGCTGTCCGCGGGTGACGACGCCGCCCTTCAATCCGGTGTCGCCGAGCAGCGACACCCAGCCTGCCGCATCATCAGGGCGCGCTCCGGCGAGAGCCGTGGCTTCTGCCTCGTTGAGGAACAGGAAGTCGATGCCTTCGGCGCAGGCCTTCAGCTTGACCACCTTGGCCGGCGAAATGGCAATCGCCGCCACCGGTTTTCCGAGGCCGTTTGCACGGGTGACGATGGCCGCGATCGTGTCTTCGGGCAGATTGGCGTCGAAGAGGATCAGATCGTTGGCGGCAAAAGCCTCCCGCACCGCGCGGATGGCGAGACGGCGGGGCGAGAAATAGCGGTAGAGGTCCATGTCGGCGAGCGCGATGACGAGATTGCCGTCGCGCTCGATGATCGCGGTGTAGCTCGGCGTCCTGCGGTCGAGGAAGACGAAGGGGCGGTCGTTGACGCCGGCTGCATAGGCAGCCTCCGTCACCATCTCGCCGGTCGGATCACCGCCGCGCGGCGAAATCATCGTCACGTCGAAGCCGAGGCGGGCGAGATTGCGCGCCGCGTTGAAGCCGCCGCCGCCGGCTTCCTCGAACCAGGATCCCGGGTTGCTTGAGCCCGGCGCCGTCTCGCCGGATATCCGTCCGCGCCGGTCGATATGGGCGCCGCCGAGCACGAGAATCTTGCGCTTCATGCGCGAGTTCCAGAGGGGGCGATTTCGCCGAATCGAGCCATCCGCTGCAGCTCGCCGTCAGGCCGCGTCACGCTGCTAAGCCCTTGCGCCGCATCAATAAAACAAATGTAGAACACGTACTGATTTACCTTTTCGTTTCAATTATTTGGACGCCACTTGCGTAATGAGAACAAATCACGTACAAAATCGGCATCGGCGGCAACATTGCTAGAGCGGCTTCAATAACCTAAAGGTGGATCGAATGTCACAGAATACATTGCGGCTTGTAGAGGACAAATCGGTGGACAAAAGCAAGGCACTTGAAGCGGCACTCTCTCAGATCGAGCGGTCGTTCGGCAAGGGCTCTATCATGAAGCTCGGCTCGAATGAGAGCGTGGTCGAGATCGAGACTGTTTCGACGGGCTCTCTCGGACTGGATATCGCACTCGGCATTGGCGGTCTTCCCAAGGGCCGCATCATCGAGATTTACGGACCGGAAAGCTCCGGCAAGACGACATTGGCGCTGCAGACCATCGCAGAAGCGCAGAAGAAGGGCGGCATCTGCGCCTTCGTCGATGCCGAACATGCGCTCGACCCGGTCTATGCCCGCAAGCTCGGCGTCGATCTGCACAATCTCCTGATTTCGCAGCCGGATACCGGGGAGCAGGCGCTTGAAATCACCGATACGCTGGTTCGTTCCGGCGCCGTCGATGTTCTCGTCGTCGACTCGGTCGCTGCACTGACGCCGCGCGCTGAAATCGAAGGCGAGATGGGCGACAGCCTGCCGGGTCTCCAGGCGCGTCTGATGAGCCAGGCATTGCGCAAGCTGACCGCATCGATCTCGAAGTCGAAGACCATGGTCATCTTCATCAACCAGATCCGCATGAAGATCGGGGTAATGTTCGGTTCTCCGGAAACGACGACGGGCGGCAACGCCCTGAAGTTCTACGCCTCGGTTCGCCTCGACATCCGCCGTATCGGCGCGGTCAAGGAGCGTGAAGAGGTGATTGGCAACCAGACGCGCGTCAAGGTCGTCAAGAACAAGATGGCGCCTCCCTTCAAGCAGGTCGAATTCGACATCATGTACGGCGAAGGCGTATCTAAGACCGGCGAATTGGTCGATCTCGGCGTCAAGGCAGGCATCGTCGAGAAGTCAGGTGCCTGGTTCTCCTATAACAGCCAGCGGCTCGGGCAGGGGCGTGAGAACGCCAAGATTTTCCTGCGAGACAATCCGGATACGATGCGCGAGATCGAGACTTCGATCCGCCAGAATGCCGGCCTGCTTGCAGAGAAGCTGCAGAACGGCGGTCCCGATGCCAATGACGGCGATGGTGACGGCGAACCCTGATCGTCAGCGCAGTTATGAGTTCGAAACGGCCGCATTTCGCAAGGAATGCGGCCGTTTCGTTTTGCAGGCGGGTTTGCCTGCTGGACAGTGGTTAATGCGGACGATAAAAGCCACTGGATTTAAGATTTGACCTGCCGTGGGCAGCATTGAAGGGCATAGCATGAGCGGTGTGAATGATATCCGGTCGACCTTCCTCGACTATTTCAAGACCAACGGCCACGAAGTCGTTCCGTCGAGCCCTCTCGTGCCGCGCAACGACCCGACGCTGATGTTCACCAACGCCGGCATGGTGCAGTTCAAGAACGTCTTCACGGGTCTTGAAAAGCGCCCCTATTCGACGGCGACGACGGCGCAGAAATGCGTTCGCGCCGGCGGCAAGCACAACGACCTCGACAATGTCGGCTACACCGCGCGCCACCACACCTTCTTCGAGATGCTCGGCAACTTCTCCTTCGGCGATTATTTCAAGGAGCGGGCGATCGAGCTGGCCTGGAACCTGATCACCAAGGAATTCGGCATCGATGCCAAACGCCTGCTGGTCACCGTCTATCACACCGATGACGAGGCCTTCGGTCTCTGGAAGAAGATCGCCGGTCTGTCGGAGGACCGGATCATCCGCATTCCGACCAGCGACAATTTCTGGGCGATGGGCGATACCGGTCCCTGCGGTCCGTGCTCGGAAATCTTCTACGATCACGGCGATCATATCTGGGGCGGCCCTCCCGGCTCGCCGGAGGAAGACGGCGACCGCTTCATCGAGATCTGGAACCTCGTCTTCATGCAGTACGAGCAGATCACCAAGGAAGAGCGCGTCGATCTGCCCCGCCCGTCGATCGACACCGGCATGGGCCTGGAGCGCGTCGCGGCGCTGCTGCAGGGCAAGCATGACAATTACGATATCGACCTGTTCCGCGCGCTGATCGAGGCGTCCGAAGAGGCGACCGGCGTCAAGGCTGAAGGCGACCAGCGCGCCAGCCACCGGGTCATTGCCGATCATTTGCGTTCGTCCGCCTTCCTGATCGCCGACGGCGTTCTGCCGTCCGCGGAAGGCCGCGGCTACGTGCTTCGCCGCATCATGCGCCGCGCCATGCGCCATGCCGAGTTGCTTGGCGCCCGCGAACCGCTGATGTGGAAGCTGCTGCCGGCGCTGATCCAGCAGATGGGCCGCGCCTATCCGGAACTGGTGCGCGCCGAAGCGCTGATCACCGAAACGCTGAAGCTCGAGGAAACCAAGTTCCGCACGACGTTGAAGCGCGGCCTGTCGCTGCTGTCGGAAGCCACGACCACGCTCGGCAAGGGCGATATGCTCGACGGCGAGACCGCCTTCAAGCTCTACGACACCTACGGATTCCCGCTCGACCTGACGCAGGATGCCCTGCGCGCCCGCGAGATCAACGTCGATCTCGCCGGCTTCACCGATGCCATGGAGCGCCAGAAGGCGGAGGCCCGTTCGCATTGGGCCGGCTCCGGCGACAAGGCGACCGAGACCATCTGGTTCGAGCTGCGTGAGGCGCATGGCGCAACCGAATTCCTCGGCTATGCCACGGAAAGCGCCGAAGGCGTCGTCCAGGCGATCGTCAAGGATGGCGCCTCTACTCCGCAGGCCGTCAGCGGCGACAAGGTGCAAATCGTCGTCAACCAGACGCCTTTCTACGGCGAGTCCGGCGGTCAGGTAGGTGATGCCGGCATCATCTCTTCCGACAATGCCAGGATCGAGATCACCGATACGCAGAAGCGCGGCGAGGGGCTGTTCGTGCATATCGGCACCGTCGTCGAAGGCACGATCAAGACCGGCGATGCGGTTGCGATGACCGTCGATCACGCCCGCCGCTCGCAGATCCGCGCCAACCATTCGGCAACGCATCTGCTGCATGAGGCGCTGCGCGAAGTGCTCGGCCACCACGTTGCCCAGAAGGGCTCGCTGGTGACGCCGGATCGTCTGCGCTTCGACGTGTCGCATCCGAAGCCGATGTCTTCAGAAGAGCTGAAGGTGGTCGAGGATATGGCCAACGAAATCATTCTGCAGAATTCGCCTGTCACGACGCGTCTGATGAGCGTCGACGATGCCCGTGCTGAGGGCGCCATGGCGCTGTTCGGTGAGAAATACGGTGACGAAGTGCGTGTCGTGGCCATGGGCCAAGGCCTGCATGGCGCCAAGACCGGCAAGCCTTATTCGATCGAGCTCTGCGGCGGCACGCATGTGTCTGCGACCGGTGATATCGGGCTGGTGCGCATTCTCGGCGACAGTGCCGTCAGCTCCGGCGTGCGCCGCCTCGAGGCAGTCACCGGTGAAGCGGCCCGTGCCTATCTGGCGGAACAGGACGACCGCGTGAAGACGCTGGCGTCGGCCCTCAAGGTGCAGGCAGGCGATGTGGTTTCGCGCGTCGAAGCGCTGATGGACGAGCGCCGCAAGCTGGAGCGCGAACTGGCCGATGCCAAGCGCAAGCTCGCCATGGGCGGCGGCCAAAGCGGTTCGGCGGATGACGCAGCCCGCGAGATCGGAGGCGTCAAGTTCCTCGGCAAGGCCATTACCGGCGTTGATCCGAAGGATCTGAAGGGCATTGCCGACGACGGCAAGGCCAGCCTCGGCTCCGGCGTCGTGACGCTGATCGGCGTTTCCGACGACGGGAAGGCCAGCGCCGTGGTTGCCGTTACCGAAGATCTCGTCGGCCGCTTCAGCGCCGTCGATCTGGTGCGCATCGCTTCTGCAGCACTCGGCGGCAAGGGCGGCGGCGGCCGTCCCGATATGGCCCAGGCAGGCGGTCCGGACGGATCGAAGGCTGACGAGGCGATCGAAGCCGTTGCGGCAGCGCTCGCCGGCTGATCGTCACCGGATGGTGATAGTGAAAGGCGGAGACTTCGGTCTCCGCCTTTTTTTGTTTTACGCCCGAACTCCGCAGGATTTGTCAAACCGGACTATGGTTGTCTGCTGGTGATCGATTTGCATGAGGTCTGACATGAACGGGCAAACGGCTTGGTCTCTCTATGAAAACCGCCTGAGGCGGGTTTCGGCCTATATCCACGACCACCTCGACGAGGAGCTGGATATGGAGCGGCTGGCCGATATCGCCTGCATGTCGAGCTATCACTGGCACAGGATCTACCGGGCGATCTACGGCGAGACGCTGGCGGCCACCGTCAAGCGGCTGCGGCTGCATCGCGCGGCGGGCGATATCGTCCGTACCGGTCTTGATATCAGTGAGATTGCCAAGCGATCGGGCTATCCCAATCTCCAATCCTTCAACCGCATCTTCAAGTCGGTCTACGGCATGCCGCCGGCGCGCTACCGGAAAGAGGGAAGCCATACAGTCTTCGAACCCTCGATTTCAGGAAAGGCGACAGCCATGTTTGACGTGACATTGAAAACCATTGAGCCGATCGAATTGATCGGCGTGCCGCATACCGGTTCCTACATGCAGATCAGCAAGGCGTTCGAGACGCTGTTCGGAACGCTCTATGCCCGTGGGCTGGCGTCACCCGGCATGCGGATGATCGGTGTCTATTTTGACGATCCCGATATTGTTCCGGCTGAAAGACTGCGGTCGGTTGCCTGCGTCAGCGCTGATGAGACCATCGCCGCCGAGCCGCCTTTCGTCCGGCAGTCTCTCAGCGGCGGCGAGTATGCGGTGCTGCGCCACAAGGGTCCCTATGCGGATATGCACAAGGCCTATCAATGGCTCTATGCTGAATGGCTGCCGGTTTCCGGCCGGCAGCTGCGCGACGGGCTGATGTTCGAGGAATATCTGAACAACCCGCGCGACACAGCGCCGACCGGGCTGCTGACGGATATCTACATGCCGCTAGTGTGAGTGGGCCTTGAGCTGCATGTCCTGCATCGCTTCGTCATCCAGCGCGTTGGCCCGGCGGTAGGCATCCCGGTTGGCGACGCGGCCGAGATAATCGGCAAAGGCCGGCCGTTGTTCGAGCGAACCGAAGTTAAGGCCCCAGCCGATATGCGAGCCGACATAGACATCGGCGGCCGTGAAGCGGTCGCCGGCGATATAGGGGTTGTCGGTCACGGCTTTTTCCAGCGTGTCCATGACATCGCCGAAGCTGCCATATCCGACGCTTCGGGCCTTGTCGGCAGGGGTGACGAAGCCGAGCATACGGATGGTGACGACCGATTCCAGCGGGCCGGCGGCGAAGAACATCCAGCGGTAATAGGCGCCGCGCTCTTTAGGGCGCGGCGCCAGCTCCTTCTCTGGAAACGTATCGGCCAGATAGGCGCAGATCGCGGCGCATTCGGTGACGATGGTGCCGCGATGCGAGATCGCCGGGACCTTGCCCATCGGATTGACCGAGAGATAGTCCGTTCCCTTGATCGTACCGTCGAAGGTCTTGATCTCGGTGCGGTAGGGAACACCGGTTTCCTCCAGCATCCAGCGGGCGATCCGGCCGCGCGACATCGGGTTTGTGTAGAACACCAGCTCTTCGGTCATCATTGTCTCCTCATCGATTGCTCATATCTGGCGCAGGCCAGCGACGCGGCAATGTCTAGGGGAGGATGCTGCCAATTTCTGTCAGCAGTCAGAGCTGCTTTCGGTACTGAATGAAGCCGGAGCGTTCGGCGATCTGATCGTAGAGGCGGCGGGCACGCTCGTTGCTCTCGTGCGTCATCCAGTAGAGCCGGCCAGCACCCTGTTCGCGGGCGAGATCGGCAACGCGCTCGATCAGTGCGGCACCGGTTCCAAGACCGCGCTGGTCCGCCTCGACATAGAGATCCTGCAGGTAGCAGGTCCATTTCGGCAGCCAGGTGGAGCGATGGAAGATGGCGTGGACGATGCCCTTCAGCTTGCCGTCGTCATCGAAGGCGCCGAAGGCATGCATCGGCTCGTTTGCAGCGTGGAAGCGCGCCCAGGTCAGTTCAGTGGTCTCAGGCGGAATGACGACGTCGTAGAAGGTCTGATAGCCCTTCCACAAGGGCTCCCATTGCGAGCGGTCGGATGGCTCAAGCAGGCGGATCGTCGTCATGTGCTGTTCCCTTTGTTGTTGAAATGAAAACGGCGGGAAGATCCCGCCGTTCTGCTGTTCTCTGGTTCTGGCCGCCTCAGGCGCCCATGGCCTTCTTGAGGTTCTCGTCGATCTTGTCGAGGAAGGCAGTCGTTGACAGCCACGGCTGATCCGGGCCGATGAGCAGCGCCAGATCCTTGGTCATGAAGCCAGCTTCGACGGTGTCGACGCAGACCTTTTCGAGCGTCGCCGCGAACTTTGCGAGTTCCGCATTGTCGTCGAGCTTGGCGCGGTGTGCGAGGCCGCGGGTCCAGGCGAAGATCGAGGCGATCGAGTTCGTCGAGGTTTCCTGGCCCTTCTGGTGCTGACGGTAGTGGCGGGTCACCGTGCCGTGCGCGGCTTCCGCTTCGACCGTGCGGCCATCCGGCGAGAGCAGGACCGAGGTCATCAGGCCGAGCGAGCCGAAGCCCTGGGCGACCGTGTCGGACTGGACGTCGCCGTCGTAGTTCTTGCACGCCCAGACGTAACCGCCGGACCACTTCAGCGCCGAGGCGACCATGTCGTCGATCAGGCGGTGTTCATAGGTGATACCGAGTTCGACGAACTTGGCCTTGAATTCGGCCTGGTAGACTTCCTCGAAGATGTCCTTGAAGCGGCCGTCATAGGCCTTCAGGATGGTGTTCTTGGTCGACAGGTAAACCGGCCAGCCGCGCATGATGCCGTAGTTCATCGAGGCGCGGGCGAATTCGCGGATCGACTCGTCGAGGTTGTACATCGCCATGGCAACGCCGGCGCCGGGAGCGTCGAAAACGTCCTTCTCGATGACTGCGCCGTCTTCACCGACGAACTTGATCGAGAGCTTGCCCTTGCCCGGGAATTTGAAATCGGTTGCCTTGTACTGGTCGCCGAAAGCGTGACGACCGACGACGATCGGCTTGGTCCAACCGGGGACGAGGCGCGGAACGTTCTGGCAGATGATCGGCTCGCGGAAGATCACGCCGCCGAGGATGTTGCGGATCGTGCCGTTCGGGCTCTTCCACATCTGCTTGAGGTTGAATTCCTTGACGCGGTCTTCGTCCGGCGTGATCGTCGCGCACTTGATGCCGACGCCGTGCTTCTTGATGGCGTTGGCGGCGTCTACGGTCACTTGGTCGTTGGTGGCGTCGCGGTTTTCGACCGAAAGGTCGAAATAGTCGATATCGAGGTCGAGATACGGATGGATCAGCTTGTCCTTGATAAGCTGCCAGATGATACGCGTCATTTCATCGCCGTCGAGATCGGCGACGGGGTTAGCGACCTTGATCTTTTTCATGTATCTGCCTCGTAAGCTGGTGGGGACTAGGTCCCGTGGCGGGTGATTTTTGAAATCCCGAGCGCTATAGCATTGTGTGCTTGGAAGGCAAAGCCGCAAGCACCCCGGAAAGAGCATTTTGGGGCCATTGCCAAGTCCGCGGATTTGATTAGTGTCCGCGGCAATTGCTTCGTTAACGGACATTTCATCATGAAGACGATTGCCTTGCTGCTTACCGTATTCGCCGGTCTTCCGACCCTTGCAAAAGCTGCCGAAATCCCGGCGCCGGTTCAGGAGGTCATGGACGCCACGGTCAACAACTGGTCGGGCGACGATATCGAATGGGTCGACATCTTCGACCCCGGCAAACTCGACACGCGATACAGCAAGGATTTCGCCGCCAAGTACCGCGAGGCGGCAAAGCATCCTGCCGTGGACGACGGCATCTCACCCTTCGATTACGACGTCATCGTCAACGGGCAGGATGCCTGCCCGCTTGAAGATCTGAAACTGACGCCGCAGAAGACGGCCGATGGTCAGGATGAGGTCGTGGCGTCGTTCCGCAAGATGGCATGCGGCGAGGGTGAAGAGGCCCAGGCGGTCTCCACCGTGCGGTTCGAGATGGCGACGGAAGGCGGCAAGGCCGTGATCGACGACATTATGCTCGAGGATCCCGAGACCAAGGCCACCAGTTCGCTGAAGGCGACGATGGACGAGATCGCCAAGGGCCAGTGAGGGCCGGCCCGGCGTTTGATTTTGCCCGATTGGGCGGTATGTCCGGAGAGGGCATGTTTCGTGACTGCGCCGGATGAGGGTTCATCGGTTGTTTTCGGGCTTCGATCTTCGTGACTGGCTGCTTGCCAACGACCCGGCGCTGTCGCGCTTTCGCATGGCATCGCGGGTGACGCTGACGATCGTCATCTCCTTTGCGATCCTGTTTGCGATCCATCTCTTTGCTGTGCCGCTACCGACTGCCTCCTACGGTCTCGGCATCGTACTGTCGATCGAGGGTGGCGTCGCCGTGCGCGACAAGGGCAATTCGCGCCAGCTGATCACGCGGCTGCTTGGATGCCTGGCCAGTCTTGCCGTCGTGGCAATCGCCGCGGCGCTGGAAGATCATCGGGTGCTGACCGATCTGGTCTTTCTGGTGGTGATCTGCCTTGCGGCCTCGGCGCGCGTCTTCGGTCCGCGTGGGTTTGCCATCGGCATGTTTGCCTTTACCTCTTATTTCATGGGGGCCTATTTCCACCCAGACATTGGCGAATTGCCGCTGATCGCGGTCGGTCCCGTGGTTTCGGCGCTGACCGGCCATGTCGTCCGCGCGATGCTGCTGCCGGATAACTGGCGGCGCGATCTGTTGCGATCACTGGAAAGCGTGCGGGGCAGGGTCAACCAGATCCTCTTCAAGCTGGCAGCGCTTGCTTCGGACGGACAGGTCAATGAGCACGATCGCCAGGAACTGCGCCAGCTGGAGGATCGGCTGAAGGAAGTGGTGCTGATGGCGGAAAGCTTCATTCCACGGCCGGCCGGCGGCGTTTTCGACAAGGGCGGGGATCCGGCAGCCGAACTGGCGATCCGTCTCTTCGATCTGCATCTCGCCGCCGAAAGCGCCATCGTGCTCAGCCAGCAGAGCCTGCCGGATTTCGCGCTCGTTCACGCCGTCATCGAAGGCAAGCAAGGAAGCCTTGCTCAACAGGACGACGCATTGTCCGATGCGGCAGCCGAGACCAGGCGGGCGCTTTTCTGGCTCGGTGACGCCAGACATCACCTCGTGGAGACAATCGCGCAGGCGCAGATGACGGCATTCGCCGCGGTGGAGCAGGTCGAGGAAAAGCCCGCAACTGCGGCGATCGACTTTTCCTTTGCCAACCCGCTGATCAAATCGGCCTTGCAGATCACGCTCGCGGCCGCGCTGGCCATGAGCTTCGGGCTGATGCTGTCGCGCGAACGATGGTTCTGGGCGGTGCTGGCCTCGTTTCTTGTCTTCACCAATACCAATTCCCGCGGCGACACGGCGATGAAGGCGCTGCAGAGGTCGCTCGGCACGCTGTTTGGCATCGTCGTGGGCCTCGGGCTTGCGACGCTGCTGACCGGGCACGACGCGATCGCCATCCCCGTCGCGGTCGTCTGCATCTTCCTGGCCTTCTACTTCCTGCAGATTTCCTATGCGACGATGACCTTCTTCGTGTCGATCGTGCTCTGTCTCGTTTACGGGATGACCGGCGCGTTGACTGTCGATCTGCTGGCGCTGCGCATCGAGGAGACGTTGATCGGCACTTTGGCCGGGACGGCGGTCGCCTTCCTGGTTTTCCCGGCGCGCACCCGCGGCGCACTGGATGCCGCACTTCAGAAATGGTTCGACGCGCTCGATGCGCTGCTCTCGGCGATCCTCGACGGCAAGCCGCGCTACGAATTGATCTCGCTTTCGCAAACGCTCGATGGTGCCTATCGCGATGTCACCGTCGCCGCACGGCCTCTCGGGTCGGCCTGGTCGGTGGTGACACGTCCCGGCCGGATCCGGCAGACGCTGGCAATCTTTCTGTCGGGCACCTATTGGGCCCGGATCGTCGCCAGCTCCTATGGCGAGGGTCTGAGCGATGCGGACCGTGAAAAGGTGAGGGCGGCGCTGGCGGCTGCGCGGACGCGGCTCTCGGCGGTGGCGCCGCGCAGTTCGGAGTGTTTCTTCGTCGAGCGCCAGTCGGCAGCTTCCGCCGCACGGCATCTGCCGATCTCGATGAGCGGCGCGAGGCTCGGCGTTGAGATGGTCGGCGGCGTCCTCGACCGGCTCTATCCGGCCGCATAAGTCTTGCCGTTTGCCGCGCGCAAGGTTATTCCGGCTCGAAAGCAAGGACGGCATTCATGGCAGGCACAAACAGCGAGCGGGAACTTCTGACCGAAGGACCGGCGATCATTCTGGTCGAACCGCAGATGGGCGAGAATATCGGCATGGTGGCACGCGCTATGGCGAATTTCGGCCTGGCGGAGCTGCGGCTCGTCAACCCGCGCGACGGCTGGCCGAACGAGAGGGCGCAGGCGACGGCGTCGAAGGCCGATCACGTCATCGCCGGCACGAAGGTCTACGACACGCTGGAGGAGGCGATCGCCGACCTCAACTTCGTCTATGCGACGACGGCGCGCGAGCGGGACGGTTTCAAGCCGGTGCGTTCTCCCGTGGTTGCTGCCGAGACGCTGCGGACGAGATTTCGCGCCGGGGAGGGTGTCGGCATTCTCTTCGGGCGCGAACGCTGGGGCCTCAGCAACGAGGAAGTGGCGCTGGCGGACGAGATCGTCACCTTTCCGGTCAATCCGGCATTCGCCTCGCTCAACATCGCCCAGGCGGTGCTTTTGATGTCCTACGAGTGGATGAAGTCCGGGATGGACGATCTGGGCGAGGTGCGCTTCCAGGCCATGGAGCAGACGCCATCGACCAAGGAGCAGCTGTTCGGCTTCTTCGACCAGCTGGAAGAGGCGCTCGATGCGCGCAATTATTTCCACCCGCCCGCGAAAAAGCCCAAAATGGTGGACAATCTGCGCGCAGTTTTGTCGCGCCGCGCCTTCACCGAGCAGGAAATCAGCGTGCTGCGCGGCGTGATCTCCTCCCTCGACCGGTTCTCGCGGAAATATCCGCGCGGCAGCCGGGCTCCCGAAAAGACCAAGGAACGGCCGAAAAATGACAGCAGCGGGGAATGAGCTGAAACCGGTCCTGGTTTTCGATTCCGGTATCGGCGGGCTGACCGTGCTGCGCGAAGCGCGCGTGCTGATGCCGGAGCGTGGCTTCATCTATATCGCTGACGACGCCGGCTTTCCCTATGGCGGCTGGGAGGAGCAGGCGCTGAAGGAGCGTGTCGTCAGCCTGTTTGCCAGGCTGCTTGAAGAGCATGATCCCGAAGTCTGCATCATCGCCTGCAATACGGCCTTCACGCTTGTCGGCGCCGATCTGCGCGCTGCGTTTCCGCAGATGACCTTCGTCGGAACGGTGCCTGCGATCAAACCGGCGGCTGAGCGGACACGTTCCGGGCTGGTTTCGGTGTTGGCAACGCCTGGCACCGTCAAGCGCGCCTATACGCGCGACCTGATCCAGTCCTTCGCGCAGCAATGCCATGTCCGTCTCGTCGGATCGGAAAACCTGGCGCGGATGGCAGAGGCCTATATCCGCGGCGAGACCGTATCGGACGTCGCGGTGATGAGCGAAATCGAGCAATGTTTCGTCGAGAAGGACGGGCGCAAGACCGATATCGTCGTGCTCGCCTGCACGCATTATCCGTTCATGGCCAATCTTTTCCGGCGGTTGGCGCCGTGGCCCGTGGACTGGCTGGATCCGGCCGAGGCGATTGCGCGCCGTGCCCGCAGCCTCGTGCCCGAAGTTGCCGATGCGGTTCATCCTGACAATTTCGATTTTGCGGTCTTCACGTCGGGCAACCCGGATTTTGCGACCACACGGCTGATGCAGGGCTTCGGCCTCAGCACCCGCTAAGGCGTTTCAACGCTTTCTTTCGCTCTGGTGATGACGCAGACTCGCTGCCGGGGAATCAGGTGCGGCGCCTTCCGTGCCTGAGAATGAAGGAATGCGCCGTGCCGCTTCAACGACTTGTCATGCTGATCTTTTTCCTGCAGCCGATTGCCTTCGGCGCCTGGCTGCCACGGATTCCCGACATTCAGGCGAAGCTGCAGCTCGGCACCGCCGATCTGGCGATCGCCCTGCTTGGCTTGCCTGTCGGAACGCTGCTGACGCTCTCCTTTGCCGGGCGCGTCGTGTCGCGCATCGGCGGACGGGCGGCGATTATCTATGGCTTCGTCTTCTTCCTGGCCGTTGTCTCGCTGCCGGCCTTTGCGCCGACCGTCACATTGCTGTTCTTCTCGCTGATGATCCTCGGCGTTGCGCTGTCGACCGTCGAGCTCGGCATGAATGTCGAGGCCGACCTGACTGAGAAAGTCACCGGGCTGATCATCATGAGCCGGTCGCATGGCTTCTGGAGCCTCGGCATCATGTTCGGCAGTCTGCTCGGCGTTGGCGCGATCGCCATCGGCGCTGCGCCGCATTGGTCTGTCCTGGCGATATCGGTGATCGTGCTGCCGATCGCACTCATCGTCAGCACCCGATTGCCGAAACTGCCGGAAAGTCACCATGCGGAGACTGCGGCGAAAAGCGGTTTCAAGCTTCCGGGGCTGGCGCTGCTCGGCGTCTGTGCCTTCGTTTTTGGCGTGACCATGACTGAGGGAGCGATCGCCGATTGGTCGGCGGTCTATCTGCGTGATGTCTTTGGCTCAGAGGGAGCGCAGATGGGGCTGGGCTACTCGGTCTTCGCGTGCATGGTGGCCGCCGGGCGGTTCAGCGGCGACTATCTGAAAGGCCGCTTCGGCGCGGTGGCGATCGCACGGGCCTGCGGCACCGCTTCGCTTGCTGGGATGGCGATCATCCTGCTGGCACCGGCAGCTCCCCTGGCGCTGATCGGATTTGCGGCTGTTGGCGTCGGCGTCTCGGTCGGCTTTCCGCTTGCGGTCACGGCGGCTGCAGCGCTGACCGACCGGCCGGCGGCCGCAAGCCTTGCGATCCTCTCCTTCGTCGCACTTCTCGGCTTCCTGATCGGCCCGCCGATCATCGGCTTCATCGGCGAATATTGGGGGCTGAGGGCAGGGCTTGCGGTGCTGATCGTGCCGCTTTCCGTCAGCCTGATCTTCACCCGGATGCTGACGCCACGCAGCGGCGATGCGCAGAGCCGTCCTGTGGAACGCGAGGCTGTCTGAAGCCTGCAGTCTTTCTGTGGGTTTCCATCAGAGACGGGTAACAAAGACAGCGGCGAATCTGCTAGAGACGGCGGACAGATTTTAAAAGGAATTCGACTTGCAGGTTGGCATCGATATGGGAACGGCGTCCGGCAGCAGCCCGGCGACACTCGATATCGAGGAGCTGCTGGCAACGCGTTTGCTGGTGCAGGGCAATTCCGGTTCCGGAAAATCACATCTTCTGCGGCGGCTGCTTGAGCAGTCTGCCCAATGGGTTCAGCAGGTCATCATCGACCCCGAAGGCGACTTCGTGACGTTGAGCGACCGGTTCGGCCATATCGTCGTCGATGGCGAGCGGACCGAAGCCGAGCTTGCCGGTATCGCCAACCGCATCCGTCAGCACCGTGTCTCCTGCGTCCTGACGCTGGAAGGGCTCGATATCGAGCAGCAGATGCGCGCTGCCGCTGCCTTCCTCAACGGCATGTTCGATGCCGACCGCGAATATTGGTATCCGGTTCTCGTTGTCGTCGACGAGGCGCAGATGTTTGCACCGTCAGTCGGCGGGGATGTTTCGGAAGATGCGCGCAAGATGTCGCTGGGCGCGATGACTAACCTGATGTGCCGTGGCCGTAAACGCGGCCTGGCCGGTGTCATCGCCACGCAGCGTCTGGCAAAGCTTGCCAAGAATGTTGCCGCCGAAGCCTCCAACTTCCTGATGGGCCGCACCTTCCTCGATATCGACATGGCGCGCGCCGCCGATCTTCTCGGCATGGACCGGCGCCAGGCGGAAATGTTCCGCGACCTGAAGCGCGGAAACTTCGTGGCGCTCGGTCCGGCATTGTCGCGCCGCCCGCTGCCGATCCAGATCGGCAATGTCGAGACATCGGCGCGCTCGTCGAGCCCGAAGCTGATGCCGCTGCCGGATGCTCCGCAGGATGTCGAAGACCTGATCTTCACACCGGACCCGGAAGAGTTTCAGCGGCCGCTCGTTCGCCGCGCTCCGCCAGCACCGCGGCCGACCACCGATATCCTTGCCGAGCTGGCCCGCTCGGCACCAGCAGCCACGCCAGCACCAGCCGAGCCACGCAGCAGCCAGCCGGAGCTTTCGGCAGACGAGCGAGAAGAGCGCCTGTCGGCGGTCCTTGCCGAAATTCTCGACGATCCGGCCTCGGGTTTCCGCACGGATTCTGTGCTCTACCAGGAGTTCCTGGTGCGTCTGCGCATGCGCCGCGTGCCGGGCCCGCCGATGCCGCTGCCGGAATTCCGCCGCCGCGTTGCGGTGTCGCGCTCCGGCGTCGATGCGGACATGGCGGCTGGCGAAGCCTGGGCGACGGCGCTCTCGCTTTCAAACGGCGTCACCGACGACCTGCAGGGCGTGTTCCTGATGATGGCGAAGGCCGCAATCGGCGGCGAACAATGCCCGTCGGATGCCCGGATCGCCCGTGCCTACGGTACCCACTCCGCCCGCCGCGCCCGCCGTCTTCTCGGTTATTTCGAGGAACAGGGCCTGATCGTCGTCCACACCGACTTCACCGGCAAGCGCATTGTCGCATTCCCCGACCTGCAGGCCGAAACAGCTCCGGGCTCGGCGGATGCGCCAGACGATGATGCGCTGAAGAGTGCTGCGGAATAATCTCGCTCAAACCCAAGTCTGAATGATTTCGGGGCTTGCATGGATGCAGGTGAGCTCGAGCCGCGTCGTGCCGATATTCTTGAAGCGGTGCGGCGTCTCGGGGTTGACGACGACGATGTCGCCGGGATTGGGGTCGAGCGTTTCGTTGCCAACCGTGAAGCGCGCCTGGCCGGAGCGGACGATCCACATTTCCGTGTAGGGGTGCGTGTGGAGTGCCGGCCCCTGGCCGGGTTCGCTGTCGATCAGGAAGACCGAGACGGGTGCACCGAAATTTCCGCCTTCAAAGAGGATGGTGCGATTGGGGAACTGGTTCTGATCTTCGCGCGGGATGACGTGGAACATGATTTCCTCCTTGGATCGTGCGCCGGACTTCGCTATCTAACTATCTTAGTGAGAAGATAATCCAATTTATCTTCTCGTCAAGATAAATTGGAGCTGTTGATGACGACGGAAGACCACGTTGACCGGCTGCGCGCGCTTTGGGCCGAGGAACTGCCCGATCTCGACACGGTGCCGATGAGCATTCTCGGGCGGATCTACCGGCTCTCCAATCTTGTGCGGCCGTCGATCGAGGCGACCTTCGCGGAGTTCGGCCTCGATCGCGGCGAGTTTGATGTGATTTCGACGATCCGCAGGGCAGGGCCGCCCTACCGGATGATCCCTACCGATCTCTATCGCCTGCTGATGATCTCGTCCGGCGGTCTGACGCACAGGCTGGACAGGCTGGAGAAGGCGGGGCTGATCGAACGGCGGCGGTCGGAGCAGGACAAGCGCAGCTTCGAGGTGGCGCTGACGGAAACGGGTATCGCTCGTGCCGAGGCTGCGTTCCGCGAAGACATGGCCCGCGAGCTCCGTCATCTGAATGTGCTCGACGAGGGTGAGCGGAGGGCTCTTGCCGGTCTGCTGCGAAAGCTTGCCGGTTCGATCGAGGCGGCTGGCGCAGACGCGGCGGAGCCAAATTCCGTTTGACAATCCCGTGACTTATCCCTAAAGACCGCGCCAGCACGGGGCAGCAATGTCCCGTGTTTCATTTGACATGTCCCGTGGATCTTTCCAGTTCGCGTAACCGGAAAATCCTGTCGGGCCTCCCAAAAGGGGCCAAAGGAGGGCGTGTTTCCTTCGAGCGATCTGGCAACAGACCGTTCTAACACTCTGAAAGGAAATACGATGAGCAAGCGCGAATCGTCTAAGTACAAAATTGACCGCCGTATGGGCGAAAACATCTGGGGCCGTCCTAAGTCCCCGGTGAATCGCCGCGAATACGGCCCGGGCCAGCACGGTCAGCGCCGCAAGGGCAAGCTTTCGGACTTCGGTGTGCAGCTGCGCGCCAAGCAGAAGCTGAAGGGTTACTACGGTGACCTGCGTGAGAAGCAGTTCCGCGCAATCTTCGCTGAAGCCGACCGCCGCAAGGGCGACACTTCCGAAAACCTCATCGGTCTGCTGGAGTCGCGCCTGGATGCGATCGTTTATCGCGCCAAGTTCGTTCCGACCGTCTTCGCTGCACGTCAGTTCGTCAACCACGGCCACGTGACTGTGAACGGCGTCCGCGTCAACATCGGTTCTTACCGTTGCAAGGCCGGCGACGTCATCGAAGTTCGTCAGAAGTCGAAGCAGCTCGTAACGGTTCTGGAATCCGTCGCTCTCGCTGAGCGTGACGTTCCTGACTACATCGAAGTTGATCACAACAAGATGGTTGCGACCTTCGCTCGCGTCCCGACGCTCTCCGACGTGCCGTACGCGGTCGTCATGGAGCCGCATCTGGTGGTCGAATTCTATTCGCGTTAATCAACGCGAGGCGTTTTCGCATACGGAGAAGCCGCCTTACAGGGCGGCTTTTTTGTTCTCTGGAGAGAAGTCATGGTGGATTTGCAGGCAGTCCTCGACAGCATCTACAAGGAACTGACGCCGCGGATCGGCGAGGGCAAGGTTGCGGATTACATTCCCGAACTCGCCAAGATCGATCCGAACCAGTTCGGGATGACGATCTCCACCGTCGACGGCAAGGTCTACAGCGTCGGCGATGCGGCGGTGCCCTTCTCGATCCAGAGCATTTCCAAGGTCTTCATGCTGACGCTGGCGCTCGGCAAGGTGGGCGAGAGCCTGTGGAAGCGCGTCGGCCGCGAGCCATCAGGTTCGGCCTTCAATTCCATCGTCCAGCTGGAGCATGAGGGCGGTATCCCACGCAATCCCTTCATCAATGCCGGCGCCATCGCCGTTACCGATGTCGTCATGGCGGGACATGCGCCGCGCGAGGCGATCGGCGAGCTGCTGCGTTTCGTCCGTTATCTCGCCGACGACGAATCGGTGACGATCGACGAGAAAGTGGCACGCTCGGAAACGCAGACCGGTTACCGTAATTTCGCGCTCGCCAATTTCATGCGCGCCTACAAGAATATCGATCATCCGGTCGAGCACGTGCTCGGCGTCTATTTCCATCAATGCGCCTTGTCGATGACCTGCGAGCAGCTGGCGCGCGCCGGCCTGTTCCTGGCGGCACGCGGCAGCAACCCGGTGACCGGCCATTCGGTCGTCTCGCCGAAGCGTGCGCGGCGTATCAACGCCATGATGCTGATGTGCGGCCACTATGATGGATCCGGCGACTTCGCCTATCATGTCGGCCTGCCTGGCAAGAGCGGTGTCGGCGGCGGGATCTTTGCGGTGGCGCCGGGCGTGGCCTCGATCGCCGTCTGGTCGCCGGGGCTCAACAAGGTCGGCAACTCGCAGCTCGGCGCCGTGGCGCTGGAGATGCTGGCGGCGCGCACCGGGTGGTCCATTTTCGGCGATTGATGCTGTGTCTGCCGGCCGCTTTCTGCTAAAGGCAAAGTCCTGACCATCTGGAAGAAAATATGAATATCGCAGCCAACATTGCCGATGCACTCGATGAAACCGCCGACGAAGGCGGGATCGGCCATGCGCTGTTTGCCGATGCGCCGTCTTCGGTTTCGTTCAACAAGCTGCGCAAGCGTCTGCTGCGGCAGATGCGCCAGGCCTTCGACGATTTCGATATGCTGAAGGGCCAGAAGCGCTGGCTGATCGGCGTGTCCGGCGGCAAGGACAGCTACGGCCTATTGGCGCTGCTGCTCGACCTGCAATGGCGCGGGCTGCTGCCGGTCGAACTGACCGCCTGCAATCTCGACCAGGGCCAGCCGAACTTCCCGAAGCATATTCTGCCGGAATACCTGAAAAGCATCGGCGTCAAGCACCGGATCGAATATCGCGACACCTATTCGATCGTGAAGGAAAAAGTGCCCGAAGGCGCCACCTACTGTTCGCTCTGTTCGCGCCTGCGCCGCGGCAATCTTTACCGTATTGCCAAGGAAGAGGGCTGCGATGCGCTGGTTCTCGGCCACCACCGCGAGGATATTCTCGAGACCTTCTTCATGAACTTCTTCCACGGCGGGCGGCTGGCATCGATGCCGGCGAAGCTGCTCAACGACGAAGGTAACCTGATGGTTCTCCGGCCGCTTGCCTATTGCGCCGAGGATGACATGGCGAAGTTTGCGGCGGCGATGCAGTTCCCGATCATTCCGTGCGATCTCTGCGGCTCGCAGGACGGTCTGCAGCGCAATGCGATGAAGGACATGCTTGCCGATATCGAACGGCGGATGCCTGGCCGCAAGGACACGATGCTGCGCGCACTCTCCCATGTGAACCCGTCGCATCTTCTCGATCCGAAGCTCTTCGATTTTTCGAGCCTGATGGTCACGGAACCGTCACCGAAGAGCGAGTAACTGGGCGCAACGCTCAAACAGGGACTTATCATGACCTCGACAATTGATATCACGACGCTTTCCGATCTTCTTCGGCGGGCGGCGAAGGCCGAAATATTGCCGCGATTCCGCCGGCTTAGCGCCGGCGACGTGCGCGCCAAGAGTGAGGCGACCGATCTGGTAACGGAGGCCGATGAGCAGGCCGAGCGGATGATCAAGGCCGAGGCTGCCAAACTCTGGCCGAACGCTTTGTTCATCGGCGAGGAATCGGTGGCTGCCGATCCGGTATTGCTCGAGCGCCTGAAAGGCGCGGATCTCGCGATCATCGTCGATCCAGTCGACGGCACGTTCAATTTCGCGTCCGGCATTCCGGCTTTCGGCGTCATGGCATCGGTGGTGTCGAAGGGCGAAACCGTTGCGGGGATCATCTACGATCCGATGGGTGACGATTGGGTTCTGGCGGAGAAGGGTGGCGGCGCCTGGTTGAAGCGGCCGGATGGTGACACGGAGCGGCTGAAGGTTGCTGAGCCTGTCGAACTTGACCAGATGGTCGGCATGGCCTCGACCGGTTTCTTTGCCAAGGAAAAGCGCGCCGAAATCCTCGGAAATCTGGCCAAGGTGCGCTTTCTCGCCAACTACCGTTGCGCCGCGCATGAATATCGCGCCTTTGCATCCGGGCACGTGCACTATCTCTCGTACAACAAGCTGATGCCGTGGGATCATCTGGCAGGGACGCTGATCTCTCAGGAAGCCGGAGCCCATGCAGCGCGTTTCGACGGCACGCCTTATCTGCCGCATCACGTCGATGGCGGATTGCTGATCGCGCCGGACAAAGTGTCCTGGGAGTTGCTGCGGAGAGAAGTTTTCACCGTTTAGGTGGCGAGGCCGAAAGCCTCGATCCATGCTCGATATATAGGAGGGAAAGCATATTTCCTCCCAAGCATTTTGATCACGAAACGGCCCCGCTTATCGAGCGGGGTTTTTCGTTTGGTCAGTTCGTCGAAC
Source organism: Rhizobium sp. 01L410 (assembly GCF_056400165.1). NCBI lineage: Bacteria > Pseudomonadati > Pseudomonadota > Alphaproteobacteria > Hyphomicrobiales > Rhizobiaceae > Rhizobium > Rhizobium sp. 01L410. Next base: position 389,181 of record NZ_JBFTST010000002.1, read on the forward strand.
TCGTGGTGATTTGGTCGACCGGCACCGCCGGTAGGTTCTGCGGAAGGGAGGCGATTGCGAACATCGCAAACGCATAAGCGGCAAATACGGACGCCGCGACGGTGGTCTTGATCATCTCTTGCTCCAACGTTGCCCTTAAAGAGTAACCCCAAAGAGCGATGGCAGCAAGGAATATGAACGCCAGATGAACGAAACGTCATCAATCCCATGCCGAAGCGGTCTTGAACCGTGATTTGCACGGGCGCGCGTTGGTCCGGAACGACTCGCAAGGTGATTCGTTGAGTTGCATGTTTTGCGTGAGGTTGATGTCATGAAGAGCATCCCTGCATTTTCTCCAGTGCGTATCAGGCTCGGTGGCCGTTACCGCGTCGTCAAGACTGTTCATGACGCCTACCGCCTGATGGTGACGGAGTGGCCCTTGAAGGAAGGACCTGCTCTGTATCGTGCGGAGGTTACCTGTCTCGACGCCTTCAATGGTTTGGCGGATGCCGGCGAGGCCCGGAAGAAATTTCTGGTGGCCGCTACAGAAGCGCACCTCATTGGGTGATTTCGGCGCTCCACACGCAATAGTTTTCGCCAAATCACGATCTGCCTTTATGCGAGCACAATTGAGGTCTACATACCGGCGCATCGAACTTGCCTGTTGAGCTTCGTTTTTGCGCTTCGAGCGCCCGAGCTAATCTTTCCTCTCAAATCGATCACTCACCGACGGCGTGCGCCGGGCGGTAATCTCAACGCGATTGAAAGGAAATCGTCATGAACAATGGAATCGTCAAGTTTTTCAATTCTGCCAAGGGCTTCGGCTTCATTCAGCCGAGCGATGGCTCGCCCGATATCTTCGTTCATATCTCGGCCGTCGAACGGTCGGGCATGAGCAACCTCGTTGAAGGTCAGAAGATCACTTTCGACGTCGTGCGCGATAATCGCAGCGGCAAGAATGCTGCCGAGAACCTCGCGACTGCATAACACTACCGTCTTCGACCTTTGACCACGGATGTACTGGCACTGGTCTTCAGACGATCGGGAGGCTGGGTTTTCGCCCAGCCTTTTTTCATTGATCCAATATTGAGAGCCATGATGAAAAAGACAAATGCAGACTTGCTTCTTCGCAGAGCCGAACGCCAGGTTGCCAACACCAGCGGCGGCGGCCATCTCGGCGGCACGAATTTCGGTCAGGCCTACGATGCAAAGACATCGTCGGTAAAGGGCGACAAGAGCCGCAAGCCAATGGGCAAGCGATAAGCTTCGCCACCAGTGCCGCAATCAAAAAAGCCCGCCAATCCGGCGGGCTTTTTTTATTAGAAGTGGGCAGCACCGGGATCGAGCTGCGGGCTGTCGCCGGGGTGGGTGAAGAGCTTGCCTTTTTCGGCCCAGAGCGTTGCGGCAACGCTGATCGCACCGAAGACGGCAAAACCTGCGAAGAGCGGCTGGACTGTGCCATTGAATAGCTGGCCGACGCCGCCGCCGAGAAGGGCGCCGAAAGTCGTCGATACGAAGCCGGTGATCGCGGTTGCTGTGCCGGCCAGGTTGCCCATCGGCTCAAGGCTGATTGCCGTGAAATTGGTGGCGATCACCGCAAACAGCATTAGCAGCACCGTGAAGAGGGCGTAGTCGAGCGCGAAATTGACTGTGCCTCCGAGCGCCATGACGAAGCCGAAAGCAGAGATGACGGTAAAGAGAAGCACCGCTGCATGGGAAATGCGGCGCATGCCGAAGGTGCGGACGAAAAAGCCGTTGGCAAAGTTGGCGACGGCGATGCCACCGGCGGTCGCCGCAAAGGCGATCGGCAGCCAGTCGCCGAGGCCATAGACCTCGCCGAAGACTTGCTGGACGGAGATGACATAGGCGCTGATGACGCCGGTGAACATCGTGAGACCGATCATGTAGCCGCAGGTAATGCGGTTGGTCAAAACGGTCTTGAAGCCATTGCCGACGGCGGCAAACGAGAGCGGTATGCGCTCCTCGCGCGGCAGCGATTCCTTCAGCCGGGCGGCTGCCCATATGAAAAGGATAGAGCCGACGAGGCCTAGCAGAATGAAGATCCAGTGCCAGTTGGCATAGCTGATGATCAGCTGACCGACCGATGGTGCGACGATCGGCACGATCATGAAGACGATCATCACGAAGGACATGACGCGTGCCATTTCGCGGCCGCCGAAGCAGTCGCGGACGATCGCCATGCTGGTGATGCGCACCGCCGCGCCGCCGATCCCCTGGACAAAGCGCATGACGAGCAGCATTTCAAAGCTCGATGTCGCGGCTGCGCCGAACATGGCAAGCACATAGACGGCGAGACCGCCAAGCAGGATGTTGCGGCGGCCGAAGGCATCGCAGAGGCTGCCGAACAGGATCTGCGACACGCCGAAGCCGAAGAAGAAGACGGCGATGACCAGCTGGGCGTCGTTGGTGTTGATGACGTTGAGCGAATGGCCGATGGCCGGCAATGCCGGCAGCATGCTGTCGATCGCCATTGCAACGCTCGCGGTCATGATCGCGATGGTGATGACGAATTCGGCAAAGCCCATGCCGATGCGGGCCGAGCCCTGGTTTTCGATATGCGCCGTGTGATCCGCCGCCATGATGAAGTCCCCCAAAGAAAATGCTGTCCGGCTGGCTAGACAGCCGGATTGTGAGGCTGGAAAAGCCGTCCCTTTTCGGCAATCAGCACGAAGCCGAGACCGATGAAGGCGACGGTGAAATAGCCGATGACCATCGGCAGCGCCGTGCCGTTGAAGGCCTGGCCGATGGCCGCACCGATAGCTGCACCGCCGATGGTGCTGGTGAAGCCGAGAACCGATGATGCGGTACCGGCGACATGGCCGAGCGGCTCCATTGCCAGCGAATTGAAGTTCGAGCCGATCCAGCCAAACTGGAACATCGCCAGCCCGAACAGACAGATGAAGACCGGGAAGGGCGTTGGCTGCGGACCATAAAGCTGCACCAGCAGCCAGATGGTGTTGACGATGATGAAGCCGACCAGCGAGGCATGCGACAGCCGGCGCATGCCGAAGCGACCGACGAGACGCGAATTCAGGAATGACGAGAAGGACATGAAGATCGCGACGCCGGCAAAGGCGAAGGGGAAATAGACCCCGAGATCATAGATGCCAACATAGACCTGCTGCGCTGAGTTGATGAAGCCGAACAGCGCGCCGAAGACGACGGTGGTCGCCAGCGTGTAGCAAAGCGCGCTGCGATTGGTCAGCACCAGCTTGAAGCCGCCGATAACGGACTTGGCGGTGAACGGGCGGACATTGGCGGGCGCCAGCGTTTCCGGCAGGCGGTTATAGGCCCAGATCAGGATCAGCGTCGCCATCGTGCCGATGAAGACGAAGATCATGTGCCAGGTGGAAAACAGCATCACGAGCTGGCCGGTGCCCGGTGCGATCACCGGCACGATCATGAAAGTCATCGAGATCAGCGACATCACTTCGGCCATCTGGCGGCCGCCATAGATGTCGCGGACGATCGATATGGTGATGACGCGGGTGGCCGCAGCGCCGATGCCCTGGATGAAACGCAGCACCAGCAGGCCGCCAAAGGACGGGATCAGCGCGATGCCGAAGGCCGAACAGATATAGATGACGAGGCCGACGAAGAGTGGTTTGCGGCGGCCGAAACGGTCCGATATCGGGCCGAAGAACAACTGCGCCAGACCAAAGCCGAAGAGATAGGCTGAGACAACGAACTGGCGGTGATTTTCGCTTTCGACTCCAAGATTGGCGCCGATCTGCTGGAGGGCGGGAAGCATGACGTCGATGGCGAGAGAATTGACCGCCATCATGAAGGCAGCCAGAAAGATGAACTCTCGCTTGCCCATAGGTGTTCGACCCGCGGCAACGGTGGGAGAGGTGTCCGTCACTTTAGAAATTCCCATAAACAGGCCAAGGCGCTGTTCAGCACAGCGCCTCGGACTCAAATCAAATCAGGTTTGGAAACCGGACGGACGCCCGGTGCCCGGTCAGGAGGCGGCGCGAACCGCGACGCCGTTTTCCTGCAGATGCTGCTGCAATTCGCCCGCCTGGAACATTTCCCGGACGATGTCACAGCCGCCGATGAACTCACCCTTCACGTAAAGCTGAGGGATCGTCGGCCAGTTGGAGTAATCCTTGATGCCCTGGCGGATTTCCGAGTCGGCGAGCACGTTGATGCCCTTGTAGTCGACGCCGATGTAATCGAGAATCTGGACGACCTGGCCTGAGAAACCACACTGGGGAAACTGCGGCGTGCCCTTCATGAAAAGGACGACGTCGTTGGTCTTGATTTCGTTGGCGATGAATTCGTTGATGCCGCTCATGGGACCTAATCCTTTCAACAGGCGGGTTAAAGGCCCACCGTTTCAATCGTTTGCTTTAGATAGCATGCGCCCGATCAAATTCCAGCAGTCAATGCCAAAAAAAGACCAATCGTAAGCATGCTAGGTAATGCTGTTGCGCTTTCGTTACGCCGCCGTCTTCAGCGGCTGCGCTGCTTGGTGCGCACGGCTGCGGTGCGGCGCTTGCTGACCTGCTTCTTGGCGGTCTTGCGCGGGGCGGCAGCCTTCTTGAACCGGCCTGTTATTGCTGAGCGCGTCTGACGTTTCGTGCGCTTCGTCGTGTTGCTTCCGGTGGTCTTTTTCAGGATCTCCTTGAGAACGCTTTCGACCACGCCGTTGACAAGTTCCTTGATAAGATCGGCCATTCAATGCCCCCTGCGATACAAACCGGTTCCCAGGCTATTGAATTCCGGATGTTTTAGGTTAGCAAGCGGAGTTCGCGTCCGTTCGTGCTTTTTCCGCCTTATTTGGCGTGCAAGGCGGCGGCCAATGGCGCCATGGGGCTTGCCGGAAAGATAGTGATGGAACTGATCAGGAAGCGGGTGGTCCTGCATTTCCCGGGCTTCGAGCCGCTGGATGGACGCGCGCAGCGGGCGCGCTACGAGCGCTCCGCCAAGCAGAGTGCTGCGGCCTGGAATTACGCGGTCGAGACGGGAGACGCCGAAACATCCGATTATCCTCTGCGCTTTACCGTTCATGCCAATGCGCCGGCTTGGCAGACCGAAAACACGATCCACATCTTCGACCACGACGAACTCGTCCAGTCGCTTCGCAATAAGCCTTTGGCGCGGCGGATGGCGGATGGATTTGCCGCGGCAGCGAGGATTATCGCCGATGGCGCAATGACCGGCTATTTCCGCCACGCGTGGCGCTTCGGCCTCTTCTTCATCTTTCCCTTTCTGCTGATGATGCTCGGCATGCTGCTGACTGCCGCCATCGCGCTGCTGCCTGTTGGGGGCGGTTTTGCCGCATGGCATCTGGTCTGGAGCCTGCCGCTTGCCGGCATCTTCTTTGCCTTTGTGTTTCTGCCGTTCACGGAACGATTCCATACGCTGCACCTGTTTGCCGATTGGGAGATGGCTGTTGGGCTGGGGCGCATGAACAAGTCGCAATTCCAGGACTTTCTGGAGCGCTGTGCTCTGGCCGCGCGTGCGGCTCTTGCGGAAGAGGCGGACGAATATGTCATCTCATCGCACAGCATGGGCTCAAGCGTGGCTGCGCATGTTCTCGGGATGCTGCTTGAGCGTGAACCGGGCCTGCTCGATGGCAAGCGTGTCGTTTTCGCCTCGCTTGGCTCCGCGGTGCTGCAATGTGCGCTGCTGAAGTCTGCCACCCTGTTGCGGTCGCGCGTCGGCGCCATTGCCCGAAATCCCGCGATCTTCTGGCTCGACGTTCAATGTCTGACGGACGCCATCCATTTCTATAAGGTTCCGGTGGTCGCCGTTTCCGGTCACGGTGATGCGCCGCAGGCAAAGATGCTGTTCATCCGCGTCAAGCAGATGCTGACGCCCGAGCACTACAAGAAGATCAAGCTCGATTTCCTGCGGGTACACCGGCAATATGTGCTTGGCCCTGATTTGCAGGCGTCCTTCGATTTCACGCTGCTGACCGCTGGGCCGTTGGCGGGAACGGTGATGGCTGACGGGGCGTTGAAAGCGGGGCTAGCAGAGATCAGCTAACGGAAAAGTTGGTGATCGATGCGAAACAGCTTGAAATCCGATGACGATGGATTGTTGATCTGGATCAGTCCCGGCCAGGTGCCGCCTTGCGCAAGCGCAGCATAGACCGGCGCTTGGCTCGCGTCGACCGGTAGCGGAAACGCACAGACGGCGACATAATCAAAAGGAGCGGCTGCTTCTCTTCGGATTTCGCTGTCTGCGGACGTGAAGAGTTCGAACATGCGCTTCATGCCGGGCGAGGCGCGGTGAAATGGAAGCGCTGCGACCGAGAAACCCGGAGGCAGGGCGAACGCAAGCGGAAGCGAAAGCCCGGCCGGAACGGCGATCTTGCCCGGCGCGACAGATGACAGAACCGAGAAATCCTGGCCCTCACACTCGCTGTAGGCCATGTAGTCGATCGCGTCGTAGCTCTGTTCCTGGGGCGGGAAAACCAGACGGAGCAACAACGCGATCGCGATGACCGATACCAAAGCGGCGCCGACGAAGCGCTGAACCTGCTTGCCGTTTGGCCCAAAGCTCTCGGGAACGGTCGCTATTTGCAGTGCGTACGGCAGAAAAAGCGGTACGAAAGCGAAGGTAAATCGGATGTTTCGGGTCTGCAGCAGTGTTATCGCAAGACTGGCGACGGCGATTGCAAAGACGATGGCAAGACCGGCATTTCCCCGCCGGGCGGCTTGAAGAATGGCCGGTAGTGCCGCAATGGCGATACACACGAGTACGCCAAGCATCATCAGGATCGTGAACTGCGGATGCTGGAAATAGTATATAAAACTGAATTCCTGCGGAACGCGGTCAAGCCAGTCGTGACGCGACAGCGGATCGATCATCCAGTAGGGGCCGGATAGACATCTCGGGAAGATGTAGGCCGTCACGCCTAAGAATGCGCCGCCCATTGCCGTAAGGGCAGCAATCTTGATTGGTGCTGTCTGCCGATGCAGCACCAATCCGCCAATCAACAGAATCGATGAACAGCCCAGCGCCAGCACGATGTACGGAGCCGAGAAGGAATCGCATTGTGTCGATCTTATTCCTGCAGGTCCGATGAATGCGAAGGCTGCGGGCAATGTCAACACCAGGATCGTGGCCGCCGCGCCGAGAAGGACATCCCGGGATCCGGCGATCTGAAAGATGAAGCAGCCCACCAGCCCCAGAAAGGCGACGGCGATCAGCGGCAGACCCTCAAGGCCGACGATGATGCAGATCATCGTCCCGATGCCCATCAGAATTCCACCGCCTCGGCTCCAGCGCTCCAGGCCGACACCGATCATCAGCAAGCCCAGGATCTGCATGTTGTGATGGTCTATGCGCGTGGGAACGAACTCCCAGATCGCATAGGTCATAAAAACGATACTGATGACGAGGATCGGATAGCTGATGACGACGCCGCTGCGCATCTGCCGGGAGAAGAACATGGCCGTCAGAGCGCTGAAGCCAATAAGCATCGCTGGCGGCCAGATATGGAATGCGATCTGGAGCGCGTGCTCCGGTCCAAATGCCGGCGAGAGCAGATAGGCAATCGTCACAAAGGGGAGGTCGATCAGCCGCGACCAGGGCGATGTGTAGGGTTCTGGCGTTGCAATAACCGGCAGACCGAGATCAAACCAGTGTCCGCCACCGAGGAAAAGATGACGGATCTGAAGTTCCCGCATCTTGTCGTCGATATCGCCGAGAAACGCCTGACCGTCGGCCAGATCCAGGAGGGCGATGATCAGGCTGAGCGGCGCGATGATCGCAAATACTCTCAGCCAGGAAGAAGAACGGTCGCTACTCTCTGCCTCAGCTGCAATGCCCGGGAAACCAGAAGTCATGCCAATATCCGCCGCTCTCGTGTGCGGGGGAATTATGGACGGCAGACGATTAAAATTGCGCTAGGGCGCGGAAGGGGCCGAAAAAGAAAATGCCCGGCTTGGCCGGGCATCCATCTGTCTTATTCCGGCGCCGATGTCTGAAGCGCCAAGGCGTGCAGGATGCCGCCCATGTTGCCTTTCAGCGCCTCGTAGACCATCTGGTGCTGCTGAACGCGGCTCTTGCCGCGGAAGGCTTCGGCGACGACTTCGGCGGCGTAGTGATCGCCGTCACCCGCGAGGTCGCGGATCGTCACCTTGGCACCGGGGATCCCGGACTTGATCATGTCTTCGATGTCGCCGGGTTTCATGGGCATGATCGATTTACTCCTTGCGCATCATTCGGCAGCGACAAGCGCGTTGCCGCCGTCCATGAATTTAGGGAACCACGATTCATGGGCATTGCGCAATTGCTGAATGGGCAGCGAGATCAGATCGTCGACAACAAGGTTCTCACCGGAAACAGAACCAAGGCGGCGGAACGGTACGCCGGCACCTTCCGCATTGGCACAAACGAAGTTTGCGACATCGGCCTTGACTGCGATCACATAGCGGGCCTGGTCTTCGCCGAAGAGCAGGGCATGGGCGGCACCCTTGCCCTCTGACAGCGTGACATTGAGGCCCTTGCCCGACGACATTGCCATTTCGGCAAGCGCCAGCGCCAGACCGCCGGACGAAATATCGTGGCAGGCGGAAACCTGGGCATTGCGGATCGCGGAGCGGACGAAGTCGCCATTGCGGCGCTCTGCAAAGAGATCGACCTCCGGCGCCGGACCATCGGTGCTGCCGATGATGTCGCGCAGGTAGATCGAAGAGCCGAGATGGCTGCCGTCGGTGCCGATGAGGATCAGCTGGTCGCCTTCGGACGCGCTGCCGATGCGGGCCATCGACTTCCAGTCGGGCAGCAGGCCAACGCCGGCAATGGTCGGGGTCGGCAGGATGGCGACGCCGTTGGTCTCGTTGTAGAGCGAGACGTTGCCCGAGACGATCGGGAAGTCGAGTGCGCGGCAGGCTTCACCGATGCCCTTGATGGATTCGACCAGCTGGCCCATAATTTCGGGCTTTTCCGGATTGCCGAAGTTCAGGTTGTCGGTCGCAGCCAGCGGCTCGGCGCCGGTGGCCGTGATGTTGCGCCAGCATTCGGCAACAGCCTGCTTGCCGCCTTCGAACGGATCGGCCTCGACATAGCGCGGCGTGACGTCCGAGGAGAAGGCGAGCGCCTTGGTCGGATGGCCCTCGACGCGGACGACACCGGCGTCGCCGCCCGGCAGCTGCAGCGAGTTGCCCTGGATCAGCGTGTCATACTGCTCGTAGACCCAGCGGCGGCTCGACTGGTTGGCGGAGCCGACGAGGTCGAGCAGGGCCTTGTTGTAATCGGCGGGTGCTTCGACGAGTTCGGCCGGGAGCGGCGCGCGCTTGCCGAATTCGCGCCATGGGCGGTCGTATTCCGGAGCCTGATCGCCGAGATCCTTGATCGGCAGGTTCGCGACTTCCTCGCCCTGGTGGACGCAACGGAAGCGCAGATCGTCGGTGGTCTTGCCGACGATGGCGAAATCGAGGCCCCACTTGACGAAGATCGCCTTGGCGACCTCTTCCTTCGACGGTTCGAGAACCATGAGCATGCGCTCCTGGCTTTCAGACAGCATCATTTCATAGGCGGTCATCTGCTCTTCGCGGACGGGAACCGTGTCGAGGTCAAGCAGGATGCCGAGGTCGCCCTTGGCGCCCATTTCTACGGCAGAGCAGGTGAGGCCGGCGGCACCCATGTCCTGGATGGCGATGACGGCGCCGGTCTTCATCAGCTCGAGGCAGGCTTCCAGCAGGCACTTTTCGGTGAAGGGGTCGCCGACCTGAACGGTCGGACGCTTCTCTTCGATCGACTCGTCGAATTCGGCCGATGCCATCGTCGCACCGCCAACGCCATCGCGGCCGGTCTTGGCGCCGAGATAGACGACCGGCAGGCCGACGCCCTTGGCTTCCGACAGGAAGATGGCGTTCGACTTGGCGAGGCCTGCAGCAAAAGCGTTGACGAGGATGTTGCCGTTGTAGCGGGCATCGAACTCGACTTCACCGCCGACAGTGGGGACGCCGAAGGAATTCCCGTAGCCGCCGACACCGGCGACAACGCCGGAGACGAGGTGGCGGGTCTTGGGGTGGCTGGGTTCGCCGAATCGCAGCGCGTTCATCGCGGCAATCGGGCGGGCGCCCATAGTGAAGACGTCGCGCAGAATGCCGCCAACGCCCGTCGCCGCACCCTGGTAGGGCTCGATGTAGGACGGGTGGTTGTGGCTTTCCATCTTGAACACGACGCAGTCGCCGTCATCGATATCGACGACACCGGCATTTTCGCCCGGACCCTGGATGACACGCGGTCCCTTGGTCGGCAGCGTGCGCAGCCACTTCTTCGAAGACTTGTAGGAGCAGTGCTCGTTCCACATGGCCGAAAAAATGCCGAGCTCGGTGAAAGTCGGCTCGCGGCCGATCAGATCCAGAATCCGCTGATATTCATCCGGCTTCAGGCCGTGGCTGGCGATGAGTTCGGGGGTGATCGGGCGGGTATTGGATATGGTCATGAGCTCTCGAAAGTCCCTGCCGTTGCGCGTTTTGGGGTGTCTTTAACCCAAGTTGGCGCGGCGCGCGACAGGAAAATGCCCGCCGTCAACAAAGACGGGACGGAGCGCCTTTCGAAGCGGCAAGTGCCTAGAATTTGTAGCCAAGTTGAAGGCCGGCACGGGTCATGCCGTTGTTCGGGCCATCGCAGAGATTGGCATGCGAGGAGTGGGCGACCTGGGCCATGACATTCCAGTGATTGTCGAAACGGTAGCCGGCGCCGATATATTCGTGAAACAGCACACGGCAGCCAAGCGCCGGGCCGTCGTCGTTCTCATCCAGTTCACCCGTGTGGATGACGCCGCCGAAACCCGCTTCGGCGAAGACCTTTTCCGAAAAGTCGGCGGTCCAGGAAAAGCCGGTGAAGACCTGTGTTGCCGATCCGGATGTGCCGATCGACGTTCCCAAATGGATGCGCGGGCGGGCCAGTTTCTGCAGGCCGGTGGCCTCGTCGTGGCCGAACGGATCGAAGAACAGCGTCAATTCAGGGAAGACGCCGTCCTCATGTTCGCTGCCGCCCTGGATGGAGGCCGAGGCGCCGAAGCGCAGTTCGTCGAATATCTGATCCTGCGCATGGGCAGGGAGGCTCGCTGATCCGGCAATGAGAACGGCGGCTGCAGATGCTGACAGGAAACGCAACGCCACTTCACGGATACAAGCGTCCATAGGCTTTTCCTCGCGCCCATCGAATCACAGCCGCGGCTGTTATTCGATTGGAACTCAGCGTGAGACGCCGGTAAAGAGGCCCCTAAAATATGACAGGGTTCGGAACTGCGATGGCGCGAAAATGCAACAGGTCACACTTCGCTGTCATAGGACGAGACGCCGCTTTCCAGCAGGCGGCGGAGGATCATCATTCCCTTGGCAAGCTCGGCGCTGCCGCCCGGCGATGAGAAGGCAACGCGGACACGGTGGAACACGCGCTCCGAGCGGGCCGCCTTGAACTCGTCCTCGTCGTCAACAAGCACGCCCTCCTGATAGGCGGCATTCTTGAATGTGCCCGAGAGCCAGGGTTCCGGAAGCTTCAGCCAGAGGAAAGGCACATGCGGATGCGACACGAAGTCGAAACCGCCGAGGTGTTCTCTGACCACGGCCTGGCGCGATGCCAGCTCCTTGACGCAGGCGGCGCGAATGCGCTCCGCTTCGCCACTCTCTACAAGACGGGCCGCGGTCTCTGCCAGAATGAAGGGCAGGCCGCCGGTTATCATCTTGTGGGTGACCTTGATGCGCTGGGCGAAATGCGGCGGGCAGGCGACCCAGCCGCCGCGAACCCCGGCTGCGACCGATTTCGACAGGCCGTTGACGAGGAAGGTACGCTCGGGCGCCAGTGAGGCCAGCAGCGGTGCATCGTCTCCGGTCATGCCACCATAGAGATCGTCCTCGATCAGCCAGACACCGTGGCGGCGGGCAATGTCGGCGATGGCCACGCGGCGCTCCGCCGGCATGGTTGCCAGCGTCGGATTGTGGGCTGTTGGCATCAGGAAGGCGATCTTTGGGTGCTGCTGATGGCAGACGCGCTCGAAATCTTCGGGGATGACTCCGTGCTCGTCGGAATCGACGATGATGGTGCGGCGGCCGAGAATGCGGGCGCTGCGGCTGACCTGCGTGTAGCTCAGGTTTTCGAAAACGATCTTGTCACCGGGCGCAGACATGGCCGAGATCACCGCGATCGCGGCAGCATGGACGCCAAGCGTCGGCACGATGTTTTCGGCATCGGGCGTCCAGCCGTTGCGCGCAAGCCATAGGCGTCCGGCAGTGAACCAGTTGGTTGGGAAATGCCGCGAGTAGGACGAGACCTCGGCCATGTGCTGTTCGCCGATCTCACCGAGAATGCCGCCAACGATCTTGCCTTGGCCAAGGTCCGGCGCCGCTGTCGTGTCGAAGCGGATCTTGTTTGGCGGCGCATCGATGGCACGCGTACCGCCAAGCGATAGCGTCAGCGGATCGGCCTGTTCGTTGGGTGCCACCTGCGTGCGATCGAGAACGTAGGTCCCGCGTCCCACTTCCCCGGCAACCAGTCCGCGTTCATGCACCAAGGCGTAGGCCCGGCCGATCGTGCCGATTGTCACCCCGATATCGTAGGCGAGGTTTCTCTGTGGCGGAAGCTTGCCGCCGGCGGGCAGGGCGCCGCTGGCAATGGCGGATTCGATGCTATCAGCCAGCCGCATATAGACCGGACCGGAGCCGCGCGAGAGATCAGGGAGCCAATTTGTCATGGTGACAATGAATAGATTGTCACCGTTGATCTGTCAACTTTATGAGACATTACCGCCAAGCAAGATGACAGGAGAACGGCGATGTCGATAGTACAGCAGATCAAGGGTGGTAATGTATCGATTGTGTCGGTCGATGGTCCGCACGTGATCGTTCCCCGGGTCGAGACGACTGGTCAATCTTGGCTCCAGCGCATGTGGAATGGATTTCTCGTCTGGCACGAGAAGCGCGAGGGAAGACGTGCCCTGCGCGAACTCACGGCGGATCAGCTCAAGGATATCGGTCTATCGCAATCTGATGCTGCGCGCGAAGTCGGAAAATCGACCTTCTGGGACTGATCAGCTGCAGGCTTTGCTGCCCGATGACCAGCGATTGACGTCGGCGGCAATGCGGGCAGAGACCGGCTGCGACATCATCGGGCCGAAGGCCTGGAGCTTCGCGGGATTGCCTTCCGCCTGCACTACCAGATGCGGCAACCCAGCCGGGCTGTTCTTGTGTACGACGAGGATGCGCGGGCGGCCGGAAAAGGAATTGAGTTCCGGTGCCAGGCGGTAGGTGGCGAAGGATGCCTCGCCCGACTTGAACCAGCAATTATTGGCACCGACAGCGACGCGTTCCATGGTGGAGAGCGCGTCGCGGTTTGCGCTGACGGGAGGCGCCTTGGACTGGCAGGACGCAGCCAGCATTCCGATGACAGCAAGAGCGGCGGCAGCCGTGAAGGTGGTCGCAATGCGCATCGGTGGTCTCCCATGGTGGTTTAGATCCACCTGATATCCGGCGAAGGTTAAGCGGCGATTACGTCGAGCGCCGAAGCGAAGAGACCGCGGCCGTCGGAGCCGCCATGGGCTGCTTCGATCAGGTTTTCCGGATGCGGCATCATGCCGAGAACATTGCCGCTCTCGTTCACCACGCCAGCGATATCGTTGATCGAGCCGTTCGGGTTCGTTCCCTCGGCGTAGCGGAAGACCACCTGGCCGTTGCCTTCGATCTTCGCCAGCGTCTCGGCGTCGGCGAAATAGTTGCCGTCGTGATGGGCAACGGGCGAGCGGATGATCTGGCCCTTGGCATAGGCGCGGCTGAAGTCGGTATCGGCGTTGACGACCTCAAGCTTGACTTCGCGGCAGACGAATTTCAGCGAGGCGTTGCGCATCAGCGCGCCGGGCAGGAGGCCTGCCTCGACGAGGATCTGGAAGCCGTTGCAGACGCCCAGAACCTTGGTGCCCTGCTTGGCCTTCTCGATGATCGCCTGCATGACCGGCATGCGGGCAGCAATGGCGCCGCAGCGCAGGTAATCGCCGTAGGAGAAGCCGCCCGGGATGACGATCAGATCGACATCCGGAACCTGCGTTTCCGTCTGCCACACCGTTACCGGGGTGTGACCGGAGATCTTGGTGAGCGCTGCGATCATGTCACGATCGCGATTGAGACCAGGGAGCTGAACGACGGCGGACTTCATGGGTGCGGTTCAAACCTTGCTTGTGCTTCTGCGAGTTCTCGAAGTTCTAGGCGATTTTCAATGCGATCGAGACGATCGAGAACCTGCCCCATCGTCCCGCGCATATTGTTGATGTCGCCTTGCATCACATGCATGTAATTTCGGAGGCCGATGATTTCCTGACGCACATCGCGCTGCCCTTCCTTGAAGGTGGCGATCTCTGCTTGAATCTTTCTCAAGACTTCAAACAGCAATTCTTGCGTCAGCTCAGCCATCGCGCATTCTCCGCAACCTTCAGTCGAGAGAAATAGTATAATTCTCGATAACGGTGTTGGCGAGGAGTTTTTCGCACATCGCTTTCAGGTCGGATTCGGCCTTGGCCCTGTCCGCACCTTCGAGCTGCAGGTCGAACACCTTGCCCTGGCGGACATTGCCGATACCAGCGAATCCAAGGCCGCCGAGAGCGCCTTCGATTGCCTTGCCCTGCGGGTCGAGAACGCCATTCTTGAGCGTGACGGTTACACGAGCTTTGATCACTTGCCTGTCTTCCCTGACTTACTTGACCAATACGGGCCCGGTGCCGCGCACGGGCTCGTTTTCATTGATGATGCCGAGGCGCCGCGCGACTTCGGAATAGGCTTCCAGCAAGCCGCCCATATCGCGGCGGAAGCGGTCCTTGTCCATCTTTTCCTGCGTTTCGATATCCCACAGACGGCAGCTATCCGGCGAGATTTCGTCGGCCAGGATGATGCGCATCATGTCGCCTTCGAAGAGGCGGCCGCACTCGATCTTGAAATCGACGAGCTGGATGCCGACGCCAAGGAAGAGGCCGGTCATGAAGTCGTTGACGCGGATGGCAAGCGCCATGATGTCGTCGAGTTCAGCGGGGTTGGCCCAGCCGAACGCGGTGATGTGCTCTTCCGAAACCATCGGGTCATCGAGCGCATCGGACTTGTAATAGAATTCGATGATCGAGCGTGGAAGGACGACGCCCTCCTCGATGCCGAGGCGCTTGGCCAGCGAACCGGCTGCAACGTTGCGCACGACGATCTCGAGCGGAATCATCTCAACTTCGCGGATCAACTGCTCGCGCATGTTGAGGCGACGGATGAAATGCGTCGGGATGCCAATCTTGTTCAGATGGTTGAATATGAACTCGCAAATGCGGTTGTTGAGAACGCCCTTGCCGTCGATAACTTCGTGTTTCTTCTTGTTGAAGGCGGTGGCGTCATCCTTGAAGAACTGGATCAACGTACCCGGTTCCGGTCCCTCATATAGAATCTTGGCCTTGCCCTCGTAGATACGGCGGCGACGGTTCATTTTAAGCTTTTCTCTGTCTTGGCGCTCTTGGGATAGCGCAGTGGATCGATCTCGTGGCGTCCCCATAAAGGAAAAGAGTCACTTTCACAATGCGCCAGTAACTCCTTCCCCGGATTCCCAAGATATAGGGATGCGGTCTGAGAGAATCGAAGATATTGCGGATATCAGCCTACAGAGTTTTGATGACTGTTGGAAATCAAAGCCGTGGGACGCGCCGGTTATGCAGGCTTATTTGGTGGCGTTGCGCTTGATCTCGCGGCTGAGGCCGCTTTGCAGCGCCCGCGCTCCGCCTTCCTGATGGCGCCAGCTTGCCGCCTGGACATAGGCCGGAATTTGCGCTGCGGGCATTGGCCGGGCAAGCGCGTAGCCCTGCAGCACGTCACAGCCGAGATCGGCGAGAATGCGGACGTGATCCATGGTCTCGACGCCTTCGGCCGTCACCAGGATGTTCAGCGAGCGGCCGATATCGATGATCGAGCGCACGAGTTTTCGCTGTTCCGCCGATTGCGGCAACATGCGGATCAGCTCGCGGTCGATTTTCAGCGTCCGCGGGCTGAGCTTCAGAAGGCTGACGATCGAGGCGTGACCGGTTCCGAAATCGTCGATCTCGATATCGATGCCGAGCCTGCGGAAATGCCGGAGGTTGGCGATCACGGCGTCGTCGCAGTCATCGAGCGAGATCGATTCCAGCAGCTCGAAAGAAAGCGTGCCCGGAGCAACCTTGAGGGCGCGCAGCTTCTTACCAAGCGCCGGATCGTTGAGGCGGCTGGACGAGACGTTGACCGAGATTTTCGGCGCAAGGAATCCGTCCTTTGCCCAAACGGCGCGGTCGGCGAGGGCATGTTCGAGAATGAGCCCGTCGATCGTAGAGACGACGTCGAGATCCTCAGCGATCTTCAGGAAGCGGTCAGGCGCCATCAGTCCGTGTTCGGGATGCTGCCACCGCGCTAAGGTCTCGACGCCAGCGACTTCGAGCGTGCGGGCATGGAACTGCAGCTGGTAGACGGGTACGAATTCGTGGCGCTCAAGGCCCTGCAGGATTTCGTCGGCCAGGCGTTTGGCGGCAATGATGCTGCGGCGCGCGTCCTTGGAGAAGAATTCGTGGCGGTTCCGGCCCGCACCCTTGGCGCGGTAGAGGGCGATATCGGCGTTTAGCAGAAGCTGCTTGGCGTCCAGATCGGCGCCGCTGTCGGCGGCTATGCCGATGCTGGCGCCGAAGCGGCATTCATGGCCTTCGTAGCGGATCGGCTTGGAGAGTTCGCGGATGATGCGGGCCGCCATGTTCGACAGCTTCTTGGTGCCGCTTTCGACGGCGCAGAGGACGACGAACTCGTCGCCGCCGATGCGGGCAACGAAATCCGTCGAGCGGACGCAGTCCTTCAGCACCTTGGCGGCATGTTTCAGCATCGCGTCGCCGGCGCGATGGCCGAGCGTGTCGTTAATCTGCTTGAAGCGGTCGAGATCGATATGCAGTACGGCAAGCGTCAGCCCGCCCTTACGGCATTCTTCGGCGCGTTCTTCAAGCGTGCGGTCGAGGTAGCGACGGTTCGGCAGGCCGGTCAGATAGTCGTGGAGAGCGAGATGCTCGATGCTCTCCTTGGCGGCTTCAAGTTCCTGGTTGCGCGCCTCGGCGAGGTTCTTGGCATTCTGCAGGTCGTTGCGAAGCTTGACCTCTTCCGTGACATCCCAATTGGCGCCGATCAGCTTGCGCTTGCCTTCGGCATCGACGAAGAAGGCGGACCGGGCGCGAATAACGCGCTCGAGGCCGTCGGTCCGGATGATGCGGAACTCGTGCAGCAGGCCCTGGTCCTTGTCGAGGCTCTCGTCCAGCTTGGCGAGCGCCGCGGTTCGGTCATCGGGATGCAGCATCTGTTCCCAGGCCTCGCCCGGCTGGATGCGAGCCGTGCCTTCGAGGCCGTACATGGTGAGAAGCCGGTCGTCCCATTCGACGGTGCCAGCCTCTAGATCAGCTTCGAAGACGCCGATGCGGGTGATGTCGAGCGCCAGATCGAGGCGGCGGGAGAGATGCTCCAGCATCTCCTCGGCGCGCTTGCGGGCGGTAATGTCGGTGTCGGTGCCGACGATGCGGGCAGGATTGCCGTCCTCATCCCACTCGACGCAGGCACCGCGGCATTCAATCCAGACCCAATGTCCGTCCTTGTGCCGCTCGCGATACTCGAACACCTGGTATTCCGGGTCGCCGGCGATCTGCCGCTCGATCGCCTTGATCACGAAGTCGCGGTCATCAGGATGGAGGAGGGCCAGCCACTCTTCGTAGTCGCCGTTAGCTTCTTCATCCGGGCCCATGCCGCGGATTTCTTTCCAGGTCTCGGAATAGTATTTGGTGCCGCTGCGATGGTTATGATCCCAGACGCCGAGGCCGGAGCCGATCAGGGCGTAGTTCCACCGGCTTTCGCGTTCGGCCAGATCCGGCGTATCGCGCACTTCGAGCTGCCGCTTGTCCGCCGGCTTGGCGGGCTTCAGCTCTACGGTTGCCGGATGGTCTTGTCTGGATCGCTTCAAATGCGCGCACTCGATTCATTCGCCTCGGCGCATTATCGTAGCGTTCACTGAAATATCTATTAAAACTCAGGGGTGCCGCGTGGTCAGGGCTTCAGTTTCGACAGAAACTGCGCAAAGACCATCGTGCCCTCCGGCCACGGACCGTGACCGGACTCGGCGTTGATATGTCCAGACTCGCCAGCATCGATCAGCATCGAACCCCAGCTGGCGGCGATATCGTCGGCATGCTCGTAGGTACCGAACGGATCGTTGCGGCTGGCGACGGTGAGTGTCGGGAACGGCAGCGGATCGCGCGGATAGGGGCCGAATGTCATCAGGTGCTTCGGGCGGATATCCGGATTGGCGACATCCGGGGGAGCGACCAGAAACGCGCCAGCCACCTTGTTCTTGAACTGCGGGATCGCATGGATCACCGAGGGGATGCCGAGCGAGTGGGCGACGAGCACCACCGGGCGCGTGGAGGCGTTGACCTCCTCGGCGATCCGGGCAGCCCAATCGTCGCGAACTGGCTTCGACCATTCCGCCTGTTCGACACGGCGCGCCGTGCTGAGCTTGGCTTCCCAGCGGCTCTGCCAGTGATCGGGGCCGGAATTGGTGTAACCGGGAATGATGAGAATATCTGCGTCTGAAACCTTCATGATGCCGCCGATGTGAGAAAGCTTGACCCGTCTGTCAAGGGAAGACGGGACAAAGGCGGCAAAATTTGTTATCGTTTGGCGATTGCCGGTTGCGGATTTCGTGTCGGCCGCCTCAAAGCCGATGCTTTTTCCGCCGCCGGTGTACGGCTCACGGAGGAGAAAGCCATGACGGCATTCCATGTCATGACGGGAGCAGGCGAAGCCTATGCGCATCCCGCCATAAACAAGATCAGCATTGCAGACGTCTTCGACGCGCTGAAGCGCGGACTGGACGATTTTCGCGAAAAGCCGTCTCACTATGTCTTTCTGTGCCTGATGTATCCGGTCGCCGGTGTGTTCCTGGCCGTCGCAACATCGAGCGCCAATTTGCTGCCGATGATCTTCCCCCTGATTTCAGGCTTCGCGCTGATCGGCCCGATCGCGGCGATCGGTCTTTATGAGATCAGCCGCCGCCGCGAAACCGGGCTCGATACGTCCTGGACCCATGCGCTCGACGTCCGTCATTCTCCGGCGCTGCCCTCGATCATTGCGGGCGGGCTGCTGCTCTTCGCCTTCTTCGTCGTCTGGCTGGTTGCAGCACAGACGCTCTACAGCAATCTTTTCGGCGACGTCTTCCCGCGCTCGGTCGAGACATTCTCGGCGCAGATCTTCGGAACGCCCGATGGTATGCAGCTGATGCTCTGGGGCAACGTGCTCGGGCTCGTCTTTGCCATCGTCGTGCTGGCGACGACGGTCGTGACGTTCCCTATGCTGCTCGACCGCGATGTCGGTCTGGTGGCTGCCATGGGTGCCTCGATCCGGGCAACGGCGGCCAATCCGGTGCCGGTGTTCTTCTGGGGGCTCATCATTGCGGTGCTGCTCGTCATCGGCAGCATTCCGCTGTTTGCCGGACTGGCGCTCGTGATGCCGATCCTCGGACATGCGAGCTGGCATCTCTATAGAAAGCTCGTTGCGCCGGCCTGATCTGGCCGGTTCGGGCGCCACCGGAACTTTGCGGCCTTCCTCCGAGTTGTCTTGCGATATCTTTGAGGGAGGCAGCGCATGGAAGGTGCCAAAAAACTCTTTGCGCATTTCGCGACGAAGATCTCCGAGTTGGCGGGCGCGCCCGTCACCTTCGTTCTTGCCGTCATCTCCGTTCTTGTCTGGGCCGGGCTTGGCCCGGTTTTCGATTATTCGGAGACCTGGCAGCTGGTGATCAACACCGGCACCACCATCGTCACCTTCCTGATGGTTTTCGTGCTGCAGAACGCCCAGACGCGCGATACGCGGGCGATCCAGGCGAAGCTCGACGAGATCATCCTGACCAGCCATGCCGAGAACCGCTTCATCGGGATCGAGAACCTCGACGAGGACGATCTGAAGCATCTCGACCGGCTGGTCGCCAAGGCCGCCAAGGGCCGGCGCGACGCGCAGGAGGATGGTGGGGACGTTAAGCTTGCCGATGAAGACAGGAGCGGCAAGGGCCCGAAACGGCAGCAGGCCGCTACTGTTGCAAAGAAGGCCAGTGTTGCCGTCAAGAGATCAGCGTCTGCAAAGGCGGCCGGGCGCAAGCCGACGGATGCGAAAAGCCGCAAGCAGAAAACAAAAACGGCGCCCTGAGGCGCCGTTTGCGATGCCGATGGACGGTATCAGCCGAAGACGCGCTTGAAGATCGTGTCGACATGCTTGGTGTGATAGCCAAGGTCGAACTTCTCGCGGATCTGCTCTTCGGAGAGCGCGGCGCGCACCTCCTGGTCGGCGAGCAGCTCTTCGAGGAAGTCCTTGCCCTGTTCCCAGACCTTCATGGCGTTGCGCTGTACCAGGCGGTAAGCGTCCTCGCGGGAGACGCCAGCTTGCGTAAGGGCAAGCAGAACGCGCTGCGAGTGAACAAGTCCCCGGAACTTGTTGAGGTTCTTTTCCATATTCTCAGGATAGATCACCAGTTTCTCGACGACGCCGGCAAGGCGGTTGAGGGCAAAGTCCAGGGTGATCGTCGTATCCGGGCCGATGGCGCGTTCGACGCTCGAGTGGCTGATATCGCGCTCATGCCAGAGGGCAACGTTTTCCATCGCCGGAACGACCGACATCCGCACGAGGCGTGAGAGGCCTGTCAGGTTTTCGGTCAGGACCGGGTTACGCTTGTGCGGCATGGCCGACGAGCCTTTCTGGCCCGGCGAGAAGAACTCTTCGGCTTCCAGAACTTCGGTGCGCTGCATGTGGCGGAATTCGGTGGCGATGTTTTCGATCGACGAAGCGATGACGCCGAGCGTGGCGAAGAACATCGCGTGGCGATCGCGCGGGATGACCTGGGTCGAGACCGGCTCCGGCGTCAGGCCGAGCTTGGCGCAGACATGCTCTTCGACGCGCGGGTCGATATTGGCGAAGGTGCCGACGGCACCCGAGATCGCGCCAGTGGCGATTTCGGCGCGGGCAGCGACGAGGCGGGCGCGGTTGCGGTCCATTTCGGCGTAGAAGCGGGCAAGCGTCAGGCCCATCGTCGTCGGCTCGGCATGGATGCCGTGGCTGCGGCCGATGCGGACGGTGTCCTTGTGCTCGAAGGCGCGGGTCTTCAGGGCGGCGAGCACGCGATCGACACCGGCAAGCAGGATGTCGGCGGCGCGGACGAGCTGGACGTTGAAAGTGGTGTCCAGCACATCCGAAGAGGTCATGCCCTGATGCACGAAACGGCTGTCGGGACCGACGAATTCGGCCAGATGGGTCAGGAAGGCGATGACGTCGTGCTTGGTGACGGCTTCAATCTCGTCGATGCGCGCGACGTCGAACACGGCCGCGTTGCCCTTTTCCCAGATGGTCTTTGCCGCGTCCTTGGGGATGACGCCGAGTTCGGCGAGCGCATCGCAGGCGAAGGCTTCGATCTCGAACCAGATGCGGAACTTGGTTTCGGGCGACCAGATGGCGACCATCTCTGGGCGGGAGTAACGCGGGATCATGGCTCACTGCTTTCGTTGGTAGACAAAACTTGCTGGCGCCCCTGTAGCAAAGACGGGCGGCAATCTCAACGCATGCGTTTCGCCAGCGCGAAACTGGTGGCGAGCAGGCAGATCAGGCCGAAGGGCAGGAACAGCCGGACGCCGAGTACCGAGAACTGGTAGACGGCATTGGCGCCGGTGAAGATGAACTCGAAAATCCAGATGACGCTGCCGAAGGGCGCATGCCATCGCGAATAGAAGACGCGGTAATCCATCGAAAACAGAAACGCCGTCATCAGGATCGTGCCAATCGTCAGGCAGGCGAAGAAAGCGGCGAAGCGTGTCTCGATCGGGCGCCGGAAAGCGAAGAAGCGAGCGAGCGGCAGCATGAAGGGCCAGGCGAACAGGCCGCCGAAGAAATAGAGCAGCGCGAGTTCGGCAAGATGGCTGGTTTCGAAGCGGTTGCGCAGATAAAGCGCCGCGGTCGCCGAGGCCGTCATCATCAGGCCCCAGAGCAGGGCGCCCGCAAGGACATCCAGCAGCGGTGGCTTTGCGGCGCGCAGGCGTTCCATGGTCAGCGGGCGATCGCGGAGAGTGCCGTCATACGCGGCCGGCTTCGGCTGCTGCCCGCAATGCGGCGATCTCGCTGCGATAGGCTTCGGGCGATCCCGCCTTGAAGATCGCCGAACCGGCGACGAGCACATTGGCGCCAGCCTTGCCGACAATGGGTGCTGTTTCCAGCGTCACGCCGCCATCGACCTGCAGCTCGATCGGCCTGTCACCGATCAGGGACTTGGCGGCGGCGATCTTTGCGGCCATCGCCGGAATGAATTTCTGGCCGCCGAAACCGGGGTTCACGGACATGATGAGGATCAAGTCGATATCGTCGATGACGTTTTCGATGACGGAGAGCGGTGTTGCCGGATTGAGCGTCACGCCGACCTTCTTGCCGAGATTGCGGACGGTCTGCAGCGAGCGGTGCAGATGCGGGCCGGATTCGGCATGAACAGTGATGCGGTCGCAACCGGCCTTGGCAAAGGCTTCGAGATAAGCGTCGACCGGCGCGATCATCAGATGGCAGTCGAAGGTGGCGTCGGTATAGGAGCGCACCGACTTGATGACATCGGGGCCGAAGGAAATGTTCGGAACGAAGTGGCCGTCCATGACGTCGAGATGGATCCAATCGGCGCCGGCTGCGGTCACGTCTCGGATTTCCTGTCCGAGCTTGGCGAAGTCGGCGGCGAGGACGGAGGGGGCGATGCGGATCGGCAGCGTCATGGGGAACTCTCTCTCGTTAAGATGCTCGACGCGGATTTAGCAGCGTAGGACGCGGCGGGCAACTGATCGAGGTGCCCGATCTGCAGCATCACTCCGAGGCCGCGCCGAGGATCGTGAAGGCGCCGTTGCGCCATTCCTGCAGGCGGTAAGGGTTGTCCGTCAGTTCGTGATTGGCTCCGAATGTGACAGGACCTATCGGCGTCTCAAAGCGCGTGCCGGTCAGCACATCGGGGAGCGGCTTGCCGTTTGCCGCGGAGACCGCCTGCTGTGCAATCGCGGCGGCTGCGGCTGCGGGAAGCACATAGCCTTCCGGTTCGATGCCCTGTTCGCGCGTCGCCTGGGCGGCAGCCTTGCCATCCGGCTGGCTTGCATATTCGGGGATCGCGATAGCGTGCACGCCGTCCGCCAGCGCCAGCGGTTGATTGGCGGCCCGCATCGCGTCGCCGCCGAGGATATCGAGCGGGATTTTTTCGGCTGCCGCATCGCGGGCGATGATCGCCACGTCCGAGCGGTCGCCGCCGATGAAGACTTTGGCGGCGCCGGCGCGTTTCAGCCGGCGAACAAGCGCGATCTGCTGTTCCTGGCCCGGCCGGTAGGTGTCGGTGAAGGCCGCCTTCAGGCCGTTCTGCTCAAGAGCGTTCCTGACGGCTTCGGTCAGTTCGCGGCCGTGGATCGTGCCGTCCTCGATGAGTGCGATCGGCGCGGCCGCCCAGTCGCGCAGGATAACCTCGATGATGCGAGCGGCTTCAGCCCCATCAGGCGGGCCAAGACGGAAGAGCGGCCAGCCGTTCTTCAGTGAATCTTCCATCAGGATACGGGAACGGACGGACACGGTGATTGCGGGGATATTGGCATCCTTCAGCTTCGGCAGGGCGCCTTCCAGCGTCTCGCTGCAGAGAAAGCCGATGGCGACCTGGACCTTGGCGGCGATCAGCGCGTCGGCAATCGTGCCGCCGCTGTTGTCCTCGCAGGGTTCGTTGACCGCGACGAAGGTGTTGCCATCCTTGGTGACCTGAAAATTCGCACCGGCGAAGATCTGGGTTCCGAGCTGCTGGAGATTGCCGCCCTGGGGGGCAACGACGCCGATGGTGATGCCAGCTGCATGGCCTGCCGGCGCCGCCATCAGCAGTATCGAAACAGCAGCTATGCCACGCAGAATATTCATAAAAGTCGCCGGCTCCTGACCTTTGTCCATGCCCTTTTATCCGGCGAATACTAATCGTCAAAGAAAAACAGCGTAATAGGCAGCATTTCGTCGCGTTCATTGTAGAAAATGTAACCGATGGCGGCCATATTAGTGACATAACAACAAGCGGCGAGGCCGCAGGAGACCTTCTGTGTTGAGCAGGCAACCGATCGATCCAGCGCTGTATCGCGATGCCATGAGCCGCTTTGGCGGGCATGTCCAGCTGGTGACGACGGCGCTCGGCGATCAGAAGCGCGGCGTGACGATCACTGCCGCATGCTCCGTCTCCGACAGTCCGGCCTGCGTGCTCGTCTGCCTCAACAACAGCAACCCGAAGAACGAGATCTTCTTCCGCAGCGGCATCTTTGCGCTGAACACGCTGGGCGCCCATCATCAGGGGCTGGCGGACGCCTTTTCCGGACGCATGAAGCTCGACAACGAGGACAGGTTCTCGACGGGCAAGTTCGAGAAGCTGGTAACCGGGGCGCCGGTGCTTTCGGATTCACTCGCCTCCTTCGATTGCCGGGTCATGGAAATCAAGGAGATGTCAACGCATCACGTCATCTTCGGCGAGGTGGTCGGCGTGCGTTTCGACGAAACAAAACCGGCTCTCCTCTATATGAACCGCGACTATCACACGCTATAACTTCTCCAAAAGGGAGGAGACATGGCTGATCAGAGCGCGCCGCTTCTGCCGCAGTCGATCGATGAAACGATCGCGCTGCTCGGCGGGCAGGATTATCTTGCGGGCCGGGCGCTCGGCACCGTGCTTTTCCTGGCATTGAAGATGAAGCGGCCCTTGTTTCTCGAGGGCGAGGCGGGCGTCGGCAAGACGGAGATCGCCAAGGTTCTGTCCAGGGCGCTCGGGCGGCCGCTGATCCGGCTGCAGTGCTACGAGGGGCTGGATGTCGCCTCTGCCGTCTACGAGTGGAACTACCCGGCACAGATGCTGGAGATCCGGCTGTCGGAAGCCTCTGGCCTGACCGACCGTGCGCGGATTGAATCCGATATCTTTTCCGAGCGCTACCTGATCCGCCGCCCGGTGCTGCAGGCGCTTTCCTCCACAGACGGGCGTGCGCCGGTTTTCTTGATCGACGAGCTCGACCGTACCGACGAGGCCTTCGAGGCCTTCCTGCTGGAGGTCCTGTCCGATTTTCAGGTGACTATTCCCGAGCTCGGGACGATCAGGGCAGACGAACCACCCATCGTCATCATCACCACAAACCGCACGCGTGAGGTGCACGATGCCCTGAAGCGGCGCTGCCTCTACCACTGGGTCGATTATCCCGAGGCGCAGCAGGAGCTTGAGATCATCCGCCGGAAAGTGCCTCACTGCAACGAGACGCTGTCGCGCCAGATCGTTGCCTATGTGCAGCAGCTACGGACACTCGATCTCTTCAAGAACCCAGGCATTGCCGAGACGATCGATTGGGCGACGGCGCTGACGGAGCTCGACCGGCTGGCGCTCGACCCGGAAACGATTTCCGACACGATCGGCACGCTGCTGAAATATCAGGACGATATCGCCCGCATTCAGGGCGGCGAGGGCGCACGGGTGCTGAAGGATGTCCAGGACGTTTTGCGGGTTGCGGGATAGGCGATGCAGGGCGAGAAGGCAGAGGATGGTATCGTCGTTCCGCCGCTTCCGCTGGGTGACGGCCGGTTTGCCGACAATATCGTTTTCTTCGGCCGGACGCTGCGCAAGGCGGGACTGAAAGTTGGCCCAGCGGCGATCGCTGACGCCATCGAGGCGGTGGAAGCGATCGGCATGGGATCGCGCGACGAGTTCCATGCGGCGCTCTCGGCCGTCTTCGTCAAACGGCATGAGGATGCGGCTGTCTTCGACGAAGCCTTCCGGCTTTTCTGGCGATCGCGCAATCTCGTCGAGAAGATGATCGCGATGATGTCGCCACGGGCGCCGGATACGCGGGAGAAGGAAAAGCAGAGACCGGGAGAGACCCGGGCAAGCGATGCGCTGCTCGGTGACCGGCGCGCCGACAAGCCGCCGCGCGAAGAGCCCGATATCGAGATCGATGCGCGCTTCACGATGTCGGGCAACGAGATCATCCGGCGCATGGATTTTGCGCAGATGTCGGCGGCGGAAATGGCACTCGCCAAGAAGGAGCTGGCACGCCTGCAGCTGCCGCTCGACCGTGTCACCACCCGGAGATTCAAGCCATCGCATCGCCACGCGACGGTCGATCCCCGTGCAACGATGCGCGCCGCCCTTCGCACCGGAGGATCGCTGATCCTGCCGCGCTACCGCGAGCGCAAGGAGATCCAGCCGCCCTTGGTGGTGCTCGCCGATATTTCCGGCTCGATGAGCCAATATACACGGATCTTCCTGCACTTCCTGCATGTGCTGACCGAGCGGCGGCGCCGCGTCAGTACCTTTCTGTTCGGGACGCGGCTGACCAACGTGACGCGGCAGATGCGCAACAAGGATCCGGATCAGGCACTGGACGAATGCGCGGCCGCGGTCAACGACTGGTCGGGCGGAACGCGGATCGGCGAGACGCTGCACGAGTTCAACCGCCTCTGGGGCCGGCGCGTGCTGGGGCAGGGCGCCGTGGTGCTGCTGATTACCGACGGACTGGAGCGCGAGGGCGTCGAGCAGCTTTCGGCCGAGATGGACCGGCTGCACCGCTCCTGCCGGCGGCTGATCTGGCTCAATCCGCTGTTGCGCTTCGACGGCTTCGAGCCGCGGGCGCGCGGCGTTCGCGCCATGCTGCCGCATGTTGACGAATTCCGGCCGGTCCACAATCTATCATCCCTGAGTGATCTTGCTGCGGCGCTCGAGTCCGGCCGAGCCGAGGCCTACCAGCCGCGGCGCTATCTGGAGAGAATGAGAGGCTCTGCATGAGCGAGACGTCAGTTGGTCTCGATCCGCTGATGACGGCGGAAGCCTGGAGGAAGAGTGGCCGCGATGTGGCGATCGCCACGGTCATCGAAACTTGGGGTTCGGCGCCGCGGCCTGCGGGCAGCCATCTGGTGATCGATGCCGACGGCAATTTCGAAGGCTCCGTTTCCGGCGGCTGCGTCGAAGGTGCCGTCATCACCGAAGCGCTCGATGTTATCGGCAGCGGCGAAGCGAAGATGCTGGAATTCGGCGTTGCCGACGAGACGGCCTGGCGTGTCGGGCTTTCCTGCGGCGGACGGATCCGCGTCTATGTCGAAAGGCTCGGCTGATGGAGCTGGCGGCGCTTGAGCGGCTGAATGCCTTGAGGCAGGCACGGATCGCGGCCGCACTGGTCACCGATCTCGGTGGTGGCCCGGCGAGCGTCATTTCAGAAGGTGATCGGCTCTCCGGCGCGCTTGGCGAGGCCACAGCGGCGGCCTTTCGCTCGGGGCGCTCGAGCATTGTGGAGGCCGATGGCGGGCGCTATTTCCTCAACGTCCATCTGCCGCCACCTGATATCGTCATCATCGGCGCGGTCCATATCAGCCAGGTGCTGGCGCAAATGGCAGCGCTGGCAGGCTTCGACGTCAGGATCATTGATCCACGGACGGCTTTCGCGACGCCGGAGCGTTTTGCGGGGATCGACTTGACGGCCGATTGGCCGGTCGATGTCCTGAAGCACAAGCCGCTCGATGCCTATACGGCGCTGGTCGCGGTGACGCACGATCCGAAGATCGACGATTTTCCGATTGCCGAGGCTCTGCGCCGCGGCTGTTTCTATGTCGGCGCGCTGGGAAGCCGGAAGACCCATGCTTCGCGTCTCGAGCGGTTGAGGGCCGACGGTTTCCCGGATGAGGCGCTGGCGCGCATCAACGGGCCGATCGGGCTCAATATCGGTGCAGCCAGTCCGGCAGAGATCGCCGTCGCCATCTTGGCGCAGATCATTGAGGCGCTGCGCTCGCGCAATCTCCTATCTCCGAAGGGTGACATGGGATGAAATTTGGCGAGTTTCCGGTCACCGTTGCGGAAGGACTGATGCTGGCGCATGCGGTGAAACTGCCCGGCCGGACCTTGCACAAAGGCCACCGCGTTTTGCCGGAGGATATCGAAACGCTCCAGCGGGCCGGTATTGTCAATATCACCGCAGCGCGCATCGAGGACGGGGATCTGAGCGAAGACGAAGCAGCGCGGCAGCTCGCTGCGGCAATTGCTCCGGATCATTTGCGCTTTTCGGAAGCCGCCACAGGGCGGGTGAATGTCTATGCGGCGGCAGATGGGCTGTTTGTCGCGGACCGCGCCATCGTCGACCGCGTCAATCGCATCGATCCGGCAATCACGCTTGCCTGTCTTGCTGATCATGCGCGCGTGCGGACGGGCGACATGGTGGCGACTTTCAAGATCATTCCGCTTGCGGTGTCAGGAAGCAAGGTCGAGGCTGCCTGCGATGCTTTGCGGGCTGCGATGGCCTTCGAGGTCAAGCCTTTTGCCGAATATGCGGTATCGCTTGTCGCCACCGAACTGCCGTCGCTAAAACCGGTGGTCATGGACAAGACGGCGCGCATTCTGGAGCGGCGGCTGGCAGCCTCCGGCAATCGGTTGGCACGCGAGCAGCGTGTGGCTCACCGGCGTGACGCAGTCGCTGCCGCCATCAGTGAGGCAATGGTGGCTGCCGATCGCTTTCCGAAGCTGGTGATCGTCTTTGGGGCCTCGGCCGTCATCGACGAGGATGATGTGATCCCGGCGGCGATCCGGCAGGCCGGCGGAGAGATCCTGAGCGTCGGCATGCCCGTGGACCCCGGCAATCTGATGGTACTTGGGCGGATCGGGGAGACCTATGTCGTCGGTGCGCCGGGCTGTGCCCGCAGTCCGAAGGAGAACGGTTTCGACTGGGTGCTGGATCGCATCCTGGCTGGAGAGAAACCCGATGCCCATGATCTGACGGGCATGGGTGTCGGAGGGTTGCTGATGGAAATCGAGACACGGCCGCGGCCGCGGGACAGTGCCGAGGATCGTCACTGGCCGGTGACGGTTGCCGCGGTCATCCTGGCGGCGGGCAAAGCCAGCCGTATGGGTGAGGGTGGTGCCCACAAGCTGCTGGCGGAGTTCGACGGCAAGCCGCTGGTGCGCCGTACCGCCGAAACCGCGCTCGCTGCCGATGCGGCATCCGTCATCGTCGTGACTGGTCACCGGGGGAGCGAGATCGAGGCTGTACTCGCCGGATTGGGTTTGGCGTTCATCGGGAACACCGATTATGCGTCCGGCATGGCAAGCTCGCTGATATCAGGATTTTCGGCTTCGCCGGCACGCGACGCGGATGGCGTGCTTGTCATGCTCGCGGATATGCCGGGCGTGACGGCTGCCGATCTCGACGCCCTGATTTCCGCCTTCCGCACGGCGTCCGGACGGGCGATCGTTCGCGCGGTGTCCTGCGGCAAGCGTGGCAACCCGGTCATTCTTCCGCGCTCGCTCGGCGATGCCGTGATGCGGCTTGAAGGCGATGTCGGGGCGCGGCATATCATCGAGACATCCGGATTGCCTGTGATAGATGTCGATATCGGCGATGCGGCGCATCTGGACGTGGATACGCCGGAGGCTGTTGTGGCGGCCGGTGGCATTTTGAGTGGGTAGAATGGATACGGCGGCGATCGAGGAAATGTTTCAGGGCCTCGGCCCTGTCACCATCAAGCGTATGTTCGGCGGCAAGGGAATCTATCACCTCGGCCGGATCATCGCGATCGAGCTGCGCGATGAAATGCTCCTGAAGGCTGACGAGAAGAGCGCGCCGGAATTTGCCGATGCCGGCGCCAGCCAGTGGTCCTACGAGGGCAAGAAGGGCAATCAGGTGAAGATGCCCTACTGGTCTATCCCCGAGAATGCCTATGATGATCCGGACGAGATGGCGAAATGGGTCAGGCTTGCCTACGAGGCAGCGCTGCGGGCCGAGTAGTCAGCGGAGGTCGGTGTCGCCGAGGAAATAGATTGCCGCACGGGCAAATTCGGAGAGTGGCTGCGGCAGCTCGTTGCGGCCGAACCAGCCGAAATCGGAAAGCTTATCCGGCTCAGTGATCTCGGGATTGCCGCGAAACTCGTCAGCGATGTAAAGCAGCGAAATCCAATGCTGCCTGTCGGCCTGGCTGAGCACCTCCGCCGGACCAAGCAGTCTGACAGTGCGGATTTCGAGGCCGGTTTCTTCCTCAGCCTCGCGGCGTGCGGCCTCGGCTGTGGATTCCATAAAATCCACCTTGCCGCCTGGAATGCTCCAGTGACCCGGTTCGGGCGCCTTGACGCGCTTATAGAGAAGAATCTTGCCGTCGCGCAAAATCACCAGGCCTACGCCGAGGCCTGGGAAATCGATGCCGGGCTGACCCATCGCGGGATCAGACCTTGGCGCTGGCTGCAATCAGCATGAAGGCAGGGATGTCGTCGCCGAAACCAACCGGTGTCGGGCCGTCATCGTGGTCACGGTAGCGGCGGCGGTCGCGAGAGTCGTCGTTTGCCGGATAGGGCCGAGCGTTGCGCGCGTTGTTGTGCTGCTTGTTCTCTGCCTTGCGCTCTTGCTTCACGCTTTCGACCTTTACTGGGGCTGGTGCTGCGACTTCGATGATTTCTGCGGTAGTATGTTCGACGGCGGTATCAGATTTATGACCCGAAGCGCCACGGCCCTTGCCGCGGCCGCGATCGCGGCTCTTGTCGCCACGGCCGCCGCGTCCCGGACGATCCGTCTCCTTGCTTTCCTCTGCGGGAGGCAGGGCGCTGAGATCGCCGTTCAGCCATTCGACCTTTTCGCCGATCAGCTTTTCGATCGCATCGGTGAATTTCATATCGCGCTTGGTCACCAGCGTGAAGGCGGCGCCGGAACGGCCTGCGCGGCCGGTACGGCCAATACGGTGAACGTAATCTTCCGAATGGATCGGTACATCGAAGTTGAAAACGTGGCTGACATCGGGAATGTCGAGGCCGCGTGCAGCGACGTCAGAGGCCACCAGAAGCTGGAGCTGGCCGTCGCGGAAGTTTTGCAGCATGGTGGTGCGCGAACGCTGATCCATATCGCCATGCAGCGCGCCGACGGAGAAGCCGTGCCGCTCCAGCGAGCGGAACAGATCGGCCACATCCACCTTGCGATTGCAGAAGATGATGGCGTTCTTCAGCTCTTCCTGGGCGCGCACGAGATCACGCAGGGTAGCGCGCTTCTCATAATCCTTGCCATGGGTGGCGACGAAACGCTGGGTGATGGTCTTCGAAGCGGAAGCCGGCTTGGCGACTTCGATGCGCTCCGGGTTCTGCAGGAAGCGGTCGGCCAGCTTCTGGATCTCCGGCGGCATGGTGGCCGAGAAGAACAGCGTCTGGCGCGTGAACGGGATCATCTTGGCGATGCGCTCGATATCCGGGATGAAGCCCATGTCGAGCATGCGGTCGGCTTCGTCGATGACGAAGATCTCGACGCCGCTCATCAGCAGCTTGCCGCGCTCGAAATGGTCGAGCAGTCGGCCGGGCGTGCAGATCAGAACGTCGGCACCGCGCTCAAGCTTGCGGTCCTGTTCTTCGAAGGATACGCCGCCGATCAGAAGGGCGACGTTCAAACGGTGGTTCTTGCCGTATTTCTCAAAGTTCTCGGCGACCTGGGCCGCGAGCTCGCGGGTCGGCTCGAGAATCAGCGTGCGGGGCATGCGGGCGCGGGCACGGCCCTTTTCCAGCAGCGACAACATCGGCAGAACGAAGGACGCCGTCTTGCCCGTACCCGTCTGCGCAATGCCGCAAATGTCGCGGCGCTGCAGGGCGAACGGGATGGCGCCCGCCTGAATAGGGGTAGGGATCGTGTAGCCGGCGTCGGTAACGGCGGAAAGCACTTTTTGGCTCAAGCCAAGATCAGCAAATGTCGTCAAAGGGAAAACTATTTCCGTTCAGGTTCGGCCGAACTCTGGCTGAGTCGGCGGGATTGCATGCCGCAATGCAGCGCGACATATTCCCAAACGGCTTGCAAGTCAAGGAATACGGGCCTTGCAGCCCTTGCACAGGTAAAGCTGTGGTTACTGCCTTTGGTTATTTTATATAGGTCGCCAGTTTCAACCCTGCATTCATGAAATACATCGGGTCTACGGCGCGGCCGTTCTGGCGTACTTCATAGTGCAGATGCGTGCCGGTAGAGCGGCCGGTGCTACCTGCGAGGCCGATAACATCGCCACGATCGACGGTGTCGCCGACCTTTACCAGGATCTGCGACATGTGCCCATAGCGGGTGGAAATGCCGTTACCGTGATCGACTTCCACCATGTTGCCATAGCCACCCGTCCAGCCGGCGGTGATGACCTTGCCTGCGGCCGTCGGGCGAACCTTTTCGCCAGGGGCAAAGCGGAAGTCTATGCCGGAATGAAGTGCCAGGCGGCCGAGGAACGGATCGCGGCGGTTGCCGAATGGGCTGGTGATGTCCTTGCCGATGCCGGGATTGCGGAAGGGCAGGGATTCGGCGGTATTACGCACGGTCTCGAGCCGGGTCAGCGCGGTGTCGAGCTGCACCAGGGAATTGTCGAAATCGTCTTCGCTCTCCGGCTCGACATAGGGGCCGCCGATGGCGCTGTCGTCATCGCCGGCTTTTGCCGTCTGCTGCGGGACTGAAATGCTGAAGCGGTTCAGGACGCTGGAAATGGCGTCGGCGGCATCGCCTGCATCGGCTGTCAGTTGATCGACCCGCGAACGCTGGTCTTCCTCGACGCCTTTCAGCGAAAGCGTGACCTTGGAAAACAGACGGTCGGCGCGGTCGCCGACGGTTTCAGGTGCGGGAACATAGGCGAGGGTGGTATTGTCAGGCGTGGCGTCCGCCGGTTCGCTGCCGCCTGAAAGCATCTTGTTGATCGCTGCGGCGCCGCCCGAAAGCGATGCGCGCTTGTCCTTGGTATCGGGGATGAAGGACTGGACCGGTGTCTGCACGTCCTTGTCTGTCAGGCCCGAGCTTTCGGCCCGGTCGAGCAGCGATCCGAGCTTCCCATGACGCGAGGTCAGCGCCATCTGCTGTTCCATCAGCTTGTCGACCTTGTCCTCGACAACCTGCTGATCGAGCAGCTGGCGGGAGGTGACGCGGTCGACCTGGGCACGCAAGGCTGCGATCCGGTCTTCGTAATCGTGCTGCATCCGGGCCTGGCGGGCCATGGTGGCGCCGATCAGATCGTCGCGGAGTACGAGATAGGAGGTTGCGAGCAGATAGCCGATGGCGAACACACCCACGAAGCAGAAGGCAAGCGCGGCCATCCAGGGCTTGACCGTCATGTGGCGGACCTTGTCGCCGCTTGCCAGAATGAGGATATGTTCCTGTGAACGCTTGCCGAATACGCGCTGGTGCTGTGCATGCGTCACGGAGAATCTCCCAATTGATGCGCCCGTGCTTCAATTGGGTTGATTACACACTGTTAAGGTTAACAAATTACTTCGGCCATGGAGCCGGCGCACGCAATGGTTCAGCCGCTGCTTGTCGATGTCAATGAACGGTAGAATGATGGTGTCAGTCCGGCTTCGGCACGCGCCAGGTCGTTGAAAGGCGGTTTCAGCGGGCCGCGGAAGTTTGCCCGGACGAGCTCTCGGAAGGTCTGAGCGGGATCTCGGCGTTCGCGGGCGCAGAGGAAGCGGAACCACTTGGCGCCGATCGCAACATGGCCCTTTTCATCGTTGTAGATGACATCGAGGATGGCAGCGCTTTCAAGGTCGCCGGTTTCGCGCATCTTCGCCTGCAGCGACGGCGTGACGTCGAGGCCGCGTGCTTCGAGAATGAGCGGGACGACGGCGAGCCGGGCGGTCAGGTCGTTGCGGGTGGAGTGCGCCGCTTGCCAGAGCCCGTCATGGGCCGGAACATCGCCGTAATCGGCGCCGAGGTCTCGCAGCCTGTCGCGGACCATACGGAAATGCTTGGCTTCCTCGAAGGCAACCTGCATCCAGCCGTCGAAGAAGGAGTTCGGCACCGGTTCGGTGGCGAAGCGGGCGACGATGTCGAGCGCCAGATCGACGGCGTTGAGTTCGATATGGGCGATCGAATGAAGCAGGGCGATACGGCCGTGAACCGTGTGCAGCGAGCGCTTCTCAACCTGGGTCGGCGGAACAAGCTTGGGTTTCTCCGGGCGGCCCGGCCGCTCCGGCAATGGGGGATCGAGCGGCGAGCGCAGCGAAATCCGGCGCTCGAACCAGCGCGTCGCTGCTTCCTGGGCGAGTTCCGTCTTCCTGTCGAGATCGGCGGAGCGGATGGCGTCGATCGCGCCACCTCGCAACGACGTCATCGTCAGTGCGGTCATGCGGCGAGGTTCCTGACGGCCTGCAACACTGCCTCTGCATGGCCGGGCACTTTGACCTTCTGCCAGATGGTGGCAATGGTGCCGTCGGCGCGGATCAGGAAGGTGGTGCGCTCGACGCCCATATAGGTGCGGCCGTACATGCTCTTCTGTTTCCACACGCCATAGGTCTGCAGCACGGTCTTTTCCTCATCCGAAGCAAGCGCGACGGCGAGGCTGTATTTCTTGATGAAACGCTCGTGGCATTTGACCGAGTCGGGCGACATGCCGACGAGCCCGGCACCGGCCTTTTCGAATTCGCCGGCAAGCTCGGTGAAGCCGATCGATTCGGCGGTGCAGCCCGCCGTGTCATCTTTCGGATAGAAGAACAGAACCAGAGGTTTGCCCCTGAATTCTGCGAGCGATACGCGGCCGCCGCCATCACGCGGGAGGTCGAAGTCCGGGGCTTCGGCGCCGATGCCGATATCCGCCATGTGGAAACCTTTCTTTTGCCGGGTTTATGGGTGACACTTAACCCAGCCGATATATATTGGGCGAGTACCGGGCGAGCTAGACCGGAAATTGGAATTCAAGGAGTTACCCAAGACGTATGTCGGCGATCCGCGGCGAAAAAGTTACGTTTCGCAAGAAAGACATCGTCGCCTTGCATGAACTCCCTTCGGCCCAAACCGAAGACCCCATGATCGTGCATTGCCCGCCGCCGCGCTCCAAGCTGCGGCGCACCGCCGGATGGACCGGCGGATGTTTCGCCGTGCTTGTCCTCATTCTGGCTGTCATCGCCGCCGTCATCGAAAGCGGAATGGTCGATCAGACGCTCTCGAAGCAGGCGCAGATGGCGCTCAATTCGGCGATCGGTCCGCGATACAGGGCCGAGGTCGGATCGACCGTGATCCGTTTCACCTCCGGTCTTCGGCTGGCTCTCGAAGCGCGTAACGTCAACATGATCGACCAGCAAAGCGGCCAGCATCTGTCGACGACAGGCGCCATGCGCATGGCTCTCAATCCGCTGGCGCTGTTTCGCGGGCGGATAGCGATTGCCGACGTCGAGGCCGAGGATATCGCCCTCGACACCGCGCTTCTGCCGTCAGGCAATCCGGTAAAGCTCGAAAATCTGCGGGTCGATCAGATCCCTGAGGCGCTGGAAGCGGCTTTCTCCCATCTCGACCTGTTCGACAGTTTCGCACAGCGGGGCGGTACGGACAGCATCCGTATTTCAGGCATCGACATCAAGATCGCCGACACCGCCAACGGGCCGCTGTCGATCGTTGTCGATGATCTCGTTTTTTCCCGTCCTTCGGCAACCGCGCTGCATCTGGCCGGTCAGATCTCGATCAACGGCGAGCCGGCGATGCTCGATGTCCAGGCTGACAACCGCGACGGGAAGACCCAGCGCTTTACCGCCAAGCTCAGCCACGCCGATGTCACGCCGTTTGCCATCAAGCGGAACGTACTTGGCGAGATCCGGCAGGGGGTCAATGCATTTGCCGATTTTACGGTGTCGGCAGCGAGAGACGGCGAGGGTACCGATCCCGCGCTGAGCGCCGGCATTACGCTTGCGCCCGGTCTGATCTATGTCGACGGCGACCAGCAGGAACTCACCAGCGGGCAGATCAATCTTGATTACGACTTCAAGAAACAGACGATCGAGATCGCCAAGTCGCACGGGCAGTTCGGCGCCACATCGGTGCCGTTCAACGGTGCGCTGATCGATCTCGACCGGCTCGATCCAGCGGCCGGCAAGGGTTTCGGGGTCGATCTCCTGGTTAGCGGCGGCAGCGCTTCGCCCGTTGGTTCCGGCGAGCAGCCGGTACCCTTCGATATCCAGGCAAGCGGCCGCTTCATGGTCGCTACCCGCGAATTGCAATTCCCGGGCATCACGGCCTCCAGTCCACTTGGACAGCTTTACGGCGCTCTGCATGTGAAATTCGGCAACGTCTCGCCGGAGATAAGTTTTGCCGGGCAGTCGCAGCAATTGCAGACGGCGGCGATCAAGCAGCTCTGGCCGTTCTGGATGGCGCCGAAGGCGCGCGACTGGGTGTTGAAGAACCTGTTCGGCGGAACGGTGAGTGATGCCTCGATTTCGGTCTTCATCCCCTTCGGCCGGCTGGACGAGGCTGTCGGCAAGGGGCTGAAGCTCGACGAGAACCAGATCAAGATCGATTTCGATATCGCCAATGCGCGAATGAACGTTGCCGGCGATATTCCGCCGATCCGCGATACGGCGGCGCATTTCGATCTCAAGGGACCGCGGGCAACGGTGTCGATCAAAAGCGGCCGGTCGTTCTTTCCGTCCGGGCGTACGGTGGATCTCGGCGAAGGCACGTTCGTGCTGCCGGCGACTTACGACAAGCCGCTGATGGCGGAGATGCAGCTTGCCATATCGGGGGCTGCCGATGCCGTCGGCGAACTGCTTACCTATAAGCCCGTGCAGGTGCTGCAGCGCGCCAACCTCGTGCCGCAGGATCTCAGCGGCAAGATCAGCGCGACGGTACAGGCCCGTTTCGGACTGGTCAGCGCCCAGAACCCGCCACCACCGGACTGGAAGGCGTCGATGCAGCTTTCGGGCGTCGATGTCGCCAAGCCGGTGTCCGGCCGCAAGATCACCGATCTCGATGGTACGCTCAACGCCGATCCGAAACAGGTAACGCTCGACGGCAAGGGGCAGATCGACGGCGTTCCTGCCGATATTTCGCTGCTGGAGCCGGTCGACAAGAATTCGGGCATCTCGCCGGAGCGCGAAATCACCGCGACGTTGACCAACGACCAGCGTGAAAAACTGTTGCCCGGTCTGTCAGGCATCATCGACGGCAGCATCAAGGTAGAGCTGACGCGGATCGACAACGACCGTCAGGCCGTCAGTATCGACCTGTCGCGCTCGACGCTGCAGCTTCCGTGGATCGGATGGTCGAAGGGCTCGGGCATTCCGGCTGGGGCGGACTTCGAGATATCCGGTCCGGCGGACAATACGCAGGTCAAGAATTTCAAGTTGAAGGGCGACGGTTTTGGCGCCAGCGGTTCGCTCGTGGTCAGCAAGGGCGGACTGACCTCTGCGACATTCGATAGCGTGAAATTGTCGTCGCTCGACGATTTCGCGATCTCCATCCGCCGCGCCAAGGGCGTCTTCGAAGTCTCGGTTTCCGGTGACACCGCGGATGCGCGGCCGATCCTGGCTAGGTTGAAGAACGGCCAGGACGGTAGCGGCGACGGCGACGGGAAATCCGACAGCGGCGGCGACATCACGGTGCGCGCCAAGCTCGGACAGGTGGTCGGCTTCAATGACGAGCGTCTGCGCAGCCTCGATGCGCTCTACATGATGCGCGACGGCGATCTGCAGGTCCTCAACCTTTCAGGCGTGACCGATAGCGGCGAGGCGGTAGTCACGCAGATGAAGGACGGGCGGATCCTGAACGTCACGACCGGTGACGCTGGCTCCGTGTCGCGCTTTGCCGATTTTTACAAGCATATGCGCGGCGGGCTGCTCAACATGACGGTGCGCTTCGGCAATGGCGGCTGGGACGGTTCTGCCGATGTCCGGCGGTTTTCGATCGTCAATGAAGACAGGCTGCATTCCATCGTCTCGACCCCTGTCGGTCAGGATCAACGAAGCCTGAATTCGGCGGTCAAGCGCGATATCGATACATCGGCACAGCGCTTCCAGCGCGGCTTTGCCCGTATCGTATCGCAGAACGGCATCGTCAGCATCGAAAACGGTGTGGTGCGCGGCGAGCAGATCGGCGCGACCTTTCAGGGCACCATCCGCGATCCGAAGGGCAATATGGACATGACGGGCACGTTCATGCCGGCCTATGGGCTGAACCGCCTGTTCGCAGAATTGCCGGTTATCGGCATCATTCTCGGCAACGGTTCCGATCGCGGCCTGATCGGCATCACCTTCAAGCTGACGGGCAAGTTCGACAAGCCGAACCTGCAGATCAATCCGCTGTCGATCATCGCGCCCGGCGTCTTCCGCAACATCTTCGAATTCCAATAAAAAAGCCGGCGCGAGGCCGGCTTTCGATGATGGCTGACTTGCCCGCTGATCAGGCAGCAGGACGGATCAGGATGTGCTTCTTCTTACCGAGCGACAGCTTGATGACGCCATCGGCGGTGATCTCGCTGCTACCGATCATCTTGCGCTCGTCGCTGACGGCCTGATCGTTGATGCGGACTGCACCACCCTGAACGTGACGGCGCGCTTCGCCATTCGATGCGGCGAGGCCGGCACGGACGATCAGGGACAGCAGGCCGAGACCGGCATCCAGTTCGGCCGAAGGAATTTCGACCGACGGAAGATTGTCGGAAAGCGCGCCTTCCTCGAAGGTCTTGCGGGCGGTTTCAGCTGCCTGCTCGGCCGCTGCACGGCCATGCAGGATAGCCGTCACTTCAGTCGCGAGGATCTTCTTGACCTCGTTCAGCTCTGCGCCGCCGATCGCCGAGAGGCGGGCGATTTCATCCATCGGCAGGGTGGTGAACAGCTTGAGGAAGCGCGGAACATCGGCATCCTCGGTGTTGCGCCAGTACTGCCAGAAGTCATAGACCGGCAGCAGTTCGGCATTCAGCCACACGGCGCCGGATGCCGACTTGCCCATCTTGGCACCCGAGGAGGTCGTCAGCAGCGGCGAGGTCAGCGCGTAGAGCTGCTCTGTCCCCATGCGGTGACCGAGATCGATCCCGTTGATAATGTTGCCCCACTGGTCGGAACCGCCCATCTGCAGGCGGCAGTCGTAGCGCTTAGCGAGCTCGACGAAATCGTAGGCCTGCAGGATCATGTAGTTGAATTCGAGGAAGGACAGCGACTGTTCGCGGTCGAGGCGCGTCTTGACGCTGTCGAAGGACAGCATGCGGTTGACCGAGAAGTGACGGCCGACATCGCGCAGGAATTCGAGGTAGTTCAGCGAGCGGAGCCACTCGGCATTGTTGATCATCAGCGCCGGGTTGGCGGGCTTGCCGTAATCGAGGTAGTTCGAGAAGCAGCGCTTGATCGAGGCGATGTTGTCTTCGATCATGTCGATCGTCATCAGCTTGCGCGCTTCCTCCTTGAAGGAGGGGTCGCCGACCATGCCGGTGCCGCCGCCCATCAGCGAGATCGGGCGGTGACCGGTCGCCTGGAACCAGTGCAGCATCATGATCTGCGTCAGGTGGCCGACGTGAAGGCTCGAGGCCGTCGGGTCGTAGCCGATATAAGCCGTCACGGTTTCCTTGGCGAGAAGATCGTCGAGGCCGGATTCATCGGAGATCTGATGAATGAAGCCGCGCTCTTTCAGAGTGCGCAGGAAATCGGATTTGAACTCGGACATGAACTTCGTCTCTTGAGGCTGCGGAGGGAATTGCGATCGGCACTTGTTGAAGCGCCGCGGCGCGTTTAGCACTGTTTTGCCGAAAGTGCACTATTCGGCGGCGCAGTTTTTGGAGGAAGCATGCCCGGAGTAAGAACCGCGATCGGCCTGATGAGCGGCACGTCGATGGACGGTATCGATGTGGCTCTGGTGCGGACGGACGGCGCGGGCGTCGTCGAGCGAGGGCCGTTTCTGGGCATCGACTACGATGCTTCATTCCGCAACCGGCTGAAACTGGCGCTGGAACAGGCAAAGACGATCAAGAAGCGGAGCGAACGGCCGGGCGATCTGGCAGCCATCGAGCACGAGCTTACGCTACGGCATGTGGCTGCCGTTAGGGAATTTCTCGACACGAACGGGATCGCGGCCGGAGCGGTGGATGTTCTCGGTTTTCACGGCCAGACCATTCTGCATCGTCCAGACGAGGCGCTGACCGTCCAGATCGGCGATGGCGCGCTGCTGGCGAATGAAACCGGGATTGCCACGGTTTTCGATATGCGCGCCAACGACATGGTGCATGGCGGTCAGGGCGCGCCACTGGTTCCGGCCTATCACGCGGCTCTGGCTGCCAACATAGACGGCGGCAGGCTTCCGGTCTGTTTCGTCAATATCGGCGGGATCTCGAACCTGACCTATGTTGGTGCCGACGGGACAGTGATTGCCTATGACAGCGGCCCCGGCAATACGCTGATCGATCAGTGGGTGGAGACGCATGCCGGCATTCCCTTCGACCAGGGCGGGATGATCGCCTCGGAGGGGCGTGTCGCCGATGATCTCGCGGAGCGCTATCTCGCGAGTCCTTTCTTTACCGCTACGAAACGCCGTTCGCTCGACCGCAACGATTTTCTGCCGCCTTCAGGTAGCGATGCTGAGCTCGCCGATGGCGCACGCACGCTTGCCTATGTAGCCGCGGCCTCGATCATCAAATCCGCCGGTCACCTGCCGGTGACTCCTGCACTCTATGTGATCTGCGGCGGCGGGCGGCTGAACCGGGTGATCATGCGCGACCTTACGGAACTCGCTGCGAGGCAGGACGCAGCGGTGATTTCGGCCGAGGATGCCGGTTTCAATGGCGACGCGATGGAAGCGGAGGCTTGGGCCTATCTGGCAGTCCGTTCGCTCGAAGGATTGCCGCTGACCTATCCGGGAACGACGGGTGTGCGGGAGCCTGTCAGTGGTGGAGTGCTTGCGGAGGTGAGACGTGGAGACCATTCTCGAGACTGAACGGATGCGCCTCGTGATGTGGCAGCCGGATGATGCGCGGCTGGTGCATGACCTGCATTCGACAATGGCGACGAGCCGCTTCATGTCCGGTGGCGAGCCGTGGAATATGACGAGGTGCGAGGAGCGCATCGGTCAATGGTTTCGTGAACAGGCCGAGGACGGGACGACGAAATATAAGGTTCTCAGCCGGGACGGTGGCCGCTTTATCGGGCGCGCGGGGATATCGCTGCACGATCGGGAAACCGGCGAATACGAGATGGGTTACGCGTTTCGCGAAGATGAGTGGGGCAAGGGCTTTGCCACGGAAGTGGCCCGGGCACTGATCGATTGGTTTTCGGCAAGAAACATGGGCCGGCTGATCGCCTTCACCCATCCGGACAATCATGCGTCGCAGCATGTGTTGCGAAAGGCCGGTATGCGGCAGATTGCGCCGCGCCATATTGATGGCTTCGTGGCGCCGACCTTTGAGATGGGCGCCACGAATAGCAATTCCTAGCGGATGCGCTTTGCAGCCGGCTCCGGCACCAGTTCGCCGTTCAGGCGGCGATCGAGATAATCCTCGCATTCGGCCATCAGCGGCTCGACCTGGCCGTTGAAGAAGTGGTTGGCACCCGGCACCGTGCGGTGGGTGATCAGGATGCCCTTCTGGGTCTTCAGCTTCTCGACGAGGCCGTTGACGTCCTTTTCAGGCGCAACCTTGTCCGAATCGCCGTTGATGATCAGGCCCGAAGACGGGCAGGGCGCCAGGAACGAAAAGTCGTAGGTGTTCGGCTGCGGGGCGATCGACATGAAGCCTTCGATCTCCGGGCGGCGCATCAGAAGCTGCATGCCGATCCAGGAGCCGAAGGAATAGCCGGCGACCCAACAGGTCTTCGAATCGGGATGCAGGCTCTGCACCCAGTCCAGCGCCGAAGCGGCATCCGAGAGTTCGCCGGCGCCGTGGTCGAATTCGCCCTGGCTGCGGCCGATGCCACGGAAATTGAAGCGCAGTGTCGTGAAGCCGCGCTTCTGGAACATGTAGAAGAGCTGGTAGACGATCTGATTGTTCATCGTGCCGCCGAACTGCGGGTGCGGGTGCAGGATGAGGGCAATCGGGGCGCTTTTTTCCTTGGAGGGCTGGTAGCGGCCTTCAAGACGGCCGGCTGGGCCGTTGAAAATGACTTCGGGCATCGGTACTCCGGGTTTTATTTTCGCGTTCGGACTGCGCAGACTTGACGGACGTTGTCAGCTTTTCTAAAACGCAGTTTAGAACAATTCGAAACTTTGCATGGCAAGCCACGTCGTGTGGAACGTGTCATACGGCAAGCCCGACGGAAATTTCAAGAAAAATGAGCCGGGCGGCCAAAGCAGAAACCAAACGCAGGACCTGAGATCATGGCGTTGCCCCGCCTTTATCTTGATTGGAACGCGACGGCGCCACTGCATCCTGCAGTGCGCGAGGCCATGCTGCGCGCCATGGATCTGTTTGGCAATCCGAATTCCGTGCATGCCGAGGGCCGTGCCGTCAGGGCCGCGATCGAGGGCGCGCGCCGTCAGGTCGCAGCGCTTGTCGGCGCCGAGGCTTCGCATGTGGTGCTGACCAGCGGCGCGACGGAAGCGGCCAATATGGTGCTGACGCCGGAATTTCGCATGGGGCGCACGCCGCTGGCGATCGGACATCTCTATTATAGCGCCGTCGAACATCCGGCCGTGCGCGAGGGCGGACGCTTTTCGAAGGACAAGGCCAGCGAAATTCCGGTGACATCGGAAGGTGTGGTCGATCTCGCGGCGCTTCAGGCGCAGCTTGCCAATCATGACGTAGCGTCAGGCCTGCCGATGGTGGCGATCATGCTGGCCAATAACGAGACCGGCATCATTCAGCCGATCCGCGAGGCTGCCGAGATCGTCAAGGCGCATGGCGGGCTGCTGGTCGTCGATGCGGTTCAGGCAGCAGGCCGCGTCGAGATCGACATCAACGCGCTGGGTGCCGACTTCCTGATCCTCTCGTCGCACAAGCTTGGCGGTCCGAAGGGCGCCGGTGCCTTGGTGTCGCGCGGTGAGGTCCTGATGCCGAAGCCGCTGATCCATGGCGGCGGGCAGGAGAAGGGTCACCGTTCGGGAACGGAGAATTCGCTGGCTGCCGTCGGTTTCGGCGCCGCAGCCGCTGCGGCTGTTTCGGACTTTGCCGGCCGGAACGGACGTATCGCGGCCTTGCAGCGCCGTCTTGAAGACGGCATGCGGAATGCCGCCCCTGACGTCGTCATCTATGGCGCTGAGGGGTCGCGGGTCTGCAACACGACGTTTTTCACGCTGCCGGGGCTGAAGGCCGAGACAGGGCAGATCGCCTTCGATCTCGAAGGTGTGGCGATTTCGGCGGGTTCGGCCTGTTCTTCGGGCAAGGTGGGCGAAAGCCATGTCCTGGTCGCCATGGGCCATGACCCGCAACTGGGGGCGCTGCGCATCTCGCTCGGCTTTGCGACCAGCGACGAAGACATAGACCGGGCGCTCGGCGCCTT
Source organism: Rhizobium sp. 01L410 (assembly GCF_056400165.1). Taxonomy (NCBI): domain Bacteria; kingdom Pseudomonadati; phylum Pseudomonadota; class Alphaproteobacteria; order Hyphomicrobiales; family Rhizobiaceae; genus Rhizobium; species Rhizobium sp. 01L410. Next base: position 432,357 of record NZ_JBFTST010000002.1, read on the forward strand.
TGCGAAAATTGCCGGGCGGCGAAGGCCGACCGGAGAGGCGGCCTGAGCGCTTCAGAAAATTGCGGAAACGGAAATTTCTGCTTGCCATCAGGGCTGAAAAGGCCCTTTTGGCCCACTACATAAGGGGCAATCAAAAAATGCCCGCACGACAGCCTGCCGGCCCTTTATCCGGCGAGATTGGAGAACGACATGCCAGCCGTACAAGAAACGGTTGATCGCGTCCGCGAGATTGACGTCGATCAGTACAAATACGGTTTCGAGACCATCATCGAAATGGACAAGGCACCCAAGGGCCTGTCCGAAGACATCATCCGCTTCATCTCCGCCAAGAAGCAGGAGCCGGAATGGATGCTGGAATGGCGCCTTGACGCCTACAAGCGTTGGCTGACGATGGAAGAGCCCAGCTGGGCACGCGTCGATTATCCGAAGATCGATTTCAACGATCTCTATTACTATGCCGCGCCGAAGAGCACGCCAGGCCCGAAGTCGCTTGACGAAGTCGATCCCGAGATTCTCAAGGTCTACGAAAAGCTCGGCATTCCCCTGAAGGAACAGGAAATCCTAGCGGGTGTCGAAAAGCCCCGGATCGCCGTCGATGCGGTCTTCGACAGCGTTTCCGTCGTTACGACCTTCAAGGCGGAGCTGAAGAAGGCCGGCGTGATCTTCATGTCGATCTCCGAAGCGATCCGCGAGTATCCCGAGCTCGTTCAGAAGTATCTCGGCTCCGTCGTCCCGACCACCGACAACTACTATGCTACGCTGAATTCTGCCGTCTTCACCGATGGCTCGTTCGTCTTCGTTCCGAAGGGCGTTCGCTGCCCGATGGAACTGTCGACCTATTTCCGCATCAATGAGAAGAACACCGGCCAGTTCGAGCGGACGCTGATCATTGCCGAGGAGGGCGCCTATGTGTCTTACCTCGAAGGCTGCACGGCGCCGCAGCGCGACGAAAACCAGCTGCACGCGGCTGTCGTCGAACTCGTTGCGCTCGATGATGCCGAGATCAAGTATTCAACCGTCCAAAACTGGTACCCGGGCGATGCCCAGGGCAAGGGCGGCATCTACAACTTCGTCACCAAGCGCGGCGATTGCCGCGGCGACCGCTCGAAGATCTCGTGGACGCAGGTCGAAACCGGTTCGGCCATCACCTGGAAGTATCCGTCCTGCATTCTGCGCGGTGATGATTCCAGAGGCGAGTTCTACTCGATCGCCGTTTCCAACGGCCATCAGCAGATCGACTCGGGCACCAAGATGATCCATCTCGGCAAGAACACGTCGAGCCGCATCGTTTCCAAGGGTATCGCCGCCGGCGTCTCGCAGAACACCTATCGCGGCCAGGTCTCGGCCCACCGCAAGGCATCCAACGCCCGCAATTTCACGCAGTGCGACTCGCTGCTGATCGGCGACAAGTGCGGCGCCCATACGGTGCCCTACATCGAGGCGAAGAATTCGACCGCGCAGTTCGAGCACGAGGCGACCACCTCGAAGATCTCCGAGGATCAGCTCTTCTACTGCCTGCAGCGCGGCATCCCGACCGAAGCGGCGATCGCCCTGATCGTCAACGGCTTCGTCAAGGAAGTCCTGCAGGAGCTGCCGATGGAATTCGCCGTTGAAGCGCAGAAGCTGATCAGCATCTCGCTCGAGGGGTCTGTCGGCTGACGCCGTCGCGATTGACTATTCAGGGGCGCGACTGAGCGCCCGTTTCCGAACGCTTTTATGGAAAAAGAACATGCTTGAAATCAGAAACCTGCACGCCCGCATCGCCGAAGACGGCACCGAGATCATTCGTGGTTTGAACCTGACGGTGAAGGCCGGTGAGATTGCTGCGATCATGGGGCCAAACGGCTCCGGCAAGTCGACGCTCTCCTACATCCTGTCGGGCCGCGAAGACTATGAGGTCACCGAGGGTGACATTCTCTATAACGGCGAGAGCATTCTCGAGCTCGACGCTGCCGAGCGTGCCTCCAAGGGCATATTCCTCGCCTTCCAGTATCCGGTCGAAATCCCGGGCGTTGCCACCATGCAGTTCCTGAAGGTGGCGATGAACGAGCAACGCAAGGCGCGCGGCGAAGACGAGCTGAAGACGCCTGATTTCATGCGCCTGGTGAAGGATGCGGCCGCCAAGCTGCAGATCAACACCGAGATGCTGAAGCGTCCGCTGAACGTCGGTTTCTCCGGCGGTGAAAAGAAGCGCGCCGAAATCCTGCAGATGGCGCTCCTGCAGCCGCAGCTTTGCATTCTCGACGAGACGGATAGCGGCCTCGACATCGACGCGCTCAAGATCGTGGCCGACGGCGTCAACGCGCTGCGTTCGCCGGATCGCGCCGTCATCGTCATCACTCACTACCAGCGCCTGCTCGACTACATCGTGCCTGACACCGTCCACGTCCTCTACAAGGGCCAGGTGATCAAGTCGGGCGACAAGACGCTGGCGCATGAGCTGGAAGCCAATGGCTATGCCGACATCATCGGAGCGGCAGCCTGATCGAGGCGGAAAGGACGACGTCCATGAACATGCAGACGACGAGCCGCCTGACTGCTGCGGAAGCAGCGCTGATCGAGGCTTTCAACAACCAGTTCGGCGAATTGCCGGGCGACGGCGCGGTCACCGCGACGCGCGACCGCCTGCTTGACGATCTGAAGAAGTCCGGCCTGCCGACGCGCCGCGTCGAGGCCTGGCACTATACCGATCTGAAGAACCTGCTGCGCGCGGTTCCGGCTGTTGCCGGCGATGCCGCTTCGAAGAGCGTAAAGCCGCTCGTCGAGGGATCTTCGGTGCTTTCGATTGTCCAGGGTCATGTCGATACCAAGGCTTCGGTGCGCGATCTCGAGGTTTCGAGCTATGCGCAGCATCTGCTCGACGGTTCGGCTGCGACGTCTCTCGGCGCACTCGGCGCCGATGACGCGGTCGGCCGTATCAATGGCAGCTTCGTGCGCGACGGTTACGTGATCGACGTTGCCGATGGCACCGAACTCGACAAGCCTCTCGAAATCGACATCGTCCATGCTGGCGGTCAGATCCATACACGTCTGCCGGTGACGTTCGGCGCCAACGTCAAGGGGACCGTGATCGAGCGTCACCTGACGGTGACATCGGATGCCGCGCTGGTATCTCATGTCAGTGACATCACCATCGGCGAAGGCACCGAACTCACTTGGATCATCCTGCAGCAGCAGGGCGCCGATGACACGCATCTCGCCCAGATCCGCGTCGATCTGGGAGCTGACGCCAAGTTCAGGCTGTTCGTGATCAATGCCGGCGGCAAGCTGGTGCGCCAGGAACTGCATATCAAGGCGACGGGCGAGGGTTCCGACCTGACGCTACGCGGCATCAACCTGCTCGGCGGCGATACGCATACCGACGTCACCATGGTTCTCGGCCACAACGTGCCGAACACCGGCTCGACGGAGATCATCCGCAACGTCGTGTTCGACCGCGCCAAGGGCGTCTTTCAGGGCATGATCCGGGTTGCTCCGGATGCACAGAAAACCGACGCCAAGATGGCCTGCAACACGCTGCTGATGTCGGATGATGCCGAATTCTCGGTCAAGCCCGAGCTCGAAATCTTCGCCGACGACGTGCAGTGCGGCCATGGCGCGACGGTTGCCGATATCGACCACAACCATCTCTACTACCTGATGGCGCGCGGCATTCCGGAGAACAAGGCGCGGGCGATGCTCGTCAATGCCTTCGTTGCGGAAATCGTCGAGGAACTGGAAGACGAAGGTCTGGTCGAAGCGCTTGAGGGCGTTATCTCGGCCTGGCTTGAAAAGCACGCTTGATCGGATCGCATTATGGATAAGATCGCGCCAGTAACCGCATATGACGTCGAAGCCATTCGCAAAGATTTTCCGATCCTGGCGAAGCATGTCTATGGCAAGCCGCTGGTCTATCTCGACAACGGCGCCTCGGCGCAGAAGCCGCAGGCGGTGATCGACGCGATCAGCCATGCCTATTCGAATGAATATGCCAACGTGCATCGCGGCCTGCATTTTCTCTCGAATGCGGCGACCGAGGCTTACGAGGCCGCGCGCGAAAAGGTGCGCCGCTTCCTGAATGCGCCTTCAGTCGACGAGATCGTCTTCACCAAGTCCTCGACCGAAGCGATCAATACGGTCGCCTATGGCTGGGGTATGCCCGAGATCGGCGAGGGCGACGAGATCGTCCTGTCGATCATGGAACATCACTCCAACATCGTTCCCTGGCATTTCATCCGCGAGCGCCAGGGCGCCAAGCTGGTCTGGGTCGATGTCGACGACGAGGGCGCGTTTCAGATCGAGGCCTTCGAAAGGAGCCTGACCGAACGCACCAAGCTGGTGGCGATCACCCATATGTCGAATGCGCTCGGCACCGTCGTTCCAGTGAAGGAAATCTGCCGCATCGCCCATGAGCGCGGCATTCCGGTGCTGGTCGACGGGTCGCAGGGTGCGGTCCATATGCCTGTCGACGTGCAGGATCTCGATTGCGACTGGTACGTGATGACCGGCCACAAGCTTTATGGTCCGTCGGGCATCGGCGTTCTCTACGGCAAGAAGGATCGGCTTCGTGCCATGCGCCCATTCCAGGGCGGCGGCGAGATGATCTTCGAGGTTACCGAGGACAACGTCACCTATAACGAGCCGCCGCACCGTTTCGAAGCCGGTACGCCGCCGATCGTGCAGGCGATCGGTCTCGGCTACGCGCTCGACTACATGGAAAAGGTCGGCCGCGAAGCTATATCCCGTCATGAGGCCGATCTGACGGCTTATGCCACGGAGCGGCTGCGCGACGTCAACTCGCTGCGGGTTATCGGCACGGCGGCCGGCAAGGGCGGCATCTTCTCCTTCGAGCTCGCGGGCCTGCATGCCCATGATGTCTCGACGGTGATCGACAGGCGCGGTGTCGCGGTTCGCGCCGGGACGCATTGCGCCATGCCGCTCTTGAAACGCTTCGGCGTGACCTCCACATGCCGTGCATCCTTCGGCATGTACAATACCCGTGCCGAGGTCGATGCCTTGGCCGATGCGCTTGAATACGCGCGCAAGTTCTTTGCTTGAGGATACTGTTATGAGCCTTGACGACAGCGAACAGAAGATCGACGTGCGCGAGGGCATCGTGCATTCCAGCATTCCGGCGGAAGAGCTGGCACGCCTCAGCGACGACGTGATCATGGCGCTGAAGACGGTCTACGACCCTGAAATTCCCGCCGACATCTTCGAACTCGGACTGATCTACAAGATCGACATCGAAGACGACCGCATGGTGAAGATCATGATGACGCTGACGGCACCCGGCTGCCCCGTGGCCGGCGAGATGCCGGGCTGGGTGGAAAACGCCGTCGGTTCCGTCGAGGGTGTTTCCGGCGTCGAGGTCGAAATGACCTTCGATCCGCCGTGGACGCCCGACCGCATGTCGGAAGAGGCGCAGGTCGCCGTTGGCTGGTACTAATTGGCCGCTGGTATTGATCGGTTAAGCCACTGGCACTACATTTGATTCATGAAACACCGGACCTTCAATCCGTGTGCGTAAGGAGAATGAGCCGATGGGCTTTGCAGTGATGAGCATGACGCAGGAAGCGGCCGATCGCGTGAAGGCGATCGTCGGCGGTGCTGGACCGGATGCGAAGGGTATTCGCGTCGGCATCAAGAAGGGCGGCTGCGCCGGGATGGAATATACCATCGACATGGTGACAGAGCCCAATCCGAAGGACGACCTGATCGAGCGCGATGGCGCGCGCGTCTGGATCGAGCCCTCGGCGGTACTTTATCTGCTCGGGACCCAGCTCGGCTTCGAACAGACGACGCTGCGCTCCGGTTTCACCTTCACCAACCCGAACCAGACATCGGCCTGCGGCTGCGGTGAATCCGTCGAGCTGAAGCCCGCCGATCTCGCGGCACTCGCCGCGCAGGGCAATCCGGTCGTGACCGCTTCGCATTGATGCGCGGTCTCATGGCCACCGACAGGCCGCCAGCGATGGCGGCTTTTTGTTTTTGCAGTTGTCCGGTCGCGGCGGCTTAACATTTCTCAGACATGATCATCGAAACGCTGCTTCTGCTGTTTGCCAAGGGCGCCCTGCTCGGTCTCGTCATCACGATACCGCCGGGCCCGATCGCGACGCTTTGCATTGATCGCAGCCTTAACCGCGGCTTCGCCTCGGGAGCTGCGATCGGCATTGGGGCGGCACTTGGCGACTCCATCTACGCGCTGGTCGTCGCGGCTGGTCTCGCGATGGTCTCCGACGTCGTCGATACCTATTCGCTGATGATCGCGGCTGTTGGCGGCGTGCTGCTGCTGTTCCTCGGCATCCGGGACCTGATGACGCCGCCGGCCGCGGCCAGAGAAGTGGGCGCCGGCAATCTCTTCCGTCTGATCGCCTCGACCTTTCTGCTGGCAATCTCCAATCCGGGGGCGCTGCTATCCTTCGGCGGGTTGTTCGCGGGCCTCGGGCTTGTTGACGGCAATACGGTCACGGAGACGGCGGCGATCGTCATCGGCGTCTTCTTCGGGGCGATGGCGTGGTGGGTGGCGCTGAGTGCGGCGGTCAATCTCGCCAGAGACAGGATTTCCAGCGACGTGACACTGCTGATCCGCCGCATTTCCGGCTGGCTGATCATCGGCTTCGGCATTGCCGTGCTTGGCTATGCCGCGATCAATCTTCTCGGGTAATTCAGTCGCGCTTGATGGTGGCGAGCCACTGCCAGAGGTCGGCTCCGGTCTCGAAGACCACGGCGTTTGCTTTGTAGCCTTGAGCTGCCTGCATCATGTCCGTCATCTCGGTGGCGAGATCGGCCGGCTGGCCTTCGTCCGTGGTGAGCGTTGCGGGGTCGGCACGGCTGTAGCCCGGGGTGCTCAAGTTCGCGACATTGTTGGCAACTGCGGCGAAACGGTTGGTCTGCGCCCGCATGCCCGACGATGCGGTATTCATGATGCTTGAAATGTTCATCGGCCGGCATTCCCCACGCGTCCCGTCACTGTCCTATAGCAGCCGGAGCTTAGTGAATGCTGAACGCGTTTCGTTAACGGTGACCGGGGTTGGAAGCACGATCTGTGTCGAGCTGGTGCAGGTCGTGAAGGCTGGATGAGCGGTCCACGCTTGGCGTCGTGGTGGCCGGGGAGTATCATGCGGCCTGATGGTGGAGGCGGCGATGTCTTCAAGCTTCAATGTTCACAAGGCGGATGGATACGAGCAGCTGATGGGCCGCTGGAGCCGCAAGCTCGCGCCGTCATTCATTGCGTTTTCAGGTGTCGAGGATGGCGAGCGGGTGCTCGATGTCGGCTGCGGCACGGGCAGCCTGACCTTCTCCCTGGCAGCAACCGTCAATGCCGGCGCGATCGAGGCGATCGACTTTTCGCAGACCTTCGTCGACGAGGTGATCCGCCGTAACAACAATCCGCGCATCACCGTGCGGCAGGCGGATGCCTGCGCGCTGCCTTTCGACGAGAAGAGTTTCGACCGGGCGCTGGCCCTGCTCGTCCTGCACTTCGTACCGGAGGCGTCCAAGGCCATTTCCGAAATGCGGCGGGTCGTACGCCCGGGTGGCGTGGTTGCGGCGGCGGTCTGGGATCATCTCGGCGGCATGCCGGGCATGCGGATGATGATCGATACAGTGGCCGCTCTCGGCGAGGGCGGGCGGCAGTTGCGCGCCCGCTATTGCTTTCAGCCGGTGATGCAGCCCGGCGAGATGAAGCAGGCCTTCATGGACGCCGGTCTTCTCGATGTCGAGGAGACGCAGCTGATGGTCCGCATGGATTACGAGAATTTCGAGGACTACTGGAAACCGATTGCCGCGGGGGAAGGGCCGCTCGGCGCATTCATGGGCAAGCTCGGCAGCGCGGAGAGGGCGCAGGCCGATGCGGCGGTACGCGATGCCTATGAAGCCGGGCGGCCCGACGGCCCGCGTTCCTTTGCCAATATCGCCTGGGCCTGCCGCGGCAGGGTTCCCTGACTGCAGTTCACTTCTGGATATCGATGCCTGCTTCGACAGCCGCGGCAATAAAGGCCTGACGGGCCTGTTCATTGCTGGCCTTTCCCTTGACGACGTCGGCGCAGATCAGCAGGGCCTTGTCGAGCGCCGGGCCGTCTTCTGTCGGCCAGTCCTCGATCATCGCCCAGGAGGCCGCCTGTGTCGTGTTGATGGTCACGTAGACACCGGGCTCTTCAAGCGCGAGCTGCACGGGTTTAGCCCAAGGCACCTGCGTGAGATCGTCGTCGGATTTTGCCATGGCGGTGTCACCTGTGATTGCCTGAAAGTGGGAGACCCTTAGCTTTCACTCGGGCTGCTCACAAGCTTTCGAGAAAAGAAAACGCCCGGACAAGGCCGGGCGTTTCGTTGTTCAGACCTTATTCGGCCGCTTCGGCGTAGTCTTCGAGCGGCGGGCAGGTGCAGATCAGGTTGCGGTCGCCGAAGACGTTGTCGACGCGGTTAACCGGCGACCAGTATTTGTCGACGCGGAAGGCGCCGGGCGGGAAGCAGGCCTGTTCGCGCGAATAGGGGCGATCCCATTCGCCGACCAGGTCTTCGACCGTGTGCGGGGCGTTCTTCAGCGGGTTGTTCGCCTTGTCGGAACGGCCTTCCTCGATGTCGCGGGCTTCCTGGCGGATCGCCAGCATGGCTTCGCAGAAACGGTCGAGTTCTGCCTTGGTTTCCGATTCCGTCGGCTCGATCATCAGCGTGCCGGCAACCGGCCAGCTCATGGTCGGGGCGTGGAAGCCGCAGTCGATCAGGCGCTTGGCGACGTCGTCGACGGTGACGCCGCAGCTGTCGACCAGCGGACGGGTGTCGATGATGCACTCATGCGCCACGCGGCCGGCTTCGGACTTGTAGAGCACGTCGTAGGCGCCCTTCAGCCGGGCTGCGATATAGTTGGCGTTGAGGATCGCCACCTTAGTTGCCTGCGTCAGGCCTTCGCCGCCCATCATCAGGCAGTAGCTCCAGGAGATCGGCAGGATCGATGCCGAGCCAAAAGCTGCCGCGGAGACCGCGCCCGGGCGGCCGTCGCTTTCCGGGTGACCCGGAAGGAAGGGCGCCAGATGCGACTTGACGCCGATCGGGCCCATGCCGGGGCCGCCGCCGCCATGCGGAATGCAGAAAGTCTTGTGCAGGTTGAGGTGCGAGACGTCGGAGCCGATGTCACCAGGGCGGGACAGGCCGACCATAGCGTTCATGTTGGCGCCGTCGAGATAGACCTGGCCGCCGTGCTTGTGCACGAGGTCGCAGATTTCCTTCACCGTTTCCTCGAACACGCCATGCGTCGAGGGGTAGGTGATCATGCAGCAGGAGAGGTTTTCCGAATACTGCTCGGCCTTGGCGCGGAAATCGTCGAGGTCGATATCGCCGTTTTCGCGAACCTTGACGACGACGACCTTCATGCCGACCATCTGGGCCGAAGCCGGGTTGGTGCCATGCGCCGAAGTCGGGATCAGGCAGACGTCGCGGTGACCATTGCCATTGGCGATATGGTAGTTGCGGATCGTCAGCAGGCCCGCATATTCGCCCTGGGCGCCGGAGTTCGGCTGCATCGAGAAGGCGTCATAGCCGGTGACGGCGCAGAGCTTTTCGATCAGATCGTCGATCATCTCGCGATAGCCAAGCGCCTGGTCCGCCGGGACATACGGATGGATATCCGAGAATTCCGGCCAGGTGATCGGCAGCATTTCCGCCGTGGCGTTCAGCTTCATCGTGCAGGAGCCGAGCGGGATCATCGAGCGGTCGAGCGCCAGATCGCGGTCCGAGAGACGGCGGATATAGCGGGTCATCTCGCTTTCGGCGCGGTTCATGTGGAAGATCGGATGCGTCAGGTATTCGCTGGTACGGGCGAGACCCTTCGGCAGGCGGTAGCTCGGCTCGAATTCGGCAACGGCGAAGTTGCCACCGAAGGCGCGCCAGACGGCTTCCAGCGTTGCCGGGCGGGTGCGCTCGTCAAGGCTCATGCCGATCTTTGTGGCGCCGACCTTGCGCAGGTTCACGCCCTCGGCAACAGCCGAGCGCAGGATGACACCCTGCATGTGGCCGACATCGACGGTGATCGTGTCGAAGAAGGTCTCGGGCTCGATCGTGTAGCCGAGTTTTTCGAGACCCTTGGCCATCAGAACGGCCTTCTGGTGGACCTGCTGGGCGATCGCCTTGATACCCTTCGGACCATGGAAGACGGCGTACATCGAGGCCATGACGGCGAGCAGAACCTGCGCGGTGCAGATGTTTGACGTCGCCTTTTCGCGGCGGATATGCTGTTCGCGGGTCTGCAGCGACAGGCGGTAGGCACGGTTGCCGCGGGCGTCGACGGAGACGCCGACGAGACGGCCCGGCATCGAACGCTTATGGGCGTCCTTGACCGACATATAGGCCGCATGCGGACCGCCGTAACCGACCGGAACGCCGAAGCGCTGCGAATTGCCGATGGCAATATCGGCGCCCATTTCGCCCGGAGACTTGAGCAGCGTCAGCGCGAGGATATCGGCGGCGACGATGGCGATGGCGCCGGTCTGGTGCAGGCGGGAAATCAGGCCGGTGAAATCATGGACGTGGCCATGCGTGCCCGGATACTGGAAGATCGCGCCGAAGACATCGACGGGATCGAGATCGGTGAACGGGTTGCCGACGATAACGCTCCAGCCGAGCGGCTCGGCGCGCGTCTTGATCAGCTCGATCGTCTGCGGATGGCAGGCTGCATCGACGAAGAAGGCCTTGGCCTTCGACTTCGAAACGCGCTCGGCCATCGCCATGCCTTCGGCAGCGGCCGTCGCTTCGTCGAGCAGGGAGGCGTTGGCGACGTCGAGACCGGTCAGGTCGCAGATCATCGTCTGGTAGTTCAGGAGCGCCTCGAGGCGACCCTGCGAAATTTCAGGCTGGTAGGGCGTATAGGCGGTGTACCAGGCCGGGTTTTCCAGGATGTTGCGCTGGATGACCGGCGGCGTGATCGTGCCGTAATAGCCCTGGCCGATCAGCGAGGTCAGAACCTTGTTCCTGTTGGCGGTCTCGCGCAGCTTGTCGAGCGCCTCGCGTTCCGTCATCGGCGCGCCCCAGACGAGCGGCGCCTTCTGGCGGATGGAGGGCGGCACGGTCGCATCGATCAGCCCGTCGAGGCTGTTATAGCCGATGACCTTGAGCATATCGGTCATTTCGGCCGGGGACGGTCCGATATGACGGCGGTTTGCGAAGTCATAGGGCTGGTAATCGGTAAACTGGAATTCCGTCGGCGTCGTCATTACGCGGTGAGCTCCTTGTAGGCCGCCTCGTCGAGCAGGCCATCGGCATCAGCGGCATTGGCAAGCTTCAGCTTGAAGAACCAGCCGGCACCCTGCGGATCGGAATTGACCAGCGACGGGTCGGCAACGATGGCCGGGTTCACTTCGGTGATCTCGCCATCAAGCGGACAATAAACGTCGGAAGCAGCCTTCACGGATTCGACCGTCGCAGCATTGTCGTTCTTGCCGAAAGTCGCGCCGACCTCAGGCAATTCGACGAAAACCAGATCGCCGAGCTGGTCGACCGCGTAATTGGTGATGCCAACCGTTGCAACGCCGCCTTCGATCTTCAGCCATTCGTGTTCTTCGGTAAATTTCAGCATGGAAAGGTCCTCTCTGGAAAAGGTTCAGCGTTTGTAGGTCGGCGTGATGAAGGGCAGGGCGCTGACGGTGATCGGCAGATATTTGCCGCGCACTTCAGCATAGATTTCGGTTCCGGCAGCCGCATGCGAGACGGGCACGTAGCCCATGGCAACGGGTCCCTCGACGCTCGGGCCGAAGCCACCGGACGTGACTTCGCCGATCTCGGTCTTGCCTTCGGCATCGGCGTAGAGCTTGGCATGGCCGCGCGCCGGCGCCTTGCCTTCGGGCTTCAGGCCAACGCGGCGGCGCGTGGCGCCGTTGTCGAGTTCGGATAGAATACGGGCAGCACCGGGGAAACCGCCGGCGCGGGCGCCACCGGTCTTGCGGGCCTTCTGCATGCCCCATTCGAGGGCCGCTTCGACAGGCGTCGTCGTCGTGTCGATGTCGTTGCCATAGAGGCAGAGACCGGCTTCGAGGCGGAGCGAGTCGCGGGCGCCGAGGCCGATTGCCTCGACATCGGGATGCTCAAGCAACCGCTTGGTGACATCCTCGGCCTTGTCGGCGGGAATGGAGATTTCGAAGCCGTCCTCGCCGGAATAGCCCGAACGGGAGACGAGACAGGAAACGTCGTGCAGGCGGCAGTGGCGCACGTCCATGAATTTCATGGCCGCGACATCGGCCCAGAGTTCGGCAAGCACATCGACGGCGCGCGGTCCCTGCAGCGCAACGAGCGCGCGGTCGAGCACGGTGATGTCGCAGCGGTCGCCGATATGTTTGCGCATATGCGCGACGTCTTCGTCCTTGCAGGCGGCGTTGACGACGACGAACAGGTGGTCGTCGAGATGGGTGATCATCAGATCGTCGAGGATGCCGCCATTGTCGTCGGTGAAGAAGCCATAGCGCTGGCGTCCCTCGGCGAGACCGAGAATGTCCACGGGTACGAGGCTTTCGAGCGCGAGGGCTGCATCCTCATACTTGCCGGTCTTCGCCTTCACGATGACCTGGCCCATATGCGAAACGTCGAAGACGCCGGCAGCCTGGCGGGTCTGCAGATGCTCCTTCATCACGCCGGCCGGATATTGCACCGGCATGTCGTAGCCTGCGAAGGGAACCATGCGGGCGCCGAGCGACAGATGCAGCGCATGAAGCGGGGTTTTCTTGAGGGCAGCAGTATCGTCCAATGACGCCTCCGGTCGTTGCGCGTGGAAGTCCATGCGCGGGCTCAAATGAAGGCGCAGTTACGCCTCGTTATCGAGCCCCCTCTGTCCTTGCGCCTGAGATTGTTATCCCTTCGGCGAGCGTTTCGCGAACGCTTCTCTCCAGAGTTCCGTCTGCCCCTTGTGGTCCTTTTGCCTGAGAGTTTCCGGGGCGGTTGCTCCTTCGGCACTGGTTCTTGCAAACCAGCTTCTCCCAACAAGGTTGCGGCAATTATCGGGCGGAACGGGTGCTTGGCAAGAGGGGAATGTCGCCACCGAGCAAATTTTTGTCGCGCCGCCCCGGCGCGAATTGCATTCTGCGGCAAATCGGCTTTTGCTTTTCGCCAATAAAGTGATTAATCGCGACACCAGCGGTGAGGGGATTGGATGACTGCAAGGAGCCGGAAAGCCGGGATGCTGACGCGCATGATCTGCGCGCTGAGCCTGCTTTTGCTCGGCCTTGGGCACCAGCTGCCGCAACTCGGCGCTGAGCCGCTTTACAACGCTGCCGAATATACACTGCCTGACGGTTCCTTCGCCTCGCTCTGCGTCACCGTCAAGGATGACGAAGGCAAGCGGATCCCGATGGGGCCGAATTGCGACGTCTGCCGCCTCGCTGCCTCGGTGATCCTGCCCGCGCCGGATGCTGCCGCATGGCTGAAGCTCGATTTTGCCTCGGTCGAGAACGGCCTGACGAGCGATATCGCGGCACTGCCGCTTCGCGCCGTGGCGCAGCCGAAATCACGGGGGCCGCCGGTTCTGGCCTGATCTCCAACCTGAACCGAAATGCAATATGATGCCGGAGCCCGCCAAGACGATGCGGATGCCGGCGAGGAGACATCAGATGAAAACCGTTCAAACCCTTGGCCTTGCCGCTGCCCTTTCCTTTGCCGCGACGGCCGCCAGCGCTCATGTGACCTTTCTCGACGCCGAGGCGCCGCAGGAAGCCACCATCCTGGCAACGCTGCAGGTCCCGCATGGCTGCGACGGCAAGCCGACGAATGAAGTGCAGGTGAAGCTGCCGGAAGGCTTCGTCTTCGCCAAGCCGCAGCCGAAGGCCGGCTGGGAGCTCGAGGTCATCAAGGGCGACTACAAGAAGAGCTACGACAATCACGGTACGCCGGTGAAGTCGGGCGCGATCGAGATCCGCTGGAAGGGCGGCAATCTCTCCGATGATTTCTACGACACCTTCGTGATCCAGGGTAAGGTCTCCGGCGTCGATGCCGGCACCTCGCTGGCTTTCCCGGTCACGCAGCTCTGCGGCGATACCGTCGAGGCCTGGGATCAGATCGCCGCCGATGGCAGCGATCCGCACAAGCTGAAGAGCCCGGCGCCGGTGCTGAAGGTGGTCGAGGGCAGCTATCACGGCCATGGCCACGACGACATGGCCGGCATGGACATGAGCGGCATGGCCGGAATGGCCATGGCGGCGCCCGCGGGCGACGAGGCGAAGATCGGCGATCTCGAAATATCCGGCGCCTTTGCCAAGGCGATGCTTCCGGGCCAACCTGTCGGCGGTGGCTTCTTTACGGTCAAGAACAACGGCAAGAGCGATGATACGCTTGTCGCCATCACGTCGCCAAATGCCGGCGAGGTGCAGATGCACGAGATGAAGACCGAGAACAATGTCATGAAGATGCGCGAGCTGAAGGGTGGCATCGCCATTCCTGCGGGCGGAACCGTCAAGCTTGAGCCCGGCGCCCTGCATCTGATGTTCCAGAAGGTCACGGCGCCCTTCAAGCAGGGTGACACAGTTCCGGTGACGCTGACCTTTGAAAAGGCGGGCAAGGTCGATGTGACGCTGAAGGTGCTCTCGGCGCAGGGCAAGTAAAACGTTCGTCAAGGCACTCAACAAAAAGGCCCGCGTCACAGACCGCGGACCTTTCTGCCTTCCGGGGACAGAAGTTAGAAGTCTTCGTAGGATTTGAGCGCGTGCTGCAGACCTGCCTGCGGCTGCTTGTTGCCCTTGGTCATCAGGTCCAGCGCCACTTCGGTCGACTGGATGATGTTCGGCATTTCTTCATGTTCGTCGGCCGCTTCGACGCCACGCAGCTGGCGCTCGGCAATCCTGCGGGCATCCTTCGCGGCCATGCTTGCCGGAACGTGCGGAGCGATCCGCAACGAGTCGAAGGCGGCAGCCGCAGTGCTTGCCGATATGGTCACGACCTGTGTCATGCTTTCGACGATACCGGTGTGGCGTTGGCTCCCGGCTAAGGAAAATACTCGCATTTTACCGATCTGCCGGAATTACCGGGAAACGATTGGAAATGCTCTTCTGCTGCGCTAAACAGAGCCATGTTCCAGGCTTTTCTCGTTGCCGCCGGTGGCGCTCTCGGCTCTCTCCTGCGTTATTTCGTCGGCCAGTGGTCGCTCAGGCTGTGGGGTCCCAACTTTCCGTGGGGCACGCTGATCGTCAATGTCGCCGGATGTTTCGTCATCGGCGTCTTTG
This sequence comes from Rhizobium sp. 01L410, assembly GCF_056400165.1. Lineage (NCBI taxonomy): Bacteria > Pseudomonadati > Pseudomonadota > Alphaproteobacteria > Hyphomicrobiales > Rhizobiaceae > Rhizobium > Rhizobium sp. 01L410. The sequence goes on from NZ_JBFTST010000002.1 coordinate 447,530, forward strand.
CCGAGATGATCGCCCGCCGTTTCAATGCGTCGGTAGAGTTGCGGCTCTTGCTGATCACCGGCTTCCTCGGCGGGTTCACGACGTTCTCAGCCTTTTCACTAGACGCAATTTCGCTTTTCGAACGCGGCGAAGCCGTGCTTGGCGGCGTCTATATCGCTGCCAGCGTCGGTCTCTCGATGGCCGCCGTTGTCGCCGGTCTTGCGCTGATGCGGGCGCTGATCTGAGATTCGGGTTTCCGTTTTCGACAAAAATGCTCTAAAGCCACCGGCAAAGGCCGCGCCTGGCGCTGGCAACTCTTTCCGAAAGTACTTTCATGGCTGGCATTGAACATATCACCGTCGAACCGGACGAGGCGGGCATGCGGCTCGATCGCTGGTTCAAGATCCATTTTCCGGGCCTGGGCTTCGGCCCTCTCCAGAAGCTCCTGCGCTCCGGCCAGGTGCGTGTCGATGGCGGCCGCGTCAAGACCGATGCGCGGGTGCAGCCCGGCCAGGTGGTGCGCGTTCCGCCGATAGACGTTGACGCCAAGAAGAACACTCCGATCGCCGGGCACGATTTGAAGCATGGTGGCGACTACGAATTGCTGCAGCGCATGGTTCTGCACGAGGACGACAAGGTGATCGTGCTCAACAAGCCGGCTGGCCTTGCTGTGCAGGGCGGATCGGGCGTAACGCGCAATATCGACAAGATGCTCGAGGCCTGGACTAGCCCCAAAGGCGAGAAGCCGCGGCTGGTGCATCGGCTCGACCGCGACACTTCGGGCGTGCTGGTGATTGCCCGCACCCGTGGCGCGGCGCAGAAGCTGACGGCGGCGTTTCGCGAGCGCGACACCAAAAAGACCTACTGGTCGCTGGTGAAGGGCGTGCCGCGCAAGCACGAGGACAAGATTTCGACCTGGCTCGTCAAGGAGCAGACGCCGGACGGTGACCGCATGCGGGTCTGTAAGCACGGCGAGGAGGGGGCCGACCACGCGATCTCCTACTACAAGGTGCGCGAAACGGCAGCGCAGAACCTCGCCTGGCTGGAGATGGAGCCCTATACCGGGCGTACGCACCAGTTGCGTGTGCACGCGCTGCATATCGGCCACCCGATCATCGGCGACCCCAAATATTTCGACGACGACCATAACTGGGATTTCCCCGGCGGCGTGCAGAAGAAGCTGCATCTGCATGCGCGCAAGATCGACGTTCCTCATCCGAACGGCGGCCGTCTGCGGGTCACCGCGCCGCTGCCCCCGCATATGGTGCAGACCTGGAACCTGCTCGGCCTCGACCTCGCAGAGGCGGATCGGGAAGACTACGAATGAAGCTCGCCCTGTTCGATTGCGACGGCACGCTTGTCGACAGTGCTGCGCTGATCCATGAAGTTATGGCCCGGACTTTCGTGGCCTTCGGCCATCCAAGGCCTGGGATCGAAAGCACCAAGTCGATCATCGGCCTGACGCTCGATATCGCCATTGCCCGGATGCAGGGCAAACCGCATGTCGATGACGAGGCGGTGGCGATGACCGCGCATTACAAGAAAATCTACATGGACGTGCGCGGCGAACCCGGCATGGATGTGCCGCTGTTCGACGGTATCAAGCCCGTCATCGCTGCGCTTGCGGCGCGCGACGATATCCTGATCGGTGCCGTGACCGGCAAGTCCCGGCGCGGCCTCGTCAGCGTTCTTGAGACGCATGGCTTTACCCCGCTTTTCATCGTTTCGCGCACCGCCGACGACTGCCCGTCGAAGCCGCATCCGGCCATGGTGACGGAATGCTGTGACGAAACCGGGATGAATGCTGCGGATACCGTTGTCATCGGCGATGCGATTTACGATATGCAGATGGCGAAGGCCGCGGGCGCCAAAGCGATCGGTGTATCCTGGGGATATGCCAGTGTCGATGAGCTGATTGCTGCAGGTGCCGATGCCATCGCCCATCATCCGAACGACGTGCTCGACCATTTTTGAGGTGACGCCATGCGCGACCTGTTGAACGACCTTTCCGAAGGACTCAGCCATCCCGATCCGATCCGCCGCGCGCAGATCCAGATGAAGAAGCCGCTGCCGAAGCGCTTCTACAAGGACGTTGCCGTTGCCGAACAGGACGCCGGATTTGCGATTCTGCTCGACGGCCGGCCTGTCCGCACGCCCGCCAAGCAGATCCTTGCCGTGCCGACCAAGCCGCTTGCCGATCTGCTCTCTGCCGAATGGCAGGCGCAGGCCGAGGTGATTGATCCGGCGACCATGCCTGTGACGCGGCTGGTGAACACGGCGCTCGACGGTGTGGCGACCGACACACAGGCGGTATTCGACGATATCGTGCGCTTTTCCTCCACCGATCTTCTCTGCTACCGCGCCGACCAGCCGGAGCTGCTGGTGCAGCGGCAGGCCGAGCGCTGGGATCCGGTGCTCGACTGGGCAGCCGGCGATCTCGGTGCGCGCTTCCTGCTGATCGAGGGCGTGATCCATCATGAGCAGCCGCGTGACGCCATCGCGGCTTTCGACGTGACGCTTCGCCGCCATAATAGCGCGCTGGCGCTTGCCGCGTTGCATACGATGACGACGCTGACTGGATCGGCAATTCTGGCGCTGGCTTTTGCCGAGCGGCACCTGACGATGGACGAAGCCTGGTCGCTTGCGCATCTTGACGAGGACTGGACGATCGAGCATTGGGGCAGCGACGAGGAAGCCGAAGAGCGCCGCGCCAAGCGCTTCGAGGACTTCAAGGCGTCGGCGGATGTTTTTTTGGCGCTAAGGGCCTGAAACATATTGCTTTGACCGCCATAATGACGAACTCTGCGACTCCTGATTGGGGATGGGTGCAGGGTTTTTCAATGAAGTGGCTGCGGTTGTGTTTTTGCCAGATAGCGACCATCTGCGCTGCCTTGACCGGCTGCGCCGGCATGGGTTCGAGCGAGCCGCCAGCCCCTGTATATGACGTCAGAAGTGCCGTGGTCCTCGGTGGCCCCGGGATCGCCGGGCCTCTGCTGTCAGGCATCAGTGACCGCGTCAATGCTGCCATCAATGCCACGGTCCGCACCGACGTCTATCCGCGCGTCGTGCTGACGATCCGCATTGTTTCCGTCACCAAGGGGCAGGGCTTCGACAACAACCGCAACGTCGCGAAGATCACCGCCGATGCTGCCTCTGTCGACGACGGGTCGGTGATCGGTGTCTCGGCCTTCGACGTGTCGAGCTTCGCCAACGATCCTGCGATGGCCGATCAGATTCTCGCAGAAGATATTGCCGCGCGGCTTCGCTCGGCATTCAAGCTGACGGCCGGGCGCGGCTGATCAATGCCGCGCTGGCGGCAGGAGGCGTTTTCATGAAGGAAATTCTCGAGGAGCTTGAGCGCCGGCGCGACGAAGCGCGGCTTGGCGGCGGGCAGGCGCGCATCGATGCGCAGCACAAGCGTGGCAAGCTGACGGCCCGCGAGCGAATCGACCTGATCCTCGATGAAGATTCCTTCGAAGAATTCGACATGTTCGTCGAGCACCGTTCCACCGATTTCGGCATGGAGAAGACCCGCTTTGCCGGCGACGGTGTCGTCACCGGCTGGGGCACGGTCAACGGTCGTACCGTCTTCGTCTTCGCCAAGGATTTCACGGTCTTCGGCGGCTCGCTTTCGGAAGCGCATGCCGAGAAGATCATGAAGGTGCAGGACATGGCGCTGAAGAACCGCGCGCCGGTCATCGGTATCTATGATGCAGGCGGCGCACGCATCCAGGAGGGCGTTGCGGCGCTTGGCGGCTATGCGGAAGTGTTCCAGCGCAACGTCCTGGCATCGGGCGTCATCCCGCAGATATCCGTCATCATGGGGCCTTGCGCCGGCGGCGATGTCTATTCGCCGGCGATGACCGATTTCATCTTCATGGTGCGTGATACGTCCTACATGTTCGTCACCGGGCCTGACGTCGTCAAGACGGTGACCAACGAGACAGTCACAGCCGAAGAGCTCGGCGGCGCCTCCGTGCATACGACGCGCTCGTCGATTGCCGACGGCGCCTATGACAACGACGTCGATACACTGCTGCAGGTGCGCCGCCTGATCGATTTCCTGCCCTTGTCGAACACATCGCAGATCCCGGAAATCGAATGTTACCAGCCGGTGACAGAGGCGGACGAGTCGCTCGATACGCTTGTGCCCGCCAACGCCAACAAGCCCTATGACATCAAGGAACTGATCCTGAAGGTCGCCGATGAGGGCGATTTCTTCGAGATTCAGGCGAGCTTCGCCAAGAATATCGTCTGCGGATTCGGGCGCATCGAGGGCTGTACGGTCGGTTTCGTGGCCAACCAGCCGATGGTGCTGGCGGGCGTGCTCGATAGCGATGCATCGCGCAAGGCGGCGCGTTTCGTGCGCTTCTGCGATTGCTTCAACATTCCGCTGGTGACCTTTGTCGATGTGCCGGGATTCCTGCCTGGGACGGCGCAGGAATATGGTGGCCTGATCAAGCATGGCGCAAAGCTGCTGTTTGCGTATGCCGAAGCGACGGTTCCGAAGTTGACGGTGATCACCCGCAAGGCTTTCGGCGGCGCTTATGACGTGATGGCGTCGAAGCATCTGCGCGGCGACCTGAATTACGCCTGGCCAACGGCGCAGATCGCCGTCATGGGAGCCAAGGGCGCGGTCGAGATCATCTTCCGCAAGGATATTGCCGATCCCGAGAAGATCGCGGCGCATACGAAAATGTACGAGGACCGGTTCCTGTCGCCTTTCGTTGCCGCCGAGCGTGGTTACATCGACGAGGTGATCATGCCGCACTCGACGCGCCGTCGTCTGGCGCGCGGATTGAAGATGCTGCGAAACAAGGATCTCTCCAATCCCTGGAAGAAGCATGACAACATTCCGTTATGAGCGAATAAAACTGTCCTTTCAGCTGTTTACGCACTGTCGAAGAAGTGAATAGACGTTGGCATTCCGTGATTTTTCTTGGGAATGGCGACGCGCTAACGCTCTTGCGCCCCTAAAAGGAGAGTCCTTATGTCTGGTATTTTTGATCGCCTGAACGCCTACCAACCCTTCGCGCTGGCTGCGCTCAGAATTTTCACCGCTTTGCTTTTTATCGAGCATGGCACGATGAAGCTTTTGGCTTTTCCCATCCCGCAAGGCGAGGGTGGTTCGCTGCCGCCGCTTTTCCTCGTTGCCGCATTGCTTGAGGTTATCGGTGGCCTGCTCGTTCTCGTCGGCTTCCTGACGCGCCCGGTTGCCTTCCTGCTGTCCGGTGAGATGGCGATCGCCTATTTCATGGCGCATTTCCCGCGCGGCTTCTATCCGGCGGTGAACGGCGGCGGTGAAGCCATCCTGTTCTGCTTCATCTTCCTGTTCCTGGTTTTCGCCGGAGCTGGCGCGCTATCGGTGGACAAGCGCAACGCCTAAAGAAGACGCCGCGGGTTTTGGCCCGCGGCGTTTTTATCTCATGCGGTGAGCTTCAGCCCCGCGATGCCTGCGACGATCAGTGCGATGCAGGCAAGGCGCGATGCGGTGGCGGGATCGCCAAGCAGCCAGATACCAAGAAGGACCGTGCCGACCGTGCCGATTCCGGTCCAGATCGCGTAAGCCGTGCCGATCGGCAGTGTCTTTACCGCCAGCCCCAGAAGCACGACGCTGATCACCATCGAGATAACGGTGAAAATCGTCGGCATGGGTTTGGTGAAGCCATCGGTGTATTTCAGACCGATCGCCCAACCACATTCAAAAAGTCCGGCTAGAAACAGCAGGAACCAGGCCATCTTACTCTCCTTTTCAAGAGCGAGGCCGTCCCCGCGACATTTGCGCCCGAGGGATCGGACGCCGCAGTCGTCTGCGTTGATTTCTATATGCGCGGAGTAACGGCCGAGTTCAAGGTAGGGATTGGCATAGCTGCCATGCCACCCGTTTCTTGCGCCTTACCCAAGCCGCTCGGCATGCCACTTCAAATGGTCGTCCATGAAGGTCGAGATGAAGTAGTAGGAGTGGTCGTAGCGCTCGTGCATGCGGAGCGTCAGACCGATGTCCGTGCCTTTGATCGCCTCTTCGAACAGCCAGGGGCGCAGGCCTTTTTCCAGGAAGCCGTCGGCCTTGCCCTGATCGATCAGGAACTCCGGGAACCGTGCGCCATCGCTTACCAGCGCGCAGGCGTCATACTGGCGCCATTTGGTCTCATCCGTGCCGAGATATTTTCCGAGCGCAGGGGCCGACCAGTCGGCCGTCGAAGGTTCAACGATCGGCGCGAAGGCCGAGCAGCTCCTGAAACGCTCCGGGTTCTTCAGCGCGATGGTCATCGCACCATGGCCGCCCATCGAATGGCCGAAGATGCCCTGACGGCGCATGTCGGCGCGGAACTGTTCGGCGATCAGGGCAGGGAGCTCTTCGGTGATGTAGGTGTACATCTGGTAGTGCTCGGCCCAAGGCGATTCCGTTGCGTCGAGATAGAAGCCGGCGCCTTTGCCCATCTGCCAATTTGTCAGCTCGTCGGCGACATCGTTGCCGCGCGGGCTGGTGTCGGGGCAAACGATGATCAAGCCAAGTTCTGCAGCCATGCGCCGGTATTCACCCTTTTCCATGACGTTGGCATGGGTGCAGGTGAGGCCGGAGAGATACCAGAGCACCGGGCAGGGCTCCTTGATCGCCTTCGGCGGCACAAAGACCGCAAAGGTCATGTCGCAGTTGCAAGCTTCCGAAGCGTGGCTGAATACGCCCTGCATGCCGCCGAAGGCGGTCGCCTGGGAAATGATGTTCATGGCTGATTGTCCGTATTGGGGCTGGCGGCCTTGGCGCGCCGGCAGAGACGATCGAATGTTTCCAGGAACCGTGAGCGGTCCTTGGGGCTGAAGGCGGCGTTGTAGCCCTTGCTCTCGCCGGTCTCGCGAAGATGGGCGCCGAGGTCGCGCATGGCACTCGCCATACCGATATTGGTGTCGTCGAAGATGCGTCCGGTCGGGCCGCTGACGAGCGCGCCGGTTGCGACACAGCGCACGGCAAGCGGTACATCGGCGGTGACGACGACGTCACCTTGACCTGCATGCTCGGCGATCCAGTTGTCAGCCGCGTCGAACGCATTGGATACGATGACGTTCTTCACCATCGGATCGCGCGACGGGCGCAGGCCCGAGTTGGCGACGAAGGTGACCTCGATGCCGAGGCGCTCGGCAACCTTCAGGATTTCCGGTTTGACCGGGCAGGCGTCTGCATCGACATAGATCATGAAGTTCAATCTGTTCTTGCTGGAACGCCACGCGTTACCGCGTAGCGTTCTTTCTTTCGGCTCTCATAGTCCGGCGGCTGCCATCGGTTCAAGATGTCAGGCTTCTTTCAGTGTGCCGGCCTTCTTTGCCACCCAGGTGGCAATGACGTCCATCAGCGTCGGATTGAGGCAGTCGTAGGTCTCCAGGCCGATCTCCCTGAACTTGCCCCGCACGCCCGCCATCGCTGAAGGCGGCGTGCCGGTTTCAATGATCGAGGAGACGAAAGCCGCAAAGCCCGGTTCAGGCCAGCCGCTTTCCTGGAAGCGTTCGGGATGGACGAAATCCAGCCCCTTGAACGCGTGATCGCGCTCCACCGGTCCGTACATGTGAACGCCGCACTGCTTGCAGGCATGGCGCTGGATCAGCGCTTCGGGATCGACGACGTGAAGCTTGTCGCCATTCTCCAGCACCGAGACATTCTCATGCGCCGCCACTGCCACGATCGAGAATGCGGCGCCCTTGGGCTTCCAGCACTTGCTGCAGCCACAGGCGTGGTTGTGCAGCACGGTGCCCTTGACCGCCACCTTCACGGGCTTGTCCGTACAGGCGCAGACAAGCGTTCCGCCGTTGAAATTCGCCTGCCCCTTCTTCACCCCGCCATCGAGCAGCGGGTGTATCGATACCTGGTTTGCCATGTTCAGCTTCTCCTCCTCAGCTGCCCACGGCTCCCAAATCAGGATCGATTTGCGACAAAGCCGCAGGCGATTTCAACGTCGAACCGCATTCCGCATCACTCTCCTCAGTAGACCACGACGCCCCGGATGCTTTCGCCCTTGTGCATCAGCTCGAAGCCCTTGTTGATGTCTTCGAGCGGCATCGTATGGGTGATCATCGGGTCGATCTGGATCTTGCCCTGCATGTACCAGTCGACAATCTTCGGCACGTCGGTGCGGCCGCGCGCGCCGCCAAAGGCCGTGCCCATCCAGTTGCGGCCGGTGACCAGCTGGAACGGACGCGTCGAGATTTCCTGGCCGGCGCCGGCAACGCCGATGATAACAGACTTACCCCAGCCGCGATGCGATGACTCGAGGGCCTGACGCATGACCTTGGTGTTGCCGGTGCAATCGAACGTGTAATCGGCGCCGCCGATCAGGTCGCCGTTGCGCTTCGTCAGGTTGACGAGATAGGGCACGATGTCGTCGCCGACTTCCTTCGGATTGACGAAATGTGTCATGCCGAACTTCTCGCCCCATTCCTTGCGGTCGGGGTTGATATCGACGCCGATGATCATATCGGCGCCGGCAAGGCGCAGGCCCTGCAGCACGTTCAGACCGATGCCGCCGAGACCGAAGACGATCGCCGTGGAGCCGATTTCGACCTTGGCGGTGTTGATGACGGCGCCGATGCCGGTGGTGACGCCGCAGCCGATGTAGCAGATCTTGTCGAAGGGGGCGTCGGGGTTGACCTTGGCGAGCGCGATCTCCGGCAGAACGGTGAAGTTCGAGAAGGTCGAGCAGCCCATATAGTGGTGGATCTTGTCCTTGCCGATCGAGAAGCGCGAGGTGCCGTCGGGCATCACGCCCTGGCCCTGCGTTGCACGGATCGATGTGCAGAGGTTGGTCTTGCGCGACAGGCAGGAATAGCACTCGCGGCATTCCGGCGTGTAGAGCGGAATGACGTGGTCGCCCTTCTTCACCGAGGTGACGCCGGGGCCGACATCGACGACGATGCCTGCACCTTCGTGACCGAGAATTGCCGGGAAGAGGCCTTCCGGATCGGCGCCCGACAGGGTGAAATCATCGGTATGGCAGATGCCAGTCGCCTTCACCTCGACCAGCACCTCTCCGGCGCGTGGTCCCTCTAGCTGAACTGTCATGACCTCAAGCGGCTTGCCGGCCTGAACGGCGACTGCGGCGCGAACGTCCATCGTCTGATCTCCCTCACATGATTTGATGGCGGACATTGGCACGCCGGGTGAGGGAGGCTCAAGCAAAAAGCTTGATCAAAAGACACTTTGTCCGGGATGCGGCAGCGAGTTTGCCGCAAACGTCAGAAGAGGTTTTCGCTCGCGAAAATAATGGCATAGCCGTGCATGGCGATTGCCGCATAGAGCCCGAACGCCACAAGCATCCGCTCGCCGTCATTCATCTCATCAAGCTTCTGGCGCGGCTTGACGGATCCCGAGCCGATCATGCTCAGCAGGATGAAGACAACAAGGCCGGCGATCAGCAGATTGTTCGACAGTCCGATCTCCCAGCCGATCGCCAGAATGCAGCCTGTGACCGCGAAACTTGCCACCATCAGCGAATGACGGGTGCGGAAGATCTGCCGCAGAACCTGTCCGCCGTCGAAGCGATGCATGGGCAGGAGGTTCAGCAGATTGAAGGCGCCGAGGATCAGCAGAAAGACAAGCAGTGGCCGTCCGAAACTGGCAGGCAAAAGGCCATGACCGATCCCCTGGTATGCGGTGATGACGATCTGCACGAGGAAAGCCGACATGCCGGCGCCCATCAGCGCGCAGGCTGCGACCTCGAAGAGATTCTTGTACGGCCGCCCGCCAATGGCGATACCGCCGAGCAGGGGGACGAAGATCATCCGCACTGACTTGTGTCCAAAGGCGCGATAGGCAGCCATATGGCCAAGCTCATGGAGCACGATGACCAGCGTGAGAAAGGTGGAGATCATCAGGCCGCTGACGTTGAGCCCGAAGAATGGCCAGAGCAGCAGCGTCGAGAGGATCGCCAGGCTTGTCTGCACCAACGGACCTTCGAAGTAACCCTGTGGCTTCGAAATGCCGGTTTCCAGCCAGCCCTGCAGCGACCTTACCTCCCGCTGCAGAACGAAATAGCGGAAGAGCAGAAAAGCAAGACCGCGATAGTGGTCGGTCTGACTGATCTCTAGTGTGGACCCTTGGGGCGTTGCCCTGATGATGCGGCTCTCGGTGTAATGCGTCCAGAACTGCGGATCGAGCGTGCTGTCGTCGGTAATCCGGGAGCGGAAGGCATGAACGCCGCCAGCCGGGAGCGGGTCGAGTGCCAGGACGCGGCGCAGCGGCTCTCCATTGCGGTCGAGATGACTGTAAACCTGCTCGACGGATCCAGGACGATGTGCGATCGGCCGGCTGCTGATGACGGCGTGATGCCAATCAGCGGCTTCCCCAGCGGGATTGATCGCCTTCCAGAGCGTGTCAGGCGGACAACGGAGGGTTCTGATGACGCTGATCGTGCGCTGCCCGAGTGGCATACGCATCAACAGCCACAGCAAGCCAAGATTGATCGATAGCAGCAAGCCTGCCGATTGAAGGGCCGTCATTCGCAACTCCGGCCCCAGCCACAGGACGAAAACGGCTCATCATAGAGCGGGCGTCTTAACAAAAATCCTTGGCTTTCAGGCCGTCAGAGGCTGCGGCTGTCCCGGAATGGGTCAGGCGAATTCCATGATGACGGCATCGACGGCCAGGCTTTCACCCGGCTTCGCCTTGACCTTGCCGACGACAAGGTCGCGCTCGGCGCGCAGGACGTTTTCCATCTTCATGGCTTCGACCACCGCCAGCGTTTCGCCGGCCTTGACCTCTTGGCCTTCGGACACCGAGATCGACACGACGAGGCCGGGCATCGGGCAGAGCAGGAGTTTCGACGTATCGGGCGGCAGCTTGACCGGCATCAGCCTGTCGAGTTCCGCGTGGCGGGGGGTAAAGGTCTTTGTGCGGACAGAAAGCCCCTGCCAGTCGATCCGCAAGCCATTCAGGATGGGGCGGATTTGGGCGATGACTTTGACGCCGCCGATCGTTCCGGACCAGACGGGCTCGCCCGGTCTCCAAGTGGTGACAACCTGGATTTCGCTGCCACCTGCATTCATCCCCATGTCGAAGGGGATGGTGACATGGCCTTCCGTCAGCGAGAGGCCTACATAGTCCTTGCCAATCCTGACCACCCAGTCGCTGCGCAGATCGCTGCTGGCCGCACGCAGGCGGTCGGCGTGGCGCTCGCGGCGGCTCGTTTCGATCAGCGATGCCGAGAGCGCGATGGCTGCGAGAGCAGTCTGCTGCCAGCCGTCAGGTTCGGACGGGGCAAAGCCATCGGGATATTCCTCGGCAATGAAGCCGGTCGACAGGCGGCCCTCGCGCCAGCGTGGATGTTTCATCAGTGCCGAAAGAAACGGGACGTTATGTTCGATCCCGTCGACGACGAAGGCGTCGAGCGCCTCGGCCATCGCATCGATAGCCGCCAGCCGGTCCGGCGCCCAGGTGCAGAGCTTGGCGATCATCGGGTCGTAATACATGGAAATCTCGGCACCCTCATAAACGCCGGTGTCGTTGCGGACGATCACGTCGCCCTGCTTGCCTTCTTCAGGCGGGCGGTAGCGCGTCAGGCGGCCGATCGAGGGCAGGAAGTTGCGATAGGGGTCTTCGGCGTAGAGACGGCTTTCTATCGCCCAGCCGTTGAGCTTGATGTCCTTCTGCACGAAGGGCAGCTTTTCACCGGCAGCGACGCGGATCATGTGTTCGACGAGATCGATGCCGGTGACGAGTTCGGTCACCGGATGCTCGACCTGCAGCCGGGTGTTCATTTCCAGGAAATAAAAGTTGCGGTCGCGATCGACGATGAATTCGACGGTTCCCGCACTCTGGTAATCGACGGCCTTGGCAAGCGCGACAGACTGCTCGCCCATGGCCTTACGGGTCTTTTCATCGAGGAACGGCGAGGGCGCCTCTTCGGCGACTTTCTGATTGCGGCGCTGGATCGAGCATTCGCGCTCGCCGAGATAGACGGTGTTGCCGTGCCCGTCGGCGAGTACCTGAATCTCGATGTGGCGGGGATCGACGACGTATTTCTCGATGAAGACGCGGTCATCGCCGAACGAACTCTTTGCTTCAGAGCGTGCCCGGTCGAAACCGTCGCGGACTTCGCTCTCGCTCCAGGCGATACGCATGCCCTTGCCGCCGCCACCGGCAGAGGCCTTGATCATGACGGGGTAGCCGATCTCGCCGGCGATCTTTTCGGCATGGACGGCATCTTCGATGACGCCGAGATAGCCGGGGACCGTGGATACCTTCGCGGCGTTGGCGAATTTCTTTGATTCGATCTTGTCGCCCATGGCGAGGATCGCTTTGGGCTTCGGTCCGATGAAGACGATGCCTTCCTTCTCCAGCGCTTCGCAGAAGGAGGCGCGTTCGGAGAGGAAGCCGTAGCCGGGGTGTACGGCTTCGGCGCCTGTTTCCTTGCAGGCAGCGATGATCTTCTCGGCCACCAGATAGCTTTCCGAGGCCGGGGCGGGGCCGATATGGATGGCTTCGTCCGCCATTTCGACATGAAGCGCGTCCCGATCCGCGTCGGAATAGACTGCGACCGTCAGGATACCCATGCGCCGCGCAGTCTTGATCACGCGGCAAGCGATCTCGCCGCGATTCGCGATCAGGATTTTCTTGAACATGCAGACTCCACCCGAAAAATGCGTCCTGAAGTTCTACGCAGAAACTTCAGAACGCACAATCGTGCGAAAGCCTTGCAGATATTCAGCTTTATGGCGTGGGGTCAGGCGACCGCCTGCTCGTCGTCGACAATTCGTAGCCAGCGGCTGGTGCGCGGCTGGTGATAGTCGCGAAGTTCGAGCGCCCGCATGATTTCCACCCAGCGGGGATGGTTCGAGGCGGGAAGGGTCTCCGTCTCGATCCGCCTGAGAACGCCATGAGTCACCGGAGAAACCGGAATGACACCGCCTTCGCTGACATTGCGCAGCACGCGCATGACGAAATCGATATCCTGGCGGGTGATGCCCTTGCGATCGACGGCGCGCGAAAGCTTGTAGCCGCCGACATTATCGGTGATCGCAAGGCGCAGCTGATCGAGGGCGAAGGCGCGCAGCTCGTCCGGCACATGGGAGGAAATCTCCATGATGTGCAGCACGAGCTCCAGCTCGAGCGCGGAATTGACGACGCCGTCAGTCGCAAACATGCGCATGATCCAGGCAACGTTGATCGCGTCGAGCGAGCCCTGCGGATAGGTGTAATTGACGATGAATCCTGCCAGGTTCTCGACGAAGAACGCGTTCCATTCCTGGCATTTTTCGGGGCAGGAATTGTTGAGAGCAAGCATGACGACGACGTCGTCGGATGTCCGGACGCCGTCCGGAAAGCTGTGCTTGCGCAAAAGGCCGATATCGTCGGCGGCAAGCCGATGCTTTCCGGCGATGACATATGCCGGGAAAGCGAGTCGAAATTCGCTCATTTTTTGTCTCCAGAACCTCATCATGAGGCCGGAGACGGTTCTAGCGCGGGCGAATTGAAGATCCCTGAACAACGACAGTTAACGAAATGCCGCGCCGTTCAGACGGAATTGACAGACTTCGACTGCGCCCGCTCGCGCCAGATGATGAAAAGCCCCGAGGCCACAATGATAGCGATGCCGATCCACTTGGAAAGTGTGGGAAAATCATTGAACAGCGCGTAGCCGAGAACCGTTGCCGAGATGATCTCGAAGTACTGAAATGGAGCAAGCAGCGAGAGCGGCGCCAGGCGGAAGGCGCGCACGATCAGCATATGGGCGTAGCCAGAGATCGTTCCGAGAAGCAGAAGCAGGACCAGACCGAGGACGGACGAGGGCAGCGAAATCTCGAAATCCGGAATGCCTGCGGCTGCACCGCCCGCAAGTGCCACGGACATGAACAGCGTGCCGCCGATGCCGGCCATGGTCTGCATCGTCAGCGGCGAATCGGCATCGCCGATCGCCCGATTCAGGAACAGGTAGAGTGAATAAAGAAAGGCGCAGAATACCGGCAGCAGCGCCTTCAGGCCGAAGATCTCGTAGCTCGGCTGGATCACGATCATCGCGCCGCCGAAGCCGACGACGATGGCCGTCCAGCGCCGCCAGCCGACCTTGTCACCCAGGAACATCGCCGACATCGCCGTCAGCATGAACGGCTCGACGAAATAGATGGCGAAGACATCGGCGAGCGGCATGTATTTGACGGCGACGAAGAACAGCAGGCTGGCTGCGCCGTGTAGCGCGCCGCGCAACAGGTTCATCCACGGACGCTTGGCCGACAATGCCTTCCAGCGGAAGATATAGAGAAGCAGGGGCAGCGTGCAGACCAGCTGGAAGAAGAAGCGGTAGAACGTGATCTGGCCCGGCGACATCGATTCGAACGTCGCCATATATTTGGCGATCGCATCCATGGCCGGCAGGACGATCATGGCGCTGGCCATGATGGCCATGCCTTGGAGCGGGTTCTGGTATGATTGTGGCTGAGACATGCTGCGCTTTCGGAAACACAGCCATCAACCACAGGAACCGCGCCGGATCAATATCACCTAGGCGTCCGAGATGGTTTCTCCGAAAACCGATTCGAACGACTGACGCAGACGGATGTCGACATCTGACATCATCACCGGCAGGCCGAGATCGACGAGGCTTGTGACGCCATAGGCGGAGATCCCGCAGGGGACGATGCCGGTGAAATGATCGAGATCGGGCTCGACGTTAAGCGACAGCCCGTGAAAGGTCACCCAGCGGCGCAGGCGGATGCCGAGGGCGGCGATCTTGTCCTCGCTCATCGTGCCATCCGGCAGCAACGGCTTTTCCGGCCGCCGCACCCAGACGCCAACGCGGTCCTCGCGCCGCTCGCCGCGGACATTCATCGAATCGAGCGTGCGGATGACGACGTCCTCGAGGGCTGCGACAAAGGCGCGAACGTCCTGACGGCGTCGCTTGAGATCGAGCATCACATAGGCAACGCGCTGACCGGGGCCGTGATAAGTGTATTCACCGCCGCGGCCGGTCGCAAAGACCGGAAACCGGTCGGGCTGCACGAGATCCTTGGCATCGGCGCTTGTGCCTGCCGTGTAGAGGGGCGGGTGTTCGACGAGCCAGACGAGCTCGTCGCCGCCATCGGCAATCAACGCCACTTCGCGCTCCATGGTTTCCACAGCTAGCTCATAGGGCACCAGCTCATCGGCGATGCGCCAGCGCACGGGTTTGTTGCCGGCCTGTGGAAACATGGAGAGTTGAAGATCGGTACGCAGCATGGACTTTTCCCTTGCCGCAAAGGCTCAGCGGCATGCTGCTATATGGCCTCGTTTGATAACCAATTCAAATGCTGTGATTTGTTTTGAAAAAATCTGTCATATCGCTCTTGTGCGCCCAAAATGCTTTTGCTACATGCTGCCTCGCCGACGCAAATCGGCTCTACCACGATGCGGTCGTGGCGGAATTGGTAGACGCGCAGCGTTGAGGTCGCTGTGGGGCAACCCGTGGAAGTTCGAGTCTTCTCGACCGCACCAAAGTAAACCCGCTTCGGCGGGTTTTTCTTTTTCTACAGTTTCTTATCTCATTCTGCTGACGTAAAATCTGAGCCGCTGGCAGCTGTTTCGGCGCTATCGACGACTGGCTGCCTCACGCTAGTTATTCCTTTGTCATATCGACAGGGAGCGCGGCGCATTGAGCCTCACCTTTGCCATTGGAGATATCCACGGCTGCATCGGCCCGCTGTTGCGGATCATCGAGCGGGTGGAAGACTATGCGCCATCAGGAAAGGTCGTGTTTCTCGGCGACTATATCGACCGTGGCCCAGATAGCTGTGCCGTCGTGGAGACGCTGATGGCAGGGCCGCGCTCGCCGGACTGGCAATGGATCGCGCTGAAGGGCAATCACGAGGACATGGCAACGGGTGCTCATGATGGGCGGCATAACGAATCGTGGTGGCTGGACAATGGCGGGATCGAGACGCTGACCTCTTACGGCGGACCGGTTCCATCGCCGCACTTGAACTGGATGGCGGCACTGCCGCTTCTACACACGGATCCGCATCGCATCTTCGTGCATGCCGGCGTCAGGGAAGGGCTCTATCTCGAAGATCAGGCGCCGCATGACCTGATGTGGCTGCGCTTCGAAGACGATGTATCAGGTGAGTTCTGGGGAAAGCATCTGGTGCACGGGCATACGCCGTCACCGGCCAATCCGCTAACGACGGGAAATCGCACCAATCTCGACAGCGGCTGCGTCTTCGGGGGAAAACTCTCCTGCGCGGTTTTCGACGATAGTCTACCGGGCGGTCCGGTCACATTGCTACAGGTTCGAGGCTGATCGCTGCGGGGATGAAACAAGAGCCGCATATGCGGCTCTTGTTGCGTTTTCGTCGCGGTCAGTGCGTGCCAACGTCGCGGCAGGCATCGGTATCGGAAGCTCCGCCATCACCGGCTCTGGTCTGCACGCCCGTCAGTTCGGCCGGGTTCTTGCACGGCGGAAGGCGCTGGGCTTCGAGCTTGGAATAGTTGATCTTCTTGGGCGCGGCCATCTTGGTCTGGTACCAGCCGTCGCTGTCATTGGTGTAGTCGTCGGAATAGGCCGGAGGGGCATGTTCGGTGTAGTGAACAGGCTTCGGCGGGCTGATGCGGATCGGGCGGACGTAGCTGTCGTCGTACATGGGAGCGGCGAAAGCGGACGATGCGACGCCAATGGCAAACAGGGCCGCGGTGGCTGCAAGTTTGATTCTCATGTGATATCTCCTCAATCAGTTGTTGCAATCAACAACGAAACGATAACCCTCGGCAGGTACGAGTTCGCTCCTGAATTGAGGCGAAATTGTGGGAGTGTATGGCCAGTGCGGATTACGAATTGTCCATGTAATTCACGATTCTGTGGCGATATTTCACCGTTTTGTGACATAGGTTAGCAGCCTATCAAAACAGCAAAACCCGGCCACATGCGCGGCCGGGTTTATCGAAATGCACAACCCATGAATACATTATTCGTTTCTACAATTATTCAAGCTAATCCTCGTTCGGGATGTGCGAGTCGACGCCTGTCGTCTCAAGACGGTTGCGAACGTGGTGGACGCCATCGACGGAGAGCGCGCCGAGTTCGGCCTTGCGGGCAATTCCGATCGTCCCTACCGAACCTTCCAGCGTGATCGTATGGCCGTCGGCATGGACGTCGATGCTGTCGGCGTCGAGATCAGGAATATTTTCGAGGTTTTCGGAGACGCGGGCTTCCAGATCGTCGCTCTCGCTGCGATCGATCATATCTGCCGTCAGCGAATCCCTCAGACGGTTCTCATTGCCGTCCTCGTCGGTTCCATCGATGCGGAAGCCGCCGTTGCGGTCACGGTCGAAATTGGCTGATGTCTCGCCATAGGCGCCGTTGGCGGGCTTTGCCGAGGATGCGCCGGGGCTGTCGGAATAGGGCCAGCCGTCATCGAGATTGCGCTCCTCGTAGTCGCGATAATCTTCTTCGCGTGAAATGGTGCTCTTGTCGTCGGTCTTCGGCATGATCGTCCTCCTTCAAGGTCATGCTCAAAGAACGCTCATCGGCTGGATTGGTTCGTGGAAGTTTTATGAAATTAGCGGGCGGCCTTTTCCCATTTGCGGATCAGCCGGTCGCGCTTGAGCTTGGAGAGGCGCTGCAGCCAGAAGATACCATCGAGCTGGTCGATCTCATGCTGGATGCAGATGGCGAGAAAACCATCTGCGTTTTCCTCCTTCGTCTCGCCGGTCACGGTGTGATAGCGGAAACGGATTGCGCCGGGCCGGATGACCTCCTCTGTCGCGCCGGGCATGGAGACACTACCTTCCATCTGGCGCAAAGTTTCCGCCGAATACGAGAGGATTTCCGGATTGACATAGGTCCGCACGCCATCGGCCTTGCTGAGTTCGATCACCACCACCCTTTGTAAGATGCCGATATGGGCCGCCGTGATGCCGACGCCGGGTGCGGCCCGCATGGTGTCCAGCAGATCGCCCGCAAGGCTCTGCAGATCGCCGCCGAAGGTGCTGACAGGCGCGCAGACTGTTTTCAATCCGGGATGCGGATAGCGCAGGATCGGGCGGATCGTCATGTTTTCATAAGCTCCTGATATTCGGGTTGCGGAAACTATCGCCGCAACGGCGCATTGTCATCCGCAGACATGGTTTTGGACGCTAGACGCAAGGAGCCAATTCGGTTAGCAGGGACGGGGACTTATGCTGCCGCAACGGCTGGCGGGGTTCGTTTATCCGCTTGTTGAAAATGCCTTTTCCGCCGCCATTCTCGAACGCGGCAGGAAAGCCGTAACTGTTATGATCCTGGATGCGAGGCGCAAATGACGGCAAGCGAAGAAGACGAACGCATCCGCAAGCGTCCAGAGGACGAAGACGCCGACATCTATGACGAGGACGGCAACGTTCGCAGCGATTTTCTAGCGCTGCTCGGTGCGGCAATCGCTGATCGCGACACGATTTTCCTGCGCCAGAATGTGGCGCGCCTGCACGAATCGGAAATCGGCGACCTGCTCGAAGCGATCCAGCCGGATCAGCGTCTGGCGCTGGTGCGCCTGCTCGGCGACGACTTCGACATGACGGCGCTGACCGAGGTGGACGAAGCGATCCGCCGCGAGATCGTCGATCAGATGCCGAACGAGCAGATCGCCGCGGCGATCGGCGATCTCGATTCGGACGATGCCGTCTACATTCTCGAGGATCTCGATCAGGAAGACCGGGACGAGATTCTCGCCCAACTGCCGTTCACCGAGCGGGTGCGGCTTCGCAGAGCCCTCGACTATCCCGAGAGCTCCGCCGGCCGGCGCATGCAGACCGAGTTCGTCGCGGTGCCACCGTTCTGGACCGTCGGGCAGACGATCGACTACATGCGCGAGGAGGAGGACCTGCCTTACTCCTTCACGCAGATCTTCGTCATCGATCCGACCTTCAAGCTGCTCGGCGCCGTCGATCTCGACCAGATTTTGCGCACCAAGCGGCAGAACAAGATCGAAGTGATCATGCGGGAGACGAACCACCCGATCCCGGCCGAGATGGACCAGGAAGAGGCGGCACAGCTCTTCGAGCAGTATGACCTTCTCTCAGCCGCCGTCGTCGACGAGAACGAACGCCTGGTGGGCGTGCTGACCATCGACGACGTGGTCGACGTCATCCACGAAGAAGCCGATGAGGATATCAAGCGCCTCGGCGGTGTCGGTGACGAAGAGCTGTCGGATAATGTCATCTCCACAGTCCGTTCGCGCTTTCTCTGGCTGCTGATCAATCTCGGCACGGCGATGCTGTCTGCCAGCGTCATCGGGCTGTTCGACGGCTCGATCGAGAAGATGATCGCGCTGGCGGTGCTGATGCCGATCGTCGCCTCGATGGGCGGCAATGCCGGCACGCAGACGATGACGGTGACAGTGCGGGCGCTCGCGACCCGCGATCTCGACATTTACAACGCCGGCCGCATCATCCGCAGGGAAGCGACCGTCGGCGTCATGAACGGGGTGATTTTCGCAACCATTATGGGGGCGATTGCCGGCACCTGGTTCCACGACTACCAGCTGGGCATGGTGATCGGCGCGGCGATGATCATCAACATGATTGCCGCGGCATTGGCGGGCATCCTGCTGCCGCTGCTTCTGGACAAGGTCGGTGCCGATCCGGCCATCGCCTCATCGGTTTTCGTGACGACGGTCACCGACTGTACGGGCTTCTTCGCATTCCTGGGGATTGCCACCTGGTGGTTCGGCATTTAACCACGCCAGCCTGCCGAAATTGACTATTACGTAAAAGTCAATATTATTGGCGGGAGAGAGTGGGAATCTGATGCCTGTGAACAAGTATTATAGCATAACGGAGCTGACGCGCGAATTCGGTGTGTCGACGCGCACGCTTCGCTTCTACGAAGACGAAGGTCTGATCCATCCGGAGCGCCGTGGCCGTACCCGGCTTTTCCGTCAGGCGGACCGCAGGCTCATCCAGGAAATCCTGCGCGGCCGGCGTATCGGTTTCACCATCGCCGAGATCCGCGAAATCATCACCGTCTATAAGGAGCCGCCGGGCGAGCTCGGTCAGCTCAAGCTCTTGATGAAACGCGTCGATGAAAAGCGCGAGGACCTGCGCCAGAAGCGCAAGGATATCGACGACACGCTGGCGGAACTCGACAATATCGAGGAATCCTGCCTCGGCCGGCTGGCCGAAATCGGCGTCGGTACCTGAGCCGCTATTGCGGTTCGGATGGAAGCGCCTTGATGCTGCATTGATTGGCGATCGCCTGCACCCGGTCGTCGTCAGCCTTGACGATCCCCGTGTGGAAGGGCTCCAGCAGCTTTTGCCCCTGCATTTCGGTCAGCGTGCATTCGCAATAGACCTGACATGACTTTGCATCCATCCCCTGGCACCAGCCGGGATTGCATTGGCGCATGTGGATTTCGGCGAGATCGGGCTTTGCCGGTGGCATGACGAAGGTCAGTCCGTAAGCGACGGCGATCAGCACCGGCTGGTGGATCAGATAGAATGCCAGGCTGTGACGTCCGCCGCGTGCCAGCAGCGAGCCGCCGGTCCCAAGTGCGGCAAGCTTCTGCGGCAGGCTGGTGCGCAGGGCAACCAGCGCCAGCGTCAAGCCGGACATATAGGCGGCTGCCCAGGGGAAGATCGGCACATAGTCGTTGGAGCGCGGCGGCATGTCGGTAAGACCGATCCACCAGAGCAGCGGCTGGTTGAAGGACGCCGAGCGAAGCATGCCGGGGGCAATGAAGGTATCGGCGATCCAGGCGGCGACCAGGGCGATCGTCACGAGGCCGGTGACGAAGAGCGGCAGGCGCGCGAAGACGACGCCCACCAGCGTCATCGCCGCCATGCAGTGCAGGATGCCGAAGAATATCCACTCGCCGGGCATGGCGATGCGCGTCGCGACGGAGATCAGCAGTGCAGCGCCTGCAATCATCACGAAGCGCTTCCAGAATGACGGCCAGCGGATGCCTGCCTGGCTCGACAACGCCATGCTGAGGCCGGCGATGAACAGGAATGTGGTGGCGATGGCCCGCGCATAGAGCTTCAGCCAGCCGGTCTCGGCGGTTCCGGGCGCCAGATAGCCCATGAACTCCAGGTCCCAGCTGAAATGATAGGTTGCCATGGCGATCAGGGCGGCGCCGCGCAATGTATCGAGGAGGCCGATCCGGGGCGGATGTGCTGGGCTGCCGTTGCTGTCAGCCATCATCGTCATTCACTGTCTCCCGGACAAATCACCGTCGCCGTTTTGCGCTGGGTCGCGGGGAATAGGAGAAAGGTGGAGATTTGATGGCGGCGACACATCCATGATCGCCAGCCGCGCCTCCGAGAAGAACTGCCTGCGCGTCAGCACGAAGACGACTGTCGCCGTCGTTACCATGAAAACGTAAGCGTTGACGAACCAGCCGAGATAGCCGATCGACAGGAAGATCGCTCGCAGGCCTTCGTTGAAATGGCCGCCGGCGATGATGTTCATGCGGATGACACGCTCGGCGGCGCGCTCCGCGGCATAGACGTCGGTCTCGGTGTCGCGCATCATCGGGATCGCGCCGAACAGGATGGTGCAGTAGTTGAAGAGCCGGTAGGACCAGCCGAACTTGAAGAAGGCATAGGCGAACAGTCCCGCCAGTCCGCCGACCTTGAGCTCGAAGCTTACGTGGCTACCGCCGAAAACATAAGGAAGGTCGGCAAAGATGGCGCTGACCTTGTCGGTGGCGCCGAGCAGGGCAAAGCAGCTACCGATCGCGAAGATCGAGGTCGAGGCGAAGAAGGCCGTGCCGTTCTGCAGACCGGCCATGATCTGGGTGTCGATCATCTTCAGGTCGCGGCGCAGCGAATTGTAGATCCACTCGCGGCGGCGCTCGCCCATCGCATGCGTCAGACTGGTGCGCCCGAAGAAGGTCCGGCCGCGGAGAAGCCAGGAATAGCCGAGCCAGGACACGGCAAAGAAGGCAAGCGCAGTATAGTCCGCAAGCGTAAGCATCGATGATTCAACCCCTTGGTCTCCGGCGCCACTCTACATATGCCATGCGATGCTGCAATGACCGGGGACGGCGGCCTGAAGCGATTTCCAGTGGCGCGGCCTTTCGCAAAGCACCGACAGGCATTAAATCCTTCTGCAGCAGTGTCGCGCCGGTCAAACGCGATGTCGGTTCGCCGCGCGCGGCACGTTACGCCCGGGGATAGTCTCGGTGCAGTTCATTATTGGGAAGCAGGCATGTTCCTTTCGGTATTCGATGTTTTCAAGATCGGCGTCGGGCCTTCGAGCTCGCATACGATGGGGCCGATGTCGGCTGCCAACCGCTTCCTCGACCTCATTCTGTCGAACGAGTGGCCGCGCCCTTCATCAGGCGCGCAGGTCGCGTCGATCAAGGCCAGCCTGCATGGTTCGCTTGCCTATACCGGGATCGGTCACGGAACGGGCAGGGCGGTGATTCTTGGCCTGATGGGTGAGGCGCCTGATAGCGTCGATCCCGACAAGATGGACGGCATCATCGAACAGGTGGAGCGCTCCGGCCGCATCACGCCGCCCGGCCACCCCGCGTATTTCTTCCTGCCGAAGAACGACCTGGTCTTCGACAAGAAGCAGACGCTTCCGGGCCATGCGAACGGCATGATCTTTTCCGCCTTCGACAAGGACGACCGGCTGCTGCTGCGCCGCATCTACTACTCGGTCGGAGGCGGTTTCGTGGTCACCGATACCGAACTCGAGCAGATGCGCGCCAAGAAGAAGGCAGCGCCCGGTGCGACCAAGGTGCCCTATCCCTTCGCCACTGCTGCGCAGATGCTGGAGATGGCCGATCGCTCCGGGCTCACCATTGCGCAGATGAAGCGCGCTAATGAGGAGAGCCAACGCAGCCGTGAGGAGCTCGATGCCGGTCTCGACCGGATCTGGGACGCGATGCGCTCCTGTATCGAGCGAGGGTTGAAGGTCGATGGCATCATGCCTGGTGGCCTCAAGGTTCGCCGCCGGGCGCGGCAGATCCACGACAAGCTGCAGGAAGAATGGCGCAGTAACCGCATCAACCCGCTGCTCGCCAACGACTGGCTGAGCGTCTATGCCATGGCGGTCAACGAGGAGAATGCCGCGGGCGGCCGCGTCGTCACCGCGCCGACCAATGGCGCTGCCGGCGTCATTCCGGCTACGATCCGCTACTACGAGCATTTCCATGACGACTGGGACCAGAACGGCATCCGCGACTACCTGCTGACGGCTGCGGCCGTTGGCGGCATCATCAAGCACAATGCCTCGATCTCCGGCGCCGAAGTCGGCTGTCAGGGCGAGGTGGGTTCGGCGGCTGCGATGGCGGCTGCGGGGCTCGCCGCGGTCATGGGCGCGACACCGGCCCAGATCGAAAATGCCGCCGAGATCGCGCTCGAGCATCACCTTGGCATGACCTGCGATCCGGTTGCCGGCCTCGTCCAGGTTCCCTGTATCGAGCGCAACGCCTTGGGTGCCGTCAAGGCAGTGACGGCGGCCTCGCTGGCGGTCAAGGGAGACGGTCAGCATTTCGTTCCGCTGGACGCCTGTATCGAGACGATGCGCCAGACGGGATACGACATGAGCGAGAAATACAAGGAAACCTCCACCGGAGGTTTGGCCGTCAACGTCGTGGAATGCTGAGTTTGTGGACTTCGGGCCGGTAGCGCTTGACGCTGCCGGTCAAAAGGATTTCAACAGCCAGCATGGCATTGCATCTCATCAAATTGTGCGTTGGCGCCGACTCCATCGAGGATCTGCGCGAATGGGTCGCTGAACGTTCTCTGCGGGCGATTGCCGCCGGTCTCGAGCCCCACTCCATCCACACCACCCGCATGGTGCCGAAGCGCGTCGATGAACTTCTCGACGGCGGCTCGCTCTATTGGGTGATCAAGGGGCAGGTACAGGCGCGCCAGAAGCTGCTGGGTATCGAGACCTTCACGGATGGCGAGGGCATCGGCCGCTGCCATCTCATTCTCGGACCGGAGGTCATCGAGACATCGGTTCAGCCGAAGCGGGCGTTCCAGGGCTGGCGCTACTATCCGGAAGAAGACACGCCGCGCGACCTGATGAGCCTTGGCGCCGGTATTGCTGAAATGCCCGCGGACCTGCGCCGCGAGCTTTCGGAACTCGGATTGCTCTAGATAATCACCGAAGCCGCAGCGTGACCGGCGACGTGCCTTCCGGGCACGTGACGTGCAGGTGGATGCGGGCCTCGGGCTGCTGGTAGCGCCAGGCGCGGGCGCCATGGGTCAGCAGAAGATTGATCAGATCCTTGGTCTTGGCCGACTTGGTCGCGCGCGGCCGCCCGATCTCGGCGAGGCGCAAGGCAGCCTCATGAAGCGGGTGCAGGCCGATGCGGGCCGGCTTGCCGGTTGCGCGTCCTTCGGGCGGAAAGCCCGGTACATTTCCATTGATCGCCATAATATTCCCCGTACGCACTAACAATCGAGGTCACGAACTTCGACCAGAACCGCAAACACCGGTTCGGCCGTCAGCGGTGCCGTCAGAAACAGGACTGGCGGCACCGAATATCTCACTGGGCAGCCGCCCAGCACTTGACGCCGGCGCGCTTCAGCGCCTTGCAGGCATTGACCGCGTCACGCTGGTCGTCGAAGCCGCCGAAGCGGGCGCGATAAATCTGTTCACCGTCATTGGCATAGGCGACAGCGAAAGGCTTGGCGGAGCTCAGCGCCTTGCCGCCCTTGGTCTTGGCGTTCTGCAGCAGATCCATCGCTGCATCCTTGCTGGACGAGACGCCGATCTGGACGACCCAGCCTGCCGGACCCTTTTCGGTGACCGGTGCAGGCGTCGCAGCAGCCTTTGCCGCAGGGACAGAAGCCGTGGTCAGCTGATCGACGGAATTGTCGTCAGCCTGTTCCGGCATATAGGCAGGCGCCGGCGTGGGGACGGCAACCGAACCCTTGATCGCAACGGTCTTGACCTTCGTCGGCGACGGCATCTCGGCCGGCTGCTGAGCGGCGACCAGCGGGTTTTCCGTCTTTACCGCAGGTGTGTCGGTGTAAGCGGTCGCCGCAGCGGCAACTTCGTAGCGTGCAGCCGGAGCCGGAGCTGTATGCGGCAATTCGATCTCGGAGGCAGCCGCGACCGGAACTTCAGCCACCGGGGCAGGTGCCCGCGTCGGAGCCGGTTCGGCAATCAGCTTGGTGCCGCCGCGTGTCGAGGCCTTCGGCAGATAGGTGGCGATCAGCTTGCGCATCTGGTTGTCGCGGGCAGGGGTAGAGGCGCCACCCATGACCACGCCAACGATCGAGCGGCCGTCGTCCTGCACGGAGCTGACGAGATTGAAGCCTGCAGCACGGGTATAGCCGGTCTTGATGCCATCGACGCCGCGCACGGAACCGACGAGGCGGTTGTGGCTGCGGATGGTGCGAGTACCGAACTTGAAGCTTTGCGTGGCGAAATAGCCGTAATATTGCGGGAAATGCTGGCGAAGCGCGATGCCGAGGCGGGCCTGGTCACGGGCTGTCGTCATCTGCGCGGTGTTCGGCAGGCCGTTGGCGTTGCGATAGGTGGTGCGGGTCATGCCGAGCGCATGGGCCTTGGCCGTCATCATCTGCGCAAAGCGGTCTTCGCTTCCACCACCGATCATCTCGCCAAGCGCGGTTGCCGCATCGTTGGCGGACAGCGTCACGAGGCCGAGAATGCCCTGTTCGACGGTGATCGAACCGCCGGCGCGAACGCCGAGCTTGGTCGGCGCTTGGGCGGAAGCGTGCGGAGAGAAGGGGACGCGAGTATCGAGCGAAATACGACCCTGCTCCAGCGCCTCGAAGGTCATGTAGAGGGTCATCATCTTGGTCAGCGATGCCGGATACTGAAGACGGTCGGCGTTCTCGCTGTAGAGAACATTGCCGGTCTTCGCATCGACGACGATGCCTGCATATTTCGGATTGGCTGCTTCCGCTTCCGCGGTAACCGATTCGGCAAGAAACGCCGTCGTGGCGATCGCAAGTGCCGCAAGCATCTTCACCAGGAAATTGCCGGACCGCGACGGATGTACGGAGGAGACTGACCTTGACACTATTTCACTCTTCGCTTGCATTTCTGATGTTTTTGAACCGGACCGCACGCCCCTCCGCGGCGATCGTTGACTACGGAAGTTACCGGGGCTGAGTTACCAATCCGTTTATGATTAATCGTTTCTTTCGCCCGTCAGCCGCGTTTTACCGGCTTGTCGCAGAACGGGTCGCGAGACGCGCCTCCACAAAAGAGCGAATAGCGGCATCAATATGGTCCCAATCGTTCAAATGACGGCTGGAGAATCGGTAAAGCACGCTCAAATCCTTGCCGACCTTGATGTCGCGCTGGCAGTCGCCGCTGGTCGCGAGCTCGGGCGATTCGGGCAGGATGCAGCGAACGGCATAGTCGGCCGTGTTCGGGCGCTCTGCCGTCAGCAGGACCTCTCCGGTGTAGCCGGCATCGGCGCGCAGGTTGTGGAGCGTCAGGCCATCGGCATAGGGCTTGGCCGTACCGTCCATCAGATGGGCGTAGATCGGTTCGATTCGCCCGGACATGTCGCGCGACATCGTGCTTTGGGTGATCTGCAGGAAGATGAGGCCGGCCGACTGGGCGACGTCGTCGAAGCGTTCGCGGTCGTTCTTCGTGTAGCCCTGCATTTCCGGCCAGGTCAGATACAGGTCGGCGCGCTCGGAGACGCCGGCATGGCGTTGGCTCGGGAAGCGAATCGTGTTTTCGGAAAGGTTGAGCGTGTCGCGGCCGATCGTGACGCTGACGGCCTGGGTGCTGTCGCTATTTCCTGCCAGCGTGATGTGGCGGCCGAACCAGCGGCCGCCGAGGCTGATCGCAATGGTGAGGACAGCAAGAACGGCAACGGCGGCGGTGACGCGGATGAGGAAGCCACTGGAGAGGATAGGGCTTTCGTCGACTGCGGCGGCATTGGGGGCGAGATGGCTCATGACGGCTCTCAGTCGTTGACCGCCGCAAGAAAAACGTGAGCCGCCGGTGCCTGGATGAATCTGACGGCATCATCAGGTGAGGGTGGTTAATATCGCATTAACCAAAGGGATTCGGGGCGCCCGATAAAGGGCGAGCCGCTCCCGGGACAGCGGGAGCGGCTCTGGGGCGCCGGTCGGGGACGGGGATGCGGGGGACTGACCGGTGCCTGGCTATGGTGCCGGAAAATCCCGGCAGGTCTCTTACTTCACGCTGCCGACGGCAACCGCACGGCCATCCTGAAGCTTCATCCAGCGATTCGGATCATCGGAAGATTGGCGCTTGAGGTAGGTGTATTCGGTATCGGCCCAGAGCATGACCTTGTTGCGCATGTTATCGAGAATGAAGTCGCCGTGGTCGGTGCGGACGGTCAGGACGGCATGGCCTTCGCCATTCGGCTGCAGCACCACGGTCATCAGGAGGTCGGACGGCGAGACGCCGGCATCGATCAGCAGCTTGCGCTTCAAGAGCGCATAGTCCTCACAGTCGCCGACGGTACGCGGGTAGGCCCAGCGCTCTTCCACACCGTAGATCTCCATGTCGGTCATCGGCTGGATCGACGAGTTGACCTGATAGTTGATCTTCAGGATATCCTTCCAGCGTGCTTCGGTGAGAAGTAGCGGGCCGGCGTCACCGGCGGGATTGCTGCAATCGGCCGGATTTTCCTTGCAGAACTGATAGGCGCCGATCGGTGGGCTAGCGTTGCCTGCAAGCGTCATGCTGCCGGGCGCCGCCTGTCCTGTGCCCGTCATGGTGATCATCATGATACTGGCGAAAATGCCGCTCTTGATTGCGTTGAACATTGTCTCTGCCGTCTCCCCGTTTGTTGAGGTGACAATGACATCGACGGTTTTATCCGGCGCAAAATTACGTAGTCAAATTAAGTGCTTAGTTGATTCAAAAGCGGAGAAAACTTGAACGATATTTGAATCGAATACGCATAAAAACCGCAGAAAATTTGCGGCAAATTCGATTAAAATTGCAGCTATTCCCGATACGGGTTCTGTGCCGGAATGGCGCTATTCCGGGGTAAAAGTTAACGGTGGAGTGTTCCGGATTGCGGCTTGTTATCGCGTTGTTAACGCTGCCTTGCAGGCTGATCTTGCCGGATCAGATGCAAGATCGCTGACATAAGGGAGCATTAAGCGCCGAATTGGCCGGTTTTCGCCCGATTCCGGTGAAAATTATTTTTTGAAAAAATGCAGAAATTTTGCCGCTGCATCGACGATAGCAGCGGCGATGGCGCTGTTGTCGAGGGAATGAGCGGCATTTTCGACGATGACGAGCTCGGCTTCAGGCCAGGATTGGGCCGATCTCGGTGGAGTCAGCCAAATCGATCAGCTTCGCATCTTGTCGATTTTACGGGGGATAAGGGATTCAGACGAAGCGAGGGAGCTCATTCACATGCTAGACGTTACGCGTAGCCGCAGGAGAGCTCATTGTTTAAGCAGAAGACGGTTTTCGTGGTTGGTGCCGGCGGCAGTCACGAAGTCGGGCTACCCGTTGGCGATGGTTTAGCCAGAAATATCGCTGATAAGCTGAAACGACCTAGCTCACAATCTTCTGCAGTGCCGGATGAGCGCATCAGAGATGCGATGTACGCACTCGCTGTGGCGGACCAGGATCACAACATGATTCCTTGGTTTACGGCTGCTGAGACCATCGCGAACTCAATGCCACTCGCCATTTCGATAGACAATTTTCTGCACACACACTCAGACAACAAGTTCATTCTCGCGACCGGGAAATTAGCGATTGCTCGATGCATTCTCGAAGCCGAGCAGAACAGTGAAATTTACGCTCAATCGCATGGCCTATTAGACTTTCATTCGCTTCATGAGCGTTACAGGTTCGAGAAACGCCTGCCAAGTTGGCATAATTTACTCTTCAAGATGCTGACCGAAAACGTGAAGCGCAGTAAACTGGGAGAGGCTTTCGAAAACGTCACGATTATCACATTCAACTACGATCGCTGCATCGAACACTATCTGACGCATGCTTTTGCCCAATTCATGGGAATACCTCTGCAGGATGCATACGATGTATGCGCGAATTTGGAGATAGTTCATCCTTACGGAAAGGTCGGCGACTACTTCTTGGAAATGGCTGGTTTCGGCGCCGATGTTCATCGCGACAGATTGATTGCCGTCTCAAAACAGATTCGAACCTTCACCGAACAAGTAACTGAGCAGCAGACCGTCGATCTTATGGCGGCTCGGTTGAACGACGCTGTGAACATTATGTTCCTCGGTTTCTCTTTTGGAGAGATGAATGTTCGCTTGATGGAAACAACCGGGAGAGATGACCAAAAAAACATCGTCGGCAGTGCGTTAGGAATCTCAAAATCTAATCTACAGCATATCGAGCGGGTTATGCGTAAAGCATTGAAATTAGACCATCCGTCCAACCGGCCGTTCAATCTCGAAGACTCGACTTGCCATCAGGTGCTCGCCGACTACTACCGGTTACTCATGAATTAAAGCCGCCTTCTTGCGAGGCGGCCTTGATCGTCGATGGCGATGACAGAAGGATGACGCCTAGAGGAATTCGCGCAGCGTGTCGCGAGATTGCAGCGACAGGAACTCGAGCGCCACGCCTTCGGAGAAATGGCGCACCACGCGGCCGCGCATGTTGCCGAGGCGGATCGCTGTGCCGAGCGGTGGCCGGGCCTCGACGTCGACGGCAGCGCCCGACAGCGAAAGGTCCATGATACGGCAGACATAGCGCGTACCGTCTTCGAGCGTCAGTTCGCTCTTGGTTTCGCGCGGCGTCAGACGGTCGTGGCGGCGGTCTTCCGGCAGGCCAAGTTCGTGCTTGTTGGCGAGCCAGGTCAGCTGTGCCGCAAGCTTCTCGCGCTTCCGTTCCGTTGCATTGATCGACATGGTGAAGCCGCGGGCATCGACGGTCTGCACGTGGCCTTCGACGCGGCCAAGATGGTCGATATAGGCGACGACACGTTCGTTGGCGCGCGGCCGGCCGGGGCAGGTGACGTACATGTCGCCTGGCGACATGTCGATGACCATGCATTCGAACTCTTCGTAGTTCGCAAGCATCAGCCGGCCCTGCATATTGATCGGCACGCGCTGAAAAACACCCTGTTCAGGGCGCGGCGCTCTCTGCGTCTGAGCTTGCTGGAACGAGTGCATGAAAGCGCTTCTTTATAAAATGATATAGTGCGATCTTTACCCGCAACACCTTAACAGAAGGTTGTCTGACGACCTCACATTGCAGCTTCTGGCAAGCATCCGATCTGTATCGTTTCGAGACGCTTCAGCGGGCAGGTGAACCACTGCGGAACGAGGAAACGACTCGCCCCAGAATCGCGC
This sequence comes from Rhizobium sp. 01L410, assembly GCF_056400165.1. Taxonomy (NCBI): domain Bacteria; kingdom Pseudomonadati; phylum Pseudomonadota; class Alphaproteobacteria; order Hyphomicrobiales; family Rhizobiaceae; genus Rhizobium; species Rhizobium sp. 01L410. The sequence continues at coordinate 477,705 of NZ_JBFTST010000002.1, forward strand.
CCAGACCATGCGGTCTTGTGGGTTTGGTGCTCACCTGCCAGCCTGCTTCGGCACTAGCGTCGCCCTGGAAATTCCGCAGCGCGCGGCAGCGGTCGAGCACCAGGAAATCGAGCGGCACGACCTCCAGCCAGCTGGCGACAGTCGTGGCGGCAATGACGCCGAAGAGGCGCTCGCAGTGACCGTCATCCGACCGCAGCGGCATCAGCGCGATCTCGAAGGCTGCGCGGTGGCCGGCGGTGCTGTAACCCGTTACGTTGAGCAGTGCCGGCATCGCATGGCGCATGGCGCCGGCCAGCGTGGCTTCGATGGTGTTGCCATATCCTTCGCCGAACAATGCCGAGAAGCTCTCGTCGCGCAGATCCTGGCCGAAAAGATCGGAAATCTTGGCGCCGGCCAGCCTGAAGGTGACCGGGCCTTCGGCGCTGATCTCCAGTATGAAGAGGCTGGGCAGCATGTGACCCAAAGTGGACGGTTCCAGTTCGGATTTCAGCGGCGCGTCCCGGGTGCCGCGCAAACGGTTCCAGTAGTCGTAAACATCGATGATGGTGTGATGACGCACGGTGCACCCAATCTGTTTCATTACAGTCCAGAATCAGGCCGTCATGGCCTGCTTGAGTGTTATCCTGCGGGTTTCATGCCAAGTCGGGGTCGTTAAGGTTAAAGAACGGTTTCGATTGCCCGCTCCGCCCTTCCATGGGAGATGTCCTGTCATCGCTTCGGAAACGAAGTTCAGCACGAAAGACTTATCGGGCACGGGGTTATCCCGGGGGACGCTCGGCCGCCGTCCGGTTCTGCCGGACGGCTTTTTTTTTACCCGGCGCTCCTGTAAGGCTGTGACCTCGAAACATGAGGGTACAGATGGACGAGCAATCGCCGGGACGGCAGGGCAACGGCGGAGAGCAGCTTCCGGTGAAGCGTGAGCCGATTTTTAACCTGCCGGGCATTCTCGTTGCTACCCTCGGGCTGCTTATCGCCATATATGCTGCCCAGACGCTCTTTCTTTCGGATCAAGCGGCTGGCGAAGTGCTGGAAATTTTTGGCTTCATGCCATCTCGCTATGTGATGCCGTTTTCCAGCCAGGGGTTGGAGTGGCTGTGGAGCCCCGTCACCTATTCGCTGCTGCACGGAAGCGTCGAGCATATCCTGTTCAACGGTCTCTGGCTGATGGCATTCGGAGCACCGGTGATCCGGCGAATCGGCACCGGCCGCTATCTCGCCTTCTGGATCCTGTCATCGATCGCATCTGCCGCGCTGCATGCAGCGCTGAACTGGGGCGATCCGACGCTGCTGATCGGCGCCTCCGGCGTCATTTCAGGCTTGATGGGCGCTGCCTGCCGTTTTGCCTTTCCGGCTCAGCCGCGCCCCGGCGTGCCGGCGCACCTCAATCCGCGGCTGTCGATCGCCGAAACCTTCCGCAGCCGAACCGTCATCGTTTTCACGCTGTTCTGGCTGTTCGGCAACGCGCTGATTGCCGTTGGTGTGCCGCTTATTGGCGACGGCAGCCAGGCGATCGCCTGGGACGCCCATATCGGCGGTTTCGTCTTCGGCTTCTTCCTGTTTCCGCTGTTCGACCGTGCACTACCGCCTTCGGACGAAGGTCAGGACGAGCCGTCCGTATTGCAATCCTGATCGTTGAAGTGCACCATTCCAACTGATCCGCGTTGGGAGGAGAGACCGTCGCGGATGCCTGTGATCCAGTAAAGTGTATCCACTTACGACATAGGAGGTTGCTGATGTCCAACACAGTAAAAGCCATACTCGACCTGAAGGGCCGCGACGTCGTGACGGCTGGTCCGAACACCACCGTTGCCGAAGCCGCCAAGGTGCTCAGCCAGAAGAAGATCGGCGCGATTGTCATCGTCGGCGTGCAGGGCAAGATTTCCGGGATATTTACCGAACGCGACGTCGTTCATGCGATCGCCAAATCAGGCAAGGACTGTCTCGACCAACCGGTCGCCTCGATGATGACCTCGAAAGTGTTCCGCTGCCACGAGGATTCGACCGTCAATGAACTGATGGAGCTGATGACCAGCAAGCGCTTCCGGCATGTGCCGGTGGAGAGCAACGGCAAGCTCAGCGGCATCATTTCGATCGGTGACGTGGTGAAGACCCGCATTGCGGCGGTCGAACGCGAGGCCGAGGAGATCAAGGCCTATATTGCAGGGTAGGTGCGGCGCCGGCCATTACGCGTGGCCGGCAAAAGCTTCCTGCATTCGCTTCAGTTCGGGAAGCCTCAGCGAGGCTTCCTGGTAACCGCGCTCGATTGCCTCGCCGGCGCGATGGAACTCCGAAAGCCCGATATCGCTGAGCCGCGGGTGCAGCGAAATATCCGGCGGGTCGCCCGCCAGACGCGCGCGTGAAATTCGATCCTGAATGATGTTGAAGGCCTGCACCATGACGCCGGTCATGCCGAGACGGGTATAGGGTGTTTCCTCGCGCTTCTGCATTTCCTGCACCGTCAGTCCGGCATTGTGCTTGACGACGGCGGAGCGGCCGAAGAGGTCGTAGTTGAGGTTCACGGCACAGACGAGCGGCTGTTCGTAGCTGCGGCAGACGGAGACCGGCACCGGATTGACGAGGGCGCCGTCGACCAGTGTACGGTTGTTGCTGCGGATCGGCTCGAAGATGCCGGGCAGGGCGTAGGAAGCGCGCAGCGCCGTGATCAGCGAACCATTGGAAATCCAGACCTCGTGGCCGGTATTGACCTCGGCGGCCACGGCGACGAACGGGCGGTCAAGATCCTCGATATTCAGGCCTTCCAGATGCTCGGCCATGCGCTTCGTCAGCCGCATGCCGCCGAACAGGCCGCTGCCGCCGATCGTCAGATCAAGAAGGCTGGCGATGCGGCGCATGGTGAGCGAGCGGGCGAATTCTTCGAGCTCGTCGAGCTTTCCGGCAAGATAGCAACCGCCGACGAGAGCGCCGATCGAGGTGCCGGCGATCATGCCGATCTCGATGCCGGCTTCATCCAACGCCCGCAATACGCCGATATGGGCCCAGCCGCGCGCAGCACCGCCGCCGAGCGCGAGCGCGATCTTGGCTTTCTTCTGTGGTGGTGGGGAGATCGTAGGAACTGTCATATCGGGCAATGTGGAAGACGAACCGGAATCGGATTGGCCAGCTTCAGAGCCCTGACGGTGCAAACTCCAGTTCAGCATGGCTTGCCTCCTCCCGGCAGAACACTCTGTGTTTTCGAAGTGTGTTCCTCTTCCCTTTCCAAATCGTATATAGAGGGCTGATCTGTCCCTATAAGAGGCAAATGCCGCCGTTTTGCGCTATTTCTTATAGACGTCAGCGGGATCGAAATGGCGCTCGTCATCGACGATGTCGAGCATCGGCTTTCCATCCTGCAACGATACGGTCCGATAGAAGCATGAACGCCGGCCAGTATGGCATGTCGCATCGTGACCGGCGACCTCTACTTTCAGCCAGATGGCATCCTGATCGCAATCGGTACGGATCTCCCTGACCGTTTGGATATTGCCCGACGTTTCACCCTTCATCCACAGCTTGCCACGCGAACGGCTGAAGTAGTGCGCCTTGCCTGTCTGGATGGTGAGCGCCAGAGCCTGCGCGTTCATATGTGCGACCATCAGGAGCTCGCCGTCCTGAACGTCGGTCACGATCGCAGTGATCAAGCCGCGATCATCGAAGCGCGGGGTGAAATCCCCCGCGTCCTCGAGCTCGGATTTGTCGTCTGAAGGCGCGTTGAAGGCGAATGGCGTCATCGATCGGCTCTCTTTGTGAAGCCGGTATCAGCGGCCCCGTACCATGGACATGAATCGCGCCTGGTCGGCAGGTTCGGACTTGAAGGTCCCAGTAAAGGTTGTCGTCAATGTGGTCGAGCCCTGCTTCTGCACACCGCGCATGGCCATGCACATATGTTCGGCTTCGATCATGACCGCGACACCGCGCGGACGCAACGTTTCATCGATCGACTTGGCGATCTGCGCCGTCATGGTTTCCTGCGTCTGCAGGCGCCGGCCGAAGATTTCGACGACACGGGCGATTTTCGACAGGCCGAGGACCTTGCCGTCAGGCATATAGGCGACATGCGCCTTGCCGATGATCGGCACCATGTGGTGTTCGCAATGTGAGAAGAATGGAATGTCCTTGACGAGGACCATGTCATCGTAGCCGGCAACCTCTTCAAAGGTGCGGCCGAGCACATCCTCGGCATCCATATCATAGCCGGCGAAGAGTTCACGATAGGCCTTCGCGACGCGGGAGGGGGTGTCGAGCAGGCCTTCACGCGCCGGATCTTCGCCAGCCCAGCGCAGCAGCGTGCGGACGGCGTCTTCGGCTTCTTTCTGGCTCGGGCGGTTGGAATCGCGGCTGTTCTGCGGAAAATTCTTTACGATGGCGTCCATACTGTTCAAGTCTCCTGATCCGCTCGAATGCGGATCGTCTTTCGGACTCGCCAACTGGTATCCCCTGTCAGGAATGTTGCACCTTTGGCAGGCTCCGGGGCTTTCAGGGCGTCGCCCATCCGGCACGGTTTCCCAATCAATCTTACCGGAGGCCATTGCTTTTTCATGGCCCTCGAACGACATACATATAGGAAGACAGCGTCTTCATGTAAGTATGCTAACACGAGACGGTGCGTTTTTTGTTTAAGATACAATGACCACCGAATGAGCCGGTCCACAGTGATCTGGGGCGGAATTGACCATGGACGAGATCTACAACAGCAAAATCCTGGAATTTGCCGGCAATATTGCGCGGATCGGCAGCCTCGAAGATGCCGATGCCAGCGCCCAGGCGCATTCGAAGCTATGCGGTTCGAAGGTGAAGATCTGGCTGAAAATGGATGGCGATACCGTCAGCGATTTCGCCCATGACGTGAAAGCCTGCGCGCTCGGGCAGGCGTCCTCGTCGGTCATGGCGCGCCATGTCGTCGGCGCCACCGCAGGCGAGTTGCGCAAGGCGCGCCAGGATATGCTCGACATGCTGAAGGCCGATGGCGACGGACCCGAGGGCCGCTTCGAGGAAATGCGCTATCTGCGCCCGGTCAGGGATTACAAGGCGCGGCACGCCTCGACGATGCTGACCTTCGACGCCGTCGTCGATGCCATCGGCCAGATCGAGGCGAAGCGCGCCGAGATGGTGGAAGCCTGAGGCGATGTGCGAGTTCTGCTCCCTGCAGCATGACGACGAAGACGAGGGCGGCGCGGCGGCGGCTCCGCAAAAGCCCAAACGCTTCTCCCGCAACTACGCGGGCGCTTTCCCGAAAACGCCGAGCAGGCTCGCAGGGATGGGCTTCATCCGGCTCTACCAGCTGACCCTCTCCGGTTTCATCGGCAATTCCTGCCGTCATATCCCGACCTGCTCCGAATATGGCTACGAGGCCGTCGCCCGCCATGGGCTGTGGGCAGGCGGATGGATGACGCTGTTTCGCGTCGGACGCTGCGGTCCGGGTGGCACGAGCGGGCTCGATCCGGTGCCGGAACGGCTGGAACGGCGATTCCATTGGTGGACACCCTGGCGCTATCTCGCGTTCGGCCGGAAAGCCGCGTGACCGTCTACGTTGCCCTGCTGCACAGTATCGTCCTGGCGCCGGGACGCCGGGTGGTGATGTCCGACCTGCGCGACATGGCCTCGGCGCTCGGCTACCGCAACCCACGCACACTTGTCTCGACCGGCAATATCATCTTCGAGGCACCGGAGTCGCCTACCGGTGATATCGAGAAGAAGCTGGAGGCGGCGTTCATCGAGAAGTTCGGCAAGCCGGTCGACATCATCGTCCGCACCGGCAAGAGCTGGGAGCGGCTGGCACGGTCCAATCCGTTTCCTGATGGTGAGGGCAGCCAGGTGATCGTTCGCGTCATGCGCAAGCCGCTCGATATCTCGGCACTCGACAAGCTGAAGGCCTATGCCGACCCCAGCCAGCGTCTGGCGCTTGCCGATGGCGATCTGTGGATCGATTTCGCCGGCAAGCCCAGCGAATGGAAACTGCTTTCGGCGCTGACCACCAAGCGCATGGGGGCGGGCACGCTGCGCAACTGGAACACCGTTCGCGGTCTGGCCGAGATGCTCTGACAAGACCTGCTTTTTCTTTACTAACAGGCCAAATCCGATTATCAGGCGGCAGCGCTTTGCGTACGGACGCAGCGCTTCATTGCAACCACCCGCATTCGTTGGCGGGACTGGACAAGGAGAATATCGATATGTCCCAATCCGTTTCCCTGACTTTCCCTGATGGCAATGTGCGCGATTTCGCTGCCGGTACGACCGGGCGCGAGGTTGCCGAATCCATTTCCAAGTCGCTTGCCAAGAAGTCCGTCGCCATTGCGATCGACGGCGTTGTGCGCGACCTTTCCGATCCCGTTGTTACGGGCAGAATCGAGATCATCACCCGCAATGACGAGCGCGCGCTGGAACTCATCCGCCACGACGCAGCACACGTCATGGCAGAAGCCGTGCAGGAACTCTGGCCCGGCACGCAGGTCACCATCGGTCCGGTGATCGAGAACGGCTTCTATTACGACTTCGCCAAGAACGAGCCCTTCACGCCTGACGATCTGCCGAAGATCGAAAAGAAGATGAAGGAAATCATCGCCCGAAATGCGCCCTTCACCAAGCAGGTGTGGTCGCGCGAGAAGGCGAAGGAAGTCTTCGCCGCCAAGGGCGAGCAGTACAAGGTCGAGCTTGTCGATGCAATCCCTGAAGGACAGGATCTGAAGATCTACAATCAGGGCGAATGGTTCGACCTGTGCCGCGGTCCGCATATGGCCTCCACCGGCCAGATCGGCAATGCCTTCAAGCTGATGAAGGTTGCCGGCGCCTATTGGCGCGGTGACAGCAACAACGCCATGCTCTCTCGCATCTACGGCACGGCTTTCGCCGAGCAGTCAGAGCTCGACAACTACCTGCATATCCTGGCCGAAGCCGAGAAGCGCGATCACCGCAAGCTTGGCCGCGAGATGGATCTGTTCCATTTCCAGGAAGAGGGCCCGGGCGTCGTCTTCTGGCATGGCAAGGGCTGGCGCATGTTCCAGACGCTCACCGCCTACATGCGCCGGCGTCTGGCCGGTACCTATGAGGAGGTCAATGCACCGCAGGTTCTCGATGCATCGCTCTGGGAGACCTCGGGTCACTGGGGCTGGTATCAGGAGAACATGTTTGCGGTGAAGTCGGCTTACGCCTTTACGCATCCTGAAGACAAGGAAGCCGACAACCGCATCTTCGCACTGAAGCCGATGAACTGCCCGGGTCACGTGCAGATCTTCAAGCATGGCTTGAAGTCCTATCGCGAGCTGCCGATCCGTCTTGCCGAATTCGGCAACGTGCATCGCTACGAGGCGTCTGGTGCGCTGCACGGGCTGATGCGCGTCCGCGGCTTCACGCAGGACGACGCGCATGTGTTCTGCACCGACGAGCAGATGGCTTCGGAATGCCTCAGGATCAACGATCTGATCCTTTCGGTCTATGAGGACTTCGGCTTCAAGGAGATCGTCGTCAAGCTCTCGACCCGTCCCGAAAAGCGCGTCGGCACCGACGCCCTTTGGGATCGCGCCGAAAGCGTTATGATGGACGTGCTGAAGACGATCGAGGAGCAGTCTGAGGGCCGCATCAAGACCGGCATTCTGCCGGGCGAGGGTGCTTTCTACGGGCCGAAGTTCGAATATACGCTGAAGGACGCCATCGGCCGTGAATGGCAGTGCGGCACGACGCAGGTCGACTTCAACCTGCCGGAGCGTTTCGGCGCCTTCTACATCGACAGCAATTCGGAGAAGACGCAGCCGGTGATGATCCATCGCGCCATCTGCGGCTCGATGGAACGCTTCCTCGGTATCCTGATCGAGAACTTCGCCGGCCACATACCGCTTTGGATCGCACCGCAGCAGATCGTCGTCGCGACGATCACGTCGGAAGCCGATGGCTACGGCGCTGAAGTTGCCGAAGCGCTGCGCGAGGCCGGTCTGAACGTTTCGACCGACTTCCGTAACGAGAAGATCAACTACAAGGTCCGCGAACATTCCGTTACGAAGGTTCCGGTGATCATCGTCTGCGGCAAGAAGGAATCCGAAGAGCGGACGGTCAACATCCGCCGCCTCGGCAGCCAGGAGCAGACCTCGATGACGCTCGATGAGGCGATCGAGAGCCTGACCTGGGAAGCGACGCCGCCGGATGTTCGCCGCAAGATCGAGGCGAAGAAGGCCAAGGCCGCTTAAGCCGATTTGGGTGAATACAAGCATGCAAAGGGGCGGCGCTCGATCGAGCGCCGCCCCTTTGAATTTCATGGATCAAATTCCGAGAACGGTTACGCTTGGCGGCGTGAAATCCTTGATCCCCAGTTTCGGGTAATCGCATTTGCGGTCAAACTTGGCCTTCGATACCGTCCGCATGCATTTCGGGTCGGTCTTGAAGGCATATCCGGGCAAACTGACGTACTTGACACTCGGCGCGCAGAGCGCGAGCGCGATACACATCGTCAATGCCGCGCAGATGGTCCGCATGGGACACCTCCTTCGTTCGGCATGACTTCTCGATACGGAACCCCTCCGCACGCGCAACAATCGCATGTCCACCTTCGGGCTTCCATTCGCCTAATCGGATGCAGGTGTTCTGCGCGCGGGCTATGCGCTGCTCATCGGGATGGGCGAGGGGAATGCTCCGTTCAGACGAGGGGAGCAGGCATCAATCGGCGTCTGCGCCGTCCGATCCGCTGTTCGGAACCAGCTGGTCGTAGGACGGCAGCGGCGCCTGCGCCGATTTCTGCGGCGGCTCACCCGCCGCAGAGGGCTGCGGCTCAGGCTGTACGGTCGTTGCGGCGCTGTCCGGCTCCTGTGGCTGGACGTCCTTCATCAGCACTTCGACATCGGTGTTCTTGCCGGCTTCGACCTTGAAATCGCGCTGGTAGATCTTGTCCTTGTTACGGGCTACGGCGGAATATTCGCCTTCGGCAAGCACCATCGTCGGGAAGGCGCTGACGCTTTCGCCGACGCTGTCGCCGGCGGCCGTCAGGATCGACCAGGCGGTGTCGGCGATTGCCTCGCCGCCGGCATCGGAGACGAGCTTGAAGGTGATCTGCGCCGCGCGATGCTGGATCGTCGCTTCCGTCAGCTTGCCGGCCTCGATCTGGATATCGGCGCGGATGACGGCGTTGACGTCGCCATATTCGGAGACGACGTGATAGGTCCCGGCATTCAGACGGACGACGGTATTGGGCGATACATCGGCCATGACGAGGCCACGCTCGCCGTCGTCACGGACTTCGGAAGAGTAGATCGAGAAGCTCAGCTGATCCGGGCGGATGCGGACGTCGGAACCGGATACCGCGTTCAGCAGCAGGCCGCCGGCATCGAGCACCATGACCTGCTTGTCGACCGCGCCGCTCTCGGGCACGTTGACCTTCTTGGTGACGCCGGCGCGCCCGAAGGAGACATTGACGAAGTAATCACCGGGCGCCAGCTGGAACGCGGCGGAACCACCCTTGGCGCTGGCAATCAGCGGCAGCTTGCCGTCGGCACCGGCGATCGGGCTGAAGACATACCAGGAAAGCCCATCTTCGACCGGCTGTCCGTCGGTCGTCAGCTTTGCCTCCATCGGCACTTCATGCAGAAGCGCGCCCGGCGGCGTCGTGCCGGGGGCGATGAAAGCGTTCAGCTTCGGCATCTTGGCCGTGGTGTCGAGCTGCTTGAAGTCCTTGAATGCATCTTGCGCGCCTGCCGAAAACGGCGAGGAGATCACCAGTGCAAGCGCAAGGGCTATCCGCGCAAGGGGCAAAATGCCGGTCATGAGTTTCCTGGACCGATTGACTTTAGAAATCACAGGGGCCACTTCAAGACCAACCCGATGGCAAATTCAAGACCCATCCCCGTTACAGTCCTGAAATTGAAAGTTTCTCCCGCATGAAATCCGATATCAAGCTGATCGATTACCTCAACGTGCGCCGTTCCATTCCTGCGTTCCAGATGTGCGAGCCGGGTCCCGGCAAAGCCGAAATCGAGGAAATCCTTCGCCTGTCGTCGCGCGTTCCTGACCACGGCAAGCTGGCGCCATGGCGCTTCATCGTCTATCGCGGCGAGGAGCGCGTACGGATCGGCGAGGAATTGCTGAAACTTGCTCTCGAAGCCAAGCCTGAACTGTCGGATGAGATGATCCAGGTGGAACGCACGCGCTTCACCCGGGCTCCTGTCGTTGTCGCCGTCGTCAGCAAGGCCGGGCCGCATTTCAAGATTCCGGAATGGGAGCAGGTGATGTCGGCTGGTGCTCTGTGCCTCAACGTCATCTTCTCTGCCAATGCGCATGGCTGGGTGGCGAACTGGCTGACCGAGTGGTTCGCCTTCGACGAACGCGCCTATCCGCTGCTCGGCGTGCAGCCGGGTGAGAAGGTTGCCGGCTTCATCCATATGGGTTCGTCTGAATTTCCGCCGGTCGAGCGCCCGCGCCCGGAACTGACGGAAACCGTAACCTGGGTCGGTGGAGAGAACTGATGTTCTACCGGACGGACGCCAACAAGCATGGCCTGGCGCATGATCCTTTCAAGGCGATCGTGTCGCCGCGGCCGATCGGCTGGATCGGGACGAAGGGCACCGATGGTTCGCTGAATCTCGGCCCCTATTCCTTCTTCAATGCGATCTCGGACCGTCCGAAGCTGGTGATGTTCTCCTCCAGCGGGCGCAAGCACAGCCAGAAGAATGCGGCTGAAACAGGTGTTTTCACCTGCAACTTCGTCAGCCGCCATCTGGTCGAGCACATGAATGTGTCATCGGCGGCCGTGCCCTACGGAACCAACGAGTTCGAGCTAGCGGGGCTGACGGCGCGGCAGGGCGAGATCGTCGACGCACCCTATGTCGCGGAAGCCTTTGCGGTTCTGGAATGCAAGGTGACCGAAATCATCGAGCCGAAGGGGCTGTCCGGCGAGCCGTCCGAGAATGTCATGGTGCTCGGCGAGGTGGTCGGCATCCATATCGACGAGACGATCATCCGCGAAGGCCGCCTTGACATGTCGATCGCCCGGCCGGTGGCCCGCATGGGATACATGGACTATGCGGAAGGCAGCGATGTCTTCGAAATGATGCGGCCGAAGACGCCCTGATGCGCTTGTGCCCTGCGCACAGGGGTTAATGAATATGGTGAACCAATCATAAACCATTTGCCGGTAGCGTTCTCAGAACAAGAGGAGCGTGAAGGAATCACGTTCCGCAGGTTGGGGCGTAATGGTGATTGTAGAGGCATTCCTTCGCTGGGTCGAAACTGCCAAGTCCGGAGACCGGGCACGCGCGGCCAGCGCTCTTGGCCGGGCCTATCTGCAATCCGAGATGCAGCCCGAAGAGCGCAAGGCCGCCGAGATGGCGATGACCTTCCTGCTCGACGATCCGTCGCCTAAAGTCCGCCTCGCTCTCGCGGAAGCCATCGCCTGGTCCGAAGAAGCGCCGCGCTCGCTGATCCTGGCCTTGGCCGAGGACCAGCCGGAAATTGCCTGCCATGCCGTTACCTGCTCGCCGCTGCTGACCGACGCCGATCTCGTGGATCTCGCCGGACGAGGCAGCGAGGTCACGCGGATGCTGATCGCAGCGCGCAGCAGCTTGTCGCGCGCCGTCTCTGCGGCGCTTGCCGAGATCGGCGGCGAGGAGGACGTGCTCTGCCTGCTTGAAAACGAGGGCGCCTCGATTGCACCGCATTCGCTGAAGCGTATCGCCGAAAGGCTCGGCGACTGCTGCGATATCCGCAATCTGCTGCTCGATCGCGAGAGCCTGCCGGCCGATGCCCGCCAGCTTCTGACGCAGCATGTCAGCGATGCGCTGGTGGCGCTGCCGCTCATCCAGGCCGCCATCGGCTTCAACCGTCTGCAACGGATCAGCCGCGAGGCGACGCAGTCTGCCGTGGTCTCGATCGCCGGCGAAATTCAGCCGCGCGAGATCGACGACCTCGTCGAGCATCTGCGCGTCCACGGCCATCTGACGCCATCCTTCCTGCTGCATGCGCTGTGCTCGGGAAAGGTCGATTTCTTCGCAGGCGCCGTCGTCAACCTGACCGGCTGCAGCGAAAAGCGGGTCCGCTCGATTCTCGCGACCGGCCGCATGCATGCGGTTCGCGCGCTGTACGAGACAGCCGGTTTGACGCGTGAAATCAGCACGATCTTCGTCGAGGCGACGCTGCTGTGGCGCGAAGCTTCGCGCAAGGCTTCGGCAACGATGCTTTCGACGATCTGCGGGCGGCTGCTTGAACGCTTCCGCCATCACGGCACACATGACGCGGTCAAGGAACTGCTCGACATGGTCGAGAAGCTGCACATCGCTGAGCAGCGCCAGTCGGCTCGCGCCTATGCCTCGCAGGCGGCGCTTGTCGCAGCCTAGTGGCTAAAGCGCTGGGCGACCCAGGAATATCCGTTTGAAACGAAATGCACCGGCTTGATGAGCGTCTGCTTGATGTCGTCGCCTGTTGGCAGCCCGGCGCGGACGCGCTCGGCAACCCGCACGGCATAGGCGCGTAGACCTGTTGGCTGCGGTTGTTCGACGGCTGGAGCCGTTGCTGTTGCCTGCGCTTCAAGCTTTGCTGTCTCGGGAGCGGTTACGGGCTTCGGTTCCTCGCAGACCGCGATCACCGTCGGATACTTGGCGTTGGTAAAACCCTTCAGCTGCTTTTCCGACTCGGCATCGCACATCGCCACTGTCTGCCAATGCTTGTCCACCGTCGCCACGTAATTGCATTGGGTGACGGAATCGTTGCACCCGAAGATGGTCATGGCGATGAGAACGGCTTGCATATCCGGGATCCCTGGCTATTGAAACTCATGATCTTAGACGTCGCAATTCCAACGGAATAAAGGCGGTTACATTACCATCTCTTCATGCAAGCCGACCGGGAAAACAGAAGCCATGTTAGTGACCGTCACTCTCGAAACGCCGCGCCAGCCTGAAATCATACGCCTGCTCGACATGTCGGATGCCTATGCGGCTTCGCTCTATCCGGCCGAGAGCAACCATCTGGTCGATCTCTCGACGCTGGAACAGCATTCGGTGAGCTTCTTCGTTGCGCGTAATGACGGTGTGGCCGTCGGCTGCGCCGCTCATGTCGAAGCGGGCGATGGCACGGCGGAGATCAAGCGGATGTTCGTCGATCCCTAGGCGCGCGGCCTCAAAGCAGCGAGCCGGCTGATGGATAAGCTCGAGGAGCAGGCAACGAAGAGCGGACTGAAGGCGATCCGCCTCGAAACCGGTATTCATCAGCCCGAGGCGATCGGCCTTTACCGCAAGTACTGCTATGTTGAGATCGAGCCTTTCGGCTCCTATCTTCCTGATCCGCTCAGCCTATTCATGGAAAAGCGGCTCGGCTGATCAGCCCTCGGCTGCCGCGCGCTGCGATGGCGGCGCCTGTTCGTCGATGATGATTTCGGGGCCGGTGCCGTTCTGATCCGAAGTGCGGACCTCGTGCATCCATTCGCGCCAGATGGCGACCAGCAGGGCCATCAGCACCGGGCCAATGAACAGGCCGAGGAAGCCCATGGTCTTCACGCCGCCGACCAGACCGAAGAAAGTCGGCAGGAAGGGAAGCTTGATCGGGCCGCCGACCAGTTTCGGCCTCAGTGTCTTGTCGACGATGAAGAGTTCGACGCTGCCCCAGATGAAGAGCCCGGCGCCGGCGACATGCGAGCCGCTGGCGACCAGATAGATCGATACCAGCGTGAAGGAGAGCGGCGCGCCACCGGGGATCAGCGCCATGATGCCGGTCAACACGCCGAGCGTCACGGGTGAGGGCACGCCGGCGATCCAATAGGCGATGCCGAGCACGATACCTTCGCCGATGGCGATCAGCGTCATGCCCATCACGGTCGAGCTGATGGTTGCCGGAACCACGCGGGAGATCCGCTCCCAGCGGTTCGGCAGGATGCGCTCACCGAGCATGTCGATCTGCTTGGAGAAGGACGAGCCGTCGCGATAGACGAAGAACAGCGCGATCAGCATGAAGAGCAGCGTCAACAGCAGATGGAACGATGCGCCGCCGGCTGCCAGAACCGCACGGTAGATATTGCCGATATTGGCACCGCTGACGGCCTGGATGACTTCGCCCATCGAACCCGGCGTGCCGATATATTTCGTCCAGAGTTCATCGATATAGGGACCGGCAAAGGGCAGAGCGAGGATCCATTGCGGGGTGGGGGCGCCCATGCGGTTGGCGCGGATCGCCCAGGCGACCCATTCGCGGACTTCGCCCGTCGTATAGGTGATGGCAAAGACGATCGGAATGACCAGGAAGGTGATGATCAGGATGATGGCGATGGTCGCGGCGATGGTGGTGTTGCCGCCGACGCGGGAGAGCAGCTTGCGATAGAGCGGCCAGCTGGCAAAGCCGATGACGAGGGCTGCCAGGACCGGGACGACGAAGCCGTAGAAGAAATAGACGCCAGCGGCGACAATCAGGATCAGAAGCCAGCGGGCAGCTGAAATCGAGGGAATGAGAGGCGTGCGGGCATGTGCGGAGGGACCAAGCCACCGCGGCTCGCCTGGCAGTTTGTTTTTATTCGAGAGGCTCACGTCGTTCCCTGCTTTTCTTCTCAACCACGGATATGGGCCATCGTGCCACCGGACGCAAGCATTTCGGCCAGGAAATGCCAGTTGCTCCGGCAGCGCCAAGGACCATGCCTCGGTTGGCATAGCGCTTTGTGCTGAAGCCAGTGTGACGGCAATTTCCTGCCAGAGTGTTGACCGTCAGCGAAAAGATTGATGCGCGCCGCTCAACGAGAAATCGCAAAGGATGGCAGAACGCCAAACGAAAACAGCGCGACGGAACAAATCCGCCGCGCTGTTTCAAAACTCTCTTGGCGACTGCCTCTTAGATATCGAGGTTTTCTGCGAAAGCCGCACGATCCTGGATAAAGCGGAAGCGGGCTTCCGGCTTGGTACCCATGAGGTCATCGACCGCCGTCCGCGTACCCTCGAAATCGATCTCATCGATCAGCACGCGCAGCAATGTGCGCTTGCTCGGGTCCATGGTGGTTTCCTTGAGCTGGGCGGGCAGCATTTCGCCGAGACCTTTGAACCGGCTGATTTCCACCTTCGACTTGCCCTTGAATTCCTTCTCCATCAGCTCCGCGCGGTGTCTGTCGTCGCGCGCATAGGCCGATTTCGCACCCTGCGTCAGCTTGTAGAGTGGCGGAACGGCAAGGAAGAGGTGACCGCCACGCACGAGCTCCGGCATTTCCTGATAGAAGAAGGTGATGAGCAGCGAAGCAATATGCGCGCCGTCGACATCGGCATCGGTCATGACGATGATGCGTTCGTAACGGAGGTCTTCCTCGCGATACTTCGAGCGCGTGCCGCAGCCGAGCGCCTGCACGAGGTCCGAAAGCTGCTGGTTGGCACCGAGCTTTTCGCGCCCGGCGCTGGCGACGTTGAGGATCTTGCCGCGCAGCGGCAGGATCGCCTGATTCGATCGGTTGCGCGCCTGCTTGGCGGAGCCACCTGCCGAGTCACCTTCGACGATGAAGAGCTCGGCGCCGGCAGCGGTGTTCTGCGAGCAATCGGCAAGCTTGCCGGGCAGGCGCAGCTTGCGCACAGCGGTCTTGCGGTTGACTTCCTTTTCCTTGCGGCGGCGAAGGCGCTCTTCAGCGCGTTCGATCACCCAATCGAGCAGCTTGGCTGTCTCGTTGGGATTGTCGGCGAGGTAATGGTCAAAGGGGTCGCGCAGAGCGTTTTCGACGATGCGCTGGGCCTCGACGGTGGCGAGCTTGTCCTTCGTCTGGCCGACGAACTCAGGCTCGCGGATGAAGATCGACAGCATGCCGACTGCAGAGATCATCACATCGTCGGTGGTGATCTGTGCGGCGCGCTTGTTCTGCGTCAGCTCGCCATAGGCCTTCAGACCCTTGGTCAGAGCAATGCGCAGCCCGGCCTCGTGCGTACCGCCTTCTGGCGTCGGAATGGTGTTGCAATAGGAATGAAGCTGGGGATCGCCGCCATACCAGGTGATCGCCCATTCCATCGAGCCGTGGCCGCTGGCCTTCTCGGTCTTGCCGGCGAAGATCTCGCGGGTGACGGTAAAGTCCTTGCCCATCGTTGCCTGAAGATAGTCCTTCAGGCCGCCGGGGAAGTGGAAGACCGCCTTGTTCGGGACATCGGAACCCTCAGGCAAGATGCCGTCATCGCAGCTCCAGCGGATTTCGACGCCGCCGAAGAGATAGGCTTTCGACCGCGCCATCCGGAAAACCCGGCCGGCGTCGAACTTGGCATGATCGCCGAAGATCTGCGGATCCGGATGGAAGCGGACGCGAGTGCCGCGACGGTTATGAACGTCGCCAAGCTCCTCGAGACCACCCTGCGGCAGCCCGCGCGAAAAACGCTGGCGGTAGAGCTTGCGATTGCGGGCGACCTCGACTTCCAGATCGTCGGACAGTGCGTTGACGACCGAGACGCCGACGCCGTGCAGACCGCCCGACGTTTCATAGGCCTTGCCGTCGAACTTACCGCCGGCATGCAGCTTGGTCATGATCACTTCGAGCGTCGATTTGCCGGGAACCTGCGGATGGTTCTCGACCGGGATACCACGGCCGTTGTCGCTGACCGTCAGATAGCCCTGGATATCGAGATGGACCTCAATGAAATTGGCGTGACCGGCAACGGCTTCGTCCATCGAGTTATCGATGACTTCGGCAAACAGGTGGTGCAATGCCTTCTCGTCGGTGCCGCCGATATACATGCCGGGACGCATGCGCACCGGCTCAAGGCCTTCGAGAACGCGGATCGACGAGGCGCCGTAATCATCCGAGGTGGATGATGCGGGGCCGGGGCGGGCGGAAGCGGCGGGTGCTGCCACGACGGGCTTTTCGGCAGGCGCAGCCGGCTTTGCTGGCTCCTCCTGCTTGGGCGCGAGGGGCATTCCGGCGAAGAGGTCGTTGCTGTCATCCATGGAATCGTTCAGATCTTCAATCCTGTTTGGGCAGCCCGTCCGCATGGGCTCGACCCAAAATCACCGCATTTGATGTCATGTTTGCGAATCAGGCAGATTTTGCCAGAAATCGCCTCGTTACGCGACGCCGCCCGATTTGGCGGAATTCTCTAGAATTGGTTTGCGTTGCCGGGCGCGGAATGGCAAGCGGACTTATCTCTGAGGAAAGCGCTCGCATGAAAATGTCCACAAGTCATTGCATGATTGTCACCGCAATTGCGGCCTTTTTGCTGTCCGGCGGGCTGAAGGCCTCCGCAGCCGACGTCTTGCCGCCGTACAAGGACGAGCTGTTTTCGGCCCAGACCGTGCTCCAGACTTCCGATAACGGCGCCTTTGAAACGATCAGCTATGACGAGATGCGCGACATCAACGGGCGCGACCAGATCCCGGAACAGCGCGTCCAGCAGAAATATGTCTCGCTCGGCATTCGCAAGCTGCAACAGGAAGAAACGCTCTCGCTCGATGGGCACCGGATCGATGTCACCAGGGTGGGACCGGCGGAAAATGCGGCCTTTACGGTGATCTTCATTCATGGGCGCGACGGGACGCGCCGGCTCGGTGCCAACGATTTCACCTTCGGCGGCAATTTCAACCGGGTGAAGAACCTCGTGGCCGGCAATGGCGGCGTCTATTACTCGCCGACCGTCAAGACCTTCGACAGCGACGGCGTTGCCAACATCGTCGAGCTGATCCGCTATGCCAGCGAGAAGTCTGGCGGCAGACCTGTCATTCTGACCTGCGCCTCGATGGGCAGCCAGATCTGCTGGGGCGTGACGCGGGATGCGGCGAGCGTCGAGCGGCTGAAGGGCATGCTGATCATGAGCGGCGTCACCGATCCGGATTTTGCCAAGAGCGCCTTCTACAAGGCCAAGCTGCCGATGTACTTCGCCCATGGCAGCCGCGATCCTGTCTATGCCGCGACCGATCAGCAGGGGCTGTTCGAAGCGCTCTACAAGTCCAAGTACCCGACGCGCTTCACGCTCTTCGACACCGGCAATCACGGAACGCCGATCCGGATGATCGACTGGCGCAAGGTGCTGAACTGGATTCTTGCTTCCTAGGCCGTCTGCCGAGACTATTTTAAGCATTTTGAGCGCTAAACCGTCTTTTTCCCTTACGTAAGGGGCGGAAAGCTTTTCATTCGCTGCTGCTTTTGCTAAGGCCGCAGAATACCGGAAAAATGTGGAAGGCTTGGCATGACACCTGACGTGCGTCCGCTCGTGGCGGGGAACTGGAAAATGAACGGTACCCGCGACTCCCTCGACCAGATCAAGGCGATCTCGGAAGGTGTCAAAGGCCCGCTCTCCTCGAAGGTCGAAGCGCTGATCTGCCCTCCGGCCACGCTGCTCTACGTGGCGACGGCGCTCTGCACCGACAGCCCGCTGGCGATCGGCGCGCAGGATTGCCATCAGAAACCGTCCGGCGCCCATACCGGTGACATCTCGGCGGAAATGATTGCCGATTGCTTCGGCACCTATGTGATCGTTGGTCACTCCGAGCGCCGAACCGACCATGCCGAGACCGATCATCTGGTGCGCGCCAAGGCCGAGGCTGCATTCGCTGCCGACCTGACCGCCATCACTTGCATCGGCGAGACCGCCGACGAGCGCAAGGCCGGCCAGACGCTCGATATCATCAAGCGTCAGCTTTCCGCCTCGGTGCCTGACACCGCGACGGCCGAAAACACCGTGATCGCCTATGAGCCCGTCTGGGCAATCGGCACCGGTCTGACGCCGACCGTCGATGACGTCGAGAAGGCGCATGCCTTCATGCGCAGCGAGCTGACGGCCCGTTTCGGCGCCGAGGGCAAGAAGGTTCGCATCCTCTATGGCGGGTCGGTCAAGCCTTCCAACGCCAAGGAGTTGATGGGTGTCGCCAATGTCGATGGTGCACTGATTGGCGGCGCGAGCTTGAAAGCGGCGGATTTCCTCGCCATCTACGGCGCATACACGGAACTCACTGCCTAAATCTGAGCTAAGGGCTTGGAATAGGCGATTGCCTCATGTAAAGAGCGCCAGATTTTATTGGATGCCCGCCTTGCGGGCAGGACTGGACCCATGCAGACCGTATTGATTGTCATCCACCTCATGATCGTGCTGGCGCTTGTCGGCGTCGTGCTTATCCAGCGTTCGGAAGGCGGCGGCCTCGGCATCGGCGGCGGTTCCGGCTTCATGTCGGCGCGCGGCACGGCCAATGCGCTGACCCGCACGACCGCGATCCTGGCGACGCTGTTCTTCATCACGTCGCTCGGCCTCGGCATCCTGACGCGTTACCAGGGCAATCCGACGGATATCCTGAACCGCATTCCGGCAACGAGCGGCGCCGGCAACGGCATTCTCGATTCGCTGGGTGGCGGCGCGGCCAAGCCTCCGGCCAATCAGCCTGCCAGCAACGGCGTTCCGAATGGCGGCGCTGCCGCTCCGGCTCCTGCAGCACCCGCGGCTCCGGCCCCGGCTGCATCCGCGCCTGCTGCAACGGCTCCGGCACCTGCCGCGACGGCTCCCGCCGCCAGCGCGCCGGCCGCAGCACCTGCTACTCCCGCCACCCCGGCCCAGCCGGGCGGCGTACCGACCGGACAATAAACCGGTCAGCGAAATAAACCGCCGGCAGGCCCAAGGGTCTGCCGGTTTTCTTTTGTTCAGATTTCACGCTGGCACCAAAAGTTCTGGAAAAGAATTTTTGGGCTGGTGGAATCGTTTTTGAAAAGGTATCCGGTGACTCCCATGGCGCGATACGTATTCATCACTGGCGGCGTGGTTTCCTCTCTCGGTAAAGGAATTGCGGCCGCGGCTCTCGGAGCGTTGCTGCAGGCCCGTGGATATCGGGTGCGGCTTCGCAAGCTCGACCCCTATCTGAACGTGGACCCGGGCACCATGAGCCCGACCCAGCACGGCGAAGTCTTCGTCACCGACGACGGCGCGGAAACCGATCTCGATCTCGGCCACTACGAGCGCTTCACGGGGCGTTCGGCGACCAAGACCGACAATATCACCACCGGCCGCATCTACAAGAACATCATCGACAAGGAACGCCGCGGCGATTACCTCGGCGCCACCGTCCAGGTCATTCCGCACGTGACGAACGAGATCAAGGATTTCGTCATCGAGGGCAATGACGACTACGATTTCGTCATCTGCGAAATCGGCGGCACTGTCGGCGACATCGAGGCGATGCCGTTCATGGAAGCGATCCGCCAGCTCGGCAACGATCTGCCGCGCGGCACCGCGATCTACGTTCACCTGACGCTGATGCCGTATATTCCGGCCGCCGGAGAGCTGAAGACCAAGCCGACGCAGCATTCCGTCAAGGAACTGCAGGCGCTCGGTATTCATCCCGATATCCTCCTGGTGCGCGCCGACCGCGAAATTCCGGAAGCAGAGCGCCGCAAGCTCTCGCTGTTCTGCAACGTCCGCCCGTCTGCCGTTATCCAGGCACTCGACGTTGCCAACATCTACGACGTGCCGATCGCCTATCACAAGGAAGGCCTCGACAACGAGGTGCTGGCCGCCTTCGGCATCGAACCGGCACCGAAGCCGCGCCTCGACGCCTGGGATGAGGTCTGCAACCGTATCCGCACGCCGGAAGGCGAAGTGACGATCGCGATCGTCGGCAAGTACACCGGCCTCAAGGATGCCTACAAGTCGCTGATCGAGGCGCTGCATCACGGCGGTATCGCCAACCGCGTCAAGGTCAACCTTGAATGGATCGAGTCGGAGATCTTCGAAAAGGAAGACCCGGCTCCCTATCTCGAGAAGGTCCACGGCATTCTGGTGCCAGGCGGCTTCGGCGAGCGCGGTTCGGAAGGCAAGATCAAGGCGGCGCAGTTCGCCCGCGAACGCAACGTTCCCTATTTCGGTATCTGCTTCGGCATGCAGATGGCAGTCGTAGAAGCTGCCCGTCATCTGGCAGGCATCGAGAGGGCCTCGTCGACCGAGTTCGGCAAGACCGAAGAGCCGGTGGTCGGCCTGATGACCGAATGGGTCAAGGGCAACGAGCTGCAGAAGCGCAATGCGGCCGGCGATCTCGGCGGCACCATGCGTCTCGGCGCTTACAAGGCAGCCCTGAAGAAGGGCACCAAGATTGCCGACATCTATGGCTCGACCGATATTTCCGAGCGCCACCGCCACCGCTACGAAGTCAATGTCGACTACAAGGACCGCCTGGAAAATTGCGGCTTGGTCTTCTCCGGCATGTCGCCTGACGGCGTGCTGCCGGAAACGGTCGAATACCCTGACCATCCGTGGTTCATTGGTGTTCAGTACCACCCCGAACTGAAGTCGCGCCCGCTCGACCCGCATCCGCTCTTCGCCAGCTTCATCGAAGCGGCAACCGAGCAGAGCCGCCTGGTCTAGGCGGACACAGCCTGAAAACTTGACAGAACAAGCTGCCGTCTCCATGTTACATGTAACAGGAGACGGCAATGCCTTCGAACGTCAGTGCACGCGTGAAAAAGCGCCGCGATAGCCTCAGGGCCGCGGGTCTGCGCCCCGTTCAGATATGGGTTCCTGACGCACGCTTGCCGGGCTTTGCCGAAGAGTGCCGCCGTCAGTCGGCAGTCGTCGCACAAGCGGATGTTGGTGATCCCGATCTCCACGGCTTCATGGATGCTGCGCTCGCCGACATGGACCTGACCGAAGAATGAACCGCGGCGATCTCGTGACCGTCGCGCTCGCCGGAGACTTCGGAAAGCCTCGCCCCGCGCTGATTATCCAGGCCGACAACTTCGACACAACGGACAGCGTGACGCTGCTGCTGATTTCCGGAACCCTTGTCGATGCTTCCTTGCTGCGCGTGACCGTCCATCCGGACGAGACGAACGGGCTGCGGAAATCATCGCAAGTCATGATCGACAAGACCATGACCGTCCGGCGCAACCGTATCGGCCGAAGCTTCGGGCGGCTGAGCGAGGAGAGGATGATATCGATCACGCGCTCACTAGCACTGTTTCTCGGCATAGCTTGAGCTCTCCTGTTTGGCCCAAATCTCTCCCAAGGAAGCTTCGTCCGTCTGCCGGTAGTCGCAGCAGCAACTTGCTAGCTATGTTCGAAGCGTGTTCCAGAATTCGTGCTGAGAGCGTTCCGGTCTTCACAGACGCAGCCAAAGATGGTAGAGACTGCGCCATCCGCCGGTTTGACCGGCGCGAAGCGTCTCATGGGGAGATTGTTTGATGAAAACCAACGGCACCGAAAACCACAGCTGAACAAGCCGTGCCGTTCGGGCTGGCATGTTCGGTCCACCATCAAACGACATTTCCTGCCCATGGAGGGCCTTCATGTTTCGTCGCTTCGAAAAGCTGACCGATCCTTTCCAAACCTATGCCGAAGAGACGCCGCCCGATAGGGTTTGGCCATTCATCTTCAATACACTGAAACCGCTCCGCCACGTCGCCGCCGCCAGTCTGGCGCTGACCGCCGTCGGCGCGATCCTCGAAGTCTGGCTGATCGGCTATTCTGCCCGGCTGGTCGATATACTGGCGGCGATCCGTCCCGACGAACTCTGGGCGCGTCACGGCGGCGAGTTGCTGTTTGCCGCTTTCCTTTTGCTGGTCATCCGTCCGGTTGCCGCACTGTTTTGCGAAGGGCTTGACGACATCGTCTTCAAGCCGAATGCCGTGGCAATGATCCGCTGGCGGGCACTTCGTCATGTCCAGCGCCAATCGGTCGGCTGGTTCCAGAACGATTTCTCGGGGCGCATCGCTGCACGCGTCCAGGAGATCGGCAACAGCGCTACCGGTGCAGCCTATTGCTTCCTCCACACCATCTTCTACGTGGCGATCTATATCGCCGGGTCGATCTGGCTGATGGCGTCCGTCGATATCAGGCTTATCATTCCGATGCTGGTGTGGGTGGGGCTCTATTTCGCGCTGATGGCCTATGTCATTCCGCGTATCCGGCTGGCCTCGGAGCGTTTCCAGGAGGCGGACTCGGCCTTGTCCGGCCTGCTGGTGGATACGTTTTCCAACATGGACACGATCAAGCTCTTCTCTCGCCAGCGGGACGAGGACCGCGACAGCAGGCAAAATCTGGATGCCGCCCGCCGGGCCTTCATCGCCTCGCAAAAGCTCGAGGTGACGGTCAACAGCAGCATGGTGTTTCTGAGCAGCCTGCTGATGGTCAGCCTGATCGGCTATTCCATAATGCTCTGGCAAAACGGCAATGCGCCGCTCGGCATGGTCGCTGCCGCACTGGCCCTCGGCTTACGGATCACCGCCATGGCCGAATGGCTGCTGGATGCCGTTGCCTCGCTGTTCAACCATATGGGTGCCGCACGCGATCAGCTGCGGCTCATCGCACAAGCGGTCGATATCCCTGATGCGCCTGATGCGGGTGAACTCCGGCTGAACGGCGGGACGCTCAGCTTCAACAATGTCAGCCATCATTACGGCAAGGGGCAGGGTGGCCTGGAGCGTGTCACGCTCAAGGTCGAGGCGGGAGAGAAGGTCGGGCTGGTCGGCCGGTCAGGCGCGGGGAAATCGACGCTGGTCAATCTGGCGCTGCGCTTTTTCGAAGCCGAGAGCGGGCTGATTTGCGTCGACGGTCAGGATATCCGCACCGTTACGCAGGAAAGCCTACGTAACCGCTTCAGCATGGTGGCGCAGAATGCGGCGCTGTTGCACCGCTCGGTGCGCGATAACATCGCCTACGGCCGCGAGGACCTGCCGCAGGCGATGATCGAGGCGGCGGCAGCCAAGGCGCATGCCGACAGCTTCATCCCGGGCCTGCGCGATCAGCAAGGCCGTGCCGGCTATGACGCGCATGTGGGCGAACGCGGCGTCAAGCTCTCCGGCGGGCAGCGTCAGCGCATCGCGCTGGCGCGGGCGATCCTGAAGAACGCGCCGATCCTGATCCTTGACGAGGCGACATCGGCGCTCGATTCGGAAGTGGAAGCGGCCATCCAGGATACGCTCTACGGCTTCATGGAGGGCAAGACAGTGATCGCCATCGCCCACCGGCTCTCGACCATCGCCCGGATGGACCGGATCGTTGTGCTGGATCAGGGGCGGATCGTCGAGGAAGGCCGCCACGAGGAGCTGCTGAGACAGGACGGCATCTATGCGCGCCTCTGGTCGCGTCAGTCCGGCGGCTTCCTGGGGCTCGATTCAGGCAATTGAGAAAAGTGGCCCGGCGTCATAGCGCCGGGCCACCTGTCTTACGCCGCTCTCGGCACGGGACCGACATAGACCGAGCGCGGCCTGATAAGCCGCCCCTGCAGCGCCTGCTCGCGCGCATGGGCAATCCAGCCGACCGTCCGGCCGATCGCGAAGACGCCGGTGAAGGCTTCGCGCGGGAAGCCCAATGTTTCCAGGAGCAGCGCCGTATAGAACTCGACATTGACGTCGAGCGGACGATCTGGCTTGCGCTGCTTAAGGATCGAAAGTGCCGCGCTTTCGACGGCCTCAGCCAGCGCCACGCGGGCGCTATCAACCTGTCCGGTCGCTGTCAGTGGTTTCAGCGCGTTTTTCAGGGCGTCGGCGCGGGGGTCGCGGACGCGGTAGATGCGATGGCCGAACCCCATCAACCGCTCGCCCTTGTCGAGCGCATTGCCAAGCCATGCCTCGGCGTTTCCGGCCTGGCCGATGGCGTCCAGCATATCCAGCACCGGCCCCGGCGCGCCACCGTGCAGCGGGCCCTTGAGGGCGCTGATTGCCGCGAGCACGGAGGAGGTGAGACCGGCCTGGGTCGAGGCGATGACGCGCGAGGCGAAGGTCGAGGCATTCAGGCCATGGTCGGAGATGGTGACCAGATAGGCGTCGAGGGCCGATGTCTGTTCACCGCTCGGAGGCGTACCGTTTAGCATCCGCAGAATGTCGGCAGACTGGGAAAGCTTTTGATCCGGCGCTATCGGGGCCTGGCCTTTCTGCAGCCGCAGAACTGCAGGGAGGAATACGGCGGATGCAGCCATCAGGCGGATGGCGACTGTGCTGCCTTCGCCATCGGGCAGGCGCGCGAGCAGGGCGCGCATGGCATCGACTGGCGGCAGCGCCAGGATCGTGGCGTCGGCCGCTTCGACATGGCGGAATATATCGGCGCGTGCTTCGCCGAGACGCCGCGTCAGGGAGGCTTCATCGAGCGCTTCGGGCATCAGGCCATCGAGCAGCAAAGTCGCGGTGCGCTCGTAGCTGCTGTCGGCGACGAGATCATCCAGCGAGACGCCGCGGATGATCAGCCGACCAGCTTCGCCATCGACATCCGAGAGCTGCGTTTCTGCCGCGACGACATCTTCAAGACCATTCTTCATCAGTGTTTCTCCTTTACCCGATAAAGGATCGGGCTTAGATTAGTTGACGTCAATCTTGATACAATTGATCAATGTGAGGCTCGCATGTCCTGGCTGACGGCAGATGAGGCGCTGGCGCAACTCGGCACCAAACCGCAGACGCTCTATGCCAATGTCAGCCGTGGCCGCATTCGCGCCAAGGCCGATCCTGCCGATCCGCGGCGCAGCCTCTATCACACCGCCGACGTCGCCCGGCTGGCCGAACGCCATGCCGGGCGCCGCAAGAGCGAGACTGTTGCGGCCGAGGCGATCCAGTGGGGCGATCCGGTCCTGCCATCCGCCGTTTCGACAATCATCGACGGCAGGCTTTACTACCGCGGCCGCGATGCAGTTTCGCTGTCGGCCTCGGCAACGCTGGAAGCGGCCGCGGCCGTTCTTTGGGATGCGCCTGCCGTCGAGCTTGCGGGTGAGGCGATCGAAAGCGGCCCGCCTGTCATCCGCAACGCATTCCTCGCCCTTGCCGGCAGAGTGACGCGGGATCTTCCAAGCCTCGGGCGCTCGCGTTCGGTGCTGCGCAGCGAAGCGATCTCGGTTTTCAGCTGTGTCAGCGCCGCGCTCGCGCCCGGTCGCGGCGATTTCGTCCATATCCGTCTCGCCAATGCGTGGGGCAGGCCGGAGGCTGCCGACTGTCTGCGCCGGGCACTTGTGCTTCTTGCGGACCATGAGCTCAATGCATCAACATTTGCCGCCCGGGTCACGGCGTCTTCGGGTGCGTCTCTTTCGGCCGCAGTGCTTTCGGGCCTCTCGGCGCTGACCGGCCCGCTGCACGGCGGCGCGTGGCAGGGCGTTTCCGCGCTCGCGGACATGGCAAGACACGCCGGCGCCGAAGAGGCGGTGCGCCGCGTTCTCTCTCAGGGAAATCCGCTTCCGGCTTTCGGTCATCCCTTGTATCCGGACGGTGACATAAGGGCATCGGCGCTTCTTCAACATTTCGAAATGCCCCGCCTGTTCGAGGAGATCAGGAAGGCAGGCGAAGCGGCGACAGGTGAGAGGGCGAATGTCGATTTCGCCCTGACAGCGATGGCGGAGCGCTTTGCGCTGCCCGGCGAGGCGGCGATGGTGATCTTCGCCCTGGCGCGCACCTGCGGCTGGCTTGCCCATGCGATGGAGCAGGTCGAAGACGGCCATCTGATCCGCCCGCGGGCGCGCTATTGTGGCCCGGCCTTGGTGGCCGGCGGCTAACGCTTGCCAGCGGCTGCGCTTTTCTGCATACGGGATCAAGCTTTTGTTTTATGATGGCGAGCCGGGAAACGGGCCGATCGCCTGCGCAGAGACTGCGCATCTCAGGATTGGCCGAAAGTCATGTGGGGACGTATCATGGGCTTGGTTTCAACAATCCTTCGCGGATCGGCTGCTGCATGCATATTGCTCGCGCTGCCGGTCGTCGCAGTGGCGCAGACGAGCGGCTGCGCGCTGCAGAACGCCGATGGCGGACGCCGGATCCTGCACTGCCCAGGCGGCGTGACAGTCACCGCTGAAGCTGGTGCCGGATTCAATCTTAACGACCGGAATGGCGACGGCAGTCCCGACAGCGCATCGCTGCGGCGCAAGGCGATCCTCGTCGATGTCGACAGCAGCCGTCATACGGGCGGCTTTCAAGTGGTGACGCCACAGGCGATTGCGGCTGTCCGAGGCACGCAATGGGCTGTCGATGTCGGTGGCGGACAGACCTCGGTGCTGGTCGTCCGCGGCGCGGTTGCCGTGCGGCGCCCACAGGGCGATTCCGTCGTTCTTCGTCCGGGCGAGGGCGTCGATGTTCGCGCCGGCAGCAGCGCGCTCGAAGTTCGCCGCTGGCCGCAGGCGCGCGCCGCGGCACTGCTTGCCCGCCTCGGCCTGTAGGATCCCATGCCCCGTCAGAATGTTCTTGTGACCGCCGCGCTGCTTCTGTCCGCGATCTGGGGCGCGTTCCTCGGCTCGGCGCATCTTGGCGGCGGCGCAACGGTTCTCGATCGTCCCGAAGCCTCGCTGACCGATCTCAAGAGCACGCTGATCGGCAGGAGAACGCCGCCACCCGTCGTTACCATCGCGGCGATCGACGACCGGACGGCTGCGGCTCATGGCTATCCGCTCGACCGCGCGACGCTGGCCAAGGCCGTGACGGCTATTGCCGCCTTGAAGCCCAAAGTCATCGCGCTCGATCTGCTCTTCGTCGATCCCGGCAGCGATGTGGCCGATAGCGCGCTGGCGTCGGCGCTTCAGCTTGCTCCGTCTGTGATAGCGGGTGCTGCAGTCTTCCCGCAAAGCGTCCAGTTCGTCGGCAACGAAGCAAACGATCCGCTGGCGGCCATTCCCGTCGCAGAGAGCCTGTTGCTTCCGCAAGAACGGCTTGCCGATGTCGCGGCAACGGGCATCGTCAATGTCTCGACGGACCAGACTGGCGTACCGCGCTTCATCCCGCTGCTGTCGCGCGGCGAGGGGCGTATCGACCCGTCCTTTCCGCTGAAGGCAGCGTCTCTGGCGATCGGCCACGATCCGGCATTCCAGCCCGGCGCGATCGCCTTTACCGACACGCGTATCCCGACCGACACCGGACAGCGCCTGCCGCTGACCTTTTACGGCCCGCGCGGCACCATTCCGACCGTCAGCATCGCCGACGCGCTCGATGGCAAGCTCACCACGCAGGAGGTGGCCGACAAAGTCGTCGTCATCGGCTCCACGGTCACCGGCGGCGGCGATGTCTTTCCGACGCCCTTCGATCCGGTTCTGCCTGGCGTCGAAGTGATGTCGACGGCGATCACGCATCTGGTCGCCGGGGACAGCGTCATCCGCGACCACAATGTCCGCCGATTCGATGCGACCCTTGCGGTGCTCCTGCCGCTTGCCGTCGTCGGTCTGCTTGCCTGGCGGCGCAGCGTCATCGGTTTCGTGATGATCGCGCTGCTGTTCGTCGCCTGGGCCGGCGTCAATGTCGCGGCATTCCGGCAGGGATACTGGCTGAGTGCGGCATTGCCGATTGCAGCCGCGTTGCCACCGGCGCTGATCTTCGGCGCCGCGCAGCTGTTTACCGACCGCCGCCGGGCCCGTCTTTTCGCGGCGCAGAGCGAATTGTTGCAGCGGATCGAAGCGCCGGGCCTCGGAGAGTGGCTGGCCCGAGATCCTTCCTTCCTCTCCCATCCCGTGCGCCAGAATGCTGCCGTTGTCTTCATTGATCTCTCGGGCTTTACCGGCATGAGCGAAGCCGTCGGTGCCGTCGCAGTCCGCGAGATTCTCAGCGGCTTCTTCGAGCTCGTCGATGAAGAGGCGCGCGCCCACCAGGGTGCCATAACCAGCTTCATGGGCGATGGCGCGATGATCCTCTTCGGCCTGCCGGAGCCCCAGCCGGACGATGCGGCGCGTGCTGCGGCCTGCGCACTGTCTCTGGCGGAGCGCACCCGCGCCTGGCTGGCGGCCAACCCGACGCTACCCACCGGCCACAAGGTCGGCTTCAAGATCGGCGCGCATTGCGGTCCCGTCGTCGCATCGCGTCTCGGCACGGGTAACCGGCAGCAAATCACCGCGACGGGCGACACCGTCAACGTCGCCAGCCGGCTGATGGAAGTGGCGGCGGGGCGCGGCTCGGAGATCGCTTTCAGCGCAGCGCTGGTGCATGCGGCCTCTCAGGGCGGTACACCGCCTGCGGGCGGAATTCTTGAGGGACCATTCGAGACGCGCATTCGCGGGCGGGCCGGCGGTATCGAAGTCTGGTTGCGGCGGCAGCAGGCTGCCTGAAACTGGCGCTTTGACTTTTTGCCTGCAAAGGGATAGGAACGCGCCAACCGTTCGGCCGGGCAGATCCCGGCCAAGGCGCGCTTGCGCCTGAAAATTCCGAAAGACAGATCACATGACAGAGATTAACGGCGTCGTTCCGGCGATCGCCAAGGCGTTGTCGAAGCGCGGCTATACGGCGTTGACCCCGGTTCAGCAGGCAATGCTCGACCCGGCGCTTGCGTCGAAGGACGCCCTCGTATCGGCCCAGACCGGCTCCGGCAAGACCGTGGCATTTGGCCTGGCGCTGGCACCGACGCTGCTTCAGGACGACGACCGCTTCGAGCCGGCAGCGGAACCGCTGGCCCTGGTCATCGCGCCGACTCGCGAACTCGCGCTGCAGGTCAAGCGCGAGCTCGAATGGCTGTACGAAATGACCGGCGCGCTGATCGTCAGCTGCGTCGGCGGCATGGATATTCGCAGCGAGCGCCGGGCGCTGGAGCGCGGCGCTCATATCGTCGTCGGCACGCCCGGCCGTCTCTGCGACCATATCCGCCGCCGCGCACTCGATATTTCGTCGCTGAAGGCCGTCGTGCTCGACGAGGCGGACGAGATGCTCGATCTCGGCTTCCGCGAAGACCTGGAGTTCATCCTCGAATCGTCGCCTGACGACCGCCGCACGCTGATGTTCTCGGCAACGGTGCCTGCCGCCATTGCGAAGCTCGCCAAGAGCTTCCAGCGTGATGCGGTTCGCATCTCGACGCAGTCGGAAGAAAAGCAGCATGTCGATATCGAATATCGCGCATTGGCCGTTGCTCCCTCCGATCGCGAGAATGCCATCGTCAATGTGCTGCGCTATTACGATGCCAAGAATGCCATCGTTTTCTGCTCGACGCGCGCTGCCGTCAATCACCTGACGGCGCGGTTCAACAATCGCAATTTCTCGGTCGTCGCACTCTCCGGCGAACTGACGCAGAACGAACGGACGCATGCGCTGCAGGCGATGCGCGACGGACGTGCCCGCGTCTGTATCGCGACCGACGTTGCCGCCCGTGGCATCGACCTGCCGGGCCTCGATCTCGTCATCCATGCCGATCTGCCGACTAACTCGGAAACGCTGCTTCACCGCAGCGGCCGCACGGGCCGCGCCGGGCGCAAGGGCGTCAGCGCCATCATCGTGCCGCTGAATGCCCGCCGCAAGGCCGAGCGCATTCTGGACGGCGCCGGCGTTTCGCCGACCTGGGCCCGCCCGCCGTCTGCCGAAGAAGTGATGCAGCGCGACGACGAGCGGCTGCTTGCCGATCCGATTCTTAGCGAAGCGCAGTCCGATGACGATCAGACGCTCGTCAATCAGCTGATCGCCAACTATGGCGCCGAGAAGCTGGCCGCCGCTTTCGTGCGGCTCTACCGCTCTAATCAGTCTGCGCCTGAAGATATCACCGAAGTGTCGCTCGACGGCGGTGCACGCAAGCGCCGCGACAACGCCGATGGTCCGCGTGAGCCGAGCCAGAAGGGACCGCGCGACGATTTCGGCGCCAGCGTCTGGTTCTCGCTTTCGGTCGGCCGCAAGCAGAATGCCGAACCACGCTGGCTGATCCCGATGATCTGCCGC
This sequence comes from Rhizobium sp. 01L410, assembly GCF_056400165.1. Classification (NCBI taxonomy): domain Bacteria; kingdom Pseudomonadati; phylum Pseudomonadota; class Alphaproteobacteria; order Hyphomicrobiales; family Rhizobiaceae; genus Rhizobium; species Rhizobium sp. 01L410. The sequence continues at coordinate 508,171 of NZ_JBFTST010000002.1, forward strand.
AACGGCAACCTGACGAAGCGCGAGATCGGCGCCATCAAGATGCAGCCGGAAGAGACCTTTGTCGAAATCGCCGCCGGCAATGCCGAGGCCTTTCTCGCGGCACTTGGACCGAACAAGACGATGGAACGCGGCATTCGCGTCAATCGCCTGAACGGCACACCCGATTTCAGCCGCCCGGCGAACGACCGGCCTGCAGGCAAGAAGGCCTACGAGGCACGCCGCGACGACGCCGTGCGCGACGACCGCCCGAAGGCGAAGTTCAAGAAGGACTTCTCCCCGGAGCAGGCGCCGGCTGGTGGCGAGCGCAGCGACAAGCCCTGGAGCAAGAAGCCCGGCAAGCCGAAATTCGAAGGCAAGCCAAGGGCGGAAGGCCAGAAGTTCGAAGGCAAGCCCAAGTTTGAGGGCAAGCCGAAGTTCGAAGGCCAGAAATTCGAGGGCAAGGGCGGCTTCGCTCCGAAGGGCAAGTTCAGCAAGAAGAAGCAGGGCTGAGGCTGGCGGCAACGCCATCCCGGCCGCTCGATAGCGGGCAGCAGCGATGACGATGATGGCCGGTGCGATGGTTCACGATGTGGAAGCGTTCATACGCCGCAATCTTGAGCTTCGCCCGGCACCATCAGTCCCGGAGATCGCTCTCTATGCCGCCCATCCGGCAAGCCGCCTCGGCCGCCTGCCGGGCAGTGGTGGCGAGCCGCCATACTGGGCCTATCATTGGGCCGGCGGCAGCGCACTTGCCCGTCATATTCTCGACAATCCAGATGTCGTCAGCGGCCGCACGGTGATCGATCTCGGCTGCGGCTCCGGCATCGTTGCGATAGCGGCGGCGAAAGGGGGCGCGTCTCTTGTGACCGCCATTGATACCGACCGCTATGCGATCGCTGTCACGGCGCTCAACGCGCAGGCAAACGGCGTCGTGATCGATATCCTCCAGGCTGACATTCTCGGGGACCCATCACCTTCGGCCGATCTCATCCTTGCCGGCGATCTGTTCTACAATCGCAGCCTCGCGCGCAGGACGTTGCCTTTCCTGCAGCGCTGCACAGCGGTGGGCATTTCGGTGCTGATCGGTGATCCCGGCCGCAAGACGCTGCCGCGCAGCAGGCTGACTGCCGTCGCTGAATACAGGGTCGCGGATTTCGGGGAAGGCGAGGCGAGCGGCGGTATCTACAGGCTCGCGAAGTGAACGGCGCCCGCGTGCAGGCGCCGCTCGATAAATTCACACGGCGCGCGTCAGGCCGCCGTCGACGCGCAGGTTCTGGCCGGTGATGTAGGCGGCGCCGTCGGAGGCCAGGAAGGCGATGGTGGCGGCGATTTCCTCGCTGGTGCCGTAACGCTTCATCGGCACGCTGTCACGGCGCTCTTCCGTCGCAGGCAGGCTGTCGATCCAGCCGGGCAGCACGTTGTTCATGCGGATGTTGTCGCCGGCATAGGTCTCGGCGAAGATCTTCGTGAAGGAGGCCAGACCGGCGCGGAACACTGCCGAGGTCGGGAACATCGCGCTCGGCTCGAAGGCCCAGGCCGTCGAGATGTTGATGATGGCGCCCGACTTCTGCTTCTGCAAGTGCGGCGTGACGAGGCGCGCTGGGCGGATGACGTTCATCAGATAGACGTCCATGCCGCGATGCCAATCTTCATCGGTAATCTCGAGGATCGGCGCGCGCGGGCCGTGGCCGGCGCTGTTGACGAGGACGTCGATGCGGCCCCATTCGGAGACCGCACGATCGACCAGCTTGCGGAGATCGTCGTTCGACTGGTTCGAGCCGGTGACGCCGAAACCGCCGAGTTCCCGGGCAAGCTCTTCGCCTTTTCCAGACGAGGACAGGATCGCCACCTTGTAACCATCCTCAGCTAGGCGCTTTGCGGCCGCGGCACCCATGCCGCTACCGCCCGCCGTCACCAGTGCTACCTTATCAACCGACATGCATGCCTCCATTGCAGACGCGCACCGGACTGGCCGGCGCGCCGTTATATGACGGCAGCCGTGATATCATCCCGGTTCTGCAAAGGCGAGCGCTGCAACGGCTACATTGCGAGCCGGAAGCGCATATCCTCAGGTTCGCCGTTCCGCTCGAAGCGGACAACCAGCTCATCCAGTGCAACGCCGATATCGGCATCGGTCCAGCCCTGGCTTTTCAGACGCAGGAAGATCTCCTGCATGCGGAGCCGCAGGAACACGGCGAGATCGGGATCGGAATCTTTAATCGAACGCATGGCTCTACTCTGAAATCCTCGAAACACGGCTGCAGAAAGAAACGGGCTCGCCACGCGAAACAGGAGGCGAGCCCCTGCCCTCGCAGGTCCGCCGACTTGCATCAGGCACCCGCCAAGACGGCGGGTATAGAATTGAAGGTTCGGAGGCGGATCGGACGCCTCATCGTCAAGTAACCATAAGACGGCATGCGTGTCGCGTGACGCGGCCGTGACACGACCTTTGCGCGAAAGCATCGCTTTTACCTGCATCCTACTGATCTGAAACGGGTCACTCTACGTAATCCCCGCCGAGAACGAGAGACATATTCATGCGGGTATTGATTATCGGATTGGGACTATTGGCAATCATTGCATGGGCCGCAGCCTTCTACATGACATCAGGCGCCTTCTGAAAACCCGCCTTGCGGGTCAGTGTGCTGCGCCCCTTGGGACGATCGACGGCGCGGAAATCGCCATCAATGCGCCTTGCGGAAAAATAGATGATATGTCATTTATTGTGATATCATCGGATATCGCTTCATGCCTCCAGAACACGAAAAGATTGCCGCCACCTTCGGTGCATTGGTGGCGCAGACGGCGCGATTGTGGCGCCGGGCTGCCGACCAGCGGCTGCAGCCCTTCGGTCTGACGGAAGCCACATGGCTGCCGCTGCTGCGGATCTCCCGCTCGGAGGTGCCGATGCATCAAAGAGCGCTCGCGGCATCACTTTCGCTCGATAATTCCTCGGTCGTCCGGCTCATCGACAATCTGGAAACGGCTGGCCTAGTCGAACGCCAGGAGGGCGAGGACCGGCGTTCGAAGGCGATCGTTCTGACCGAGGCCGGGCGGCATACGGTGATCGATGTCGAGTGCATCGCCCAGGGCGTCCGCGAAGAAGCGCTCGCCGGTCTCTCCAAGGCCGACATCGAGACGGCCTTCCGCGTGCTCGAGCATATTTCGAGCGTCTTTTCCCGCAACGGCGAGGAGCCGACACCGTGAATTCTCATCCTGGCCGCATGGCCGGCGCCGAACCGCTGACTGCCCGTAAGACCGTTCCCGTCTGGCTTTTGGCGCTGGTTACCTTCAGCGGCACGCTTGCCATGCATATTTTCGTGCCCGCCTTGCCTGCAGCCGCGACAAATCTTGGGGCGAGCATTGGCGAGATGCAGATGACGGTCAGCCTCTATATTTTCGGACTTGCCGTCGGCCAGTTGATCTACGGACCGCTTTCCGACCGCTATGGACGGCGGCCCGTGCTGATGAGCGGGCTGGTGCTTTACACGCTGGCGGGGTTCGCCGCGCTGTTTTCACCAGGCGTCCACGCGTTGATCGTTGCGCGGTTGTTTCAGGCGCTTGGCGGATGTGCCGGACTGGTGATCGCCAGGGCTATCGTCCGGGACACCTCGACGGCTGACGACACGGCAAAACGGCTGGCGGTAATGAACCTGATGGTCACGGTCGGTCCTGGCCTGGCGCCGATCGCCGGCGGGGCGCTGGCCGCGACACTCGGCTGGCGGTCGATCTTCGTCGCCTTATGCGCGCTCGGCGTTCTCAACATGCTGATGACCTGGAAGATGGTGCCGGAAACCGGCAGGCGCAATGTAGAAGCATCGATGAAATCGCTGAGCCGCGATTATCTCGGTCTGCTTCGCTCGCCCGCCTTCGTCGGTTACGCCATTGGCGGCGGCTGCGCCACGACATCGATGTATGCCTTCACGGCCGCCGCGCCGTTCATCGTCATCAACGAATTGCACCGGCCGGCGACCGAGGTCGGCATCTGCCTCGCGCTGTTGATCTTCGGCTATTGGATCGGCAGCATGATCGCCACGCGGCTGATCGGCAGGATTGCCATGAAGCCGCTGATGCTCGTTTCCAATCTCGTCAGCATCGCGGCTGCGATCGCCTTCTTCGGGCTGGCGGCAACCGGCGAGCTTGGCCTGCTGCAGATGATGGCGGCGATCATGGTTTATACGATCGGGGCAGGGGTGGCATCGCCGAATGCGCTGACGCTTGCCGTCAGCGTCAATCCGAAGGTCACCGGCTCAGCCTCGGGACTCTATGGAGCCACACAGATGGCCGTCGGAGCTGTTTGCACTGCGCTTGCAGGCATCGGCGGCGATCCGGGCTTTGCCGCAGCGAGTGTCATTCTCGGCGCCAGCCTGTTGGCGCAGAGCTGCTTCTGGATCGGCGTGAAAGCCAGCCGGGTCAGGGCAGAAGCGCCGGCCGCAGCAGCATGACGGGGCAGGGCGCGCCGGCCTCAAGCGCGGGCGCATTCGGCGGCCGGATGATCAGGCAATCGGCCTGCGCGAAGATCTTCATCATCGACGAATCCTGCTTGCCGAAAGGCCGTGCACGACGCGTACCATCCGCTGACATCTCAAAGCTGGCCCGAACATAATCCTGCCGGTGATCGTTAGCCGCGAGATCGACCGCTGCCTCGACGATCGCTTCGCGTTTGACCGGTGGCAGCGAGGCGAGCTTGCGCAGCAGTGGTTCGAGGAAGAGCAGGGCGCAGACCAGGCTCGAGACCGGATTTCCGGGCAGACCGAGGACATGGATCCGGCCGAGGCTTCCGACCATCAGCGGCTTGCCGGGACGCATGGCGATACGCCAGAAATCGAGCTGCATGCCTGCCGCTATCAGCGTTGCCTGCACGAGGTCGTGATCGCCGACCGATGCGCCGCCAAGCGTGACGATAACATCGGCGCCGGCGCCCTCGGCCCTGCGTACGGCCTCAGTGATGGCTATGCTATCATCCGGCACGATGCCGAGATCGAGCACCTCGCCACCGGCATTGCGCACGAGCGCGGCAATGCCGAAGCCGCTCGAGGCAACGATCTGCGAAGGGCCGGGCGTGCCGCCGGGTGCCAGCATTTCATCGCCCGTTGCAAGGATCGCCACCAGCGGCTTGCGCAGAACCGGGATTTCGGCATGATTCATGCCGGCCGCGACCGTCAGCCGTGTGAAATCCATGACAGTGCCTGATGTGAGAACCGTTTCGCCGAGACGGAAATCCTGCCCGCGGGGGCGGATATGCTGGTTTTCGCGAACCGGAAACTTGGTGCGGATGCCCCCATCGATCTTTTCGGCGTCCTCCTGAAGCAAAACGCTGTCGGCACTATCAGGCACAGGGGCACCGGTGAAGATGCGGACGGCTTCGCCATCACCAATCGCGCCGTCGAATGCATGCCCGGCCGACGAGGTGCCGACGACGCGAAGTTCGGCACCCGGCTCGGGCGCATCCGCTCGGCGAAGCGCATAGCCATCCATGGCGGAAGAGTTGAAGGGCGGCTGCGTCAGCCGTGCAGCAAGATCGCCCGCCAGCACGCGCCCATCGGCGGCGGCGAGCGGCACGGTCTGCGTATCGGCGATCGGCGAGGCGCTGCTGAGCAGGCGTGCCTGCGCATCCTCGACCGGCAACAGGCTCATGATTGCGCCTCCGGGTGACGGAAGTCGCCGGACTTGCCGCCCGACTTTTCCAACAGCCTGACGCCGCCGATTTCCATCGCCTTGTCAGCGGCTTTCGCCATGTCGTAGATCGTCAGGCACGCGACCGACACGGCGGTCAGCGCCTCCATCTCGACGCCTGTCTTGCCGGTCAGCTTCGCCGTCGCAGTGACCCTGAGGCCCGGAAGCGCTGCATCTTCGGTGATATTGACACTGACCTTGGTCAGCATCAGCGGATGGCAGAGCGGAATGAGGTTTGCCGTCTGCTTGGCCGCCATGATGCCTGCCAGCCGGGCCGTTCCGATGACGTCGCCCTTCTTGGCATTGCCGTCGCGGATCAGCGCCAGAGTTTCCGGAGACATCCGGATATAGCCTTCGGCAGTGGCAATGCGCACGGTCTCGGCCTTGCCGCTGACATCGACCATATGCGCCTCACCGGCGGCATCGATGTGGGTAAGGCCGGGCTTGGCGCCGCTCATGTCATTCAGCCGCGATTGCCGCTTCGCCGAAGAGAAGCGCGCGGGTGGCCGCCGTGACGTCATCCTTGCGCATCAGGCTTTCGCCGACGAGGAAGGTATTGATGTTGAAGGCCTGAAGGCGCTTGCAATCGGCATTGATGAAGATGCCGCTCTCGCCGACCAGCAGCTTGTCCGAAGGCACCATCGCCGAAAGCTTCTCGCTGACGGTCAGGCTGACTTCGAATGTGCGCAGATTGCGGTTGTTGATGCCAAGGAGCGGGGACGAGAGCTTCAGCGCCCGCTCCGTATCCTCTTCGTCGTGGACCTCGACTAGGACATCCATACCGAGCGCAAAGGCTTCGTCCTGTAGACGCTCCGCATCGCTGTCCGTCAGCGAGGCCATGATCAGCAGGATGCAGTCGGCGCCCCAGGCGCGGGCTTCGTGGACCTGATAGGTCTCGAACATGAAATCCTTGCGCAGCGCCGGTAGCGCGCAGGCAGCACGCGCCGCTGTCAGGAATTCCGGTGCGCCCTGAAAGCTTGGCGTATCCGTCAGCACGGACAGGCAGGCAGCCCCACCGTCCTCATAGGCCTTTGCCAGGGCCGGCGGATCGAAATCCGGGCGGATGAGGCCCTTGGATGGGCTTGCCTTCTTGATCTCGGCGATCAGTCCGTAGAGCCCTGCATCGCGCTTGGCGACCAGCGCCTTGTGAAAGCCGCGCGGCGCCGATTGGCCTGCCTGCATTGCCTTGAGATCGGCGAGCGAGACCTTGGCCTTGGCGGCGGCGATTTCCTCGCGCTTGTAAGTCTCGATCTTCTTCAGGATATCGGTCATCGGTCGATCCTAGTCGATGTCGTTGGAAACGGCGATGAGTTTGTCGAGCGCGGCCGCGGTTGCGCCGCTATCGAGCGATTCCTTTGCCAGCGTCATACCCTTGGCGATCGTCTCGGCCTTGCCGGCGACGACGAGCGAGGCGGCGGCATTGGCGAGCGCGATATCGCGGTAGGCATTCCTGGCACCGCCGAGGACGTCGCGGAGTGCCGCAGCATTGACGACACCATCCCCGCCCTTCAGGGCAGAGAGCGTGCAGGGCGAGACACCGAAATCGGCAGGTGACAGCTCGAAGCTGCGGATCTTGCCATTCTCGAGCGCTGCGACACTGGTCTTGCCGGTCGTGGTGATTTCATCGAGACCATCACCATGGACGACCCAGACGCTTTCGGAGCCGAGATCGCGCATGACTTCGGCCAGCGGCAGCACCCACTGCTCGGCGAAGACGCCGAGCAGCTGGCGGCGGACGCCTGCGGGGTTGGTCAGCGGGCCGAGCAGATTGAAGATCGTGCGCGTGCCGAGTTCGACGCGCGATGGCCCGACGTGACGCATGGCCGAGTGATGCTGCTGCGCGAACATGAAGCCAACGCCGGCTTCAGCGATGCAGCGCGAAATCACGTCCGGCGAAATCTCCAGCTTGACGCCGAGAGCGGCCAGACTGTCCGACGCGCCAGACTTGGAACTCAGAGCACGATTGCCATGCTTGGCAACCGGGACGCCGGCACCGGCGACGATCAACGCCGCCAGTGTCGAGATGTTGTAGGTGCCGCTGCCGTCGCCACCGGTGCCGACGATATCGATGGCATCGGCGGGCGCTTCGACGCGCAGCATCTTCGAACGCATCGTCGTGGCGGCGCCGACGATCTCATCGACCGTCTCGCCGCGCACGCGCAGCGCCATCAGGAAGCCGCCGATCTGCGAGGGGGTCGCCTGGCCCGACATCAGGATGTCGAACGCCTGGCGGGCCTCGTCGCGCGTCAGGGGCTCGCGGCTTGCGGCCTTGGCCAGAAGCGGCTTCAGATCGGTCATGCGCTAAAGCTCCTCCTAGCGAACGGTTGCCTGATCGGCGAGCGTCTGGTTGATCGAGGCGCTGTACTGCGTCTGCAGCAGGGTGACCATCTGGTCGAGGATGTCATCGCCGGCCGCATTGGCGACTGCTGCGATCTGCGCATCCTGGTTGTTCAGCGCATCGGTCGTCGGATCGGTGTTGACGTTGGTGACCTTCAGCAGGATCTGCGTGGTCGCGTCGGCGCCGACGGCATTGGCAACGGTGTCGGCCGGACCGCTGAAGGCAGCGCTGACGCCGCCGCGGCCGAGAACGGCATCGTCGGTGGTGCGGCTCACGCCGCTCTTGCTTTCGACGGCAATGCCGAGCGGTGCCGCGATATCGGCAAGCGACTTGCCCTTCTGCGCTTCCTGCTTCAGCTCCTCGGCCTTCTTGGCAAGTTCCAGCTTCTGCTGTTCTGCCGTCCAGTCGGCAACCGCCTTGTCGCGAATTTCGGCAAGCGGGCGCTCGCGCTCCGGCGTGACTTCGCGGACGTCGAACCAGACGTAACCGTCATTGCCGAGCGCAAGTGCGACCGGCTGGGTACCGGGCTCGGTCTTGAACGCTTCGCCGAGCAGCTGCTGTTTTGACGGGATGTCCTTGATCTCGTTGCCGTCCTTGTCTGCACCGGTGGCGTCGATCGCATCGACGACGACGGCCTTGAGCTTCAGCTCTTTGGCGATGTCTTCGAGTGACTGACCGGCGCTGCGCATGTCTTCGATATGATCGTGGACGTTGATGACTTCCTGCGAAGCGTTGACCAGCGCCAGCTGCTTGCGGATGTCTTCCTTGACCTCGTCGAGCGTCTTGACGGTTTCAGGCTTGATATTGGTGATGCGCAGGATCACCGGACCGAAGGCACCATCGACGACCGGCGTCGTACCGCCATTCTTGGTGACGGCGAAAGCAGCCTCGGCAACCGACTGATCGGGAACCTTGTCCTTGGTGAAATCGCCGAGAAGGACGTCGGTCGCGGTCTTGCCCTGGTCGGTGACAAGCTGATCGAATGTTGTGCCGCTCTTCAGCGCCGTCTGTGCGGCGGCGGCGAGGTCCTTGTTGGCGAAGGTCAGCTGTTCGACGGTACGCGTCTCGGGCGTGCGGAAGGTTTCCTTGCGCTTGTCGAAATCTTCGCGGATCTGATCGTCGGTCACCGTCGCGACGTCGGCGATATCAGCCGATTCGAGCTTAAGGTAGGCGACCTTGCGGTATTCAGGCGCGCGGTAGCGGGCCTTCACGCCATCGAACCACTTGGACAGCACATCGTCAGCAGGCGCCTTGATCGGTTCGATATTGGCGTTGGTGAGAAGCAGATAATCGATGTCGCGGCTTTCCTGACGGTAAAGCTTGAGCGCGTCGACCAGGGCGGCTGGCGCCTTGAAGCCGTTGGAGACGGCATCTACGATCTGGCTGCGGACGGCGACCTTGCTGCGCTCGTTGATATAGTCGGCCTCAGGGATGCCCGCATTGCGCAGGCGCGATGTGAAGAGGCTACGGTCGAACTTGCCGCTGACATCCTTGAAAGCTGGATCGTCGCCGATCAGCTGGGCAAGGCGGTCTTCGGAGAGGCCGAGATTCATGTCTGCGGCCAGCTGATCAAGCGAAGCGCCGGCAACCAGCTGCGCAATCGTCTGCTGCTCGACGCCAAAGGCCTTGGCCTGCTCCGGGGTCAGGCGCATGCCGAACTGCTGGCTGAGGCTGGCGACCTGGCGCTGATAGGCGAGGCGGAACTCGTTGACGTCCACTTTCTGATCGCCGACCGTCACGACTGTCGTGCTCGAACCGCCGCCGATCAGCTCACGGGAAATACCCCAGATGCCGAAAGACGCGACCAGGAGAAGCATGAGGAGCTTGGCGACCCAGGTCTGGGCAGCTCTTCTCAGGATATGGAACATCGAAACGCAAACCTCGCATTAGATTCCGCCCATTCACGGGCAAAGCTTTCGACGTTCCTTAGAGCAAAGTAAGGCGGAAATGAAGCGCTATCCGACGAAAACATGACAGCATCCGGAATGGATTTGCGGCGCTTGCGACAGGCAACAAAAGCACACCGGTACCGGAACCTTTCCGGCCCTCACTTCGTTGTTGCGGCATCCGGAAAAATAGGAGCAGACAATGGCCGAACTGAAAACCGCCTCCGCCCAATCGACAGCCGCGCGCGTCAAGGCAGATATCGCCGCCGATGATCTTTCTGCGCAGGTCGCAGCCTTGCGCGAGGATCTGGCCCGTCTTTCGGAAAGTGTCGTCGCCTTGGGGCAGGGCGCCAAGAGCGCCGTGACCGACGAAGCGTCGGTGATGACGGAAAAGGTGCGCGACAAGGTGCGCGAGGAACCGATTTTCGCTCTCACCGTCACGGCCGGCATTGCCTATGTGTTCGGACTGATGAGCCGCCGTTGACGATTGCGAGACAACAAAAAAGCCGGGAGCAAAACTCCCGGCTTTTTTGCGTTCAAATTCCGTGCGCTCAGCGCCGGACCATCCGGCCGATCGCGATCAGCAGGCAGGCGCCGACGAAACCGGTGATAAGATATCCGAGCCAGCCGGCCAGCGGCTGGATATGCAGAAGGCCGAGGATGAAATTGGCAACGATGGCGCCGATGATGCCCAGAATGATATTCATGAACACGCCCATGTTGCTGTTCATGAATTTCTCGGCGAGCCAGCCGGCAAGGCCGCCAATGATAATTGCCGCAATCCAGCCGACACTCTGATCTTCCATAATGATTTCCCTCCTAAGAAAACAACTAAATGAACGCGGAAACTGCAGAAAGGTTCCGTCCCGGTCAGGGCTGCAACAGCGTGACAGGCATATGCAATGCATGCGTGAGCAGCTGGAACAGAAGGCCAGACAACGCCAGGATCGCAAAGCCCAGCGGCATGATCAAACTCTTACTCGACATTTTTACTCACTCCCTTTGCCGATCGAGAATAGATCATCGGCAAAGGGCGGCAAGGTAAATATTAACGGATAGTTAAGCATAAAATTTGAATGAATCGGCGACGATGAAACCGTTTTTTACTTCGCCACGTAAAATATTCCAGGTTGCAAAATTAACGTGCCGTTAATGCATATTAGTGATCATCGATCTATAGCAACCTGGAGGAGACTCAGATGCGTCATTCACATCTCATGGAACATCTCGAAGCCGCTCGAAAGATTGCGGAAGCAGACAATGAAATGTTCGTCGCCTACTTGATAAAAATCGCTAAAGAGGCGGCGCGCAAGCAAGACAAGATGCCGCGCGACAAGCAGGCGATTGCCGCTTGAGACGGTTGCAGCCATAGACAGAAGTGTCCGGAAATACGACGACAGAGCCAAGATTACCGGGCCGCTGAAGCCTTCCACTAGCACTCTGACGAGGCCTCCCGGATCGAAAGGACCAAAATCTCTTTCGATCCGGCAACTTTTGCGGGTTCTCCAGGGCGGCGAAAGTCAAGCGTTATCCAACCGTTCGGGACCGCATTATCCGATAGCGCAGCGCGATTACTGACCGCAGGCGGCAGATTTGCCAGGACTGACGACGTTTCCATCGGCATCGTGCGCAGCCTTCCGCGCAGATCTCCGTTCGCTACGGCAGTCGTTCACGTCGGTGCTGGAGTTCGAATCCCCGCTATTGATGGTGCTGTTCGTCGCGCTGGGATCAATCGTTCCGGGCTGCGCTTTGTCAGTGTCTCCAACGCGGCTACGATCATTAGTGCCGCTCACGCGTGAACCTGAGATCGTCCCGATCGACGAACCGGAGGCGCTCGCGCCGTCCGCAGACACGTTACCGGACTGGGCGAGGGCAAACGTCGCAAGACCCAGCGAGAGAACGACAATGGCTGTAACTTTCTTCAGCACGGACTTCCTCCCTATGCATCGTCAGATGCTCTCCCAACAGCTGACGACCCAAGATGTTCCGCACGCCTGATGGGACAGGTGGGCGCGCTTCCCGCAGCACAGATTTTTATGTCCGGCCCTTGCATTGCAACGCGGCTTTGCGTCATAAGGCGCTCGAAGGAAGAGTGTCCGAGTGGTTTAAGGAACCGGTCTTGAAAACCGGCGTGCGGGAAACCGTACCGTGGGTTCGAATCCCACCTCTTCCGCCACAACCATATGATTGTGTTTGGCAAATTCTGTTGACGAGTTTTCTGGAATTCCCAAGGCTCCCGCAACATTGTCAACATATTCTGCAACAATGCTGCAACTGCAGACGTGTTGCAGAATGCCCGATTTGCTACTGCAGGCTGGAATCGGCGCTTGACCCGTGCGCAAAAGGCGCTGAGCATGAAAAAACCGCCATCGACGGGCTGGAACCCTCAGGCGGTTTTTTAGGTGCGAGTTCATGTTGACCGACAGCGAGACTGCAGTAAAGCCCCGTCACTTTAGCCGGTGACCCGCAGGCTGGGAGATACCCCAGCCAAGTCCCAGGACGAGCGCGCCCAACGGCGTCAACAAATTTGGAAGCCCCGCGCCCTTGCGGACGAAGTTTGGCAAGGCCGGGATCGCGATCGCGCCCTTCGTCTGTCATGGCGTTGCAACGAATATCAGTTTGCCAAGCGCCTGGACCTTCCGCTTGCGGGGTCGGCGAAGAATGTGCGGGCGATGATCTCCGTGGCCGTCGATGCCGTTCACACGGCGCTCCATTTTCCCGAGCTTCGCGTCTCCTGTTCCCGCCGCAATGGCTGGTGGCATGAGACACGGCGCTACCGCGATGCCGATTTCACCTACTATAACGTCGTGCCGGCGATCGATGCCCTTCTGGACGCTGGAATTCTGGTCGACTACGACCTACAGCCCGCAGGCCGATCCACAGGCGTCCAGTCGAGCTACCGGCCCGCCCCATGGCTCGCGGAGATCGCATTGCCAGACCTGCGCTATGAGGTCGGCGAGGTCATCCGAATGAAAGACGTCGAGGGGCGCTTGGTGGATTACCGCGACAATGACAGGACGCGGCGTGATCGCGCCATGCTCGCGAAGATCAATCGCAGCCTCGCAGAAGCCGACATCGGCCTCGATGTTCCCGCAGCCATTCGGGACAGTAATGCGATCCGCCTCGACGGCTATGCCGTGTTCCCTAAGATGACATCTCTGTACAGGGTCTACAAAGGCGGATGGGATCGCGGCGGACGGTTCTACGGCGGATGGTGGCAATCGTGCCGAAAGGCGCATCGGCAACACCTAACTATCGACGGCCAACGCACCGTCGAACTGGACTATCAGCAAATCCATCCCCGCCTGCTCTATGGCATTGCCGGGCGACATCTGGAAGGAGATGCCTACACCATTTCCGGATGGGATCGCGATGTTGTCAAGAAAGCTTTCAATACCCTTCTGAACACACAGGACTTCAAGGAGGCGCGGGGCGCGATCGCCAAGAATCTGGGCACTGACCGCGACACTGCAGAATGGCTGATCCTCGATATCACGATGCGGCACCCGGAGATCAAATCCTATTTCCATAGCGGAGTCGGCATGTCGCTCCAGAATATCGATTCTGAAATCTGTCGTCAGGTTCTCGTGCAGATGTATCGAAATGGCATCGTGGCGCTTCCCGTCCATGATTCCTTTATCGTCGCGGAACAGCACGAGGACACACTTTCGCAGGTTATGCGGACGACGTTCGACACGGTCGCGAAAACAGCCAAAAAACTATTCTGAAACATGAGGATAGTACAGTTATAGACTACAAGCGGCCCCGTGAGGGGCCGCTGTCCTTGGAGGCTTCTTTCTCCGTCAGCGTATATACGGTCACCGATATCACTGGCGCATTCGGGTCATAGGATATGCCAAGGCGTTCCGTCGTAACCCGCTGGGTTCCAATGGACGTAAAACGTCGGATTGTGGCCCGCCAGATGCGTAAACAGGACTGGCATGGGCGGACGTCATACCGTGCTGCCACCCCATCTGACGCCCTTACCTGAGCCAAAGCATAGTGAGGTTAAACTTGACCCAAGCTTTTGCCGACCAGACCCTTCGATAGCGGCGCGATTATTTGAAGCCGCCTAAGCCAGGAGGGAAGTATATGAAGATGTCAGGCCAAGCTCTCAGCATGGGTGCCGTGGAACTCTCGAGCGACTTGAAGGAAGCGGATGGCGCATGGAAACTCGCGCGGCTTGACGCTATCGCACGGATGGATGATCCCGCAATCCGTGAAAACAATCGGTATGTCTTGCGACACATGGTCGGCAACTCGGACGACTATGATGACGGCGGGTTTCTGCTCACCTTCAGCTCCATGGTCTTATTGAAAGACGCCGCGTGGCAAAGAGGGAAATTGGACGCGCAATCCGAAGCCATCAGGTCGGGATACATCCGCGATCCAAGAACTGGAATGCTCTGGAGTTTACACGCCGTACCGTCCGACAGGGAATAGTCTGTCGGACGTCCACGTTCATGGAAGATTACGGCCCGTCAGCAACGGATAAACGTCTCGAATGGGTCCGACATCGTTTTCGGCGCTGGACCCCATCTGGCGGGCCTAGAAACCGCAAATTCAGCCATACGGAATAAAGGTGCTCATTGGCGCTGGCCTAGTCCCGGACATGGTTTCATATCCGGGGTGCGGGATGATAATGGGCGTTACGATCCGTCAAGTTGTCGCCGTCGCGGCCGAGGCTCGGCTTCGCCTGCGCCCGCACCACCCGCTCGGCGAAACTGGACGGCTCTTCACTCTTACGCAGGATCGTTCGATTTTCGAACTGATGCCGATGGTTCGAAAGTCGAACGGATGATGGAAGTTCGAAAATCGAATGAACGCTTAAATTACCCAACCACGGTGACCATCATGTACAAACACTTCATATTTCGGCTCGTGATGTCCCCGCGACAGCCCATCTTTCGACATTCGAAATGAGCGTTTCGAGATTCGAAGTGAATGGTTCGAGTTTCGATCTATTCCTTTCGAAGTTCGACACATGGAAGTCCGCCATCGACACGGTTCCAAACAGTTCGAATCCCGAAGCATATTTGCGCCGGCAGAATCCCCAGCCCATCATTTCCTCAGACAACAGAGAGGGAAAGAGCCAGCAATGGCGTGTGTCCTCACACGCCCTGGTCAGGGGGAGCAAAACTCCCCCGTGAACCCCCTCGGCCCCTATGCGGGGCTGTAGATGGGAGATACGCATGCGCGCGAGGATTGTCCGGGTTCGAACTACCGACACCGAGTTCTCGAAAATGAAGGACATCGCAATCGCGCGGGGTCTTTCGATTTCCCAACTGGTTCGTCGGGCGGCCCTCGGCATCCGCATGCCCGCCCGGACTTTCGACGCCAGCCATGCCGTCTTACTTGCCCAGACGTTGGGTGCAATGGGCCGCGTCGGCGGGAACCTGAACCAGTTAGTGAGGCTCGCTAACTCGGGACGGATCGTGGGGCACCATGGCGAACTCTCCCGCATCCTCGCCGATATCGATGCCCTTCGATCCCGTCTCCGGAAACTCCTGACATGATCGTGCAGACGACGCGCATCCGTCGCGACGGCGGCGTTCGGTACCTTGCCCGCCACCTTCTGGACAAGGTTGCCGAGAACGAATGTATCGACGTCCTCGCAGGAGACCGGCAGGCGCTGGACGATGCCCATGTGCTCGCAACGGTGAAAGGCTGCCGTTACAGCGTCCGCCACCTTTCAGTTTCGCCCGAACGCGCGATGTCGCCCGCACAGTTGTCGGCCTTTATCCGGGCGATCGATACAGAGTTCAGGATCGGCGGAGATCGCCCGCGCCTCGTCGTCCGACACGTCAAGGAAGGACGCGCGCACTTCCATGTCGCGGTGGCCGAGGTTGATCCTATCACCCTCCGGGTTCTCGATTGCCGCAACGATTTCGCCCGCCTTGAAGCCGTCGCTCGTCAATACGAGGCCGAACACGGGGAATTAGTTCAGCCGGCACGTGCCGAAAGACGTCGCCGCAGGACGGAGGGGTTTTCGGACGTCGCTCGGAAACGGGCCGAGCGTGAAAACCAAGACTTCGATCGGACGGCACTCAAGGCAGCCTTTGCCCTTGGACGCGCAGCCTTCCACCTAGAATTGGATCGTCAGCGGCTCGTCATCGCGGAGGGTGACAAGGGCCCCATCCTTACGACGACCAATGGCGCGTTCGTTGCCGCCGGCTGTCGCGCGGTCGGTGTCCGACGTGCCGAGTTCCAGAATTTCATGAAAACGGAGTCCCGCTATGAACAACTTATCGGAAGCCAGAGCGGACGTCCTGGCCATCGTCGCGAGCACGGAAACGTCTGTAGCGCGCCTCCTGCCGCTTCTCTCGTTGCTCGAAACGCCGGAGCAGCCCGACCGGCTCGGTCAAATGCTGGAGGTGCTGCACCTGATCTTGAACATGCAACACCAACAAGCCGTGGTCTTGAAATCCTGCGCCGAACGGCTCGACCGGTTGACGCGTCGGTAGCCGCTGGGCGACGTCGGGAACGACTAGAGCTTTACCGCATCGGAAAGATGGACCTCGACGACCTGTTGCGGCGCGCGCGAGACCTCGCCGCATGGATGACGTCTCTTTTCGAGCCGCAGACCGTGCGTCTGGTCCGACAGATCGCCGATGTCCGGAAGCGGAAATCATTTCCGCCCAACGAACCAAGCCAAGCACCGATTCCCTCTTACAGCTATCTACGGAGACCTTTTCAATGAAAGACGCCAGTTCCCAAAAGAGACGTCGCCGCCGGTCGTGTTACGATCGGCTCCGGATGCATATGATCGAGCGCCGCCGCACTAGGCACGTCAACCCGGCGCAATCCGCCGCGCTACAGCTTCTGGCGTTGTTTTCGTTCGCCTTGCGACGTGCCTCGTCAACGACGCTACCGCCGCCACGTTATGTAGCACCGCCGATGTCGCCACGCCACGCTCAGCGTCTTGATTTGGCACGACGCCTCGACGTCGCGCCCCGTTACGTTGATATCGTGTTGTCGCAAGGTGCGGTCCCTTATGCCCGACTGTTCGAAGACGTCCGCCGCGGCGGCATCGCCCGTCGAGACGCCATGTCGGAACTTCGGAAACGTGTCCCCGAGGCATCGGTAGATTGGCTGAACCATATCGAACGGTGGAACCTCTGGTCTGAGCTCTTAAAGCGCCACGCCAGACAAGACACCGAGGAAGACACTGAAGTTTACATCCTGACATCCACTCTCGCATGGCTCGATCAAAGAGCCAGCAAGGACGATAGCCCATCACTTTGTGTTGCCACGCCTGGAGTCGATGGGGGAGCGTCGGGAAGGGTGTCTGGGCGGTAACGTCAACACCCTAGCGCGCTGGGAGCCTCGTAGGCCACCAATATTGAATTCGGATGAAGCTTGGTCATCCACTATCAAGTTGCGACGCTCGCGGACAAAGAAGGGCGACGGCGAGGCAACCCGATGTCTCAGCGACGGTTTGCAACCCGCTCCGGGATTCGCAAGACGCAAAAGTGTTGAAATCAGCAGTGCCCACTTGAAGCTGGATAAATTCTTATAATAGATGCCTTTAAGTACCGTTGAGGGATATATGCTAGATCGCGCGCTTTACACAGACAGCAACACCCAAGCTCACTATACCAATCGTGGCGGGATTGCCGATTTCATGGGCGCACTTCTGGGCCCTGTCGAGCGAAAAGCGCTCTTGGAACCAGCCGTAGGAAAAGGCGCGTTTTTGGCCCACCTTAGAGGTACACCAGCCAAAATTGATGCTATCGACATAGACGTATCGGCTCTTGAGCACATCAAGGCAGCCTACCATGGAGCAATCAATCTAATTCACGGCGACTTCATCCAGCTGGCAACAGAAGAAGGCCTATTTCGTCCATCAATCTTGAGCCGTTATGATGCCGTTATCAGTAACCCTCCCTATGGCTTGAAGTTTTCGAAAGACTTCAGACGCGCCTTGAAAGAGAAACTTCCGGGATTCTATGTGAGGGAATCTTATGGATTGTTTTTAAAGCTATCGTTGGAGCGATTGGTCGATGATGGTCGATATGTATTCATTGTACCAGATACATTTCTGAGTAGTAACAACCACCTACCACTTCGAAAGTTTCTCGTTGAGCAATTTAGCCCGTCGCATATCGTTCTCTTTCGGTCTCGTTTATTCGAGACCGTTCAATTTGGGTACGGGAGTTTTTGCATCATTGCGGGTGATCGGCGACAAGCCGCTCAGGACGTTCAATGGGCAGATTTTCGGAACGAGACTGCGCTTCCAAACATAGAAAAAGTGGCGTGGGAAACAGAGGGGGCAAGTGAATTTGTCTCCAATACTGGCACGGGGTGGGTGCCTCCATCAAAAAGACGGGCATCCAAGACAAGCCATTCGGTGACCCTTGGAGATATAGCGGAGTGCAGGACGGGGATTTACACTGGCGACAACAATGCCTTCCTCGGCTTTGATCCCTTGAGGCTCCAGCGCAGGGCCAATGGACATCCGATTAATTGGCACGAAGAAGTAAGACTTATCGAGCCGACAGAAGATGAAAAAGCAAACGGATTTTTGAACCCATCCTATGTCCCATTGGTTCGCGGTGGACATCGCGAACCGTTTGAGCAGACATTCTGGGCGATCAAATGGAATCGTGACGCCGTCGAACACTACAGGACAAATAAAAAAGCAAGACTACAGAACGCGCGCTTTTACTTCCGTGAAGGTATTGCCCTGCCAATGGTTACCAGTGGACGATTAACCGCGTCTTATATGAACAACTCGGTCTTCGATCAGGGCGTTGTGGGCGTGTTTCCTGAGAATCCCGACCTTCTGTCGTTCCTATTGCTGTACCTCAATTCAACCCATGTCACGAAAGTTCTAAAAGAGACGATCAATCCGAGCGCGAACAACTCCGCGCGCTACATTTCTCGCATACCGCTTCCAGAAGGGTACATGGAAATGGGCAACAACAATGAGGCGTTTAGGCAAATCCTACTCATACCCGATAGGAAACAGCGCCTTCACGCCATTGATGATGCGATCAGTACGCTTCTTACCAATCAAAGTACTTCTTGACCTCATCAATTTCCGACCCAAGACTGCCCCAAAATTCACCTGTAAGATCGTTCTGAAAATCGATCATCTCTTTTCGTAATTTTGAGATGTTCGATCCCGTAAGCTCGTCTATTTTTTCATATGCTTCCACCCCTGTGTGTACTTCCCAGAGCTTCGAGGATCGGATTCGGTTGAGGTAGTTGTTGTTCTGTTTCTGGCGGACGAGAAAGAGCAGGGAAACGTCAGGATCGTATAGCTTGTATGCGCGCCCAACAGCTAGAAGACGAAGCGTGTTTCCCTTCTCGTTGGAGCCAAACCCGCTTTTGAAGTCGATTACACACAATTTCCCATCAAGTTCGAAAACTTCGTCTTCACGCATATTGATAGGGTCGATGAGGCCAATCAAGTTGCTGAAGTCGTTCTTGATCTCCTTAGGCACCGAAGGTTCGACACGCTGATGTATCTTCGACATCACTTCGGCGAAGTCCGGTGCATCTACTCGCGCAACGCCGGTCCGCACTGGATTTTCCCACGCCGACTTGCAAAATCGTTCCCAAAGCTCGCCCATACGGCGAGATAAGGCCATATACTCATAGGGCCAAACCTTGTTTCGGTATTCGAGATTTGCGACTGTGGTGCAATATTCTAGGACAATGAGCTCGTCTTGCTTTGAGAGCGTGGTTGACCCCAACCCTTTCTCAATGATGCGGCGAGCATCAGCGACTACCACATTGACGGCTTTAGCCTTCTTTCTGATGTCGTCCTTCTGTGCGCCGATCCGCTTAACCGGTTCTAAAACCAACTTTTCGAATTCGTGAAAGAAATCGCTCTTTAGCTTACGAACAACGCTCATCTATACCTCGCATCAATTCTGAGACTGAGGTTTCAAGAGCAGTTGCAAGCTTAACGATGTTGATCAAACTGAGATTGCGTTCGCCTCTCTCGACGCCACCGATGTAGGTTCGGTCGAGTTCAGCTCGGTCGGCAAGTACCTCCTGCGACATCGACAACTTCAGTCGAAGCGCTCGAACATTCGCGCCAAATCTCTTGAGAATCGTTTGGTCGTGCTCCTTGGAAACCATACACGCAGAGTTGAGGAATGATGATGATGAGTCGACGGACGATAAGTATCATTGGTGATAGCGCCCGAAACTATCGGTGAGCTTACGCTGGACGTCTGGCGAGAGAATAAGCTAAGAGCAATAACGGCCACGGGCATCCCCAGGTCGTCGCAAGACGATGAGGTGAAGTGGCGTATAACCAATACTGACCAGGCAGCGTTCCAAGCCGGATGTCTTCGAGGAGACTTCTAAGACTTCAGTCCGTCTCACGAAAGTTGGGAACAGCTAGCCTACCGTGGCGTGCATGTCATCGAAGCCTTCGTAATACGAAAAAGGAATAACGCGCTAGTCGGTCAGAGCCCCTTCTATGTCGCAATAGAGTAGATTCGTTTAGGGAGAGCTTTAATTGAGTTGTCGACGCCTTACCTGTTCTCACCGCCAAAGAGCCTCTCGCGCTGCTCTTCTTTCGTAGGGTTGAGATATCGCATCAGAACAGCCACAGTCTTGTGGCCGGACTGCATCATCAGGGTCTTCAGGTCTGCACCATTCGCCGCCATCCGGCTCAGGGCCTCGTGTCGCAAATCATGGATTCTGAGGTCAGGGCAGCCCGCAGCCTCCCGGATTTTCTGCCACTCATGTTCGGCTGAACTTTTCGTCATCTTGAAGACAGTAGCATCGTCAGGCTCGCCTTCGGCTTGCTGAAGGAGCAAGTTGTAGGCACGGCCGGAGAGAGCTACATATCGATGCTCGTCTCCCTTCACGTTCTCCTCCGGGATTACTATGAAGCCGTATTCTCGCCGCACCCAGCCCGCCAGAATGCTTCGAACCTCTCCCGCACGCATGCCCGTGTCCAAGAGGACAGGAAACAACGCTTGCCATTGACGGTTTTGCCAAGTCTCCCCGTTAAGCGCTGACCATATCCGTTCTTCCTCTCCCTGCCGAAGTCTTCGGTCCCTGCCTGCTCCAGGCTGGGGGATACCCCGCCGCCGCTTTCGGATCGACGCTATTGGATTTGACGTCTGGACAGACTTTTCATGGATCAACCATTCGTAAACTGCGCTGATGGTGTTGAGGTTGTTCCGGATTGTGGAAGCTGCCTTTCCGTCCTCCTTCCGGGCATCGCGATAGGTCACGAAATCGTCGACCGAAAGTTCACGGACGGTCTTCTGTCCGAAGTTTTCCCGCGCCAGCATGTTCAGCATGGCAACCTCTTGTTCAGCCCCCTTCTTCTCGGGGGTGATCTTGTCACGATAGTCCTCAATGGCATCCTTGAACGGACGATCGAGATAGCCCTTCGATGTTCCCGGTTTCGAGTCGAGCCGCGGGTCTTTCCAGGTGCCGAGGCGCATCGCAGACTCTGTTGCATCGATCCAGACTTGGGCGTCGCGCTTGCTCTTGAAGGTGTTCGATATCGACCGAGACTTGCAGGGGCCTTTGAAACTGTCTGGAAGGCGCGCCGTAACCGTCCATTTCCCCGCTCGCTTCGTAATGCTCGCCATGCCGGTTTTACCCATTTTCTGCAACAATGCCGCAACGTATCGCAGAAACAACGAAAAAATGCAAGTTAATCAATCAATTTCCACCGGTCTTGAAAACCGGCGTGCGGGAAACCGTACCGTGGGTTCGAATCCCACCTCTTCCGCCATATGTCTCGCCACGCGAAACACCCCTGATTTAACCATCCGTAAACCATAACGATTAAAATTACCGCTACCGCCGCGATATTGTTCGCAAATTCGGCACATTGGCCACACAATTAAAGTCTCGTTAGGTGCAGGGGCGTAGGCAGGGTTGGTCCGATTTAGGGCACTTGCTTAACCATAACGATCTTTGGCGGCGTGGGACATATGAAGTTGGAATACGGGGCGGCGTCTTTCGCAACGGGTGCGCGGTGGCTGGCGCTGGCAGCGATGTGCGCTGCGGTGACGGCATGCGGAACAACGTCTCAGGCGCCGAAGAAGCGCGCCCACGGGAAGGAATATTTCTCCGAGAAGGAATATGGCGTCAAAGCCAGCCCGCGCGTCGTCGAGGGCGGACCGATCCCGAAGGGGGGCGGGCGCTATCTCGTCGGCAATCCCTACCAGGTCAAAGGCAAGTGGTATTATCCCAAGGAAGACTTTTCCTATAGCAAGACGGGTGTGGCCTCCTGGTACGGCTCGGCCTTTCACGGCCGCCTGACCGCCAACGGCGAGGTCTACGACCAGCTGTCGATTTCTGCCGCGCATCCGACCTTTCCGCTGCCAAGCTATGCGCGCGTCACCAATATCGAGAACGGCTCGTCGATCGTCGTGCGCGTCAACGACCGCGGACCGTATCACGAGGGCCGGATCATCGACCTTTCAAACAAGACGGCCGATCTCCTCGACATGAAGCATAGCGGCACCGGTCGCGTTCGCGTTCAGTACGTCGGCAAGGCGCGCATGGACGGTCATGACATGCCTTATCTGATGGCATCCTACGTGCCAAAGGGCAGCCGTATTCCGGCCGTCGATCCGGGCGGGCAGATTGCCAGTGGCGTGATGGTCGCCTCCAATGACCGCCGCATTACCAGCGATCAGCTGCAGAGCCTGGGAACGCTGACGGCGCCGCAGACGTCACGCGTGCCTGTGCCGATGTCCGCCACGGCTTATGGCGGCGCAACGCCGAGCGCTCGCTACAATGCGGCACCCGCACCGGCGCCATCGGCTTTCGGCACGCTCAGCGCGCCGCAGGGTATGGGCGAAATGATCGTACTGCCGGAAATCGGCCCCGTTCCCTACGAGCGTCCCTATGGCTGGGGGCAGGGGTCTCTGGCGATGGGCTATCAGGAAGACGGCGTTCGGACCGTGACAGTGCCGATCGCGTTCGATGCTGTGATGGTTCGCAACGACGGCCTGACTGAGGAATCGATCCTTGCGTCTTTCAAACGCCAGCAGGCAAAGCAGCCGGCGCGCTAAGACGCCGATTGCGGCAGGCCGCCGCTATCACTAACCTCCAGAATCGATTTCGCGCCAGGGGTTTGCAATGCTGAAGCGTCTCATCGGTTTTTGCGCGGTCGTGCTGTCGGCCGCTTCATCTGCTGCTGCCGCCGAGCCCGCGCCCGCAGGCTTCGTCACCAAGGCGGCGCAGGCCTATATGATTGAGGCTTCGACGGGCACGGTGCTGCTTGCCAAGAACGAGGATCAGGCGTTTTCGCCGGCGTCGCTCGCCAAGCTGATGACGATGGATATCGTCTTTGCGTCGCTGAAGGGCGGCGAGATCACCCTCGACACCGACTATCCGGTCTCCGAATATGCCTGGCGCACCGGCGGTGCGCCGTCGCGTTCGGCGACGATGTTTGCGGCCTTGAAGAGCCGCGTGCGCGTCGAAGACCTGGTCAAGGGCGTCGCGATCCAGGGCGCCAATGACGGCTGCATCATTCTGGCCGAGGGCATGAGCGGCACCGAGGAGAATTTCGCCTCGGCGATGACGCGCCGGGCGCAGACGCTCGGGATGACGAAGAGCATCTTCGGAAACTCGACCGGTCTGCCGGATGGCAAGAGCAAGACGACGGCGCGGGACATGGTGACGCTGGCTGCGGATCTGCAACAGACCTATCCGGCCTATTATCCCTATTTCGCCCAGGCCGACTTCGAATGGAACAAGATCTTCCAGCGCAATCGCAACCCGTTGCTCGGACTGGGGCTCGGCGCCGACGGTCTGGCGACCGGCTTTGCCGAGGGCGAAGGCTTCTCGATCGTCGCCTCGGTCGAGCGCGACGGCAAACGGCTGTTCCTGGCGCTCGGCGGCATCGCCTCCGACAAGGAGCGGACCGACGAGGCAAAGCGTATTCTCGAATGGGGTCTGACCAGCTTCGAAACGCGGCAGATCTTCGCCGAGAAAGAAGTCGTCGGTTCGGCGAGCGTCTATGGCGGACAATCGGGCCATGTCGATCTCGTGGCCAGGACGCCTGTCAGCGTCTATATCCCGGTCAGCAATCCGGACCGGCTGGCGGCGAGGATCATCTATCGCTGGCCGCTGACGGCGCCGGTCGCAGCTGACGCCGAAGCCGGGACGCTGGTGATTTCTGCCGGCGGCCGGGTGCTGCGCGAGGTGCCGCTCTATACGGTGCAGACTATCGCGGTGGGATCGCTGACCAGCCGGGCTGTCGATGCCCTGGTCGAACTCGGCGAATCGATGTTCTTCTCCTGGCTATGGGACAAAGCCGAGCCCACCTGAAGGCCGCATTCTGCCGTGAAATTACCGGGGAAGGCGGAGCTGGCGGGAAACAGCGAGGTTTCGCCCGGGCGCATCTTCGGATAGATAGATCGAGGCGCTGCCGACGTTTTGTCGGCGGCATGTCGGGAATACGGGAAAGTGCTGTTGTCGTCCGGTACGGGATTGTTCGTTACATTCGAAGGCGGTGAGGGTGCCGGCAAGTCGACGCAGATCCGCCGCCTTGCGGAAGCGTTGCGCAGCCGCGGCCATGAGGTGCTGCTGACGCGTGAACCGGGTGGCTCTCCGGGTGCTGAGGCGGTGCGCTACGTGCTGCTGTCGGGTGCCGCCGAAGCCTTCGGAACGCGGATGGAGGCGATCCTTTTTGCCGCGGCGCGCAACGATCATGTCGAGGAAGTGATCCGCCCGGCGCTGCTCGACGGCAAGATCGTGCTTTGCGACCGCTTCATGGATTCGTCGCGCGTCTATCAAGGCGTCACCGGCAATCTCGAACCCGATTTCATCGAGACGCTGCAGCGCATCGCCGTCAATGGCGTGGTGCCTGACTGCACGGTCATTCTTGACATTCCTGCAACAGCTGGACTTGCGCGCGTCAAGTCGCGCAATGCCGACGGACCTGACCGTTTCGAGAAGGAAGAACTGGAGACGCACGAGAAGCGCCGCGAGGCCTATCTCGATATCGCAGCCCGCGAACCGGAACGTTGCCGCGTCGTCAATGCCATGCAGGACGAGGCCGACATCGCTGCCGAGATCCTTGCGATCATCACCAAGCTGATGAGTGGCATTGCGGCCGAAAAGACGCCGGTAGCCGTTCATGAGTGAGGAGCGGCCCGGCCTGCTGGATGGAGCTATCTGGCCGGCGGAAAATCCCAAGCTCTTCGGACATGAGGACGCGGAAGCGTTTCTCTCGCAGTCCTATAGGTCCGGCAAAGGCCATCACGCGATCCTGATCGAAGGCCCTGAAGGCATCGGAAAGGCTACGCTCGCCTTCCGCTTCGCCAATTATGTGCTCTCCAATCCCGATCCGGCGCTGGCGCCGGAGATCATTCCCGATCCCGATCCTGCGTCGCCAGTCAGCCGCCAGATTTCGTCAGGCGCTTCGCACAATCTTCTGCATCTTGCGCGGCCCGTCGATGAAAAGACCGGCAAGGTGAAATCGGCGATCACTGTCGATGAAGTGCGCCGCGCCGGGAAATTCTTCTCGCAGACATCGGGCACCGGCAACTGGCGCATCGTCATCATCGATCCGGCCGATGACATGAACCGCAATGCGGCAAACGCCATCCTGAAGATTCTCGAGGAGCCGCCGAAGCGGGCGCTGTTCCTCGTTCTGTCGCATGCGCCGGGCAAGCTGTTGCCGACCATCCGTTCGCGCTGCCTGCCGCTGAGGCTCGCGCCGCTTGGCGACGATGCGCTGGCTCTGGCACTTGCCAATCTCGGCGCCGCGGTTGACGACCGGGCATTGTTGACGGCGGCGAAGGGCAGCGTAGGAGAGGCGCTGAAGCTGATGAATTACGGTGGCGGCGAGATCATCTCCGCCTATCAGGATGTGCTATCGGCTCAGGGACCGGCGGCGCGGCGCGCCATGCACCGGCTGGCCGATGCGCTGTCAGGCAAGGAAAGCGACACGATCTTCGAATTCTTCGCGAGCCATATCGGCGACGACCTGATGAACCGGGCGCGCCAGGCGGCGAGGGCGGGTGATCTCGGTGCTGCCGAACGGCTTGCGAGGCTGCAATCCGATGTCAACGAGCGTCTCATCGTCTCGGGTGCCTACAACCTCGACCGCAAGCAGACGATCCTCGGTATCCTGTCCGACATCAAGCAGCCCGGCCCTTAATCAGCCTGTCAGCAGTTTCCAGGCGACGACGGCAAGTGTCAGCGCCAGGACGATGCGGATCGTCCGCTCGTGCAGCTTCGGTGCCAGCAGGCTTCCGGCGACGATGCCGGGTATCGACCCGACAAGCAGTGTCAGAAGCATCAACCAGTCGATTTCGCCGATGAACCAGTAGCCCATGCCGCCGATCAGCGTCAGCGGCACGGCGTGAACAATGTCGGATCCGACGATCTCGCGAACGTCGAGATTCGGGTAAAGGATCAGCAGGATGGTGACGCCGAGCGCGCCCGCGCCGACCGACGTCAAGGTCACGAGAATGCCGAGAGCAAGACCGAGAATGACGGTGAAAATCGCGATCGTCAGCGGCCGGGGCGGGGCGCGTTCGCCGATTACCGTACGTGCGAAGGAAAGCACCTGGGCGCGGAAGATCAGCATGAAGGCAGTCACGACCAGCAGCCAGCCAAGCGCAATGGTGATCGTGTGCGCGACTTCGACGCTCTTGCGATCGACGCCGGCCATCAGCCAAAGCATGAGGAGGGCGGCCGGCACGCTTCCGGCGGCGAGTGAGCCGACGATGCGCCAGTTCACCCTGCCATGCATGCCGTGAACGGCGGTGCCTGCCGACTTGGTAATCGCGGCATAGAGTAGATCGGTGCCGACGGCTGTCGCCGGATGAACGCCGAACAACAGCACGAGGATCGGCGTCATCAGAGAGCCGCCGCCGACGCCGGTGATACCGACCAGCATGCCGACGAGAAAGCCGGAAAGCGAATAGAGAGGCTGGAACGTTTGCGGCAGGCTCACGGGGCACACCTTGAGGCGCCTGCGTTGATCGGCTCATGTTTGACGGTCATTGTGCCTCGCCCGGAATTGTCACCAAGGCGTAGAATGCCGGCGAAATCCCGTCAAGCGCAGCAGGCCCGCGAGGCGGTCAAAACGCTGCTGCTTTCGAAACTTAGTGTTTCTCTTCGCCATCACATGCGCTAAGAGCGGCTGACAATTTTTATAGAGTAAGCCGGATGTCCGCCATGACCGACAAGAAGCCCTTCTACATCACCACCGCGATTTCCTATCCGAACGGCAAGCCGCATATCGGCCATGCCTACGAACTGATCGCAACGGACGCCATGGCGCGCTTCCAGCGCCTAGACGGCCGTGATGTCTTCTTCTTGACGGGTACCGACGAGCACGGCCAGAAGATGCAGCAGACGGCGCGTGCCGAAGGCATCACGGCGCAGGAACTGGCCGACCGCAATTCCGGCGAGTTCCAGGCGATGGCGAAGCTGTTGAACGCGTCGAACGACGACTTCATCCGCACGACGCAGGAGCGCCACCACGAGACCTCGCGCAACATCTGGAACCTGATGGCCGACAACGGCGACATCTACAAGGATTCCTACGCCGGCTGGTACTCGGTGCGCGACGAAGCCTACTATCAGGAAGACGAGACCGAAGTGCGCGCCGATGGCGTCCGCTACGGGCCGCAGGGCACGCCTGTCGAATGGGTGGAGGAAGCCAGCTATTTCTTCAAGCTGTCCGAATACCAGGACAAGCTGCTGAAGCATTACGAAGAGAACCCCGATTTCATCGGCCCGTCGGAGCGCCGTAACGAGGTCATCTCCTTCGTGAAATCAGGCCTCAAGGATCTCTCCGTTTCGCGCACGACCTTCGACTGGGGGATCAAGGTTCCCAACGACCCCGAGCATGTCATGTATGTCTGGGTCGATGCGCTGACCAACTACATCACGGCCACAGGCTATATCGAGGACCGGAACGGCCCGCGGGCGAAATACTGGCCTGCCGACGTGCATATCATCGGCAAGGACATCATCCGCTTCCACGCCGTCTACTGGCCGGCATTCCTGATGTCGGCCGGCTTGCCGCTGCCGAAGCGTGTCTTTGCCCACGGCTTTCTGCTCAACAAGGGCGAGAAGATGTCGAAGTCGCTCGGCAACGTCGTGGATCCCGTCAATCTCGTCAATCACTTCGGCCTCGACCAGGTGCGCTACTTCTTCCTGCGCGAAGTCTCCTTCGGCCAGGACGGCAGCTACAGCGAGGAAGCGATCGGCCAGCGCATCAACGCTGACCTCGCCAATGGTATCGGCAACCTTGCCAGCCGTTCGCTGTCGATGATCGTCAAGAACTGCGACGGCAAGATCCCGGAACCCGGTCCGCTGACGGATGAAGACAAGGCGATGCTGGCGGCTGCCGATGCGCTGCTGGCCTCCACCCGCGAGGATATGGGCAAGCAGCTGATCCACAAGGCCGTCGCATCGATCATCGCCGTGGTCTCGGAAACCGACCGTTATTTCGCCGGCCAGGCGCCGTGGGCGCTGAAGAAGACCGATCCGGATCGGATGGCAACCGTGCTCTACGTGACGGCCGAAGTCGTGCGTCAGCTCGCTATCCTGCTGCAACCGATCGTGCCGCAGTCGGCCGAAAAGCTGCTCGATCTCGTTGCCGCGCCTGCGGACAAGCGGGATTTCGCAGCGCTCGGCGAAGCGGGCCGCCTGGTTCCGGGCACCGAGCTCGAAGCACCGACGCCTGTCTTCCCGCGCTACGTGGCGCCTGAGGCGTAAGGACTGCAGATGCTGATCGATACGCATTGCCATCTGGACTTTGCCGACTTCGATGCCGAGCGTGACGAAATCGTCGCGCGCGCGCATCAGTCGGGCGTCAAGCAGATGGTGACGATCTCGACGCGGGTGCGCAAGCTCGACGGCCTGCTTGCCATCACCGAACGCTATCCCTCGGTCTTCTGTTCTGTCGGCACGCATCCGAACAGCGCCAATGAAGAGCTGGATATCCAGACCGAGGATCTCATGCGGCTGGCCAATGCGCATGAAAAGATCGTCGCCATCGGTGAAGCCGGTCTCGACTATTTCTACGACACGCAGACGCCTGAAGATCAGCAGACCGGCTTTCGCCGCCACATTGCCGCGGCGCGCGAAACGCGGCTGCCGCTGGTCATTCACAGCCGCAGCGCCGACGAGGACATGGCGGCGATCCTGACCGAGGAAACAGGGAAGGGGGCCTTCCCTTTCATCCTGCACTGCTTCTCGGCAGGGCCGGAACTTGCCAAGACCGGCGTCGAACTCGGCGGCTACATCTCGTTTTCGGGCATCCTGACCTTTCCCAAGTCGGAAGAGCTGCGCGCGATCGCCAAGACGATCCCGCATGACCGGCTGCTGGTCGAAACCGACGCGCCGTATCTGGCGCCGAAGCGCTGGCGCGGAAAGCGCAACGAGCCTGCTTACGTCGTGAACACCGCCGAAGTGCTGGCCGAGACGCTCGGGCTCAGCTATGCCGACATGGCGGCGATCACGACCGAGAATGCCTTCCGGCTGTTCACAAAGATGCCGAGGATCTAGCCTCGTGGGTTACCGGCGGCGTTTCACCATTCTGGGCTGCGCATCGTCGCCAGGCGTGCCGCGCATCACCGGAGATTGGGGCGCCTGCAATCCCTATAATCCCAAGAACCGCCGGACACGCGCATCCTTCATGGTGCAGCAGTTCGACGATAATGGCGGCGTGACGACCGTCGTCATCGACACCGGATCGGATTTTCGCGAGCAGATGATCGCCGCCAGGGTCGAGCATATCGACGCCGTGATCTACACGCATCCGCATGCCGACCACATCCACGGCATCGACGACCTGCGCGGCTATTTTCACAATGGTCATCAGCGCGTGCCGATCCATGCAAACGCCTTCACCATGGACCGCATCCGCCAGGGCTTCGGCTATTGCATCGAAACGCCTCCAGGCAGCAATTACCCGCCGATCGTCGAGCCGCGGCTGATCGAGACGATTGAGGAGCCGGTGCGCATCTCAGGCGCCGGCGGCACGATTTCGTTCCGGCCGCACGAGCAGCAGCACGGCGATATCATCTCGCTCGGCTTCCGCATCGGCGATGTCGCTTACTGCAGCGATATCAGCGACTTTCCGCCCGAAACTGCAGCGAAGCTTGAAAATCTCGACGTGCTCGTCATCGACGCGCTGCAATATCGCTATCATCCGAGCCATCTGTCGCTCGAGCAGTCGCTGGACTGGATTTCAAGATTGAAGCCGAAGCGTGCGATCCTGACGCATATGCATACGCCGCTGGACTACGACACGGTGATGGGCGAGACGCCGGATCATGTCGAACCAGCCTATGATCAGATGCAGTTCGAAATCGAACTCAGCGATCAGTAAGCGCGCTGAGGGTTGCAAAATGGCGGATTTGTGGGCCTCTTGATCGTAGTCGATATGGCTTTTTGTTCCATAATGTTGATTATGCGATCTTTGTGTGTAGCGGCATTTTAGAGATGCGACATATAGGCTAGTTAGAGATGCGACAGTCGTCGCCTCTTGGGATGCTAGCTGAACGTCAGCATTGGGAAGCAAGACAAGCGACGTGCATCGTGGTCGAGGCCATTTATGTTCGGAGTCGTCATGT